>NZ_JBXAJS010000006.1:0-499793 GCF_058797535.1 Pseudomonas sp. GW823-FHT02E01 | reverse complement strand
TGCTGATAATCTGTTGACTAGCAGTCTGACTCCACAAGCACCCACACGAATTGCTTGATTCAGTTGTTAAAGAGCGGCTGGTTAAGATCTTTCGTCTCAACCGAGGTGCGCATCTTACAGCGCATCTTTTCAATTTGCAACCTTAAAAGTTTCTGATTTTTCAACAAAATCAACTACTTAAACCAAGAGCCACATCAAACTGCTCGTTAGCGGGAGGCGAATAATACAGTATTAAAATACGTGGTCAACCCCCCACCTGAAAATTCTTCTTCCTTGCCAAAGCACCCGGGCCGCCACCATGAGAACCTCCAGCATCTATATAAAGCACTGGGGCAGCAACGAACCCAAACCACATCACCTGGACATATAGATACAACGGTGAGAAAGCCCTACGGCAAATGGATACCCGGCGGATCCCAAGAGCACAGCAGGCATCGCATCGAAAATGCCGGGGCACGAAACACCCGACCAATACGACAGAAACGAAAAAGCCCCTGTAATCTTTAACGATTACAGGGGCTTCGTCTTGTTCAATAATGGCGGAGAGATAGGGATTCGAACCCTAGGTACCGGTGAAGGTACAACGGATTTCGAATCCGTCCCATTCGGCCACTCTGGCATCTCTCCAACGGCGCGCATCATAACAACACTTTCGCAGGAAGCGAACCCCCTAAGCGAAATATTTCTGTGCTATCAGATGCTTGCGTCGGTTAAAGCGGTACGCCCAGGCGATTGGCGACTTCTTCATAGGCTTCGATGACATCACCGAGGCCCTGACGGAAGCGGTCCTTGTCCATTTTCTTACCGGTGGCCTTGTCCCACAGACGGCAGCCGTCCGGGCTGAATTCGTCGCCCAGCACGATGGAGCCATCGTGGAACACGCCGAACTCCAGTTTGAAGTCGACCAGCAGCAGGCCGGCGTCGTCGAACAGTTTGCTCAGGACTTCGTTGACCTTGAGCGACAGCTCCTTCATGCGCACCAGTTGCTCGGCGGTGCCCCAACCAAAGGCCACGACGTGGGATTCGTTGATGAACGGGTCGCCCTTGGCGTCGTCCTTCAGGAACAGCTCGAAGGTGTAAGGGTTGAGCTTCATGCCCTCTTCGACACCCAGACGCTTGACCAGGCTGCCGGCGGCGTAGTTACGCACGACGCATTCGACCGGGATCATGTCGAGCTTCTTCACCAGGCATTCGTTGTCGCCCAGCAATTTGTCGAATTGGGTCGGCACGCCGGCCGCTTCGAGCTTCTGCATGATGAAGGCGTTGAACTTGTTGTTCACCATGCCTTTGCGGTCGAGCTGCTCGATGCGCTTGCCGTCGAACGCCGAGGTGTCGTTACGAAACAGCAGGATCAAGCGGTTAGCGTCGTCGGTCTTGTAAACCGACTTGGCTTTGCCGCGGTAGAGTTCTTCACGTTTTTCCATGATGGGCTCCGCTTGCTAAGTAGATGGGCTAGGCGATATGTCGCCAATCGAGCCCTGAATCTTGATCGGCCAGTTGCAGCCAGTCCGGGTCGCACCCAAGGGTGTCGACAAAACATTGCCGGGCCAGCCGCGGCAGGTTGTTCTTGCTGCTCAGATGGGCCAGGACCAGGTGTTGCAGGTCTTTCCAGCCCAGCTCGGCCACCAGGAATGCCGCCTGGTGGTTATTCAAATGCCCCAGTTCACCGCCTACCCGCTGCTTGAGAAAGTACGGGTAATGACCGCGAGCCAGCATGTCACGACAGTGATTGGACTCGATCATCAACGCATCGAGGTCCCGATAGCCGTCCAGCACCTTGTCACAATACGAGCCCAGGTCGGTCAACAGGCCGAAGCGCCGTAAACCGTCACTGAAAACATATTGCGTCGGTTCTTGTGCATCGTGGGCCACGGCAATGACACCGATGCTCAAGTCGCCGATTTGCAGTTGATCGCCGCCGGCCAGAAAGCCTGCGGGCTCAATAGGTTTGCGCATCCCGCGCAAGGTCCCGCGACTGAGGTAGACAGGCAGATTGTAGCGCCGAGACAGCAAACCCACGCCATGCACGTGGTCGGCATGTTCGTGGGTCACGAGTATCGCGCTCAGCTGCGCAGGGTTCACACCCAGGCGCAGCAGGCGTTTTTCGGTTTCCCGCAGGGAAAAACCACAATCCACCAATACGTACGTATCAGCGCTGGCTATCAGCGTGCCGTTCCCTTGACTACCGCTGCCGAGAACGGCAAAACGCATAGGATCAGCCCAGGTTGTCCTGAATCTTGCTCAACACTTTACGCGCCACATCGGCCGGCGCCACGGTGTTGATGTTTTTCTCTACGGTGACCTGGACGTTCTCGCCAACCTTGCTCAGGCGAACCTGATAACGCTCGGCGCGGGCCTCAAGCTCTTCCTTGCTCGGCGCGCTGCCGAACAGGCTGCTGAAGAAGCCTGGCTTGTCGTCTTTGCTCTCGGCTTTTTCGGCCAGGTTGATGTAGTACAGGCCCAGGCTGCGGTTGATGTCTTCAACACGCCATTCGCCTTGTTCCAGCGCACGACCGACGCTCGACCAGGCACGATCCAGGTCGGTACCGACGTTCAGCACAGGGTTGCCGCTGCCGTCTTCACTCAGGCTGACACGACTTGGCGCGTCGAAATCACGCGAAGCCAGCATGGAAACCGAACCGCCCTTCTCGGAGATACGGCTCATGCTCGCGAGCATGTCGTCGACCAGTGCCGCGTCCAGGCCAGTGTTGACCGAACGGTTGGTGAAGGCCACGTCGGCGGTGCTGCCGGCGGGACGCTCGGCGCTGACCACATAGACTTCACTGGTATTGCGCTGCACGCCCGGCTCGATGCGCACCCGCACGCGGGTTTCGCTGTCCGTGCTGACGCCGGCCGCGCTCAGGCGCTTGGCCATGGCCGCAGACAGTTCATCGGAATGCTGCCAGGTCGTGGTGAATTCACCGGTTTGCGGACGCTGTTCATCCAGACGGAAACCGTTGTCCTGGAAGAACTGAACGGCCACGGGCCAGACTTCAGCCGGCGGATTCTGCGCCAGGATGGAGCTGGAGCCGCCGCTCTTCTGCAGGGAGTAGGCACCGGCGTCAGCACCCGCGGTCAGCGGCTGCGGCCGAGGAACGATGTATTCGCCCTTGGCGGTGTCATCGGCCACGTTGCGCGGGATCGGCAACAGCGGATCCAGACGCTTGGCGGTACGGACATCCGGTGGCATTTGCATCGGTGCAGTCTGTTGCGCTTCCAGGTAATCGCTACCACGGTCACGGAAATAACCTTCCGGGCCCCAGATCCATCCACAGCCACTGGTGCTGGAGATAATCAAGGCAAGTGCGGAAAGTCCGGCCATTCGCTTCATGCGTTGTACTTCCTCAATTAAACCAGGACGCCGCACTGGCGCAGGGCCGTGCGCAGCGTTTCGTGACAAGGTGTGCTCAGCCAGGTCAACGGCAGGCGAATGCCTTCGTGCATCAGGCCCATTTCAACCAAAGCCCACTTCACCGGAATCGGGTTGGCTTCGATGAACAGGTCCTTGTGCAGCGGCATCAGTTTTTCGTTGATTGCCCGTGCAGTCTCGGCATCCCCCTTGAGGGCGGCCTCGCACAGATCGGCCATTTCACGCGGCGCGACGTTGGCGGTAACGGAAATGTTGCCCTTGCCGCCCATCAGGATCAGCTCGACCGCGGTCGGATCATCGCCGGAAAGGACGATGAAGTCCTTGCTTACGCCGTCGAGGATGGCCTTGGCGCGCTTGAGGTCGCCGGTCGCTTCCTTGATACCGATGATGTTCGGCACGGTGGACAGGCGGATCACGGTTTCGGCCTGCATGTCGCAGGAGGTGCGGCCGGGAACGTTATAGAGAATCTGCGGGATGTCGACCGATTCGGCGATGTGCTTGAAGTGCAGGTACAGGCCTTCCTGGGTCGGCTTGTTGTAGTACGGCACTACCAGCAGGCAGGCATCGGCGCCGGCTTCCTTGGCATTACGGGTCAATTCGACGGCTTCGCGGGTCGAGTTGGCGCCGGTACCGGCAATGACCGGAATGCGACCGTTGACCTGCTTGACCACGGCCTTGATGACGGCAATGTGTTCGTCTACATCAAGCGTTGCCGACTCGCCGGTGGTGCCGACGGCGACAATGGCATGGGTGCCGTTTTCAAGGTGGAAGTCCACGAGTTTGCTGAGGCTGTCCCAGTCAAGACGCCCCTGTGCATCCATGGGTGTGACCAGTGCCACCATACTGCCCGCAATCATGAAACCGCTCCTGCCGGAAAAAGAGAGCCGTAATGGTACTGGCGCCAAGATGCTTGCACAAGCGAAGTACTGTGCTGCCGCCATTCCCCTTGGCGCCGGTTTTCGCTACCCTTCAGACTTTGATCGGTACAGACAAGCTCGCGCGCCGGGTTTCAGCCTCCATTTACGGCATCACAAGCCCTGATCCAGCGTTGCCGCCTCTCGCTCCCGCCCTGCCGGAGCACGTCGCGACCTGCCGCTTGGGGGTTTCTGAATTCGCATCCGCAGGCTCGCCCCGGCAAAACGCCCTCTGGACGTACCGACCGCTCATCGCTTTAGGAATGCTGCATGTCCACCCCCACAGTTCGCGAACAATTCCTTGTTATCAGTGCCCTCGGCGCCAACCCCATGGAGCTGACCAACGTCCTGTGCCGCGCCAGCCATGAAAACCGCTGCGCCGTTGTCACCTCTCGCCTGACCCGCCATGGCGAATGCAGTGCCCTGGTGCTGGAAATCTCCGGTAGCTGGGATGCCCTGGCACGCCTGGAAGGCAGCCTGCCAGTATTGGCCAAGCGGCATGCGTTCACGGTCAACGTGGTGCGCAGCGCGGCCCTGGAAAACCGCCCTCAGGCCCTGCCGTACGTCGCTTATGTCAGCTCGGCCTACCGCTCGGACATCATCAACGAGCTGTGCCAGTTCTTCATGGACCACAATGTCGAGCTGGAAAACCTCACCTGCGACACTTATCAGGCTCCGCAGACCGGCGGCACCATGCTCAACGCCACGTTTACCGTGACCTTGCCGGCCGGCGTGCAAATCAGCTGGCTGCGCGATCAGTTCCTGGATTTTGCCGACGCGCTGAACCTCGATGCCCTGATCGAACCCTGGCGCCCACAGAACCCAATGTAAGGAAGCTTTCATGGCCGTTGCCATCGACCAACCGGTTGCCGATTTCGAAGCCCCCGCCACCAGCGGGCAAACCGTCAGCCTCGCCGGCCTGAAAGGCAAGCAGGTAGTGATCTACTTCTACCCCAAGGACAGCACCCCGGGCTGCACGACCGAGGGGCAGGGCTTTCGTGATCAATACGCTGCGTTCAAGGCCGCCAATACCGAAGTGTTCGGCGTGTCTCGCGACAGCCTCAAATCCCACGAGAACTTCAAGTGCAAACAGGAATTCCCCTTTGAGCTGATCAGCGACAAGGACGAAGCCATCTGTCAACTGTTCGACGTGATCAAGCTGAAAAAGCTCTACGGCAAGGAATACATGGGCGTGGATCGCAGCACGTTCCTGATCGACGCCAAAGGCGTGTTGCGCCAGGAATGGCGCGGCGTGAAGGTCCCGGGGCATGTCGATGCGGTATTGGCCGCGGCCCAGGCTCTGAATAAGGCCTGATTTCCGGGCGTTCTTTCGGACGCCATCGCGAGCAAGCTCGCTCCCACAGCTAACCGTGATTTTCTGAACAACTCGGTCAACTGTGGGAGCGAGCTTGCTCGCGAAGGGGTCATCAGCCCCACTGAACGATCAAACCTGCCCCTTAAAGCAGCGGCGCGACCTCCGGCTCCTTGCGCGGCCAGGCATCCAGCACGGCCTTGAACAGCGTCGCCAGGGGAATCGCGAAGAACACCCCCCAGAACCCCCACAACCCGCCAAACAACAGCACTGCGCAGATGATTGCCACCGGGTGCAGGTTGACCGCCTCCGAGAACAACAATGGCACCAGCACGTTGCCATCCAGCGTCTGAATGATCCCGTAGACCGCCATCAAGTATATGAACTGATCGCTCCAGCCCCACTGGAACAGTGCAATCAGAAATACGGGCACGGTCACCACAACGGCGCCGACATAAGGCACCACCACCGAAATCCCCACCAGCAGTGCCAGCAGCGCCGCGTAATTGAGTTCAAGGACAACAAAGGCGATGTAGGTCACGCCACCGCAAATGAAGATTTCGATGACCTTGCCGCGAATGTAATTGGCGATCTGCCGGTTCATTTCATGGGCGACCCGGGTGATCAATGCCCGCTCACGGGGCAGGTAACCGCGCACCCACTGGCCGATCATGGCCCGATCCTTGAGGAAGAAAAACACCAGGATCGGCACCAGCACCAGGTAGATCATGATGTTCACCAGCAATGGCAGGCTCGACAGCGAGAACGTCAGTGCCCACTGACCAAACTTGCCGATTTCGCCCCGTGCCGCTTCGATGGCCTGCAGTACTTGCTCATCGGACACCAGATGCGGATAGCGTTCGGGCAGCAGCAGTAACAGCGACTGCCACTTGGCGAGCATGCCGGGCAACTCGTTGAACAACGTGATCAGTTGATGCCACAGCAACGGCACGACCACCACGATAAACACCAGCAACAGCCCCATGAACAATGCAAAGACCAACCCCACCGCGACCCCGCCCGGCACCCGCAGGCGCTCGAGGGTCACCACCAGCCCCTGCATCAGGTACGCCAGCACCATCCCGGCGAGCACCGGCGCCAGCATACCGCCCAGGGTCAGTACGGCGGTGAACGCCAGAAACAGCAGGACAGCCAGCACCACCGCTTCTTCATCGGAGAAATAGCGCTGAATCCAGTCGCGCAACACTTTGAACATCAATAATCCTTAGGAGTAAACGCAGCCGATTTCAGGCTTTTTTCAACCAGTAGCGGTAAACACCCGCCTCATCTTCTTCACGAAGCAGGGTATGACCGGCCAATCGGGCAAAGGTGCGAAAGTCGCGTTGCGAACCCGCATCGGTGGCGATGACCTTGAGCACCGCGCCACTGGCCAGCCGGTTGAGCTCCATCTTGGCCTTGAGCAACGGCAACGGGCAATTCAGGCCGCTGGCGTCCAGTTCAACGTCATGCTCTACAGCGTCGGTCATTGCATCACTCCGGGTCAGGTGGTTGTGTTGCCTAGAATATCTGGTCGCAACGCCGGTGTCCGGCTACAGTAAGGTCTTTGTCGACTAAGGCTTTGTGCATGACTTTTTTGCGCCCCACCCTGCTGACGCTCGCTTGCCTGCTCGCCTCACCGGGCTTTGCCGACGACCTGCCGTCACTCGGCGACGCCAGTTCTGCCATTGTCTCTCCGCAACAGGAATACCAGCTCGGCCGCGCCTGGCTGGCAATGTTGCGCAGTCAGGTTTCGCAGCTCAACGATCCGCAGCTCAAGAATTACGTGGAATCCAGCGTTTACCGACTGGTCGAGACCAGCCAGGTCACTGACCGACGCCTGGAATTCATCCTGATCAACAGCCCGCAGCTCAACGCCTTTGCAGCGCCGGGCGGGATCGTCGGGGTGAACGGTGGTTTGTTCCTCAACGCCCAGACCGAGGGCGAATACGCTTCGGTACTGGCGCACGAATTGGCTCACTTGTCGCAGCGCCACTTTGCCCGGGGCGTCGAAGCGCAGCAACGCATGCAAGTACCCATGATGGCTGCATTGCTGGCGGGTATCGTGCTGGCAGCCGCCGGTGGCGGTGACGCCGGGATCGCGGCCATTGCCGGCACACAGGCCGCAGCCATCCAGGAACAGCGGCGATTCTCCCGCCAGAACGAGCAGGAAGCCGACCGTATCGGCATCCTCAATCTGGAAAAAGCCGGTTACGATCCCCGCTCGATGCCAACCATGTTCGAACGGCTGGGGCGTCAGTACCGCTACGATGCCAAGCCACCGGAATTTCTGCTGACCCACCCGGTCACCGAATCGCGTATCGCCGACACCCGCAACCGCGCCGAACAGTTTCCAAAGGGCGGTATCGAAGACAGCATGCGCTACCAACTGATCCGCGCACGCGTACAGCTGATCTATGAAGAAACCCCGGGGCTTGGCGCCAAGCGCTTCCGCGCCCAGCTCGACGAGAACCCGAAAAACGACGTGGCACGCTACGGCCTGGCGATCGCCCAGATCAAGGGCGGCCAACTGAACGAAGCACGGGAAAACCTCAAGCAGTTGCTGGCCAAGTCACCCAACGAAATCATCTACAACCTGGCTCAGGTCGATCTGGATATCACCAATAATCGCCTGGCGGATGCCCAGTCCCGGGTTGACCGGTTGATGGGCCAATACTCTGGCAACTACCCGCTGAACCAGATTCGCGTCGACCTGCTGCTCAAGCAAAACCGTACTGCGGATGCGGAGAAAGCCCTCGAAAGCCTGCTCAAGTCCCGCCCGGATGACCCGGACGTGTGGTATCAGGTTGCCGAGACGCGCGGCCTGTCGGGCAATATCATCGGCCTGCATCAGGCTCGCGCTGAATACTTTGCGCTGGTCGGGGACTACAAACAGGCCATTCAGCAACTGGACTTCGCCAAACGCAGGGCTGGCAGCAACTTCCCGCTGTCTTCGCGGATCGACGCGCGGCAACGCGAGCTGATGGAACAAGAGCGCATGATCAAGGACATGATGGGCTGACGCCCCGGCGATAAAAGGTCCGGACACAAAAAACCGCCTCTTTCGAGGCGGTTTTTTATGCAACCAACAACCGGGTTATTCAGCCAGCTTGAAGGTGATGAAGCTCGCACGCCCCTGACGCAGTACCCGCATCGACACCGAACGGTTCTTTGGCAGCGCCTTGGCGATGTCCGCGAACTCCTTGGTGGAACCGATGGCCTGGTTGTTCAGATGGGTGATCACATCACCCGGCTGCAAGCCGATCATGGCAGCAGGGCCGTCCTGCACTTCCTTGATCAGCACACCACCCTTGAGGTCGTAGGTTTTCTTCTGCTCGTCAGTCAGCTCGACCACGGAAACACCCAGGCGATTACTGCTGCGCTCAATGCTGGATTTTGGCAGCGCATCCAGCTCCTTGCCTTCTTCCGGAATCGCGCCGACCGTCAATTCGACATTCTTGCGCTTGCCGTCACGAATCACTTCCAGATCGGCCTTGTTGCCAGCCTTCAACGCGCCAACCAGATGCGGCAGATCGGCCGACATGACGATTGGCTGACCGTTCATGCTCAGGATCACGTCGCCAACTTGCAGGCCGCCCTTGGCAGCCGGACCATCGTCCTGGATCTGGGCGACCAGCGCACCGGCCGGTTTCTCCAGGCCGAACGACTCGGCCAGGTCCTTGCTCACTTCCTGAATCACGACGCCCAGCCAGCCACGGCTGACCTTGCCACCGGATTTCAGCTGATTGGAAACATCCATGGCCACGTCGATCGGGATTGCAAACGACACGCCCATGAAGCCACCGGAGCGGGTATAGATCTGCGAGTTGATCCCGACCACCTCACCGTTGAGGTTGAACAGCGGACCACCGGAGTTACCCGGGTTGATCGGCACGTCGGTCTGGATGAACGGCACATAGTTTTCGTTCGGCAGGCTGCGACCGACGGCACTGACGATACCTTGGGTCACCGTGTGGTCAAAGCCGAATGGCGAACCGATCGCGACAACCCATTGGCCAGCCTTCAGGTCCTGGGATTTACCGAGCTTGAGCACGGGCAGATCCTTGCCTTCGATTTTCAGCAGCGCCACGTCGGAACGTGGATCGGTACCGATCAGCTTGGCTTTCATTTCGCTGCGATCGGCCAGGCGGACGAGGATTTCGTCAGCATCGGCGATCACGTGATTATTGGTCAGGATATAGCCATCGGAAGAGATGATGAAACCCGAACCCAGGGAGGTTGCCTCGCGCTGACGGTCACGAGGTGAGCGCGATTGTGGCGGCATGCCCCGTTCGAAGAACTCGCGCAGCATCGGTGGCAAGCCTTCGAGGTCGGGCATCTGCTGGTTGACTTTGCGATCCGGCAGCTTTTGCGTGGTACTGATGTTCACGACCGCAGGCGAGGCCTGTTCGACCAGTTGCGTAAAATCAGGCAATTCGACCGCTTGGGCGGTGACCGCCTGACCGAGCACCAGCACGGTGGCAATAATGGAAAGGTAGGACTTCAAGCGTGGTATCGACATACGGCTCCCGTTACGACGAGCATGGTTAAGCGATATGGAGCAAGGAACACCGGGAACAATACGCCGGTATTTTTGTTCCGGGAACAACAAACAAGGCCAGAGCCGAGGGGCTCTGACCTATAAAAAATTTACGGGATTTTTGCAAACTGAAATGCTCACGAAACATTTCAAATTCAGCTCACTGCTTGGTTGCAGCGGCGTCGGTGCGCATTGAAAGCGCTATCCGTTCAGCAGTACCGACCGGTATCTCGCCAACGACAGTCACCATCATGTCGCCCTGTGCCGTGGCCAGGCGCCGGGAAACCGCAACGGTCGGCCCCAACTGAGTACGGGTGTCGGTGACTGTTGCGCCATTCAACGGCTCGAGGAATACCGAAAAACGCGTCAGGCCATCGTCATACATCAGGCTATTGACCTGGGTCTTGGTCTGCGGATCCTTGCGAGCGGTGCTGCTGGTCAGCTCGAAGCCGGGCGGCAACCAGTCGGAACGCCAGACTTGGGCAGCCTTGACGGCAGAGGCCTTGTCACTTTCGAGATTGACCGGCTTGCAATCATTACTGGCCTGCAGGTCTTGTTCGGAAGGGACGTCAGCGGTATCCATTTGCGTGAACTGGAAGCGCTCCAACAACCGCCCCTTGTCGTCCAGTAGCAAGGACTTCAGAGGCAGGCCGGTTTCCTTGTCCAGATGCAGTTCAAAACCGTAGCGGTGCTGATCACGGGGTGTCAGCGATACGATCACCGCCGAACGCCCGGCGACACGCGACTTGCCGATGACGGCCAGGTCATACCAATTCTTGAGCTTTTGAGGATCGAGTGCACGGGCGGCGGAGTTCGGGGAGTCCCCAAGCCCTGCTATCAGTGTGCCGCTGACGCATTGGGTTTGCCCATCAATGCGAACGACTTCCTGAGCGGAACCGTCGAGCTGGATCAAACGCTCGCGGACCTTTCCATCCTGGACGCGGTGCCAGATGTTATGGGTAGAAAAACTACCGTTACGCTCGTAGACGAAAGTACCCTGAAAGCTTTGCTGTTGCTCTGCCTGGCCCAGGCGGGTCAACCAGTCCTGGGCTTCACCGGCTTGGGCTGGAACGATGAACCAGCCGCTGAGCAGAAGCGAAAGTAGAGGTATGGCGCGCATGATCCTCCTTAACGGTTTTCCAGACTTGCGGCACGAGCGTAAGGCAGAGCGCTCTCAGTGCCTTTCAATGCAGCCTGTTGTGCGTGTTGGCGCAAGTAACCTGGCAGACGCTGATCGTGCCAGCCTGGCTGACCTTGCAGTACGCCGTTGGCCATTGGGCCAGTAGCATCCGAACTCTCATTGTAGCCTGCCAAAACGGCTGGGCCTTTTACTTGTGGAGCAGCCAGTCCGGGTTGAGCGGATTGCTGGGCCAGTTCGACACCGGCGATCTCATCCTGGTTGTACAGACGCACGCCGGCCAGCACCGCCAGGGTCACCGAGGCAGCGACCGCCAGACGACCCAGGCTGCGCCATGGACCACGGGAAGCTTTTGCCGGTACGGCTTCGTCAGCCAGGGCAGCAGAAACAGCCGCGGCGATGTCCAGGCGTGGAAGCAGCAGATCCTTGTGCATCACTGCCCGAGCGATCTGATAACGAGCCCAGGTTTCACGGGTTTCTACATCGTCACAGGCATTCAATACCCGACGCAATTCCAATTCGTCCGCTTCGTTATCCATCACTGCGGACAGCGATTCCTGCAGGGCTTCACGACTCATGGCGTTCCTCTCTTGGCTGTCGCCGCTGTCTTTAGTTTTCCTGCAACAACGGCTGCAGGGCTTTGTCGATGGCCTCCCGGGCGCGGAAAATCCGGGAGCGCACGGTGCCTACCGGACATTGCATGACACTCGCAATGTCCTCGTAACTCAGACCATCAAACTCACGTAAAGTTAAAGCCGTACGCAAATCTTCCGGCAGTTGCTGAATGGTTCGATGGACGGTGCCTTCGATCTCATCCCGCAGCAAAGCCCGCTCTGGCGACTCGAGATCCTTGAGGCCATGATCGCCATCGTAGAACTCTGCATCCTCGGAACTGACATCGCTATCCGGCGGCCGACGGCCGCGTGAAACCAGATAGTTTTTCGCCGTGTTGATGGCGATGCGGTAAAGCCACGTATAAAACGCGCTGTCTCCGCGAAAATTTCCAAGTGCACGGTATGCCTTGATAAAGGCTTCTTGTGCCACATCCTGGGCTTCATGGGTGTCGTGCACGAAACGCACGATCAACCCGAGAATTTTGTGCTGGTATTTCAGCACTAGCAGATCGAAAGCACGCTTGTCGCCGCGCTGAACGCGTTCGACCAGTTGCTGATCCTCTTCCTGGGTTAGCATGAACACTCCTCGATGAGCTCGGAGGAGGCTTGCAGAAGTAAACCACCAGACTTGCAAACATAGACTCGGGCTTTTCGCAAAAGTTCTCCCCCTCCAGGCAAGTTTCCTGCGGGCTCTGATTTGGCACGCACGAAAAGCGCAGCACGAGTTGACCCGGCTGCGCGGATAATCTTGTCATCGGATTCTTCAGCAAGGATCGAACTGCAATCCGGCACTGAAGCCGACACTGTCCCTTGTTTCAGGCAACCGTCTATTGATCTTGGCCCTTTGGCAAAAGTTCCAATTATTTATAGCCGTACCAACCCGACATTGTGCAACCGTGAAGGGAAAAAGACTGTTAAATCGGCGATACAGTCATTCTCGCGCCCAACGGGCAGAAAAACATCCGACGAAGCGACCGATGTTTTGCGTCACGGTAGTTTCACAATGCCATGCTAGCTCGGGTATTGTGCCGCTCCCCCCCTCTATATACTAGTGGGCAGTGCGGCTGCATTGACTCGAAAGTCCAGCTGCGCCACCCCCGACCCGGGTCGCTTTGAGCGGAATCCTGAAATGAGCCAACAGTTTCAACACGATGTTCTGGTAATTGGCAGCGGTGCTGCCGGCTTGAGCCTTGCGCTGACCTTGCCCGGTCATTTGCGCATTGCCGTTCTGAGCAAGGGCAACCTCGCCAATGGCTCGACTTTCTG
This sequence comes from Pseudomonas sp. GW823-FHT02E01, assembly GCF_058797535.1. Taxonomy (NCBI): domain Bacteria; kingdom Pseudomonadati; phylum Pseudomonadota; class Gammaproteobacteria; order Pseudomonadales; family Pseudomonadaceae; genus Pseudomonas; species Pseudomonas sp. GW823-FHT02E01. The sequence goes on along the minus strand of NZ_JBXAJS010000006.1, from coordinate 486,642 downwards.
GGCCCAGGGCGGCGTTGCGGCCGTTCTCGATGACACCGATACCGTTGAGTCCCATGTCGATGACACCCTCAATGCCGGCGGCGGCCTGTGTCATGAGGACGCCGTGCGCTTTACCGTCGAGCACAGCCGGGAAGCGATTCAATGGCTGATCGACCAGGGCGTGCCCTTTACCCGCGATGAACAATCGGGTAACGAAGATGGCGGGTTCGAGTTCCACCTCACCCGCGAGGGCGGTCACAGCCATCGGCGCATCATCCACGCAGCCGATGCCACCGGCGCTGCCATTTTCACTACCCTGCTCGACCAGGCCCGGAAACGACCGAACATCGAACTGCTGGAGCAGCGGGTTGCGGTTGACCTGATTACCGAGAAACGCCTGGGACTCGAAGGTGATCGCTGCCTCGGCGCCTATGTGCTCAATCGCGGTACCGGTGAAGTCGACACCTACGGCGCCCGCTTTGTGATCCTCGCCTCCGGTGGTGCCGCCAAGGTTTACCTCTACACCAGTAACCCTGACGGCGCCTGCGGCGATGGCATCGCCATGGCCTGGCGCTCGGGCTGCCGGGTGGCGAACCTGGAATTCAACCAGTTCCACCCTACTTGCCTGTATCACCCGCAAGCCAAGAGTTTCCTGGTCACCGAAGCCCTGCGAGGCGAAGGTGCCCACCTGAAGCTGCCCAACGGCGAGCGCTTCATGCAGCGCTTCGATCCACGGGCCGAGTTGGCCCCACGAGACATCGTTGCCCGGGCCATCGACCATGAAATGAAGCGCCTGGGCATCGACTGCGTCTATCTGGACATCAGCCACAAACCCGAAGCCTTCATCAAGACGCACTTCCCGACGGTGTACGAACGCTGCCTGGAATTTTCCATCGACATCACCAAACAACCGATCCCGGTGGTCCCGGCGGCGCACTACACCTGCGGCGGCGTGATGGTCGATCAACAGGGTCGCACCGATGTGCCGGGGTTGTATGCCATCGGCGAAACCAGTTTCACCGGCCTGCACGGCGCCAACCGCATGGCCAGCAACTCGCTGCTGGAATGTTTCGTCTATGCCCGCTCGGCGGCCGCGGACATTCTCGAACAGTTGCCCCGGGTTCCGATGCCAACGCCCCTTCCCGCCTGGGATGCGAGCCAGGTCACCGATTCCGATGAAGACGTGATCATTGCGCACAACTGGGATGAGCTGCGGCGATTCATGTGGGACTACGTTGGCATCGTGCGCACCAACAAGCGCCTGCAACGGGCGCAACATCGCGTGCAGCTGTTGCTGGATGAAATCGACGAGTTCTACAGCAACTACAAGGTCAGCCGGGACTTGATCGAGCTGCGCAACCTGGCCCAGGTTGCCGAGCTGATGATTCTGTCAGCCATGGAACGCAAGGAAAGCCGTGGCCTGCATTACACCCTCGACTACCCGGACATGTTGCCGGTCGCGCTGGACACTATTCTGGTACCGCCCACCTACGTCGGCTGAATTTGAGCCGCACCCGCAGGCGTCGGTGCACATCCGCCGCCTGCGCATCCCGGGGTACGCAAATGGCCCTGACCCGGCGCTCGCCCCGTAATCGAAAACGCAGTACCACCACCAACGGCAGCGCCAGGCTGTCCGGCCTTAGTTGCACGGGCTGCCAGCCCTTGGCACGACTCCACAACTGCCAGCCATCGGCATCGCGCCGCAAGCCGCAAAAGGCCTGCGGGTGGGTCAGCAGGATTTGCCGGGGCAACAGCCAGACTCCGTGAACCACGCACAGCACGGCGCCGAGCGAGCTGGCCCAGACCGGAATCGACAGTAAAAACAACGAACCCAACGCGAACAGCTGGGCCAGAAGATAGGCCGCCAGCAACTGCCGTGAGGCATGCCAGCGGCATTCGAACCCATTACTTGGGCTGGACACGATCCAGGATCATGCGAACCATGCGTTGCAGCTCAGGATCTTCCGATTCGCTGCGTTCCATGAACCAGCCGAACATGTCCTGATCTTCGCATTCGAGCAACCTGACATAGCAGGCGCGATCAACCTCGTTGAGGTGCCGATAAACCTCTTTCACAAACGGCACCAGCAACACATCAAGCTCAAGCATGCCGCGGCGGCTGTGCCAGTAGAGGCGGTTCAGTTCAACATCTTCGACCATGGAGCGCTCCTCAAATAGGCCGCAAGTATACAGGCCCGCGCCCCGTCGAACAGTCGGCTTTGGTCGGCCACCGTCGAGCCTTTGTTAACTACCCATTTCGAAGGCGGCCCCTTATGATGTCCATCAGACTTTTTACCCTGCGATGACCCATGGCCGATTCTGCTTTTTTCTGCACCCTTTCTCATGAAGGTGTTCTCGCGGTCCGCGGCGCGGACGCCAGCAAATTCCTGCAAGGCCAACTGACCTGCAACCTCAACTACCTGAGCGATTCCCGGGCCAGCCTCGGTGCCCGCTGCACGCAAAAAGGCCGGATGCAATCGAGTTTCCGCATCCTGCTCGAAGGTGACGGCGTGGCCCTGGCCATGGCCACCGAATTGCTCGAACCGCAACTGGCGGACCTGAAAAAATACGCAGTATTTTCCAAGTCGAAACTGACCGACGAAAGTGCCGCCTGGGTCCGCTTCGGCATCGACCATGGCGACGCCGCGCTGGTCAGCCTCGGCCTGGACCTGCCGGCAGAAACCGACAGCGTCGTGCGCAACGATGGATTGATTGCCATACGCGTCTCGCCTGAACGTGCCGAACTGTGGGTTGCCGCCGGTCAAGCCGATGCGGTCAAAGGCAAGCTTTCGGCTGTGCTGAGCGAAGGCGATCTGAATCAATGGCTGCTGGGCCAGATCCGCGCCGGGATCGGCCAGGTCATGCCCGGCACCCGCGAGTTGTTCATCCCCCAGATGCTCAACCTGCAAGCGGTCGGTGGCGTGAGTTTCAAGAAAGGTTGCTACACCGGGCAGGAAATCGTCGCGCGGATGCAGTACCTGGGCAAACTCAAGCGCCGCCTGTATCGCCTGCAACTGGCTGCCGGCGAACTGCCTGAACCGGGTACCCCGCTGTTTTCCCCGACCCACGGCAGCGCCATCGGCGAAGTGGTGCTGGCGGCCCGCGCCGGACAGAACATTGAACTCCTGGCTGTGTTGCAAGCCGAAGCAGCAGAAAGTGGAGACATCCACCTGGGCGTGCTCGAAGGGCCGTCCTTGCAGCTGCTCGACCTGCCTTATGAACTGGACCGCGACCGCGAAATCCAGCAATAACGGCAGCACTTGGCGCGACACCTAGAGAGATTAAATGAGCAAGCTGGCGGAAAAGGTCCAACAGGATTTGGTTGAGGCCATCAATAACGATGACCTGGTTCTGCCAACGTTACCGGAAGTGGCCCTGCAGATTCGCAAGGCCGCGGAAAACCCGGAAGTCAGCGTCAGTACCCTGAGCAAAGTGATCGGCCGTGATACCGCGCTGTCGGCACGCCTGATCAAAGTGGTCAACAGCCCACTGTTGCGCGCGACCCAGGAAGTGACCGATCTGCATACCGCGATCACCCGCCTGGGCATCAACTACAGCTGTAACCTGGCGATCGGCCTGGTCATGGAGCAGATTTTCCATGCCCGCTCCGACGTGGTGGAACAGAAAATGCGCGATGTCTGGCGTAAAAGCCTGGAAATCGCCGGCGTCAGCTACGCCTTGTGCCGCAGTTACACCCGACTAAAGCCCGATCAGGCGGCCCTTGGCGGTCTGGTGCACCAGATCGGCGTGCTGCCGATCCTGACCTACGCCGAAGATCACTACGAGCTGCTGTCCGACCCGGTCAGCCTCAACCATGTGATCGACCGGATTCATCCGCTAATCGGTGAAAAACTGCTCAGGGTCTGGGAATTTCCCGACATGCTGGTGCAAGTGCCGCGGCTATACCTGAACTTCAAGCGCCAGTCTGCGCAGGTCGACTATGTGGATCTGGTGCAGGTGGCCAGCCTGTATTGCCTGCAGGACACCGATCACCCGCTCGCCAGTACCGATGCGTTGAACGTACCGGCCTACAAGGCACTTGTAATCGATTTTGACGACAAGGCGATGTGCGCCGACCTGGAAGAAACACGCACGATGTTTTACTGATCAAAGACCGCGTTGCCCCCCTTCGCGAGCAAGCCCGCTCCCACATTGAACCGAGTCGCCGCTGATCAAATGTGGGAGCGGGCTTGCTCGCGAAGGGGCCTGAACAGACGCGGCATCAATCCCCCGCAACAAAACTCACCCGCACCTTCAACCCCGCCCGCTCGCCATCGTGCAGGCTGATCTGGGCCAGATGCGCGCGGCAGATCTCACCGACAATCGCCAACCCCAATCCGGAACCGGCCACTTGCTGATTGCGGCGATAAAAGCGCTCGAATACCCGATCGCGTTCTTCAAGAGGTATGCCGGGGCCATCATCTTCGACTTCCAGCACGGCGGGCGCCGAGACCCGCAGAATCACGTTGCCACCCGGCGGCGTGTGGGCAAGTGCGTTATCCACCAGATTGCTCAGCAGTTCGTTCAATAACGTCGGCTCGCCCCGCAGCCAGACCGGTTCATCCGCCTCCAGCGCCAGCGCGATACCACGCTTGTGGGCCAACGGCGCCATGGCCATGCCCAGTTCCCGTGCCAACTGACTCAGGTCGAGTAACTGCGCGCCGCCCTCGGCAATCGCCCGGGCACCATTTTCGACCCGCGCCAGGGAAAGCAACTGATTGGCCAGATGAGTCAATCGATCAGTGCCCTGGGCGGCAGTCTCCAGCGTGCTGCGCCAGATATCGGGCTCGGCCGAGCGCAGACCCAGCTCCAGGCGCGCCTTGAGTGCCGCCAGCGGCGTGCGCAGTTCGTGGGCGGCGTCGGCGATGAATTGTGCCTGCTTCTCGAACTGGCCACGCAAGCGCTCGGTAAAGTGATTGAGTGCGCGCACCAGCGGCCACAATTCGCGCTGCACTTCCACCAAAGGCAAGGGGCGCAGATCGTCCGGCTGGCGCTCTTCCACCGCCGTGCGCAAGCGCTCCAGCGGGCGCAACGCAGCACTCACCGCGAACCACACCAGCATCAACGCACCGATTGCCAGCATGCCCAGGCGCAGCAAAGTATCCGCCGCCAGACTGCGGGCCATGCTGACGCGCGCCTCATCGGTTTCCGCCACGCGAATTTCCGCCATGCCATTCATGTTCGGCTCGCTCACGGGCTTGAGCAGGCTCACCACGCGCACGTTCTGCCCGCGGTACTGGGCGTTGTAGAAACGTGCAAGCGCCGGATAGTCATCGGTGCGCGGCGTTCCCGGCGGTGGCGCGGGCAGGTTTTCGTAACCGGAAATCAGCTTCTGATTGATGTCGTTGACCAGGTAGAAAATTCGCCCGGCACTGTCGTAGGCAAAGGTATCGAGGGCCACGTAGGGCACGTCGGCACTCAGGGTGCCGTCGCGCTGGGAGACGCCGGCAGCGATGGTTCGCGCCGACGCCAGCAGGGTCCGGTCATAGGCCGTATCGGCAGCTTCGCGTCCGTTCCAGTAGGCGCTCAAACCACTGGCCAGCATCAACACCACCAGCAGCAGCGCCAGGTTCCACAGCAACCTCCAGCGCAGGCTGCTGGGCTTATGCATCGCGGCTTTCCAGCAAGTAACCGAGGCCGCGGAAGGTCACGATGGCGACCGGCTGACCGTCGAGTTTCTTGCGCAGGCGGTGCACGTAGATTTCGATGGCATCGGGGCTGGCCTCTTCGTCGAGGCCGAACACTTGCGACGCCAGCTGCTCCTTGCTCATCACCCGACCGGGGCGCGCGATCAGGGCTTCGAGCACGGCCTGTTCGCGGGAGGTCAGGGTCAGCAATTCTTCCCCGAGGGTGAAACGCCGGGTTTCCAGGTCATAGGCCAGTACACCACAACGCTGAATTCGTTCACCGCCCAGCACACTGCGGCGCAACAAGGCCTTGACCCGGGCTTCGAGCTCGGTCAGCTCGAACGGCTTGGCCAGGTAGTCGTCGGCGCCGAGGTTGAGGCCGTGGACCCGGTCCTTGACGTCGCTGCGGGCGGTCAGCATCAACACCGGCAGGTTCTTGCCCCGCGCCCGCAAACGCGCCAGCACTTCGAAACCATCCATGCGCGGCAAGCCGACGTCGAGGATCGCCATGGCGTATTCCTCGCTGCCCAGCGCCAGGTCGGCTGCCACGCCATCGTGCAGAACGTCCACGGTCAGCCCGGTGCTCTTGAGCGCCTGGGCGACACTTTCGGCGAGCTGCAAATGGTCTTCGACGAGCAGAACACGCATGGATCTTTACCTCATTCCGGGATGGTCGACGCCATTCTCTGGCGCGAAGTTTACAGCCGCAACCGCCGCTGTGAAGCCCGAAAACCGTGAAAGTCAGCTGAAAGGTTAGCGAAAGGTTAGCCCGTTACAGTCCAGCCACGGACAGTTTCGACTGCCGTCGCTGCAGCCACACAGCGATACGAAAAACGCCTCGAAGCGTTTTCGACAAATAAGAACAATAAACGGAGTAAGTCATCCATGCAGTCCCTGCAGACCCAGGCTATCGCGCCTGCCCGCCTCTCCCGTTTCAGCCACACTGCGCTTGCCAGCGCTGCCGCCCTTGCCGGCTTTTCGCCGTTGAGCCAGGCCGCATTCTTCGAAGACAGCTCGGCCACTTTCGAAACCCGCAACATGTACTTCAATCGCGACTTTCGCGACGGCACCAGCGCCCAACAGTCCAAGCGTGACGAGTGGGCCCAGGGGTTCATGCTCAATCTGAAATCAGGCTACACCGACGGCACCGTGGGGTTCGGTGTCGATGCGCTGGGCATGATGGGGGTTAAGCTCGATTCGAGCCCGGACCGTACCGGTACCGGCCTGCTGCCGACCGACGATGGGCGCGCCGTCGACGAATACTCCAAGCTCGGCCTGACCGGCAAAATGAAAATCTCCGCCAGCGAGCTGAAAATCGGCACCCTGATCCCGGAATTGCCGATCCTCAAGCCCAATGACGGGCGCATCCTGCCGCAGACCTTCGAGGGCGGCATGCTGACCTCCAAAGAGCTCAAGAACCTGACCTTCACCGGCGGGCGTCTGGATAAAGCCAAGGACCGCGACAGCACCGATTTCGAGGACATTGCCCTCAACAACAAGAACGGCCGTTTCGCTGGCACCGTGGCCGGCAAGCACTTTGATTTTGGCGGCCTGGACTACAAGCTCACCGACAAGATCACCGGCAGCTACCACTTCGCGCAACTCGATGAAGTCTACAACCAGCATTTCCTCGGTTTGATCGCTTCGCAGCCATTTGGCCCCGGCACTTTTGGCACCGACCTGCGGTTTGCCATCAGTGATGACCAGGGCGAGGCCCGTGGCGGCAAGATCGACAACAAGTCCCTCAACGGCCTGGTGAGTTACGCCTTGAGTGGCCACAAGTTCAGCGCGGGCTACCAGCACATGTCCGGCGACAGCGCATTCCCGTATGTGGATGGCGCCGACCCGTACCTGGTGAACTTCGTGCAGATCAACGACTTTGCCGGCGCCGAAGAACGCTCCTGGCAAGCCCGTTATGACTTCGACTTCGTCACCCTCGGCGTCCCCGGTCTGACCTTCATGAGCCGCTATGTGAGCGGTGACAACATCAAGCTCAAGAACGGTGACGAAGGCAAAGAGTGGGAACGCAACTCCGAGATTAAATATGTTGTACAAAGCGGCGCGCTCAAGGATGTCGCCGTGCGCCTGCGCAATGCCACCTACCGCTCCAACTACTCTGCTCGCGATGCCGATGAAGTGCGTCTGCTGGTGAGCTATAGCGTTGCCCTTTGGTAATTCAGTGCGTCCATAACAACAACTCCCAAGGAGACTTGAATGAACCTGTCAATGCGTAAAATTGCCCTCGCGGCCAGCGTACTGCTGTTTACCGGCCATGTGCTTGCCGAACCCAAACGCCCGGAATGCATCGCACCGGCCTCGCCCGGCGGCGGTTTCGACCTGACCTGCAAACTGGCGCAAAGCGCGCTGATCAACGAAAAACTGCTGACCAAACCGATGCGCGTGACCTACATGCCCGGCGGCGTTGGCGCAGTGGCCTACAACGCAGTGGTCGCCCAACGTCCGGCCGATGCCGGCACCCTGGTGGCCTGGTCCAGTGGTTCGCTGCTGAACCTGGCCCAGGGCAAGTTCGGTCGTTTCGATGAAAGCCACGTGCGCTGGCTGGCCGCCGTTGGCACCAGCTATGGCGCCATCGCGGTGAAAAGCGATTCGCCCTACAAGACCCTCGACGATCTGGTCCAGGCACTGAAGAAAGATCCGAGCAAAGTGGTGATCGGTTCCGGCGGCACCGTCGGCAGCCAGGACTGGATGCAAACCGCGCTGATCGCCAAGGCCGCCGGGATCAACCCCCGTGACCTGCGTTACGTTGCCCTCGAAGGTGGCGGCGAGATTGCTACCGCCCTGCTCGGCGGCCACATCCAGGTCGGCAGCACCGACATCTCCGACTCCATGCCGCACATCCAGAGTGGCGACATGCGCCTGCTGGCGGTGTTCTCCGACAAGCGCCTGGACGAGCCGGAAATGAAGGACATTCCGACAGCCCGCGAGCAAGGCTACGACATCGTCTGGCCGGTGGTTCGCGGCTTCTACCTCGGGCCAAAAGTCAGCGATGAAGACTATGCCTGGTGGAAGGACTCCTTCGACAAGCTGCTGGCCTCCCCCGAGTTCGCCAAGCTGCGCGACCAGCGTGAACTGTTCCCGTTCGCCATGACCGGCCCGGAACTGGACACCTACGTGAAGAAGCAGGTTGCGGACTACAAAGTGCTGGCCAAAGAGTTCGGCCTGATCCAGTGATCGCCTCTGTCTAGCGGCCGCGGCTCCGTTTGGCGGAGTCGCGGCACAGGAGTTCCCCATGCTCTTACAACGCATTTTTGCTTCGGTGCTGTTGCTGGCCTGCCTCAGCCTGGTGGCGATGGCCTGGCCCTACCAGGCACCTTTTTCCTACGAACCGATCGGCCCGCGAGCCTTCCCCCTGCTGATGCTGGGACTGATGGGCCTGGCGCTGGTGTACATGGTGTATCGCCCTTCGCCGATCAAGCACACCGATGAAGAGCCACCGCTGGATCGCGAAACCCTGACCAAAATTGGTGTTTGCGTACTGTTGCTGCTGGTCTTCGCCGGGCTGTTCGAACCGCTGGGCTTCATTCTCAGCAGCATGTTGGTTGGCATACCGATGGCTCGCCTGTACGGCGGACGCTGGCTGCCGGGCGCGATAATCATCAGCCTGATGAGCGTCGGTCTGTACCTGCTGTTCGACAAAGTCATGGACGTGCCACTGCCTCTGGGCCTGCTCGACGTTCTGGAGAACTGATATGGATACGCTTGGTTATTTGAGTCACGGCTTCGGCGTCGCACTAACCCCTTACAACCTGGTGACCGCCCTCAGCGGCACGCTGATCGGCACCGTCGTCGGCCTGCTGCCGGGGCTGGGGCCGATCAACGGTGTGGCATTGCTGATCCCGATTGCGTTCGCACTGGGCCTGCCGCCGGAGTCGGCATTGATCCTGCTGGCGGCGGTGTATCTGGGTTGCGAATACGGCGGCCGGATCAGTTCGATCCTGCTGAACATTCCCGGCGAAGCCTCCACCGTGATGACGACCCTCGACGGCTACCCGATGGCCCGTCAAGGCCTGGCCGGTGTTGCCCTGTCGCTGTCGGCCTGGAGTTCGTTCATCGGCGCGTTCATCGCCACCTGCGGGATGGTGGTGTTCGCGCCGATGCTGGCGAAATGGGCGATTGCCTTCGGCCCGGCGGAATACTTCGTGCTGATGGTGTTTGCGATTGTCTGTCTCGGCGGCATGGCCGGCGACCGCCCGCTCAAGACCTTCATCGCCGCGCTGATCGGGCTGTTTCTGTCGACGGTCGGCATTGACGCCAACAGCGGTGTGTACCGCTTCACCGGCGATAACATCCACCTCACCGACGGCATTCAATTCGTAGTGCTGGTGCTGGGCCTGTTCTCCATCAGTGAAATCCTGTTGCTGCTGGAAAAAACCCACCGTGGCCAGGAAGCCTTCCAGGCGACCGGGCGCATGCTGTTCAACTTCAAGGAAGCCGCTTCGGTGTTCTGGGTGAACATGCGTTGTGGCGTGCTCGGCTTCATCATGGGCGTACTGCCGGGTGCCGGAGCGACGCTGGCCAGTGCGGTGGCCTACATGACCGAGAAACGCATTGCCGGCCCAAGCGGCAAATTCGGCCAGGGCGACAAACGCGGTCTTGCGGCCCCGGAAACCGCCATCGGTGCCGAAGCCTGCGGCGCGTTGGTGCCGATGCTGACCCTCGGTGTTCCCGGCTCGGGCACCACGGCGGTGATGATCGGTGCGCTGTCGCTGTACAACATCACGCCCGGCCCCCTGCTGTTCCAACAGCAACCGGACATCGTCTGGGGCCTGATTGCGTCATTGTTTATCGCCAACATCATGCTGGTGATCCTCAATATCCCGATGATCCGCATCTTCACCAAAATCCTCGCCGTGCCGAACTGGGCGCTGGTGCCGATGATTGCGATCATCACCGCTATCGGCGTGTACGCGGTGCATGCCACCACCTTCGACCTGTTCCTGATGATCGGTATCGGCATCTTCGGCTACATCCTGCGCAAGCTCGACTTCCCGCTGTCGCCGGTCCTACTGGGTTTCATCCTTGGCGGCTTGATGGAGCAGAACCTGCGTCGGGCGCTGTCGATCTCCAACGGTTCGCTGGACATCCTCTGGTCGAGCGGCATCACCGTCGGTGTCTGGGGGTTGATCGTGGTCATGCTGCTGGTGCCGATTGTGCGGATCTGGCGTAAACGCTCAGTGGCGCAACGCGTTGTCGCCGATGTCTGATCGGTCCCCCTTCAAACTCTGGTGGGGAACCCCGCTGGTCGGCCTGCTTGGCGGTTTCCTCGCCAGCCAGGTCGGCTGGCCTTTGCCGTGGATGGTCGGCTCGTTGCTGGCGATCATCCTCGTGCGCTGCCTGACACCCTGGCAATTGGCCGAAATCCCTGGCGGGCGCAAGTGCGGCCAGTGGATCGTCGGTATCGGCATCGGCCTGCACTTCACCCCGGTGGTGATGGAGCAGGTGCTGAGTCATTTCGGTTTGATTTTCTTTGGTGCGTTGGTCACCAGCCTGTCCGCCGTGGTCGGCGTGTGGCTGATGCGCCGTACCGGAGAAGATCGCGCCACGGCGTTCTTTTCCAGCATGCCCGGCGGTTCCGGGGAGATGGTCAACCTCGGCGCCCGCAATGGGGCGGTACTCAGCCGTGTGGCGGCGGGGCAGAGTTTGCGGGTGTTGGTCGTGGTGCTCTGCGTGCCGGCAGCCTTCAAGTATTTGTTGGGCGACGGTGCGCCGATTTCCCACGCTGGCAGCATCGATTGGCGCTGGCTGGCGGTATTGTTTCCCGCTGGCGCGTTGGCGGCCTGGATCTGGGAGCGCCTGCGTCAACCCAACCCCTGGCTGTTCGGTCCGTTGCTGGTCAGTGCGGCCGTCAGCATCGGCTGGGACCTGCACATCGGCTTGCCCAACGGCGGTAGCCAGATTGGCCAATGGTTGATCGGCAGCGGTCTGGGCTGTCACTTCAACCGGCAGTTTTTCCGGCGTGCGCCGTCGTTCATGGGGCGCACCCTGATCGGCACGGTGTTGACCATGCTGATCGCCACGGCGGCGGCATTGGGTTTGAGTGCGCTGACCCATCTGGATCTGCGTTCACTGACCTTGGGCATGATGCCCGGCGGGATTGCCGAGATGAGCCTGACAGCGGAAACCCTGCAACTGTCGGTGCCGCTGGTGACGGCGATGCAGGTGATGCGGCTGTTGTTTGTGTTGTTTCTGGCGGAGCCGTTGTTCAAGTACTGGAACCGGGGTCCGGATTCAGTCTGATAGACCGAGTTGCCTTCATCGCGAGCAAGCTCGCTCCCACAGGGTTCGCGTGATCCTTGTGGGAGCGAGCTTGCTCGCGATGGGGCCCTCTTGCTCAGCCCATCAAACCGGCGGCAACCGCCACTCGATCGGCGTCTCGCCATTCTGCTCCAGAAACTTGTTGGTCCGGCTGAAGTGTCCGCAACCGAGAAAGCCGCGATAGGCCGACAGCGGTGACGGATGCACCGAGGTCAACACCAGATGCTTGGTCGCATCGATCAGCTTCTGCTTGCTCTGGGCATGGGCGCCCCACAGCATGAAGACCAGGTGCGGTTGCTGTTGGCTGACCACTTCAATGACCCGATCGGTGAAAAACTGCCAGCCCTTGTCCTTGTGCGCATTGGCATTGGCACGCTCCACGGTCATGGTGGTATTGAGCATCAACACGCCCTGCTCGGCCCAGCTTTGCAAGTAGCCATGGTTGGGAATGTCGATGTTCAGGTCGCGTTTGAGCTCTTTGTAAATGTTCACCAGCGACGGCGGCGCCGGCACGCCCGGTTGCACCGAGAAGCACAAGCCATGGGCCTGGCCCGGGCCGTGATAAGGGTCCTGCCCGAGGATCACTACCTTGACCTTGTCCAGCGGCGTGGAATTGAGCGCGTTGAAAATCATCGGCCCCGGCGGATAGATCTCCTTACCGGCCGCCCGCTCCTGTTGCAGGAAGTTTCGCAACTCTGCCATGTAGGGCTGGTCGAATTCGGCACGCAGTGCCTCCTTCCAGCCCGGTTCGAGTTTGATACGGTCGTCAGCAGTCATGGTTACATCCGGAAAAAACAATGGGGCGAACCCTAGGAAAGCGCATCACGCTTGTCAATTGATCTGACGCAGATCCGGCACTTTCCCACACAGCGATCATACTTAACCCTCAAATTCCCGATCGAGGTCACGATGAATCTGCACTTCGAAGAACTCACCGGCACCGACGGCGCGCGCATCGGCATCGCCAGCCTGGATGCCGAAAAGTCCCTGAACGCCCTGTCCCTGCCGATGATCAACGCCCTGCGCGACCGAATGGGGGCCTGGGCCAAGGACCCGCAGATCGTCTGCGTTCTGTTGCGCGGCAATGGTGCCAAGGCCTTTTGCGCCGGCGGCGAAGTGCGCAGCCTGGTGGAAGCCTGTCGCGTCCATCCGGGCGAAGTACCGCCACTGGCCGCGCAGTTCTTTGCGGCGGAATATCGCCTGGACTTCAAACTTCATACCTACCCGAAACCGCTGATCTGCTGGGGCCACGGCTATGTGCTCGGCGGTGGCATGGGACTGTTGCAAGGGGCAGGCATCCGCATCGTCACGCCGAGCAGCCGCTTGGCCATGCCGGAGATCAGCATCGGCCTGTACCCGGACGTTGGCGCCAGTTGGTTTCTGTCGCGCCTGCCCGGCAAGCTCGGGTTGTTCCTGGGCCTGACCGGTGCGCACATGAACGGCCGCGATGCCATCGACCTGGACCTGGCCGATCGTTTCCTGCTCGATGAGCAGCAGCCGCAATTGATCGAAGGCCTGTTGCAATTGAACTGGCAGGAACAGACACCCATGCAGCTCAACAGCCTGCTCAAGGCCTTGCAGCAGGAAGCCGTGGCGCAGATGCCCGAAGCCCAGTGGCTGCCGCGCCGCCAGCAGATCGACGAACTGCTGGATGTCAGCGACGTGCGTTGCGCCTGGAAGGCCATCAGCGCCTTGCGCGATCACACCGACCTGTTGCTGAGCCGCGCCGCCAGGACCCTGAGCGAAGGCGCTCCGCTGACCGCTCGTCTGGTGTGGGAGCAGATCATTCGAGCCCGACACCTGTCATTGGCCGAAGTCTTCCAGATGGAATACACCCTGAGCCTCAACTGCTGTCGGCATCCGGAATTCAGCGAAGGCGTACGTGCCCGGCTGATCGACAAGGACCAGAAGCCGCACTGGCACTGGCCGGACATCAACAACGTGCCGGACGCGGTGGTAGAGGCGCATTTTCACAAGGCTTGGGAAGGTCGGCATCCGCTGGCGGATTTGTCCGAATACTGAAAACTGCACACAACACTGTGGGAGCGGCGGTGCGACGATTCGACTTGCTCGCGAAAGCGTCATCTCAGCAACATTGATGTTGACTGACACTCCGCCTTCGCGAGCAAGCTCGCTCCCACATTCAGAGTTGTGTTTTGTACAAAGCTATCGGTGGCCGCCCCGCCCGCTGCGATAGCCTCGACCGTTACCGCGATAGTCGTTGTTCCAGTTCCCGCGGTTACGGCCGTCCCAGCCATGGTTGTGATGCGTGCGGTAGTCGCCACGCGACGGCTGATAGTAACGAGGGGCCGACTGGTAATGGCGCGATGGTTGATACATCCGCGGCTGCGAGTAATAGCGCGACGGTTGATAGATCCGTGGCTGTGAGTAATAGCGCGGTGTCGGCTGGTAATACCGCGCTGGCGGCACGTAGTACCGGGGCGGCGGTGTGTAGTAACCGCCACCATTGGAGTAGTAGGAACTCCCCCCGGCGTAATAGGTTGGCGATGGCGAGGTATAGACCTCGGAACTGTAGTAACTGCCTCCTTCATCGTAATAAGGCACGCATCCACCAAGGGACAATCCCAACACAGCTAGCAGAAGAATTCGACAGAGCATGGCGGCCTCCTGGACCGCGGGTAAGCCACACCAGCGACGCTGGCAGGCGACAGTCAAATGTTCGGTGACTGTCGAAAGATCAGACACCGAATTCGGAATCTGGTGCGCCATCGAAACAAGTGGAAACATCTGGCCGATGAAAGGTTTTTCATCCATTCGCGCCCTGATTAACGGTGGCCACCTCGATGTCCACCGCCATGATGTCCGTGTCCGCCGCCGTGGCCACGGTAGTAACCATGCCCACCGTAGTAATAGGCGCGATAACCACCGTAATAACGCGGACCGTAGTAACCGTAGTAATAGGGCGAGTAGTAGCCGGGGTAGTAATAAGGTCCCCCGTAGACGTCGGCAGGACCGGCGTAGTAGTAGCAGCCAGACAATCCAAGACCCAGTACTGCACCTAACAATAATCGACGCAACATGGCGGCCTCCGTAAAGACCTGTAACAGCAGTCGGCACGCTCCGACTTACACCTGTTTTGACTGGCAATCCCCTGCCAAGTGCGACGTCACACCCACCGTCTGATCAGCGGCGGACAGGTTCCAATGCGGTGCACACGAGCACCATCAAAGTGCCGCCTCATTCACGCTGGCGGCGGGCGTAACCCTTCGTGGAATGTGGGAACGACCATTCGCGGCACACATGGAGCAGTTATTTCCCCGCAGTGCCATTAGAATGCAACCATCGGATGACTGCCAATGGAACTGCCATGCCGCTTCGCTCGCCGCTGTACTCTCAACGTTCGTTGGTGCTCACGCTGGTCGCATTGCTGGGCGCAGGTTTCCTCGCCACCTCCTTCCTCAGTTACTACGCCTCCCGGGCCTCGATCCGCGACAACATCGTCAACACCGAACTGCCGCTGACCTCGGATACGGTCTACTCGGAAATCCAGAAAGACCTCGTCAGGCCGATCCTGATTTCCTCGATGATGGCTCGCGACACCTTCATGCGCGACTGGGTGGTCAATGGTGAAAAGGATTCCGACCAGATGACCCGTTACCTCAACGAGGTCATGACCCACTACGGCGCCTACACCGCGTTCTTCGTCTCCAACACCAGCCTGACCTACTACCACGCCAAGGGTGTGCTCAAGCAGGTCAAGACCACCGAGCCCCGCGATGCCTGGTACTTTCGCGTGCGGGACATGAAGGATCCGTACGAGATCAACGTCGACCCGGATCTCGCCAACAAGGACAACCTGACCTTCTTCATCAACTACAAGGTCTACGACTACAACAGCCGATTCATCGGCGCGGCCGGGGTTGGCCTGACCGTCGATGCCGTGATCAAGCTGATCGACAAGTACCAGCAGCGCTATCAACGCAGTGTGTATTTCGTCGACAACTTCGGGCGCCTGGTGCTCACCGGCGCCGAAGGGGGTCCGCAGGGTGCGCACATCGGGCAGAAACTCAGCGAACTCGACAGCATGAAAGACCTGGTCAGCCGGCTGCCCAAACCCCACAGCGGCAGCTATGAATACTCCGTGCAGGGCCAGGGGCATTTCCTCAACGTGCGGTTTATCCCGGAGCTGAACTGGTACCTGTTCGTCGACAAACGCGAAGACAGTGCCCTAGGTGAAATCCGCCAGTCGCTGTACCTCAACCTGCTGATCTGCCTGCTGGTCACCTTGATCGTGCTGGCCCTGCTCAGCCGGGTGATCAAACGCTATCAGGACAAGATCCAGGCCCAGGCCATCCTCGACAGCCTGACCGAACTGCCCAACCGTCGCGGCTTCGACCTGCTGGCCGCGCAGGCCATGCACGAAGCCCGGCGCGAGCCCAAGCCGCTGACCGCTTTGCTGCTGGACCTGGACCACTTCAAGGCGCTGAACGACACCTACGGCCACCTGGCCGGCGACCAGGTACTGATCGGTTTCGCCCGGGATCTGGAAAGTTGCCTGCGGCACTCCGACATCGTCTGCCGCTGGGGTGGTGAAGAGTTCATCGTGCTGCTCAAGGACACCGACGGTAAGACCGGCCTGATGATTGCCGAGAAAATTCGCCAGCACGTGGAACAACAGCGCTATGCCTACAACAGTCAGGCCTTGCATGTGACCGTCAGCATCGGCATCACCACCCAGCAGCCCGATGATACCTTGCACAGCCTGCTGTCACGGGCGGATCATGCGATGTATCGGGCCAAGCAAACTGGCCGTAACCGAACCTGCGTGGAAAAACCTCACTTCAGCTATGAACCAGCCTGACCTCTGCCCGGCCTGCGGTGCATCCAACGACTGCGCCCTGGCCGACCCGCGAACCGCCGACCGCGCCTGCTGGTGCTACGGCGTCAGCATCGACCCGGCGGTGCTCCAGGCGCTGCCGGCGGAACTGCGCGACGCCTCGTGCCTGTGCCCGCGCTGCGCTGAGGTCGAGGCGCAGTTGCAAGCAGCGTCCGGGTCGATCAAGTAAGATGCGCGCCCCTGTCCTTTCCGATCCTTAAGTCATGCGTGTCGACCGTTTCCTCAGCAACCTGCCGTGCTTCAACCGTAAGCAGGTGCGCCTGTTGCTGGTGGAAAAACGCGTCAGGGTTGACGGAAAAGTCGTCAGCGACCCGCACAGCGAAGTCCGCGAATTCAGCCGCGTCGAAGTCGACAACGAGGTGCTGCAAGTCGGTAAACCCCTGCGCCATTTCATGTTGCACAAGCCCGCCGGATGCGTCAGCGCCACCCGGGATCAGCAGCACCCGACCGTGCTCGATCTGATCCATGAACCGGACAAGGACGAACTGCACATCGCCGGACGCCTGGACTTCAACACCACCGGCCTGATGCTGATCACCAACGATGGCAGTTGGTCGCGGCGCCTGACCCAACCGCAGACCAAACTGCCCAAGGTCTATTACGTCGAAACCGAGCAGGACATCGGCCCCGAATACGCGATCAAATTCAACGAAGGGCTGTACTTCGCCTTCGAAGACCTCACCACGCAACCCGCCGGGCTAGAGCTGCTCGGGCCAAAATGCGCACGCCTGAGCATCGTCGAGGGCCGCTATCACCAGGTCAAGCGCATGTTCGGCCACTTCGACAACAAGGTGATGCGCCTGCATCGCGAACGCATGGGGTCGCTGGTGCTCGACGACGCCTTGAAACCGGGCGAATACCGCCCGCTGACCGACGAAGAGATCGGATCGATCTAAGCGCGCGACCGCTCAGCAGAAAGTTGTCGAACAATTTACCAACGGCACTTGCGCAATGATGTGACCCCTGCTTGAATCAGGACGTCGGCCGAAATGTGACCGACGAGTCACCCCATACTTCTAAGAAACTTTTTGCCGGTAGGAACCCTAGGGTTCCGGCCTCATCCGGCAGACTGCCCGCCAATAACAATACCCGTCGACCGGACTGCAATGGATCGACATGGGCCTCTCAAATTCCAGGCGTATGCCTACCTGTCACAAAGCTCGTGCAATCTCATTTGCGCGCATACCCGCTTGCCAGGAGTCTTATGACATGAGGCCAGAAATCGCTGTGCTGGATATACAGGGTCAGTATCGGGTTTACACGGAGTTCTATCGCGCAGACGCCGCAGAGAAGACCATTATCTTGGTCAACGGCTCGATGGCTACGACTGCGTCGTTTGCACAAACCGTGAAAAACCTCCATCCGCAGTTCAACGTCGTCTGCTACGACCAGCCCTACGCGGGCCGGTCAAAAGCCCACAACCTACATGAAAAAATGCTCACCAAGGAAATCGAAGGACAGATCCTGCTTGAGCTGATCGACCACTTCGCCGCCGAGCACGTGCTGTCGTTTTCCTGGGGCGGTGCCGCGACCATGATGGCATTGTCGCAACGGCCACGGCGCATCGAAAAAGCCGTGATCAGCTCGTTCTCCCCGGTGATCAACGCGCACATGCTCGACTACCTCGAGCGCGGCGTCGAACACCTCGGCAACCTGGACCGCGACCGGGTCGGGCACCTGGTGAACGACACCATCGGCAAACACCTGCCGTCGTTGTTCAAGCGCTTCAACTATCGCCACGTCAGCTCCCTGGCCGAACATGAGTACGGGCAGATGCACTTCCACATCAGCGACGTGCTGCACAGCGACCGCCAGTGCTACCTGCACGCGGCGAAGAAAATCGACGTGCCGGTGCTGTTCCTCAACGGCGAATGGGACGAATACACCGCCGCCGACGATGCCCGGTTGTTCGCCGGCCACGTGCAACACAGCACGTTCAGCACCATTCAGGCCACCGGTCACTTTCTCGACATGGAGCACAAAGCCGCCTGCCGAGACAGCCGCAACGCACTGATGGGCTTCCTGAAACCAGCGCAACTCGAAAGCCGACCGCGTTACCACAACGCCCAGGAACACCATGCATTGGCAGGCTGAAGTAGCGTCATCGCGAGCAAGCCCCGCCCTGCTGCGTTAAACGTATTCTGCAGGCGCGAGGCTTGCCCGCGATCGACCGTCATGCGGTCCGGGCTTTTTTGTCACATCTGCGTTAAACCCGCTCCACGTAAAGAAAAACTTCAAATCCGCAGCCGTATCTGGTACAAAGTCAGCGCTCTGAGCGGGTGTCGTATAATGGCATTACTCCAGCTTCCCAAGCTGATAACGAGGGTTCGATTCCCTTCACCCGCTCCAATTGAATTTTGATCTCACGTCAGGGTTGTTTTGACGGGGGATGCAGAGACAGAAAAAACCGGCCTTGATGGCCGGTTTTTTTGTGTCCGGGATTTGGTGGATTTTGCTTCTTCAGCCATTCCGCCATTTTCCCTGATCGATTAGCAAGTGCCCTTGGGCGATAGCGTCTATCCTGAGACCTGTTAGCGTTTTTTTCGAAAAGTACGGATTTGTTATCAAATTCAATCCGACATTAGTGTTTTCACCGTTTCGAAATTAGCGTTTTCGCATAAGATCAAGGTTCTGTTAACGTTTTTCTTGCCCCAGTAAAGGATTTCGTCAATGCAAGTCGGTTTCAAGACCCTCGCGACCCGTTACGACATCGCACTGGCACAGACTCTGCGCGTCGAATCCATGATCGGCACTGTACGTGTCAATCGCGAAACCGACGGCAATGTGGAGAACCGATACCCGACAAGCTATCGGCCCGCAGACGATTTCGCAGGACATTTCGAATTCGGCCTCAAGTACGAAGAGATCCACCTCGAGTTCTTCGCCCGCCTGTTTGCAACCATAGGCCCGCAGCCTGTCGAAGAGTGGTGTCGACGGGAGCCTTTCGGTCAATACGCCCGCCGCACGGGGTTCCTCTACGAATGGCTGACAGGCGAACGCCTGGATGTGCCTGACGTGACCAATGGCGGCTATGTTGATGTACTTTCGCCCCAAGACTATCTGACTCGTCGCGACGCTCTGCGAACTCGTCGTTGGCGCATCAACAACAACCTGCCGGGGACGGCTGAGTTCTGCCCCTTGGTTCGTCGTACGGTGCCAGTGCGAGAAGCTCTGCAATTCAATCTGCGCGAAGCATTGGGTGAATTGGATCAGGCCTTTGGTGCCGACATCCTGATGCGTACGGCCAGTTGGCTGACGTTCAAGGAATCGCGCGCGAGTTTTCTCATCGAAAAGGAAGCCGGCCAGGCGGATCGCATCCAGCGGTTTGCCCATGTCATTGCCCAGCACTGCGGTCATATCAAAGACCCGTTGAGCAACGACAGCCTGCATTCCCTGCAAGCTGGCATTCTTGGACATGACGCCATCGGACTGGGCTTGCGGCGCTCTCCCGTATTTGTGGGGCAAGCCACGATGCGCGAGGACATCGTGCATTACATTGCCCCCCATTTCGCAGACCTCGCTCAGCTCTTGGCAGGCCTCAACGAGTTTGAGGTCGCAACCCGTGGTGCTGAGTCAGTGGCACGTGCCGCAGTGTTGGCATTTGGCTTCGTGTACATCCATCCCATGCGCGACGGAAATGGCCGGATTCACCGCTTCCTGATCAACGACACCCTGGTTCGGGACAAGGCTGTGCCCGACGGCGTGATATTGCCGGTCTCTGCCACAATCACAAGCTCGATCGACTTCAGGGCCGGCTACGATCGTACGCTCGAAGTATTCTCGCGACCGTTCATGCGACGTTACGCGACGGCCCATCGGTTCGGCGAACTCGTGACCTACGAGGACGGTACTCGCAGCAACTTCATCTTCGATGAATATGAGGACGCGCGTTTTGCCTGGCGCTATCCCGATCTGACCGAACACGTCCTGTACACCGCACGCGTTATCGAGCACACGATTAAAAAGGAAATGGCGGATGAAGCCAGAGTACTGGTGATCTTTCAGCGAGCACAGGAACAGTTGAAAGAGGTATTGGAAATGCCAGACCAGGACGCGAATCGCATCATTCGCTCTATCAAGGAGAATGGCTGGACGGTGTCGGGCAAGCTGAAGAAAGGGTATCCGCAACTTGAAGATGAGCTCGTGGCAGAGCGCGTTGTGGAGGCTGTGCGTTCTGCGTTTGAGGATTGAAAGATGAGAGGTGGATTAAGTAAAAAAAGGCACTTTTAGCCTTTTTTGTACCCGGAATTTGGTCGAATCATGACCGATCCAGCTCTACGTTGATAAACATATCCGTCACCTTTTCCCGGGGATGTAGAGACAGAAAAAACCGGCCCAAGTGGCCGGTTTTTTTGCGCGGGATTTGGTGATGCGCCTGCCAACGCTAATGTTAAGGTCCCGTTTTTAAAGGCCAAACAGAGATCAACGTTAGAAAAAGCAACGTCCTACACGACACTGGGAAATGTCCGTAGACTTGCGCATTGCTGTGCCTTTGTCATGAGACCTATAGTCCGACCGCGTCCAAATGGCGTATCGGGTTTGGCGACTCGATGACAAAGCATAGGAACCTCCGAGCAATCTCGGAGCGTTTCTGAACGCACTTGGCTACCTGTTTATGGTGGCTGTGCGTGGGAGACCTTTGGGTCTACCGGTTTGCCTTGTCCCGGTTCGCCAACCTGCGTACAGCTACCACCTTTTGTTTGGCGACACTGAGTGGTAGTTCACTTCAATTCAAGGAATCACTCATGAATGAATATATGGCTTTAACCAGCAACGCCGACGACCTCCCCTCCCTCTACGTCAACACCACCCAACCCCTGCATTCCCTGCTCAGCACCGCCAGTTACAGAATTCGAGCCGTCACCCAGCTCCTGGAAAACCTCGCGATGCGTGGCGACCTGACCTCCGACACCGTGGTCCTGAGCGACTTCGCATTGCTCTGCTGCGTGCCATTGCGCGATGGTTGCGATGTGCTGGACGTTATCGCTCGACGCATGGATGCAGAACCATCCTGACAGTCCACCCGGCGCCTTTCGGGGGCGCCCTTTGGGGTTCATAACCTCACCCGCTGTGTTCACGGAGGACCATGAACATGTTTTACCCGATTGCGATTTTCATGGACGACGAACATGCGTGGGGCGTTGAAGTCCCGGATGTGCCAGGTTGTTATAGCGCCGGTGAAGATCTGGAAGATGCAATAGCCATGGTTCAACAAGCCATTGAGGGGTATTTCGAGATGCTCGCCGAGAACGGTGCACCCTTCCCCTCAGCCAGCAGCGTTACCCTGCACACATCTAATCCAAGGTACGCTGGCTGTACGTGGGCACTGGTGGAAATCGACGTGATCGAGTAACTGATTGGAGCCCCTGATATGACTCAAAACAGTGGGTTGGTGTTCAGCACTGAATGTGACCCTGCCACCTGGACGCTCATATCTTTTGCGTATAGATCACCGTAAGCGAGTAAAGAAGCCGTAGAGCTGCGTTGAGCCCAACAACAGTTCCCTTATTCTCCCGGCTCATCCTTCGCCTCGAGATCAACATGCACAATTCAGAGTTGGGAATCATGATCATTTCATTGATCGGGTTGTTCGGCTTTGCCTCCTTTGCCTTTGAGTACTTGAGTGCCCGGCGCTCAAAAAAGAACAAGCCACAGTGATTTTTCAAAATCGAAAAAAGGGGCAGATGACGCTCATCAACTGTCCCTGTTTTGCTTCAGCGGGTCGCGACGATAAACAGTCGCGGGAATGGCAACAGCACCGAACCATCGGCCAGGGCCGGATACGCCCGTTCGATAGCAGTCTGATATTGCTTCAGATACTGCGCCCGCTCCGCCTCGTCCAGCGGATCGAGAAACGGTCGCAAGCCACTGCCCTTGAACCACTCCACCACGCCAGATGCACCGCCCGCGAGCGGATGATGGTAAGTGGTGCGCCACACATCGACGCGGGTGCAACAGGCTTTCAAAATCGAATAGTAGCCACTGGCATCGGCCATTTCGGTCCTTTGCCCGGCGGTACCTGCCAGTTTGCCGACCCATGGGCCATCAGCGGCGACTTCACGCATCAAGCGGTGCGAGTGTTCATTCAGGTTGTCAGGCATCTGGACGGCCAGGCTGCCACCCGGCGCCAGTTTGCTCACCAGCGATGGTAGCAAGGTGGCGTGATCAGGCACCCACTGCAACACCGCGTTGGCGAAAATCACATCGAACGGGCCACTGTCATTCCAGGTGTCGATGTCGGCGATGTCGAATTGCACATGCGGCAAGCGCTTGCGCGCGGCGTCGATCATGTCGCTGGAACTGTCCAGCCCACGCACCGTGGCATCGGCAAAACGCTCGACCAGCAACTCGGTGGAGTTGCCGGGCCCACAACCGATATCGATGGCCAAGCGCACGTCCCCGGCGGGGACGGCCGCCAGCAGGTCACGGGCGGGACGGGTGCGCTCATCTTCAAAAGCGACGTACTGTTTGGCGGACCAACTCATTGCGTTCTCCTGTCGGTACGTTGTCCTCGGGACGCTACGATACCGCGGCGAGCACCGCTAAAGGTTTCAGAAAATAACCTTTTCGATCACGTCGAGTGTTTGACCTCAATGGCCTGAATCCAACGCATAACCCCAAGCCGCATCTGGATCTGTGCTGAACAGAAAAACGGCGCGTGACTGAAGCCCCGCGCCGTTTGTGTTCAAACCTTCAGGTCAACGACTGGCTTGCAACGCCTTGGCCATTTCCAGGTGATTTTGCAATTTAGGCAGGGTTTCTTCGGCGAACGCCTTGATTTGCGGCACGTCGGTGGTCTGCGCCTCCTGCTGCAGCTGTTCGATGGCTTCCTGGGTGGTCTTCACCTGACTGACGGTATAGGCCTCATCGTAGGTCGCCCCATCCATGACTTGTGGCATCAGGGCTTTGGCCTTTTCGACAATTTCTTCCCGAGGGGCGACCGGTATATCCAGTTGCTTGGCGATTTTCGCCAGGTGCTGGTTCGCCGTGGTGCGGTCGTTGATGACGATAATGGTGTAGTCCTTGACCTCTTTGGACTCGGCTTTCTGGTGTGCCAGGCGACTTGCTTCAATATCGGCAATACCTTTTGCCGAGGCCTCGTCGATGAACTCGGCAGTCGACTGGGCAAAGACGCCGCTGGCAAACAGGCCCAGTAACGTGGCAAGACTGGTATTACATAATCGGGTGGCCATCCGGTTCATGGTCGCGCCCTCCTCTTCAAATTCAAACGGGAGCTTTCGCCCCCGCTTCTCAATCAAAACCACCATCATCCATTACTTGGATTTCTGTCCGGGCTTGCGGCCCATGTCGGGTTTCGCAGGCTCTTTGTCGACAGTCGTCGTGGTGGTTTTCCCACCCTTGCGACCGGCTTCTGAGGCCTTCGTTCGATCGTTGGCGAAGTTCCCCGAGTTCGAGTTTCTTGAATTAGGCATGATTCTCTTCCTCTTGGTGGTAGTCGCGGCGAGCTGTAGCCCGCATAGAATCTGAATTTGCGCGCCCCAAAAGGTTTAGAAAATTACGTGGATGCCACGACGAACGGTGCGCGGTTTTTCAGACCAGTCGCAGGTGATGCTCGCGTTTGGCGCAGTACATCGCCTCGTCGGCATGCCGGAACAATTGCTTCTCTTCGGTGCCGTGATCGGGGTATCGGGCGACGCCGATGCTGGGCTGGATATTCAGGCTGTGCCCGTCCAGGCGCAGGGGCTGACCCAGGACCTGACGGACTTTTTCGACCACAAGGTCGGTATCGTCCGCCGCGTGAATGCTGTGCAGCAACACCACGAACTCATCGCCGCCGATGCGGGCCACGGTGTCGATTTCCCGCACGCAGCCCTTGAGCCTGTTGGCCACCGCTTGCAACAGCATGTCGCCGACCGCGTGCCCATGGGTGTCGTTGACTTGCTTGAAGCGGTCAAGGTCGACGTACAGCAGCGCCATGCGCCCGCCGCCCTCCCGGGCCACTTGCAGTGACGCCTTGAGCCGTTCGCGCAGCAGCTCGCGGTTGGGTAACTGGGTCAGTTGGTCGTACTGGGCCATGTGTTGCAGGCGGGCGTGCAATTGCTTGCGCTCGATGGCCGTGGCGACCTGGGCGCAGACGTATTGCAGCAGCTCCTTGTCTTGCTCGGTGTAGCGTTCGCCGCCCGGAATGCTTTTGACGACCAGCGCGCCGATGGTGCCGTTTTGCGAACTCAGCGGCACACCCAGCCAACAGGGTGCGTTCTGTTCGGTCTGCAGCATTTCGAAGCCGGCAAGAGGTGGGCACTGGCCCGGAGTCAACAGGATCGGCTGCCCCGTGCAGATCACCTCGACACACAGGCGCCCGGTCATGGTTCCGGGCTGTTCGGGCTGTGGCTCGTGGTCATCGACGTGATAGGGAAAGTTCAGCTGTGCGCAGTGCTGGTCGTACAGCGCCACGGAAAAACTCAATGCCGGCAGCCATTCGCCGATGATCATGTGGATGCGCTTGAACAACGCCAGCAGATCCTCTGCCGCATGGGCCGCTTCGGAAATCGCATACAACGCTGCCTGCCGGGACTCGGCCTGCTTACGCTCGGTGATGTCACGAGCAACGGCGATGCGCAGTTGATCGTCCTCGGACCAGCGTGCCGACCAGAGGATGTGCACCACACTGCCATCCTTGCGCAGGTAGCGGTTTTCGAAGTTGAGCTTGGGCTCACCGCCCATGATCTCCCGGGCGGCGTCGAGGGTGCGCTGGCGATCGCCCGGGTGCACCATGTCGATCATCGCCTCGCCGATCATCTCATCGGCGCTGTAGCCAAAAATGCGTTCGCATGCCGCGCTGACAAAGACGAAGCGGCCCTGCTTATCCACCGCACAGACGGCGTCCAGCAACAGATCGATATAACTCGCCAGCGGCGCGGAATTCCGGTTTTCCATGGTTCAGCGTGGGTGCCCCGATAATGCAGCGCTCTTCAATCATCCCTGCCCCGTCAGCCTTGCATCCCTGTGATTACATTCAAGCCTTTTCCGGCATCAGCCCCGGCAACGCATGGACCAGCGCATTGATGGCGAAACCGATGAACATTACCCCGCACAACCGGGTGATTGCCAGTTCATGACGCTGGTACAAGGTGCGCACTCGCCGTGCACCGACGATGCCGATGAGAATAGCGTAGGCGAGCAACCCGCCGACGAAACTCAGGGCGATCAGCGCCGGCAGCATTGACCAGTTGAGCAGTTCCGCGCGACTCGACAGCAATGCCGTGAACGTCGCCACCGCCACCGGATAGGCCTTGGGATTGGTCAGGCCAAACAGGATGCCGTGCCAGAACGGCTGCCGCGCCGGGCCCTGCGGCGCATCACCGCTGCTACGCCGGGCGCGCACCGCACGCCAGCCGAGCCAGAACAGGTACAGGCCGCTGAGCACACCGAGCACGTCGAACGCGGTACTGCCGATCTCCCGCGCACCGACAATCGCAATCAGCGCCGTGCTGCACCAGACCACATCACCGAGCAAATGCCCGCACAGAAACCCCGCCCCGGCCCGTCGCCCATGGGCCGCGCCAATGCCGAACACCGCCAGCACACCCGGCCCCGGGGTGATGCCGTAGATAAAACCCGAGGCAAGCACGGCCATTAGCAACGATGGGGTCATGGGGAGTCCTTTTGAACGGCTTGGTGAATGATGGCCAGTCTATATCAGGACCTCAACTGCCGACTGCCTGATCGCGACAGAAATCAGTCAACGGTGGGTCCCTTGGACGATCCGCTCATTCAACCAGTTCAACGCCTGATCCCCACCCCGCCGTTTATGCCACGCCAACACAAAGGTGAACGACGGAATGTGAAACGGCGGTGGCACGACAACCAATGAAGACTGATCGATATCGCGCAAGCCGCGCGACGCGACGGTGAGGATCAGGTCGGTGCCGCTGATGAGCTCCGGGGCCACGCTCCAGTGTGGCAGGCTGACAGCCACACGACGACGTTCGCGCAATGCAGTCAATGCACGTTCGATTTCCGGGGTGCCGCTGCCGCGCATTTCCAGCAGGACGTGAGGCCGAGCCAGGTAAGTGGGCAGGTCGAGGCCACCATCGGCGGGCAGGCTGTTGCGGTCCACCAGGCAGGCATAGTGCTCTTCGAACAGGGGCGTGCTGCGCAGCTCATGGGGCATTTCCGGGAATACACCGGCGGCGACATCAATGTCACCGTTGAGCACCCCTTCGAGCATGCTTTCGCGGCTTCCATGGCTGATTTGCAGGTCGATGCCCGGCGCTTCGCGGCGCAACGTTCGGATCAGTCCCGGCAAGACAATGGCGGCGCCGTAGTCGGACATCGCCAGACGGAAGGTGCGCTGGGTGGTCGCGGGATCGAAGGCGTTCGGCGCCAGCAGCGCTTGCACCTGGGCCAGGGCTGCGGCCAGCGGTACCACGAGTTCCAGCGCTCGCGGAGTCGGCACAAGACCGGCACCGGCGCGCACCAGCAGCGGATCGCCGAGCAGGTCACGCAAGCGCGCCAGCGCATGGCTGACCGCTGGCTGGCTCAAGTGCAGACGCTCGGCCGCCCGGGTCACGTGTTGCTCGCTGAGCAAGGCGTCGAGGATCACCAGCAAGTTGAGGTCGATACGGCGAAGATTATTCATCTGCTGCATGTTCTGGATAACAAAACGGAATTTAAATCTGCGCGACGAATACCCTAGAGTCCAGCAAAACCTGTTGGAGATCGATCATGAGTACGTTGCATTGGGCCGGTCTGATTGGACTGGCGATGATCGCCGGGGCGGTGGTGCCGTTTCAGAGCGCGATCAACGTCAATCTCGGGCGCGGGTTGGGCCATCCGCTGTGGGCGACACTCGCCTCGTTGCTGGTGAGCGTCGTGGTGCTGATGCCGATCATCGTTGCGATGCGCTTGCCGTTGCCATCACTGGCATTCATCAGCAAGGCGCCGCTCTGGATGTGGGCCGGTGGCGCTTTTGGGGTGATATTCATTTCCCTGGCATTGGTGCTGCTGCCCAAGCTGGGTGCCGCGGGGTTCATGGCATTGGCGCTGGCGGGGCAAGTGGTGGCGTCGTTGTTGCTGGATCACTTCGGCTGGTTTGGGTTGGTGGAGCGGCCAGTCAGCTTGCCCAAGGTGTTTGGGGTGGTGCTGTTGATGGCCGGGGTGGTGTTGATTCAGTTTAGTGACGCTGCGGAAAAAGCGATGACAGCGACTTCTTGAAGATCAAAAGATCGCAGCCTCCGGCAGCGCCTACCGGGATGCGTGGTCCGAGCAGGCGCTGCCGAAGGCTGCGATCTTTTAAAACTTATCGAGTGTGCGCAACTTCTGCGGCAACCCCCACAGCAACAGCGCCACCGCAATCAGCGCACATACACCAATGACATACAGCGCCGGCGTGGTGCTGCCGGTCAGGTCCTTGATTCGGCCGACCATCACCGGGCTGACGATGCCGCCGAACTGGCCCAGGGTGTTGATCACCGCAATCCCGCCGGCCGCGCCCGCGCCAGCACCGGCCAGCAGTTTCGGCGGCAGGGTCCAGAAGCTCGGGATGGAGGCGATGATCCCGGCACCGAGCAGGCCCAACGCGACAATCAGGAAGGTCGTGTGACTGGCGAAGATCCCCGCACAGAAGAACCCGACCGCACCGACCGCCACCAGACCGGCGACAAACTTGCGCCGCTCGCCAGAAGCATCGGACAGCCGTCCGATCACCACCATGCTGATGGCGCCGCAGATATAAGGGATAGCGGTCAGCAAGCCGATCATCACCGGACTCTCGGTACCTGCGCTGCGGATCAGTTGCGGCGCCCAGAAATTCAAGCCGTAGGACGCCACCTGAATCAGGAAATAGATCAGCCCCAAAGTCAGGAAGCCCGGAATCCGCAGCGCGGCGAGCAGCGAACCACCGCTCTTGTGCGGCTCATGCTGAGCGATACGGCTGGCCAGCAAAGTCTTCTCCGAAGGCGTCAGCCAATGGGCGTCTTCGATGCGGTCCTTGAGCAGGGTCAGCACCAGCAAACCGAGGCCGATACACGGAACGCCACCGAGCAGGAACAGCCAGTGCCAGCCACGCATTTGCAGCACACCGTCAAGGTGTTGCAGCACCAGGCCGGAGAACGGCGCGCCCACCAGACCAGCGAACGCCGACGCCAGGAACAGCATCGAGGTGATGCGCCCGCGATAGTGCTGCGGGAACCACAGGGTCAGGTAATACAGCACGCCCGGAGCGAAACCCGCCTCCATCGCGCCGATCACGAAGCGCAGCACGTAGAACTGCCATTCGCTGTTGACGAACACCATGGCCGCCGTGGCCAGGCCCCAGGACATCATGATCCGGGCGATCCAGCGCCGGGCGCCGACCTTGTACAGCATCATGTTGCTGGGCACTTCGAAAATCACATAACCGACCACGAACAACCCGGCGCCGAGGCCGTAAGCGGTGTCGCTCAGACTCAGGTCGGCCTGCAGCTGAAACTTGGCGAAGCTGATGTTGATGCGGTCGAAAAAGGCGAACAGGTAGCAGACCATGATCAGCGGCATCAGGCGCCAGGCGACTTTGCTGACCAGGGCTTTTTCTTCGTCGTGGCTAACGGCCGGGCTCGCGCCGGCCTCCAGTGCATTAAGGCTCATTGCGTTTCTCCAGGCGGACTTCCCGTGGGTGTCCGATTGTTTTTGTTGTCTGGTAAATGTTCGATTTCACTGTAGGAGCGAGCTCGCTCGCGATGAACCTGAGATCGCCGCGGGGTATCTGGCATCTAGCGTTATCGTTGACGTCCATCGCGAGCATGCTCGCTCCTACAGGAGGGCAGTTTGCTCAGGAGGGCACGGGGTGCAGGTCACAATTGCGCCCAGCCTTGGCCAGTTGACCGGGCACTTCATGGCCGAGCAGCGCCGGCAGTCCCCGGGACAGTTTCAGCAGCAGCGGCAAATCGATGCCGGTGTGAATGCCGACTTCATCGCACAGGTTCACCAGATCCTCGGTGCAGATGTTTCCCGATGCCCCCGGTGCGAACGGGCAGCCGCCGAGGCCGCCGAGGGCTGCGTCGAAACGCCGGGCACCAGCTTCGTAAGCGGCCAACACGTTGCACAGGCCAAGACCGCGAGTGTTGTGAAAATGCAGGGTCAGGTCTGATGGGGAGACCCGTTGCAGCACCCGACGCACCAGCCGGTCGACCTGACGCGGGTTGGCCATGCCCGTGGTATCGGCCAGGGTGATGCCCTGGATGCCGAGCTCCTGA
This sequence comes from Pseudomonas sp. GW823-FHT02E01, assembly GCF_058797535.1. NCBI lineage: Bacteria > Pseudomonadati > Pseudomonadota > Gammaproteobacteria > Pseudomonadales > Pseudomonadaceae > Pseudomonas > Pseudomonas sp. GW823-FHT02E01. Next base: position 456,706 of record NZ_JBXAJS010000006.1, on the reverse strand, counting down.
TAGGCGTCGACGATTTGCAGTACCCGGTCCTCATCGATCTTGCCTTCAAACGGGCAGCCGAAGGTGGTGGCGATGCTGGCGTTGAGTCGCACCGGGCTGTCGCCGACGAACTGCACAATCTCGCCGAACGCGGCCAACGAATCTTCACAGCGCATGCGCATGTTCGCCAGGTTGTGGGTCTGGCTCGCGGACATCACCAGGTTCAGCTCATCGACACTGCACGCCAATGCCCGTTGCGCGCCTTTGAGGTTGGGGATCAGCGCGACATAGATCACCCCAGGTTGCCGGCTAATGCCCTTGAACACCAGCTCGCCATCGCGCAACGCAGGAATCGCCTTGGGCGACACGAACGAACCGGCTTCGATGCGGCTGAACCCGGCCAGCGACAGTTGATCGATCAGAGCGATCTTGTCGTGGGTTTCAACCCAGGTCGGCTCGATTTGCAAACCGTCGCGCGGGGACACTTCCTGCACGATCAGGCTGTTGGAATAATCGGTGATCATTGCACCACTCCTTCGACTTTCAGGCGTTCGATGTCTGTTGCAGTCAGGCCCAATTGCGCGAGGATGCCGTCGGTGTGCTGGCCCAGCCCGGGGCCGGACCAGTTCACGCCGCCGGGCGTCTCGGAGAGTTTCGGCACGATGCCTGGCATCTTCACCGTGGCGCCACCGGGCAACTCGGCATTGAGCAGCATGTCCCGCGCCTGATAGTGCGGATCGGCGACGATGTCGGCCACCGAGTAGATGCGCCCGGCCGGGACTTCGGCGGCCTCCAGCGCGGCCAGCACTTCGTCGATGGGCAGGCTGCTGGTCCAGTGGGTGATGGCGGCGTCGAGCAGGTTGCTCTTGGCTGCACGCCCGTCGTTGTGGGCGAACTCCGGGGCCTCGGCCAGATCGGCGCGGCCGATGGTTTGCATCAGGCGTTTGTAGATCGGATCGCTGTTGCCGGCAATCACCACGTAGGCGCCGTCCGCCGTCAGGTAGGTGTTGGACGGCGCGATGCCCGGCAAGGCACCGCCGCTGCGCTCGCGCACATGGCCAAGCATGTCGTATTCCGGCACCAGGCTTTCCATGACGTTAAACACGCTTTCGGCCAGGGACACATCCACGACTTGCCCGCCGCCCTGCCCGGTCTTGACCCTTAGCAGTGACATCAGCGCACCGATTACCGCATGCAGCGAAGCCAGGGAATCGCCAAGGCTCACACCGACCCGCGCCGGCGGCGAACCGGGTGTGCCGGTGGTGTAGCGAATCCCGCCCATGGCCTCGCCTATGGCACCGAAACCCGGACGATCACGGTACGGACCGGTCTGGCCGTAACCGGAAATCCGCACCAGCGTCAGGTTGGGGTTGAGCGCATGCAACACGTCCCAACCGAGGCCGAGTTTTTCCAGGGCGCCGGGGCGCAGGTTTTCGATCAGTACATCGGCGCTGGTCGCCAGTTGCTTGACCAGTTCGATGCCTTCAGGGGATTTGAGGTTCAGCGCCAGGGACTTCTTGTTGCGCGATTGCAGGTACCACCACAGCGAGGTGCCTTCGTGCAGCTTGCGCCATTTGCGCAGGGGATCGCCCTGGCCCATGGATTCGATCTTGATCACCTCGGCGCCGAACTCGGCCAGTATGCGCGCCGCAAACGGCGCGGCGATCAGCGTGCCGATCTCGATCACTTTGATCGCACTCAAAGGGGCAGTCATCGCGGGGTACCTCTTGTTCTTGGAATATGTGCCAAGGCTAGAGGACAGGTAGCTCGGGAATCCAACCTTCAGTTGGCAACGGGCGTTCGCGAAATGCGAACGCTCTGGGAAATTGTCGTGGCCTCAGGTCAGTCATCGCGAGCAAGCTCGCTCCCACAGGGATCCTCAGTGCGGCGCCGACCCAGTGTGGGAGCGAGCTTGCTCGCGATGAGGCCCGCCCATTCAGCCGAGAACTATTAGGCTGTACCCCGCAAATGCTCAAACAACATCCGGCTCACCGGCGACAACAAAGCTTCATCGCGCACCACCAGAATCAACGCCCGGTCCGACCATTCGTCCGTCAGCGGCACCGCGTGCAAACCCAGGGCCCGGCCAAACAATTCATAAGCCTTGTGCGGCAAAATGCCGATGCCCATATTGGCCTGGATCATCCGACACATCGCATCAAACCCCGGCACATGAATACGAACCCGCAGTACCTTGCCGGCCTGGCGCGCCGCCGCATGGGTACGCATGTTGATCGAACTGGCGGCATGCAACCCAACGTAATCACTGTCCAGCGTATCGGCGAACGCCACGCTGGACCGACTCGCCAATGGATGGTGCGGCGGCATCAACACCACCAGTTTGTCCTGACGATACAGCACGCTGTGCAGGCCCTTGATGTCACTGTCGATGGAACAGATCCCGAGGTCGGCCACGCCGTCGAGCACGCCCTGAATCACCCCGGCGCTGGGGCGTTCTTCGAGGTCGGTCTTGACCTGTGGGTGACGCTCGGAAAAATCCCGCAGGTCCTCAGGCAAAAACTGAATGATCGCCGACAGGTTGGCGAGCATCCGCACGTAGCCGCGCACACCGTGGCTGTGCTCGCCCAGTTCAAGTCCCATTTTCTCGACGTTGAACAACATCTGCCGGGCATGGTGCAGCAGGGTTTCACCGGCCGGCGTCAGGGACATGCCCTTGGCCTGGCGCACGAACAGGCTGATGCCCAACGCCTCCTCCAGCTCCATCAAACGCTTGCTCGCCGCCGAGACGGCAATCGCTTCGCGCGCCGCTGCACGGGTCAGCGTGCCCTCTTCGTGCACGGCGACGAACAGTTGCAGGGTGATCAGGTCGAGACGGCGGATCAGGCTTTTTTGCAGCATCGGGTACTCGGCGAAGTCGGCTCAGGCGAAGTCGCAGCATAGCGTTCTTCGCCCACGTCGTGCCGTGGTCCAGGCACCGGTCGTGATAAAGTCGCGGCCCACAGACCTTTTGCCGTGAGACGAAGACCGCAATGACCGATTTCCAGGATGTCGATGCTCAACTTGAAGACTGGAACGCCTTGCGCAGCACCACTTCGTTCAGTGGCTTGCTGGTGGGCAACGGTGCCAGTCGCGCGGTGTGGGACGATTTCGGCTACGAGTCGCTGTTCGAAAACGCCCGCACCGTTGAAGAAAAACCCCTGAGCCCGTCCGAGTTGAGCGTGTTCGATGCGATGCAGACCCGCAGTTTCGAGCAGGTACTGAGCGCCTTGAAAACCACCAGCCGGGTCAACAAGGCCCTGGCTGTCAGCTCCGCCGCCCCGCGCAATCGCTACTACGCGATCAAGGAAGCGCTGATCAACACCGTGCACGCGGTGCATATCCCGTGGCGGCTGGTAGTGCCTTCGACGCTGGCGACGATCAATCAGGAGCTGGCCAGCTACCGCACGGTGTTCACCACCAATTACGACCTGCTCAACTACTGGGCAGTGCAACACCAGCCTGAGGCGATCAGCGATCTGTTCCAGGGTGCCGAACCCGGTTTCGACCTGAGCGACACGGCCACCGATAAAACCCGTTTGCTGTACCTGCACGGCGGTCTGCATCTGGTGCGCAACCAGGACGGTACGGCGCGCAAGCTGATGTCGACAGAGGGCACGTTGCTGGGCAATTTCGCCATCAACAACACGATCAAGACCCTCGACGACGTGCCGCTGTTCGTCAATGAAGGCCCGAGTGCGGACAAGCTCAAGACCATTCGCAGTTCGGATTACCTGTCGTTCTGCTACGAGCAATTACTCGGTCACGGCCAGGCACTGTGCATCTTCGGCCATGCGTTGGGGGAGCAGGACAGCCACATCATCCATGCCTTGCGCCTGGCGAAACCGCAGGTGGTGGCAATCTCGATTTACCCGCGCAGCAAAGCGTTCATCCAGCACCAGAAGCGGCATTACGCGAAGGTGTTTGAGGGGACTGGGGTTGAGTTGCGGTTCTTTGATTCCAAGAGCCATGCGTTGGGTGGCACGAAGTTATCGGTTCCAGTCGAAGTTTAGTACTGGCCGACCTGACGCTTTCGCGAGCAAGCCCGCTCCCACAGGTGACCGGGTTTCTACAGGAGAAATGCAGTCAAATGTGGGAGCGGGCTTGCTCGCGAAGCTTTTGCAGTCAACTCATTCTTCAGTGCTGTGCACCACCACCAGCAACTGCGCCTGCACCTCGCCCACCGAACGAATCCGGTGCGGCTTTTGCGCATTGAAGTGCAACGCATCGCCACGATCGAGCAGCACGCGCTCGTTCATGAAGTCCACCTCCACCCGCCCTTCGTGGACGAACAAAAACTCCTCGCCCAAATGCTCCTTGAAGGTCTTGTCGGTGAACTCGGCCGGCGGGTAGATGATGAACGGCAACAAGCTGCGTTCGCTGACCTGATGGGCCAGCACCGCGTAGCCCGAATTGTTGTCACTGACGCCCAAGGGTTGCCGTTCGTGGCTGCGCACCAGGCTGTAGCTGTCGAGGCTGACGTTGTCTTCAGAGAACAGTTCCTCGACCTTCACATTCAGCGCCCTGGCCAGTTTCAGGGCCGCAGCAATCGACGGCGTGTTCAACCCGCGCTCGACTTTCGACAGGTAACTCTTGGTCATGCCGGATTGTTCGGCCAGGGTTTCCAACGTCACGCCAAGTTTTTTTCTGAGTAATTTCAAACGGATAGACATGTAGAGCGATTTATCCATCAAGGAGGCAACGATTTGTCCTTGCCAATGACACACTGTGTCATATAGCCTCTTTAGTGTCATTTGCACTCACCGACGACTTTGCGAGGAACCGGTGAACGGCAAACCCGACGTCCATTGAATCACCCAAAGGACACCGATATGGCCAAGACATTAGCGCTGCCCAAAGAGCAACTGGTCAAGCACGCGCTGAGCCAAATGCAAAATACCCTGGCAGATAATACGTGGACCGCCCGGCAAAAGCTGGCCCTGACCTGCCGCATCCTGTTCGAGCATGGTCACGATTCCGGCCTTGCCGGACAAATCACCGCCCGCGGTCCGCAACCCGGCACTTACTACACTCAACAACTGGGCCTGGGTTTCGACGAAATCACTGCGGGTAACCTGCTGCTGGTCAACGAGGACCTGGAGGTGCTCGAAGGCCACGGCATGCCCAACCCGGCCAATCGTTTTCACAGTTGGGTGTACCGCGCCCGAGCGGATGTGAACTGCATCATTCACACCCATCCGACCCACGTTGCAGCCTTGTCGATGCTGGAAGTGCCGTTGCAGATTTCCCACATGGACCTCTGCCCGCTCTATGACGACTGCGCGTTTCTCGAAGGCTGGCCGGGCGTGCCGGTGGGCAACGAGGAAGGCGAGCTGATTGCCGGGGCACTGGGCGACAAACGGGCGATCCTGCTTTCGCACCATGGCCAATTGTCCACCGGCGGTACCATCGAGGAAGCCTGTGTCATCGCGCAACTGATCGAACGCGCCGCGAAACTGCAACTGCTGGCGATGAGCGCCGGGACCATCAAGCCGATCATTCCCGAACTGGGCCGTGAAGCCCACGACTGGATTGCCCGGCCCAAGCGGCATGCCGCTGCTTTCAACTACTACGCCCGGCAGATCCTGCGCCAACACGCCGATTGCCTGAACTGAACCCATCGATCGAACGGAGAGACACCATGTCCACCGCAAACATTCACGGCATCATCGGCTACACCATCACCCCTTTCACCCCCCACGGCGAAGGCGTTGACCTGGATGCCCTCGGGCGCTCCATCGACCGACTGATCGAGGGCGGCGTACACGCCATCGCACCGCTGGGCAGCACCGGTGAAGGTGCTTATTTGAGCGACGCAGAGTGGGATCAGGTCAGCGAGTTCAGCATCAGGCACGTGGCCAGGCGCGTGCCGACCGTCGTCAGCGTGTCCGACCTGACCACCGCTAAAGCGGTGCGCCGCGCGCGTTTCGCCGAAGCTCACGGCGCCGATGTGGTGATGGTGCTGCCCACGTCCTACTGGAAGCTCAGCGAAGCGGAGATCCTCGCCCATTACCGCGCCATCGGCGCCAGCATCGGCGTGCCGATCATGCTCTACAACAACCCGGCCACCAGCGGCACCGACATGTCGGTGGACCTGATCCTGCGCATCGTCAACGCCGTGGAAAACGTGACCATGGTCAAGGAGAGCACCGGCGACATCCAGCGCATGCATCAACTGCAACGTCTCGGCGAAGGCCAGGTGCCGTTCTACAACGGCTGCAATCCGTTGGCCCTGGAGGCCTTCGCCGCCGGCGCAAAAGGCTGGTGCACCGCTGCGCCGAACCTGATCCCGCAGCTCAACCTGGATTTGTACGAAGCAGTGCTGGCCAACGATTTGCGCAAGGCACGCGAACTGTTCTATCGCCAGTTGCCGCTGCTGGACTTCATCCTCAAGGGTGGCTTGCCGGCAACGATCAAGGCGGGTTTGCGGGCGACGGGCCTGGAGGTGGGGGATCCGCGGCTGCCGGTATTCCCGTTGAGTGAGGCGAGTTGTGATCAGCTGGAAGATATGTTGAAGGCCCTGCGCTGATCTCCAGCTGTACATAAAGCCACTGTGGGAGCGAGCTTGCTCGCGATGAGACCATTACATTCAACACGGATGTTGACTGTCAGACCGCCATCGCGAGCAAGCTCGCTCCCACAGGGATTTTTGCTGGATTTGAAAGCTGTACTCAAAGCACCGGCAACGTCTTGTCCTTGACCAACTTGGACGAACCGTTGGCCTTCACGCTGGCGATGCCTTTCTCCATGGCGGCATCGGAGGAATAGGCCTCGCTGCTGCCGATGATCTCGTGGTTGCCCGCCTTCAGGTTGAAATACGGGTGGCCATCCTTGGTGATTTTCTTCTCGTAACGCTCATCCAGCGGGCTGTTGGCCTGGACCGAGGCAATGCCTTTGTCGGCGGCGGCGTGGGTGGTGTACAGCTCGCTGGTCAGAATGGTCTCGGCGTTGGCCGCCTTGAGGACAAACCTGAACTGGCCATTGCTGCTTTTGCTCACTTCATACCATCCGGACATGCTCTTTCTCCTTGGCGATTGAAAGGTTGCGCGCTTCACAGTAAAGACCAGCCTCGGGTTTCTGTCGCCTGCTCTGGCCCCTTCGCGAGCAAGCTCGCTCCCACAGTAGATTTGTGTACACCAAACCATTGTGGGAGCGAGCTTGCTCGCGATGGCGTCGACACGATCTTCCTTACTTCGCCGCAGCCCGCACCACCGACAACTCCGGCACCTGAGTCCGACGCTGACTCAGATACCGCGTACAACTCACCCGCAGGAACGAAGCGAAATTGACCACTTCGCCGCGGTAGTCCATCACCTCTTCATACAGCTTGGCGATCAACTGATTGGTGGTCATGCCGTCGACCTCGGCGATTTCGCTGAGGATGTCCCAGAACTGATTCTCCAGCCGCAAGGTGGTGACCACCCCGCAAATGCGCAGCGAGCGGGAGCGCGATTCGTAGAGTATCGGGTCGGCTTTGACGTACAGCTCGCACATGGGCATGCCCCTCTTTACAGCGTGATTTTAGTACCCAGCAACCCCAGGAAACCGGCCAGCCAGTTCGGATGCGCAGGCCAGGCCGGAGCCGTGGCCAGATTGCCCTGGACATGGCCGTCCGTCACCGGAATCTCGATATACGTACCGCCCGCCAGTCGCACTTCCGGAGCGCAGGCCGGATAAGCGCTGCATTCGCGACCTTCGAGAACACCCGCTGCCGCCAGCAACTGCGCGCCATGGCACACGGCAGCGATCGGCTTGCCAGCCTTGTCGAACGCGCGCACCAGTTCCAGGACTTTTTCGTTCAGGCGCAGGTACTCCGGCGCACGGCCGCCCGGAATCAGCACCGCGTCATAATCGGCGGCGTTGACCTTGGCGAAATCGAAGTTGAGGGCAAACAGGTGACCGGGTTTTTCACTGTAGGTCTGGTCGCCTTCAAAGTCATGGATCGCCGTGCGCACGGTCTGGCCGGCAGCCTTGTCCGGGCAAACGGCGTGCACCGTGTGACCGACCATCAGCAACGCCTGGAACGGCACCATCACTTCATAGTCTTCGACGTAATCACCGACCAGCATCAGAATTTTTTTCGCAGCCATGGGGAGGACTCCTCTGGAAGTGGGCGTGCAGGAGTATTCAAGGTAGTCCTTATCCGGCGGGTCGGGTAACAACCGGCTACTACCTTGTGGCGAGGAGGCTTGCCCCCGTTCGCCTGCGAAGCAGGCGCAAAATAGGACAGTGCGGTTCGGTTGATGAAACCGGATAGGGGCTGCTGCGCAGCCCAACGGGGGCAAGCCCCCTCGCCACATAGGTGTGTTCGCAACTGTACGGATAACTCTGCACCTAGCTGTAACAGCGGCTTACACCGGGTTTATGGCTAGATAACAACACCTCCCACCTTCCACGATTCTGGTTGCCATCATGTCCTCGCGCGAAAACACCGGCATGGCCCTGGGCCTGCTCGGCGTTGTGATCTTCAGCCTCACCCTGCCCTTCACGCGGATCGTCGTGCAGGAACTCCACCCGCTGCTCAATGGCCTGGGCCGGGCACTGTTTGCAGCGGTTCCGGCGGCGTTGCTGTTGCTGTGGCACCGGGAAAAATGGCCGACCTGGAAGCAGGTAAAAGGCCTGGCGCTGGTGATGGCCGGGGTGATCCTGGGTTTCCCGGTATTGTCGGCCTGGGCCATGCAAACCTTGCCGGCGTCCCACGGCGCGCTGGTCAACGGATTACAGCCGCTGTGCGTGGCGCTGTACGCCGCGTGGTTGTCCCATGAGCGGCCTTCGAAAGCCTTCTGGGCCTGCGCCGCATTGGGCAGTGCGCTGGTGCTCGGTTATGCACTGATCAGCGGTGCCGGCAGCATTCAGGCCGGTGACTTGCTGATGCTTGGCGCCATTGCAGTGGGCGGATTGGGTTACGCCGAAGGAGGCCGGCTGGCCAGGGAGATGGGCGGTTGGCAGGTGATCTGCTGGGCGCTGGTGCTGTCGACGCCGCTGCTGATCGGCCCGGTGGTGTATCTGGCACTGCAACATCAGGGCGAGATTTCCGCCAAGACCTGGTGGGCCTTCGGATATGTCTCGCTGTTTTCGCAGTTCATCGGTTTCTTTGCCTGGTACGCCGGACTGGCCATGGGTGGCATTGCCCGGGTCAGTCAGATCCAGTTGCTGCAGATCTTCTTCACCATCGCCTTCTCGGCGCTGTTCTTCGGTGAACATGTGGAGCCGATTACCTGGCTGTTTGCCGGCGGGGTGATCGTGACGGTGATGCTCGGGCGCAAGACAGCGATCAAACCCAATCCTGTGGGAGCGAGCTTGCTCGCGAAGGACTTGAAACCGACGCGTTGATTCAGAAAGCACGCGTTATCGTTGACGTCCATCGCGAGCTAGCTCGCTCCTACAACAGGATCAGAGGTAACCGTCGGAGCGCAGCAGGGTTTCCAGGCAATGCTCGCTGATGTGATAGAAATCCTTCAGCTCCTGAATCTTCGCCAGCAACTGAGCCGGGTCCACTGGTTCTGCGCGTTTGACCGCCAGGATCATCTTGTTCTTGTTGGTGTGGTCCAGTGAGATGAACTCGAACACCTTGGTCTCATAGCCGCAGGCCTCAAGGAACAACGCGCGCAAACTGTCGGTGACCATCTCGGCCTGCTGGCCCAGGTGCAAGCCGTATTGCAGCATCGGCTTGAGCAGCGCCGGGCTCTGGATTTGCAGGCGGATCTGTTTGTGGCAGCACGGCGAGCACATGATGATCGCCGCGCCGGAACGGATGCCGGTGTGGATCGCATAGTCGGTGGCGATATCGCAGGCATGCAGGGCAATCATCACGTCCAGCTCGCTCGGCGCCACGCTGCGCACGTCACCGCACTTGAACACCAGGCCGGGGTGTTCAAGCTTGGCGGCGGCGGTGTTGCACAGGGTGACCATGTCTTCACGCAGTTCGACGCCGGTCACCTCGCCTTCGGCCTTCAAGGTGTTGCGCAGGTAATCGTGGATGGCGAAGGTCAGGTAGCCCTTGCCCGACCCGAAGTCCGCCACACGCACCGGCTTGTCCAGCGCCAGGGGGGACGACGTCAGCGCATGGCTGAACACTTCGATGAACTTGTTGATCTGCTTCCACTTGCGCGACATCGCCGGGATCAGCTCGTGCTTGCTGTTGGTCACACCGAGGTCGGCGAGAAACGGCCGACTCAGGTCAAGAAAACGGTTTTTCTCACGGTTGTGCTCGGCCGAAGGCACTTCGCGCAATTGCTGAGGTTGGCTCTTGAACAGCGATGACTTGCCTTTTTTGCTGTATTCGAGCTGGGCTTCGTCGGTCAACGACAACAAATGCGCATTTTTGAACGACGCCGGTAGCAGCCCGGCAATGCTCGCCACGCCTTCGACCAGCGGCAGGTTCTTGGTGATATCGCGGGTCTTGTAGCGGTAGACAAAAGACAGGCAAGGCTGCGCCTTGACCGTCACCGGCTTGATGATGATCCGCTGCAGGTCCGTTTCATCACCCACGTATTTGGCCAGCACCAGTTTGATGAATGCGTTGTGCTCGAGGCTCGATTGCAGCAGGTTGATGAACTGGGCGTGATGATCCGGCGCGAGGCTGGCGGGAGTGGCGGTGACGGACATGGAAAAACGGCCTCGGCAATACGAATCTGGGGATGCCGGGTATTTTAGGGGGGACGAGGGTTTTGGGCACGGGGTAATTTTGCGCCAGGTCCCGTTCCCGCCGATCGGGACCTGAATTCAACCGTCGCTACCTCATGGCTCCACCAGTCGAAGTTTGCGATTGGTCGGCGAGTTGATGACGAACTTGACGATCAACCCTACCGGCACCGCCCACGTCAGACCGTTGACCGGATCAGTGACCACGGCGACAGTTTCGGAACTTGCAGCCAGATCCAGACGTCGGCGATCGTTGCTGGATTTGAGTAATCCATATGCATGGCTGACCAGCCGCTCCGCCTGGTGCATCGGCATATCCAGACTCTGCAAATGCCTCACCGCACGGCAGAACAGCACTTGATCATCAATCACACCCTCGCCTTCATGACGGGTCAGAAACGCCTGCGCTATGGCCAATAGCTCCTCATTCAAATGGGCCTGTTCATCAACCTCCTTCATGCTCAAGACTCCTGTTGCGCTTGCGCCGCCGGAGCACTCTCGGCGACAGGCCGTGCGGCGCGGCGCAAGTCAGGTCCGGCGCACGGCAGGTGCACGGCCGGATTGGGCATGCCACTGGGGGAAAGCTCATGGGTCATTTCGAACTCGGCCCGTACCGACCAGCCACAGGCCTCCGACGTACATTGCAGGTATGCCACCCGCAGGAAGATATGCCGCCCTTCGCTGGTACGTATGCGCATCCGGTTCAGGCAGTGCGGGCACACCATCTTGTAAGTACTCATACATGCTTCCCTTGGGCCATCCGGTGGTAATCGAATTGATCAAACGCAATACTGTTTGAAACACAATTGGTGAAAGACAGGTGCTGCAAATAACGTCCGCCAGACAAAAGGAAGTGCAACGGGTGGACACGTAATAGATACGAGCCAAGCTCGTAGGAAATCACCCTGATACCATTAGGAAGTTTCGACATCGTATTCTTCAGATTCATAGTTGACGATTGATTACTTACAAGAAAAAACGTACTCATTACGCATACGTTAAGCACTCAAAAAGCATATGTCAAAAGGAAGAGGCTCAAATTGCGTAGCAAAAAATCACAAGCTGTTTTGGCCCGCCTGAAGCAAATCACGGGTACAAAAACTGACGCTTCCCTGTCTACTGCGCTACAGATCAGCCCCCAGACACTCAGCAGCTGGAAAGGCCGCGACAGCACGCCATACTCATTATGCGTAGATATTGCACAGACTCGCGGCATCTCCCTTGACTGGTTGCTGCTGGGCGAGGGGCCAATGCTGCGGCAGCCCCATGTCAACGCTCCTGCAAATGCTGCGGAAACTGCAACAACGCAGGAAAGCACCATCCTTTCGCTGTGGCGATTACTTGATGAGGATGACCGCTGCGCAATACAAAACGCATTGGAGGAAAAACGACGCCTGCGGGATCTGGAAACACAACTTTCCGAAATGGCCGCTACCCTGGCCTCACTTGGACACTCAAACAAAACCTGACTTGAAGTCCGACGTTTCAATGCTTGAAGGCATGCCACAAAACAATAATGTTGCCACTACTGCGAACAATCATTACGCATGAAAAAACACTCACCACTGCATGCCATGGGCTCACCGGCAGGAATGTCAGCAATACATCGATGCCGGCAAGGCAGAACACTGCGCCAAGCAAGCTGATCAATATCCTGTCGCACCAGTGGTAACGTTGTTCGTCGCGCTGGTAACACGCCAGCCTGAACGCACTGACCAGGTGAGCCACGCCCGCCACCCACACCAGAGCCGCCATCTCAAAGGTCATTGCCCTCGCCCTCTGAGATGACGAAGGATGTCACCGAGGCCGGCTCCATCGATCCACTGCATGAGCTTGATGCTGATGGGAATGACCAGCAACGCGCACAGAAAGGCCGTCACGCCGGCTGTCAGAAAAGGCGCCATTGGCTGGGCCACCGGGGCAAACAGGTAACCGACACCCGCCGACAACAGCCAGGAACCGATGCGTTGCCAGGCCTTGAAGTTGGCGCGAGTGGTCGTGACCAGCCACGCGCCAAGTGTCGCGCCGAACAGGGCTTCTCCATCGATAGCCGGCAACGTCGCAATACCCAAACCCCACCATGAGCCCGCTGATACTGTTGTAGGTCGAATCAGTCAGGCTCATGGGTATCTCGCGACTGCAATGGCTCAACAGTGATGGCCCCCGACTCCAGCGCCCTGAACACGGCAGCGTTGCGAGATCTGACGGCGAACTTGCGGCGGATATTGGAAAAGTGGAAGTTGATGGTGGATTCCGAGCAACTCTGAATCCTGGCGATCTCCCAGGACGTCTTGCCTTTGAGGCACCACTCCAGGGCTTGTGTCTCTTTCGTTGTCAGTCGCACCAGCGGAGTAAGCATTGCGCTACCGGGTGCATCCTCCACCAAGGTCTCCAGCGTTTGTTGCGTTTTCATAAGAACTCCCTCTACACAGAACGCCCATCGCAGGGCGTGCACCATGAGAGAGATGTTGAAGACAAGCTCCCCGCCGGACAACGTTCAGGAACTGTGTCGCGGCGCATTACAAAAGCAGATGAAGCACTGGCTTAACCCAGCACCACCAGACGATTCGGCAGCTCGTTGCGCACATGGGTCACCGGCACATGTACCTTGAGCAACTCGCCACAGGCCTCGACGCAACTGACAAAGCCCTGCAGCGTCTGCCCCTGTTTCACCTGCTGGGTGAACGTCGCGACGATCGCGTCCCAGTTCTTGTTGTCCAGGCGACTGGAAATCCCTTCATCCACCAGGATCTCCACGTAACGCTCGGCCTCGGAAACGAAAATCAGCATGCCGGTGCTGCCCTCGGTGTGGTGCAGGTTCTGCTCCAGGAACTGCCGGCGCGCCAGGTTCGAGGCACGCCAGTGGCGCACCGAGCGCGGGATCAGATGGGTGGTGACTTTCGGCAGGCGGAACACCAGGCACAGCACGATGAAGATGGCCCATTGCACCATCAGCAGGCTGTGCATGGTCAGCCAGCCGGTGAGGTAATGCACGATGCCCGGCACCAGCAGCGCCAGCAGGCTGGCCCACAGCAACGGGATGTACGCATAGTCGTCGGCGCGGGCTGCGAGTACTGTCACCAGTTCTGCGTCTGTCTCGCGCTCGACCCGGGCAATGGCCTCGGCCACCTTGCGTTGTTCGTGTTCAGTCAGTAATGCCATGTCGTGAAGTGCCTGCTAATTTTTATTATCACCAGCCGCCGGACGAACCGCCCCCGCCGAAACTGCCCCCGCCGCCGCTGAAGCCTCCCCCTCCACCGCCGCCGCCAAATCCACCACCGCCAAAGCCGCCCCCGGATCCACCGGAGCCGCCCCGGCCAGCGGGAAGAATACCGAGCATCTGGCACACAAAAACAGTCAGGATGAATAACATCACAAAAAACACGAACAACCCGGGATGCCGCGCGATGAAATCGTCCCCCGGATCGCCCCTGGATTCATACGCCGTGGAGGGTTCGTCCAGGGGGTTGCCGCCCAGCACCACCAGCATCGCCGCTACGCCGTCACTGATGCCTTTACTGAAATTGCCGGTCTTGAATGACGGGGTGATGACCTGGTTGATGATCACCGAACTCTGGGCATCGGTCAGGCGATCCTCCAGGCCGTATCCGACTTCGATACGCAGCCGGCGCTCGTCCCGGGCGATGATCAGCAAGGCGCCGTTGTTCTTGTCCTTCTGCCCGATGCCCCAGTGGCGGCCGAGTTGGTAACCGAAGTCGGCGATGTCGGTACCTTGCAAGTCCGGCAACGTCACTACCACAAGCTGCTCGCCGGTGGCTTGCTCATGGGCCTGAAGCTGTTGGCTGAGCTGCTGGCGCACCGATGGCTCGATAATCTGCGCAGTGTCGACCACCCGCCCGGTTAGCGCCGGAAAGCTCAGCTCGGCGCGGGCAGCGATCGCCACCACCCACAACAACAGCAACAGGCCTGTTTTCAGGACGCGCATTGGCAACCTCTTGCGTGGTGACGCCGATTAGCGCAGTTCAGAATTTGACCTCGGGGGTCTTTTCCGAACCCGGCGTGGCTTCGAAGGTCTCGCGCATCGGCAGGTCGCTATACATCACGGTGTGCCACAGGCGACCGGGGAAGGTGCGGATCTCGGTGTTGTATTTCTGCACCGCGAGGATGAAATCGCGCCGGGCCACGCTGATGCGGTTCTCGGTGCCTTCAAGCTGCGATTGCAGGGCGAGGAAGTTCTGGTTGGCCTTGAGGTCCGGATAACGTTCGGAGACCACCATCAAGCGACTCAAGGCGCCGCTGAGCTGGTCCTGGGCCTGTTGGTACTGCTTGAGCTTTTCCGGGTTGTCGAGGGTCGAGGCATCCACCTGGATCGACGTGGCCTTGGCCCGGGCTTCGATGACGGCGGTCAGGGTTTCCTTCTCGTGGGCCGCATAGCCCTTGACGGTTTCCACCAGATTGGGAATGAGGTCGGCGCGCCGCTGATACTGGTTCTGCACCTGGCCCCAGGCGGCCTTGGCCTGTTCATCGAGCGTCGGGATGTTGTTGATGCCGCAGGCGGTCAGCAACGTAGCCAGCATTAGCAACGTGACGACCTGCAAACGCGAGCGATAGGTTGGACTTACATTCATCAGGATGATGCTCCCTTGTGCATTTCATGAAAAAACCGACCGTGAAACCTTCTGGGCCGGCTCTTGGGGCATAATCGCCCGCGCCTCTGGATTGCAACGGGCCGATGGGCTAAAAAGAGGCCCTGCGCGAAAACGCATCCGCCATCTGGCTGTGGTTTTTTGGCTCTGGTCTTTTGAGCCGGTACCCGAACAACAATAGACGCTCCCTAAATTTTGGCTGGCCGGCGTGTACATCGCCGTTTGGGCCCTTGAGAAAACTATTCATGAAGAAGCTGTGTTTGCTGGGCCTGTTCGTCAGCCTGGCCAGTCATAACGTATTGGCCGCCACGACGCCCGCACCCCTGGAGAACAAGGAAGCCTTCGTCAGCAACCTGATGAAGCAAATGACCCTCGATGAAAAAATCGGCCAGCTGCGCCTGATCAGCATCGGCCCGGAAATGCCGCGCGAAATGATCCGCAAGGAAATCGCGGCAGGCAACATCGGCGGTACGTTCAACTCGATCACCCGCCCGGAAAATCGGCCGATGCAGGACGCAGCCATGCGCAGCCGCCTGAAGATCCCGATGTTCTTTGCCTACGACGTGATCCACGGCCACCGCACCATTTTCCCGATCCCGCTGGCCCTGGCCTCGAGCTGGGACATGGACGCCATCGGCCTGTCCGGGCGCATTGCCGCCAAGGAAGCCGCGGCTGACAGCCTCGACATCACCTTCGCACCGATGGTCGACATCTCTCGCGACCCACGCTGGGGTCGTACTTCCGAAGGCTTCGGTGAAGACACTTACCTGGTGTCGCGCATTGCCGGCGTGATGGTCAAGGCGTTCCAGGGTACTGGCGCGAACGCAGCCGACAGCATCATGGCCAGCGTCAAGCACTTTGCCTTGTACGGCGCGGTCGAGGGTGGCCGCGACTACAACGTGGTCGACATGAGCCCGGTCAAGATGTACCAGGACTACCTGCCACCGTACCGCGCCGCCATCGATGCCGGCGCCGGCGGGGTCATGGTCGCGCTGAACTCGATCAACGGCGTGCCGGCCACCGCCAACACCTGGCTGATGAACGACCTGCTGCGCAAGGAATGGGGCTTCAAGGGCCTGGCCGTCAGCGACCACGGGGCGATTTTCGAGCTGATCAAGCACGGTGTTGCCGCCGACGGTCGCGAAGCGGCGAAGCTGGCAATCAAGGCTGGCATCCACATGAGCATGAACGACACCCTGTACGGCAAAGAGCTGCCAGGGCTGCTGAAGTCCGGCGAGATCCAGCAGAGCGACATCGACAACGCCGTGCGTGCGGTACTGGGCGCCAAGTACGACATGGGCCTGTTCAAGGACCCGTACCTGCGCATCGGCAAGGCCGAGGATGATCCGGTCGACACCTACGCCGACAGCCGCCTGCACCGCGCCGAGGCCCGTGATGTGGCACGCCGCAGCCAGGTGCTGCTGAAAAACCGGAATGACACCCTGCCACTGAAGAAGACCGCGAAAATCGCCCTGGTCGGTCCCCTGGCCAAGGCGCCCATCGACATGATGGGCAGCTGGGCCGCCGCCGGTCGCCCTGCTCAATCGGTGACCCTGTTCGATGGCATGACCAACGCCCTGGGAGACAAATCGACACTGATCTACGCCCGTGGCGCCAACATCACCAGCGACCCGAAAATCCTCGGTTACCTGAACTTCCTCAACTTCGATGCCCCGGAAGTGGTGGACGACCCGCGCCCGGCGAACGTACTGATCGACGAAGCGGTGAAAGCGGCCAAGGATGCTGATGTGGTGGTTGCCGCCGTCGGCGAATCCCGTGGCATGTCCCACGAATCGTCGAGCCGCACCGACCTGAACATCCCGGAAAACCAGCGCGAGCTGATCCGGGCCCTGAAAGCCACCGGCAAACCGCTGGTACTGGTGTTGATGAATGGCCGTCCACTGACGATCCTCGAAGAGAAGGAACAGGCCGACGCGATCCTGGAAACCTGGTTCAGCGGCACCGAGGGCGGCAACGCCATCGCCGACGTGCTGTTCGGCGACTACAACCCGTCGGGCAAACTGCCGATCAGCATCCCGCGTTCGGTAGGCCAGATTCCGACCTACTACAACCACCTGACCATTGGCCGGCCGTTCACTCCGGGCAAACCGGGCAACTACACCTCGCAGTACTTCGATGACACCACGGGCCCCCTGTACCCGTTCGGCTATGGCCTGAGCTACACCGAGTTCAGCCTGAGCGACATGGCGCTGTCGTCGACCACGCTGAACAAGACCGGCAAGCTCGACGCCAGTGTCACCGTGAAAAACACCGGCAAGCGCGACGGCGAAACCGTGGTGCAGCTGTACATCCAGGACGAGACCGGCTCGATGATTCGTCCGATCAAGGAACTGAAGAACTTCCAGAAAGTGATGATCAAGGCCGGCGAACAGAAAGTCGTGCACTTCACCATCACTGAGGACGACCTGAAGTTCTACAACACCCAGCTCAAGTACGCGGCGGAACCGGGCAAGTTCAACGTGCAGATCGGCCTGGATTCAGAGGACGTGACGCAGCAGAGTTTTGAGTTGCTGTAATTAATCAAACACCGCAAAACCCTGTGGGAGCGAGCTTGCTCGCGATAGCGGACTGACAGTCGACAGAGATGTTGAATGTTAAGCCCTCATCGCGAGCAAGCTCGCTCCCACAGTGGTTTCAGTGTTCAGAAAACTGGGGTCAACCCCGCCGATTCAGCAGGTTCACCACCACCCGATCCACCCATCCCCACACCCGTTGCTTGACCCGCCGCCACAGTGGCCGGCGCTTCCATTCCTCCAGGCTGACTTGCTCACTCAACCCGAAGTCCCGTTCGAAACTCGCCGCCACCGACCGGGTCAGTCCGGGGTCCAGGGCTTCCAGGTTAGCTTCCAGGTTGAAGCGCAGATTCCAGTGATCGAAGTTGCACGAACCGATGCTCACCCAGTCGTCGACCAGGACCATTTTCAGGTGCAGGAAACACGGCTGGTACTCGTAGATTTTCACCCCGGCCCTGAGCAGTCGCGGGTAGTAGCGATGCCCGGCATAACGCACGGATGGGTGATCGGTACGGGGGCCGGTCAGCAGCAAGCGCACATCGACGCCCCGGGCAGCCGCCCGGCGCAGGGAGCGACGGACTTTCCAGGTCGGCAAAAAGTACGGCGTGGCCAGCCAGATCCGTCGCTGACCACTGTTCAGGGCACGCACCAGCGATTGCAGAATGTCCCGGTGTTGACGGGCGTCGGCATAGGCCACCCGGCCCATGCCCTCACCTATGGACGGCACCCTTGGCAGGCGCGGCAGACCGAAATGCGAAGCCGGTCGCCAGGCACGTCGATGGCGGTTGGCAATCCACTGACGATCGAATAGCAGCTGCCAATCGAGTACCAGCGGGCCGGTGATTTCCACCATCACTTCGTGCCATTCGCTGGCGTCTTCCCCCGGAGTCCAGAATTCATCAGTGACACCGGTGCCGCCGACCACGGCCAGGCTCTGGTCCACCAATAACAGCTTGCGGTGATCGCGGTAGAAGTTGCCGACCCAACGTCGCCAGCTCAGACGATTGTAAAAACGCAGCTCCACGCCAGCGGACATCAGCCGCTGACGCAAGGCCAGGGTGAAAGCGAGGCTGCCGTAATCATCGAACAGACAGCGCACCCGTACACCGCGCTCGGCGGCCTGCACCAATGCCTGGACCATGGCTTCGGCGCAGGCGCCCGCCTCCACCAGATACAGTTCCAGCTCAACCTGCTCTTCAGCCCGGGCAATCGCCACCAGCATGCGCGGAAAAAACTGCGGACCGTCGATCAGCAGTTCGAAGTGGTTGCCTTCACGCCACGGAAAAATCGCTCCGGCCATGTCAGCGCGCCGTGAAAATCAGTACCGCACCCACCGGTACGGAAAGACTGATAGCTGATAAACCGGCCAGTTTGCGCAACGTTTCCAGGCCGGGAGCCAAATCGAAATCCTCGGCGTTGATCACCAGCGGTTCGAGGGTCACCACCTGGAAGCGCCGGTCATCGAGTCGGGTCGCCAACAGTTCGGCCTGGTATTCGTGTTGTTTGCCGTGCAGGTCGACCATCAGCGGCAGGCGCAACTCCAACTGCGCGCCGGGAGCGAGGTCATTGATCGGGCGCAGATCGATTTTCGTGGTGATCATGGCGTCGGGAAACCGGTCAATCTGGAACAGCTCCTTGCGCATGCGCTCATCGCGCAACGGGATGCCGCTGTTGATCGACTCCAGCTCGACTTCCACCTGCGCCAGCCCCTCGGGGTCGACCTTGCCGTGCAGCACCAGGAAGCGCTGCACTTCGGAAACATTGGCATTCTTGGTGCTGACAAACGACAGGCGCGAAGACTCGCCATCGAGGTACCAGTCGGCGCGGGCCGACAACGCGGCACCGGCCAGCAGCAGGAAAGTGAGGGTTTGGAAGGTGGAGCGCTTGAACATAGAGACTCGTGGGGCAGATAAACCTGTGCTGAACCTTAACCGGCCTGACACAGGTTGCAAACTTTCTGTTGCTCCATGAACACATTCCATAGGGCGAGTGAGCTTTTGTGGCGAGGGGGCTTGCCCCCGTTGCGCTGCGAAGCAGTGCTGAAGTCTACAACCAAGTAAGCCTGACGGACCGGGGAGGCTGGCTTTGCGTCTGCTTCGCAGCCGAACGGGGGCAAGCCCCCTCGCCACAAAAACTCACCACCACCCAAAGCACATACCCCGCTCAAGGCTGCAAACGACAACCCTGACGCTCGCCGATCCACACCGCGCTGTTGCTGCGGCCCATGCCACTGACCGAGACACGCTTGCCGGCCGGGTCATCGGTAAAGCCGCTGGCGGGCAGCCACTGTTTCACATAACCGTGGCAGTACTCGGCATCGTTGTTCATCACGTAGCGGCACGAACAATATTCCTTGGCGGTGTAGGCGCTGATGATGTCGGGGAACGCCCACAGCGCCGCCCGCTCGAGCCAGATCCAGCCGAGCAAGGCGATCAGCAGGATCAACAACAGGGAACTGAGCGGTCGACGGCGAATGAAACCACTCATGGCTGCACCTTCCCGGCAAAGGCCTTGAGCGCGAGCTGGAGCAATTGGTTGTGCCGGTAAGTGCCGTCGCGGTCATCGCCGTAGCGGACGATCACCAGCTGTTCACTGGGGATCACGTACATCGCCTGGCCCCAATGCCCCAGCGCGGCGAAGGTGTCGGCGGGAGCATCGGGCCAGGGTCGTGCCGCGCCCTCAACGGCTCGATTGAGCCACCACTGGCCGCCGGGGACGGCCTCGTCTTGATCGGCGTGATAGTGAGCGAACGGCTCGCGGTTGAATGCCACCCAGTCCCTGGGCAGCAGTTGCCTGTCTGCCCAGCGCCCCTCGCGGGCCATCAACAGACCGACCCGGGCCAGGTCCCGTGCAGTGAGGTAGGCATAGGACGAAGCAACGAAAGTGCCCGTGGCATCGGTTTCCCACACGGCTTGGCGGATACCCAGCGGCTCGAACAGCGCAGTCCACGGATAATCCGGATAGCGGCCGGGGCCGACGATGGTTTTCAACGCGGCGGACAACAGGTTGCTGTCACCGCTGGAGTAGCGAAACGCCTGGCCCGGCGCCGCGTACTCGACATGGGCCGCGGTGAACGCAGCCATGTCGTGGTGACCGCGGGTGTAGAGCATGGCCACTACCGAAGACTTCAGCGGTGCGTATTCGTAGTCTTCCTGCCAATCCAGGCCCGAGGCCCAGTGCAGCAGGTCGGCCATGGTCAGGTCGGGGTATTTTTTCAGGGGCGGATAAAACTTCGCCACAGGGTCGCCGAGTTTGAACAAGCCTTCGCCGTAAGCCACACCGAGGACCGCGGCCATCAGGCTCTTGCTGATCGACCAGGTCAGGTGCGGCGTCTCGGCCGTCGTCGGGCCGGCGTAGCGTTCGTAGATCAACTGGCCGTCGCGGATCACCAGCAAGGCATCGGTGCGAATGCCCTGGCGAGTGGTGTCATCGCGGGATGGGAAGGCATAGGCCTCCAGGGCTTGAAGCGCCGGGCCAGCGGGCGTCGGCGCGGTCGGCCATTGCTCGGCGGGCCAGCTTTCAGCCTGGGTCGTGAGGCTGAGCAACAGCAGGAAAATCAGGGACAGGCCTTTGGGCATGACGGGGGCTCGAAGATTGAACCTGCTGAGCCTAGTCGAGGTTGATGACAGTTCAGGAATTCATGCTGCCAATCAGGCCGCCATCGCGAGCAAGCTCGCTCCCACAGGGGAATGCATTCCAAATGTGGGAGCGGGCTTGCTCGCGAAGAGGCCAGTCAGGGCAGTGAAGATTGCGCCAATGCCTTCGCCAACCGCTTGCCCCGCGCCCCTGCCGCCAAATCCATCACCGCCTGATCCCGCTGCCACATCGCCGCCCACTCTTGAGGCCCTCCGGCCAGCGCCTCATTCACTTCAGCCTTGAGCCCTTCGAACTGCGCAAACAACCCGCCAAGCAACACATGCCCGGCCGGATGGGTGGGTGGCTGGCGGCTGCTTTCAGCGCACCCCGCCAGCAACCCCAGCAACCGCAATTGCAAGCCTTGCGGCCAATCGCATTCCTGGCCGACGCCATACAACCACGCTGTCATGGCGCTCAGCACATAGATGTCTTCCAACGTTCGGAACGGTTTGACGTAAGCGTCCCAACCATCCCCTGCGAGCAACTCGCACAGCGCGCTATCCAGAAACAACCGGCCATGGCTGATGTCCGGCATCAACGGGAGCGGCGCCAGCTTTTCCACCCGCACACCCGGCTCATCGCGATAGATCACCGCCAGGCTCAAGCGTGGATCGGCGCCGGGCTCCTCGCTGCGCGCCGCCACCAGCAGCCAGTCGGCGGCATTGCCGGCGGTGACGAAATCCTTGCGTCCGCTCAGGCGCAAATCGCTCAGTCGGGTTTGCATATCGGCCGGACGCAGGCTGCCCTGCTCGGTGGCGCACAACGCGCCCAGGCTCAGTGGCGCGCTCGGCCAGAGCATGCGCAAGGCCGCCTGATACCCCACCAGAAACGCTTGCCCCGGTGTCGCCATCAACCGCCCGCCAAGCACCGCCAATTCAAACGGAGTGACCGTTCCCAACTGCTGCAACAAGGTCGCGAAACCTTCCGCCAGATCCGGGTTGGCGGGCAATCGATCACGGCGGTTCAACAGGGTTTGCCAAGGCATAAGAGTCTCCTCGAAGGCTGTCATATAAGCATCACCAAAGCTTAATGGCGATGACACCGGGGCTACATAGCCTGACTTTGCACAACACGGCTAGACAAAGAAAGTCGATTCGCTGTAGCCCAAAGACGGGTGAGCAGCCCGCACGGAGATTCGCCATGACTCAGATCGCCCGCATCAGCGACACCGGCAACGAACGCCGCCTGCAAGCCGAACGCCTGGTGGGCGCCGAGGCTCTGCAGGAAGCCCAGGCCTTGCGCTTCAACGTGTTCAGCGGCGAATTCAACGCCAGGCTCAAAGGCGCTGAACTGGGTCTGGACATGGATGACTACGACGTTCACTGCGCCCACATCGGCGTGCGTGACTTGAATACCGGGCGCCTGGTGGCAACCACCCGTTTACTCGACCACACGGCTGCCAGCAGCCTGGGCAAATTCTACAGCGAAGAAGAGTTCAGCCTCCACGGTCTGGTGCACCTGCAAGGCCCGATCCTGGAAATCGGTCGCACCTGTGTCGACCCGGCCTACCGCAATGGCGGCACCATCGCCGTGCTCTGGGGCGAACTGGCCGAAGTCCTGAACCAGGGCGGCTACAGCTACCTGATGGGTTGTGCGAGCATTCCGATGCAGGATGGCGGCGTGCAGGCCCACGCGATCATGCAGCGTCTGCGCGAACGCTACCTGTGCACCGAACATCTGCGCGCCGAGCCGAAAAACCCGCTGCCGAGCCTCGACATCCCGTCGAACGTGATCGCCGAAATGCCACCGCTGCTCAAGGCCTACATGCGCCTGGGCGCGAAGATCTGCGGCGAGCCATGCTGGGACGAAGACTTCCAGGTCGCCGACGTGTTCATCCTGCTCAAGCGCGACGAACTCTGCCCGCGTTATGCCAAACACTTCAAGGCGGCTGTGTAATGGGCCGGTTGCGGGTGTACGCGCGAATCGCGCGAGTGCTGATGGTAGTGACGCTGGGCTTGGGCATGGCCAGTGTGTTCGGGCTGTTCGAGCGCTTGGGCATGGCCCATTCGATGGCGCGCCGGCAACGCTGGTCGCGGTTTTTCATGGCCCGCCTGAGCAATGCCCTGCCCTTCGACGTGACTGTCCACGGCGAGTTGCCGAAGGCACCGATGCTCTGGGTCAGCAACCACGTGTCCTGGACCGACATCCCGCTGCTGGGCATGCTCACGCCGCTGTCGTTCCTGTCCAAGGCCGAAGTGCGCACCTGGCCGGTAGCCGGCTGGCTGGCGGCCAAAGCCGGCAGCCTGTTTATCCGCCGTGGCTCGGGTGACAGCCAGTTGATCCGCAAGCAGATGACCCGTCACCTGGAACAGGCACACCCGCTGCTGATGTTCCCCGAAGGCACCACTACCGATGGCCGTTCGCTACGTACTTTTCACGGCCGCCTGCTGTCCGCCGCCATCGATTCAGAAGTGGCAATGCAGCCGGTGGCGATTCGTTATGTGCGTGACGGCGAGACTTGCGCGCTGGCGCCGTTCATTGGCGACGATGACTTGCTGTCGCATCTGATGCGGTTGTTCGCCAATGACCGTGGCGGCGTGGAGATTCATCTGCTCAAGCCAATCGCTTGCGAAGGCCGGGAACGCGCGGCATTGGCGTTCGAGGCGCAGCAGGCGGTGCAGAAGGTGTTGTTTGGTGAAATTGTCGAACCGCAACGAGCACCGATGCGCCCTGCCATTGCGGCGTGACGCGATCTTTTATTCACCGAAGTACCCTGTGGGAGCGAGCTTGCTCGCGATAGCGGTGGGTCATTCAGCATCATCGTTGAATGTTAATCCGCAATCGTGAGCAAGCTCGCTCCCACAGGGGTTTTATGCTGATGGATAGTTCCGGGCAAAATCCTGAAGCTGCGGATAGAACAACCGAAAGTCCTCGCTCAACGGTTCATACAACCGCCGCAATTCCTGCATCGCAGCCGCCAGTTCTTCCGGCCGGGTCAGGCGTCGCGAGATCCCGCGCAACACCTGCTCCAGCACTTCGAATTCCTGATACGAACCCAGCCAGTCATTGGCCACCATGTGCGGCGCAATCCTCGCCAGCCGCTCCGGCAATTGCCGTTCGCTGGACAGCACCCGGTAAACGTCCGAAGTGAACAACGCCAGGGGCCGGTCGGCATACAGCGCCCAGTCCCGGGCCAGGCAATGGTCGAAAAACACATCGAGCACGATACCCGCGTAGCGACGACGGGTCAGGGAGAAACGCGACAACGCGACGTCCACCAGCGGATGGCGGTCGGTGAACACGTCGATGCTGCGGTGCAACTGGATAGCCCCCTCGATGTCCGGAGCGAACTGCCCTTGCAGGCGTCCCTTGACGAAATCGCCATACAGACTGCCGAGCAATTGGCCGGGACGCTGGCCACCGAGGTGAAGATGTGCGAGATAGTTCATGGGCGCAGCTTAGCACTGCCCCCTTGTCTTGTTACACTCAACATATCGTTATAACTCGATATACCGAAATGTGAGTTGGTCAGAGCCAAATCATATTTGTATATCGCGAAATACCGATTTAAAGTTCGCCTCATCGCGATATAGCGTTTTAAACATCACGAGCCCACATCATGACCATCAATCTCGACGAAATAATAAAAGCCCTGGCACACCCAGTACGGCGAGACATCCTGCACTGGCTCAAGGACCCGACCGTCGAATTTCCCGACCAGTCCCACAGTAACGAGCACGGCGTTTGCGCCGGGCAGATCGATCAACGTTGCGGCCTGTCGCAGTCCACGGTGTCCGCACACCTGGCGACCCTGCAACGCGCCGGCCTGATCAGCAGCCGCAAAGTCGGCCAGTGGCATTTTTTCAAACGCAACGAGGAAACCATCCAGGAATTCCTCAAAACCTTCAGTAAAGAGCTCTGACCCTTAACGTCAGTCGGCCGACAAGGAATTAAACAATGCCCCTCTCGCTACTCATCCTGGCCTTGAGCGCCTTCGCCATCGGCACCACCGAGTTCGTCATCATGGGCCTGCTGCCCAACGTGGCGGCGGACCTCGGTGTGTCGATTCCCGGTGCCGGCTGGCTGGTGACCGGTTACGCCCTGGGCGTGGCCATCGGCGCGCCGTTCATGGCGCTGGCCACCGCCAGACTGCCGCGCAAGGCAGCCCTGGTGGCGTTGATGGGCATCTTCATTGTCGGCAACCTGCTTTGCGCAGTGGCCGGCGACTACAACGTGCTGATGTTTGCCCGTGTGGTCACCGCCCTCTGCCATGGCGCCTTCTTCGGTATCGGTTCAGTGGTAGCCGCCGGCCTGGTGCCTGCGAACAAACGTGCTTCGGCCGTGGCCCTGATGTTCACCGGCCTGACCCTGGCCAACGTCCTCGGCGTACCGCTGGGCACCGCCCTCGGTCAGGAAGCCGGCTGGCGTTCGACCTTCTGGGCAGTGACCGTGATCGGTGTGATCGCGCTGATCGGCTTGATCCGCTTCCTGCCGGCCAAGCGTGATGAAGAGAAACTCGACATGCGCGCCGAACTGGCCGCACTCAGGGGCGGCGGCATCTGGCTGTCCCTGAGCATGACGGCACTGTTCGCCGCCTCGGTGTTCACCCTGTTCACCTACGTCGCGCCGCTGCTCGGTGAAGTCACCGGCGTTTCGCCCCGTGGCGTGACCTGGACCCTGATGCTCATCGGCCTGGGCCTGACGGTCGGCAACATCATCGGCGGCAAGCTGGCCGACAAAGGCATGGCCGCGACGCTGATCGGTGTGTTCGTCACCATGGCCGTGGTGTCCACCGTGCTGACCTGGACCAGCGTCGCGTTGATCCCTACCGAAATCACCCTGTTCCTCTGGGCCACCGCGTGCTTCGCCGCCGTACCGGCGCTGCAAGTGAACGTGGTGACCTTCGGCAAGGCCGCTCCGAACCTGGTGTCGACCCTGAACATCGGCGCTTTCAACATCGGCAACGCCTTGGGTGCCTGGGTCGGCGGCAGTGTGATCGCCCACGGCTTCGGCCTGACCAGCGTCCCCCTCGCCGCAGCGGCCCTGGCGGTACTCGCCCTGCTGGTGACCCTGATTACTTTCCGTCAGAGCGGCAATCCCGACCTGGCCCCAGCTACTTCTAACTGATCTCCAAAAGAGAGCCACTAAATGACGACTATTTTCGATCCGATCAAACTGGGCGACCTCGAGTTGGCCAACCGCATCATCATGGCGCCACTGACCCGCTGCCGCGCCGACGAAGGCCGCGTGCCCAACGCGCTGATGGCCGAGTACTACGTGCAACGCGCCACCGCCGGCCTGATCCTCAGCGAGGCCACTTCGGTGACCCCAATGGGCGTCGGCTACCCGGACACCCCGGGCATCTGGTCCAACGATCAGGTGCGTGGCTGGTCCAACGTGACCAAGGCTATCCATGGCGCGGGCGGCAAGATCTTCCTGCAACTGTGGCATGTGGGTCGCATATCCCACGGTTTGTACCTGAACGATGAAGCCCCGGTCGCCCCGAGTGCCATCCAGCCCAAGGGCCACGTCAGCCTGGTTCGTCCGCTGGCCGACTTCCCTGTACCGCGCGCCCTGGAAACCGCTGAAATCGCCGACATCGTCGACGCTTACCGCGTCGGTGCCGAGAACGCCAAGGCCGCCGGCTTCGACGGTGTGGAAATCCATGCCGCCAACGGTTACCTGCTCGACCAGTTCCTGCAAAGCAGCACCAACCAGCGCACCGATAACTACGGCGGTTCCCTGGAAAACCGTGCCCGCCTGCTGCTGGAAGTGACCGACGCCGCCATCGAAACCTGGGGCGCCGGCCGCGTGGGTGTGCACCTGTCGCCACGCGCCGACCTGCATGACATGGGCGACGACAACCTCGCTGAAACGTTCACCTATGTCGCTCGCGAACTGGGCAAGCGTGGCATTGCCTTCATCTGCTCGCGGGAGAAAGAAGGTGCCGACAGCCTCGGCCCGCAACTCAAGGAAGCCTTCGGCGGCCCCTATATTGCCAACGAACGTTTCACCAAGAACAGCGCCAACGCGTTGCTCGCCAGTGGCCAGGCCGATGCAGTCGCCTTCGGTGTACCTTTCATTGCCAACCCTGACCTGCCGGCACGCTTGCAGGCTGACGCGCCGTTGAACGAAGCGCGTCCGGAACTGTTCTACGCCAAGGGCCCGGTCGGTTACATCGACTATCCAACCTTGTAGGCCTGCGAAAAACTCGAATAGCCCGGCGTTTTGGACGTCGGGTTTTTTTTGCTTTAAACAAGCCAAAACCCGCTTGTCATACTTAAATCTCTGACAACTTACCTGCCATCTAAATTTGCATCACACCTGCACGTACCCCAATACAAAATTACAATTAAAACCCAGACAAACCCAACAGAACAATCTAATACTTCACAACGCTTCGCTACAACATTTCGAGCGCCACGGAAAGCCTTTTCAATAACTTTAAAGGATTAACAGCATGAACAACAATGGCCCGATAAACGTGCCTCGCATCATTGCACGCACAGAATATGAACCTGATGATTCCAGCATTTTTTCTGCTTCAGCCAGTAAATTCCCCAATCAATACACCATAATGACCATTAACATTTCCAACAACACCGATGGCCCGATCCGGCTCTTGAAAGCAGGCTGGGATTTGACCGGAACCTCGCTATCAGCTTTCGAAATCGAAGCGAACGATGAGCAAACCCTCGATCTTCCTTACCTTCGGGACTTCTCAAGTAATGGAATGTATTACAACAAAAGAAAGTTCGCCCCGATCCTGCAACAGTTCTCGTACATTACCGAAGATGGATTAATATTCACGCTAGCTATTCAGCTGACAGTTTCAGTGGT
The DNA here is from genome assembly GCF_058797535.1 of Pseudomonas sp. GW823-FHT02E01. Classification (NCBI taxonomy): domain Bacteria; kingdom Pseudomonadati; phylum Pseudomonadota; class Gammaproteobacteria; order Pseudomonadales; family Pseudomonadaceae; genus Pseudomonas; species Pseudomonas sp. GW823-FHT02E01. Next base: position 428,529 of record NZ_JBXAJS010000006.1, on the reverse strand, counting down.
TTTCGGCGTCCTGCATCCGAACCTGAAACCAAATTGGTCAAAAACAATAACGCGATCTGGCAACAGCAACAGCTCATATAAGGTCACTGCCGACATCACGAAAAAGAATAAAGAGGCGCCCTTCAGTTTTAGCGTCGACTTGATAGTCGGTTGATACTGATCGTCTAGAAAAGACGCCGGTGAAAAAACGTATCAAATCAGCTTGCTGATGCATTTTCTTCGCCACATTCCAGGCCCCGGCTCGCAAAACCGGGGTTCTTTTTAGCAGTAGTGGAATCCGCACGAGGTTCACTCCCCATGCAAGCTCGACACAAAATTCCTACAAATTATGTAGCCTGGCAGCTGTCAACCTGGCACACGTCCGTATATAAAAGCCCCCATTGCAAAAAAGGCACGCGAAGTAAAATGATCCTCGGTGACTTCAACGGTTGACTTGCAGGGAGCCAATTTATCATTTTGTTTCATTTGCACAGGCTGGGACTCAATCGCAGCATATCCAGCCCGGTATCGACCCAACGCTCGGCTTCGGCGTGCAATTCAAAGCTGTCGGGGGCCAGCAGCCACTGGTACAGGATGCCATCAATATAAGCATGCAAGCTGATCGCGGCGCGGGCCGTGTCGAGGTTTTCCGGCAACTGACCGCGATTCACTGCATTACTCAGGGCCAGACCGATCCGCACATTGCATTCGAGGCTGGCTGACACCCGTTGTTGGCGTAGGTCGCACATTTCATCGGTGAATTCGCACTTATGAAAAAGAATCTCATTGATGCGTCGGGTTTTCGGGTCCAGCGCAATTTGATGAAACAAATGAATCAGCAACTTCCGCATGCAGCCCAGAGGATCGAGTTCGTCTTCGCTTTCGCTGGCCTTGGCCATTTCTTCCAGCGGCTCATGCAGAGTGTCGAGCATGGCCTGCACCAGATCGGCCTTGTTGCTGAAATGCCAGTAGATGGCCCCTCGAGTGACGCCGGCCAGGGTCGCGATGTCCGCCAGGGTCGTGCGTGCCACGCCTCGCTCGAAAAAGGCCTTTTCGGCCGCCACGAGAATTTGCGCGCGGGTTTCCTGAGCTTCCTCTTTGGTACGACGGACCATGGCAGTACAACCTCAATCAGGGTGCTTCAGCGATGCCTGAACATCAGCTGAATAAAAGTGGGGCGAACGTTCTGGGGGTTCGTCCCCGGCCTACAATTCCAACCTTTCAACGGCTTGTGTAGCGGCTTGTGTAACGGCGTTGATACGCAGTCTGGGTATTTACAAACAACCATGTACGTAAGTATATTCCTTAGCAAGCTACTTATCCACTCGGCAAACATTTTTCAACCTTCCACCTTTCTAGTGCGCACCTTGCGTGCCTGACCCGAGGATTTTCATGCAATTCAAGCCAGCTGTTACCGCTCTGGTCGCCGCCGTCGCCCTGGCATCGCTGCTCAGCGGATGCAAAAAGGAAGAGGCAGCACCGGCCGCCCCACCGCCTCAGGTCGGCGTCGTGACTCTGCAACCTCAAGCTTTCACCCTGACATCCGATCTGCCCGGCCGTACCAGTGCGTTCCGCATTGCCGAAGTCCGCCCGCAGGTCAACGGCATCATTCTCAAGCGCCTGTTCAAGGAAGGCAGCGACGTCAAGGCCGGCCAGCAGCTGTACCAGATCGATCCGTCGGTCTATGAAGCGACGCTGAAAAGCGCTGAAGCCAACCTGCGCTCGACCAAGTCGATTTCCGACCGCTACCAGCAACTGGTCAACGAACAAGCCGTAAGCCGTCAGGAATACGACACCGCCGTGGCCAACCGCCTGCAATCGGAAGCCGCGCTGCAAACCGCACAGATCAACGTGCGCTACACCAAGGTCTATGCCCCGCTGACCGGCCGCATCGGCCGCTCCTCGGTGACCGAAGGCGCGCTGGTGAGCAATGCCCAGGCCGATGCGATGGCGGTGATTCAGCAAATCGACCCGATCTACGTCGACGTGACGCAGTCCTCGGTCGAGCTGCTGCAACTGCGCCGTGAGCTGGAAAGCGGTCGCCTGCAGAAAGCCGGCGACAACACGGCTTCGGTCAAGCTGACCCTCGAAGACGGCAGCGACTACAAGCTGGACGGCAAGCTGGAGTTCTCCGAAATCTCGGTTGACCAGACCACCGGTTCCGTCACCCTGCGCGCCATTTTCCCGAACCCTGACCACACCCTTCTGCCTGGCATGTTCGTGCACGCCAAGTTGCTGGCCGGTGTGAACAGCGCGGCGATCCTGGCCCCGCAGCAAGGCGTGACACGCGACCTCAAAGGTACGCCGACCGCACTGGTTGTCGGCCCGGACAACAAGGTCGAACTGCGTCAACTCAAGGCCAACCGCACCGTCGGTAACCAATGGCTGATCGAAGACGGCCTGAAGGCCGGCGATCGCCTGATCACCGAAGGTCTGCAATTCGTCAAACCTGGCATCGAAGTCAAGGCCAGTGAAGCGACCAACGTAGCCGTAAAGAACCCGGCCCCCGCCCAGGTAGCTGATAAAGCCTCTGGCGGCAAAGGGGAGTAAACCATGTCGAAATTTTTTATCGACCGTCCGATTTTCGCCTGGGTAATTGCCCTGGTGATCATGCTGGTCGGGGCACTATCGATCCTCAGACTGCCGATCAACCAGTATCCGAGCATTGCGCCTCCAGCGATCGCCATCTCCGTGGCCTACCCGGGTGCTTCGGCACAAACGGTTCAGGACACCGTGGTTCAGGTGATCGAGCAACAGCTCAACGGTATCGACAACCTGCGTTATGTCTCGTCGGAAAGTAACTCCGACGGCACCATGACCATTACCGCGACCTTCGAGCAAGGCACCAACTCCGACACCGCGCAGGTCCAGGTCCAGAACAAGCTGAACCTGGCCACCCCGCTGCTGCCGCAAGAAGTGCAACAGCAAGGTATCCGCGTCACCAAGGCGGTGAAGAACTTCCTGTTGGTGATCGGTGTGGTGTCGCGTGACGGCAGCATGACCAAGGACGACCTGTCCAACTACATCGTGTCGAACATGCAGGACCCGATCTCGCGGACCGCCGGTGTCGGCGACTTCCAGGTGTTCGGTTCCCAGTACGCCATGCGAATCTGGCTCGACCCGGCCAAGTTGAACAACTTCAACCTGACCCCGATCGACGTCAAGACAGCCATCGCCGCGCAGAACGTCCAGGTGTCGTCCGGCCAGCTCGGCGGCCTGCCTGCCCTGCCCGGCACCCAGTTGAACGCGACGATCATCGGCAAGACCCGCCTGCAGACCGCGGAAGAGTTCGACAAGATCCTGCTCAAGGTCAACAAGGACGGTTCCCAGGTTCGCTTGAGGGATGTTGCCGAAGTCGGTCTGGGTGGCGAGAACTACAGCATCAACGCCCAGTTCAACGGTGCCCCGGCTTCCGGCCTGGCCGTGAAACTGGCCACCGGTGCCAACGCGCTCGATACCGCCAAGGCCCTGCGCGCGACCATCGACAGCCTCAAGCCGTTCTTCCCGCAAGGGATGGAAGTGGTGTTTCCGTATGACACCACTCCGGTAGTAACCGAATCGATCAAGGGCGTGGTTCACACCCTGGTCGAAGCGGTCGCGCTGGTGTTCCTGGTGATGTTCCTGTTCCTGCAGAACTTCCGCGCCACCATCATCACCACGATGACCGTGCCGGTGGTATTGCTTGGTACATTCGGCATCCTCGCGGCCGCCGGTTTCAGCATCAACACCCTGACCATGTTCGGCATGGTGCTGGCCATCGGCTTGCTGGTGGACGACGCCATCGTCGTGGTGGAAAACGTCGAACGGGTGATGAGCGAAGAAGGCCTGTCACCGAAAGAGGCGACCAAGAAGTCCATGGGCCAGATCCAGGGTGCACTGGTCGGTATCGCCCTGGTGCTGTCGGCGGTTCTGCTGCCAATGGCGTTCTTCAGCGGTTCCACCGGTGTGATCTACAAGCAGTTCTCGATCACCATCGTCTCGGCCATGGCCCTGTCGGTACTGGTCGCGCTGATCTTCACCCCGGCGCTTTGCGCCACCATGCTCAAGCCGATTCCCAAAGGCGAGCACGGCGTACCCAAGCGTGGTTTCTTTGGCTGGTTCAACCGCAATTTCGACCGTGGCGTTCGCGGTTACGAGCGCGGTGTCGGCAATATCCTGCAGCGCAAGATCCCGTATCTGCTGGCGTACCTGCTGATCGTGGTTGGCATGATCTGGCTGTTCACCCGCATTCCAACGGCGTTCCTGCCGGAAGAAGACCAGGGTGTACTGTTCGCCCAGGTGCAGACCCCGGCCGGTTCGACGTCCCAGCGCACTCAGGTGGTCGTGGACGAAATGCGTGAATTCCTGCTGCGCCCTGGCAAGGATGGCGGTGAAGGCGATGCGGTGAACTCGGTGTTTACCGTGACCGGCTTCAACTTCGCCGGCCGTGGCCAGAGTTCGGGTATGGCGTTCATCATGCTCAGACCGTGGGACGAACGTAACGCCGACAACAATGTGTTCAAGGTGGCGGCCCGTGCCCAGCAGCACTTCTTCACCTTCCGCGATGCCATGGTGTTCGCCTTTGCGCCACCGGCGGTACTGGAACTGGGTAACGCCACCGGTTTCGACGTGTTCCTGCAGGACCGTGCCGGTATCGGCCACGAAAAACTGATGGAAGCGCGCAACCAGTTCCTCGGCATGGCCGCACAAAGCAAGATTCTGTCTCAGGTGCGTCCGAACGGCCTGAACGACGAACCGCAATACCAACTGGAAATCGATGACGAGAAGGCCAGTGCCCTGGGCATTACCATCGCCGACATCAACAACACCCTGTCGATTGCCCTGGGCAGTAGCTACGTCAACGACTTCATCGACCGTGGTCGAGTGAAGAAGGTGTACGTGCAAGGCCAGCCAGGCGCTCGAATGGGCCCTGAAGACCTGCAGAAGTGGTACGTGCGCAACAGCACCGGCACCATGGTTCCGTTCTCGGCGTTCGCCAAGGGCGAGTGGATTTACGGTTCGCCGAAACTGGCCCGTTACAACGGCGTGGAAGCGATGGAAATCCTCGGTGCCCCGGCGCCAGGCTATTCCACCGGTGAAGCCATGCTCGAAGTCGAAGCCATCGCCAAGAAACTGCCGGCGGGTGTCGGTATTTCCTGGACCGGCCTGTCGTACGAAGAGCGTCTGTCCGGTTCGCAAGCACCAGCGCTGTACGCCCTGTCGCTGCTGATGGTGTTCCTGTGTCTGGCGGCGTTGTATGAAAGCTGGTCGATTCCGATCGCGGTGATGTTGGTTGTACCGCTGGGGATCATCGGTGCGCTGATGGCCACCAGCCTGCGTGGTTTGTCCAACGACGTGTACTTCCAGGTAGGTTTGTTGACGACTATCGGTCTGGCGGCGAAAAACGCCATTCTGATTGTCGAATTTGCAAAGGAGTTGCACGAACAAGGGCGTAGCCTGCGCGATGCAGCGATCGAAGCCTGCCGCATGCGTCTGCGACCGATCATCATGACCTCGCTCGCCTTCGTCCTCGGTGTGGTACCACTGGCGATATCCACCGGTGCGGGCTCCGGTAGCCAGCATGCAATCGGTACCGGCGTAATCGGCGGTATGATCACGGCCACTGTGCTGGCGATCTTCTGGGTCCCGCTGTTCTTCGTCACCGTGTCGTCCATTGGCCAGCGCAAAATCGCCGACCAGGATGACGCTATTGAAACTTCTAAAGAGGCTGGCTAATGAGCAAGTCGCTACTCTCCCTGGCAGTCGCCGCCTTCGTGCTCGGTGGCTGCTCGCTGATACCTGATTATCAGCAGCCCGAAGCGCCGGTGGCGGGCCAGTACCCGCAGGGCCCGGCGTACTCGCCGGCCCAGGCTCCGGCGCAAGCGGCTGCCGAGCAGGGCTGGAAGCAGTTTTTCCATGACCCGGCGCTGCAACAGCTGATCCAGGTTGCCCTGGAAAACAACCGTGACCTGCGTGTCGCGGCCCTGAACATCGACGCGTTCGCGGCTCAATACCGCATCTCCCGTGCCGATCTGTTCCCGGCCGTCTCGGCCAATGGCAGCGGCAGCCGTCAGCGGCTTCCGGCTGATGCTTCCCAGACCGGCGAAGCCGGCATCAGCAGTTCCTACTCGGCAACTGTTGGCGTCAGCGCCTATGAACTCGACCTGTTCGGTCGGGTTCGCAGCCTGAACGAAGAAGCGTTGCAGAAGTACTTCGCCACTGAAGAGGGCCGCCGCAGTACGCAGATCAGCCTGGTGGCCAGCGTGGCCAATGCCTACCTGACCTGGCAGGCCGACAAGGAACTGTACAAGCTGACCCAGGACACCCTCGCCGCCTTCGAGGAGAGCTACAAGCTCACCGCCCGCAGCAACGAAGTCGGCGTCGCCTCGGCCCTGGACCTGGCACAGTCGCGCACCTCGGTGGAAAACGCCCGTGCGCAACTGGCCAAGTACACCCGTCAGGTCGCCCAGGACGAGAACAGCCTGGTGCTGCTGCTCGGCACCGGTGTCCCGGCCAACCTGCAAGCGGCCAAACCACTTGACGACGACCTGCTGAGCGACGTTCCACCCGGCCTGCCGTCGGACCTGCTGCATCGTCGTCCGGACATCCTTCAGGCCGAGTACAACCTGAAGGCCGCCAATGCCAACATCGGCGCGGCGCGGGCTGCGTTCTTCCCGAGCATCAGCCTCACGGCCAATGCCGGCACCCTGAGCCCGGACCTGTCCGGTCTGTTCAAGGGTGGTTCGGGCACCTGGTTGTTCCAACCGCAGATCAACCTGCCGATCTTCAACGCCGGCGCCCTGAGCGCCAGCCTGGACTACTCGAAAATCCAGAAAGATATCGGCGTGGCGAACTACGAGAAGTCCATTCAAACGGCCTTCCAGGAAGTCGCCGACGGCCTGGCTGCCCGCCAGACCTACGTCCAGCAGTTGCAGGCACAGAAAGATTTCGTCAGTGCCAACCAGGACTACTACCGCCTGGCCGAGCGTCGCTACCGCATTGGTGTCGACAGCAACCTGACCTTCCTCGATGCCCAGCGTCAGTTGTTCAGTGCGCAACAGGTGCTGATCACCGACCGACTGGCGCAGCTGGTCAGCCAGGTCAACCTGTACAAGGCCCTGGGTGGTGGCTGGAACGAACAGACGGCGAAGAACGAGCCGTTGAAAGAAGAAGCGCCGAAGATGAAGTATTTCTGATCGCGCTGTGAGAACACGAAGCCCACCTTTTGGTGGGCTTTTTGTTGGCTGCGGGAAAAGGTGTGTTCTCAGTGATGGCCCCATCGCGAGCAAGCTCGCTCCCACAGGAGGCTGGGTTTGGCAAAAATCTTATGCACGCTGTAAGTCCACTGTGGGAGCGAGCTTGCTCGCGATGAGGCCCGCACAGGCCACACAAAATCCAGCGACATGTTGCGTTCGATAATCGCCCAAAACCTGCTTTTAACAATTGAACCATCCAGTACATTCCACGCACCATCCGAACCACAAAACCAATAACAACAGGTTCGACACCATGCCCCCGCGCCCTGCCCTCTCCGGCTGATCCGCTTCGTTCGTGCTGATTTCGAATATTCGTCTGCAACCCAGGGTTGCGGCATCACCCCGCTTCATCCCAAAGAATTAGAGAGACCCGAGCCCATGACGCCTTCTCCCGCGCAGTACTTCGTTCCCAGCCTGATTGCCATGGCCCTGGCCAGCGCGGCCCTGCCCGCCAGCGCCGAAGAGTCGGGTTTTGTCGAAGGCGCCAAGGTCAACCTGAACCTGCGCAACTTCTACATAAATCGCAACTTCACCAACCCGACCAAGGCCCAAGGCAAGGCTGAAGAATGGACGCAGAGTTTCATCCTCGACGCCAAGTCCGGGTTCACCCAGGGCACCGTCGGATTCGGCATGGATGTGCTCGGTTTATATTCGGTGAAACTCGACGGCGGTAAAGGCACAGGCGGTACGCAACTGCTGCCGCTGGATCATGACGGTCGCCCGGCGGATAACTTCGGCCGCACCAATGTCGCGTTCAAGGCCAAGCTGTCGCAGACCGAAGTGAAGGTCGGCGAGTGGATGCCAGTGTTGCCAATCCTGCGTTCGGACGACGGTCGTTCGTTGCCGCAAACCTTCCGGGGCGGCCAGATCACGTCGAAGGAGATCAATGGCCTGACGCTCTACGGCGGCCAGTTCCGGCAGAACAGCCCCCGCGATGACAGCAGCATGGACGACATGTCGATGACCGGCAAAGCGGCGTTCACCTCCGACCGTTTCAACTTTCAGGGCGGCGAATACCTGTTCAACGAAAAGCGCACCCAGATCGGCCTGTGGAACGCCGAGCTCAAGGACATCTACAGCCAGCAGTTCATCAACCTGACCCACAGCCAGCCATTGGGTGACTGGACCCTGGGCGCCAACCTGGGTTTCTTCTACGGCAAGGATGACGGCAGCGCCCTGGCCGGCGAGCTGGACAACAAGACCATGTACGGTTTGTTCTCGGCCAAATACGGCGGCAACACCTTCTACGTCGGCCTGCAAAAACTCACCGGCGACAACGCCTGGATGCGGGTCAACGGCACCAGCGGCGGTACCCTGGCCAACGACAGCTACAACTCCAGCTACGACAATGCCCAGGAGAAATCCTGGCAAGTACGCCACGACTACAACTTCGCCGCCCTGGGCGTTCCGGGCCTGACCCTGATGAACCGCTACATCAGCGGTGACAATGTGCACACCGGCACCATCACCGACGGCAAGGAATGGGGACGCGAAAGTGAACTGGGCTACACCGTGCAAAGCGGTGCGCTGAAGGACCTGAACCTGAAATGGCGCAACTCGACCATGCGTCGGGATTACAGCAACAACGAGTTCGATGAGAACCGCCTGATCATCAGCTACCCGATCAGCCTGTTGTAAACACAAAACAAATGTGGGAGCGAGCTTGCTCGCGATGGCGGTGTATCAGGCGACATCAATAGTGAATGTGCCGACGCTATCGCGAGCAAGCTCGCTCCCACAGGTTGTTCACCGTTACCGCTTACTCCCGCGATTCAACCCCCAACTCATCCCACACCGACTCGGCCAAGTGGAACGTCGCATTGGCTGCCGGAATCCCGCAATAGATCGCGCTCTGCATGATCACTTCCTTGATCTCGCCACGGCTCACGCCATTGTTGGCGGCAGCGCGCAGGTGCAGTTTGAGTTCGCCCTCGCGGTTCATACCGATCAGCATGGCGATGGTGATCAGGCTGCGGGTGTGGCGTGGCAGACCCTCGCGGGTCCAGATGTCGCCCCAGGCGTGGCGGGTGATCATCTCCTGAAACTCCGAGTTGAACTCGGTCAGGGTGGTCAGGCTGCGGTCGACGTGGGCGTCGCCCAGTACCGCGCGACGGACTTTCATGCCTTCGTCGTAACGTTGTTTCTCGTCCACGGAATATCCCTCAACGAGCCTTCAGAAAGGCCAGAACACATTCGCTGAAATCAGCGCCAGCCTGCACATTGGACAAGTGCGCAGCGTAGAACTCGGCGTACTCGGCGCCCGGTACATGTTCCTGAATGAAGTGCCCACCCGACGGCGGCGTGACCGCATCCTCAGTGCCGGCGATCACCAGCAGCGGCGCCTTGATCGAGGACAGCTGATCGCGGAAATCGGCATCGCGCACAGCTGCGCAATTGGCCGCGTAACCTTCTGGCGAAGTCGCCGCCAGCATGTCGGTAATCTGCTTGGCCGCCGCCGGGTTGGCTTCGGAGAAATCCGGGGTGAACCAGCGGGCAATCGACGCATCGCGCAGGGCAACCATGGCCGCCTGACCATCGCGCAGCACCATTTCAATGCGCGGGTTCCACACCGACGGATCGCCGATTTTCGCTGCGGTGTTGCACACGATCAGCTTGTTCAGTCGATCGCCGGCGTTGATCCCCAGCCACTGGCCGATCAGCCCGCCCATGGACAAACCGCAGAAATGCGCGCGTTCGATGTGCAAGGCATCCAGCAATGCGAGCACGTCGCGGCCCAGTTGCTCGATGCTGTAAGACCCCGGCGTTACCAATGACTGGCCATGGCCGCGGGTGTCGAAACGCAGCACGCGAAAATGCTCGGAGAACGCCGGGATCTGCGCGTCCCACATGTGCAGGTTCGTGCCCAGGGAGTTGGACAGCACCAGCACCGGCGCATCGACCGGTCCATCGAGTTGGTAATGCAGTTCGCCCTCGGCGAGTTGTACAAAAGCCACAGCAAGTCTCCTTCAGGCAGTCAATGCAGAATGTTCAGCCACCGCCCTCTCGACCCAGGTTTTGGCCTGGCCGAGGTAATGGGCAGGGTCCAGCAGATGATCGAGCTCAGCCGCCGACAGTTCGGCGGTCACTTGTGGTTCGTCGCCGAGGACCGCACGCAGGTGACGTTGTTCGGCCACGGCGCGTTTGCAGCATTGCTCCAACAGATGATGCGCGGTATCGCGCCCAACCCGCTGCGCGAGGACGATGCTCACCGCTTCGGCGAGCACCAGGCCCTGGGTCAAATCGAGATTGCGCGCCATGCGCTCGGCATCCACTTCCAGCCCTTGGGCGATCAACAATGCTTGATGCAGGCTGCCCGACACCAGGCAGCAGATTTCCGGCAGGGTTTCCCACTCGGCATGCCACAGACCGAGGCTGCGCTCGTGCTCCTGGGGCATGGCGCTGAACAGCGTTGAAAGCAAACCGGGTACGCGAGTCGCCGCACCGATCAATACCGCTGCGCCTACCGGATTGCGTTTGTGCGGCATGGTCGAGGATCCGCCCTTGCCCGGCGCCGAAGGCTCGAACACTTCGGCGGCCTCGGTTTGCATCAACAGGCTGATATCACGCCCGAGTTTGCCGAGACTGCCGGCGATCAGGCCGAGCGCAGCGCCGAACTCCACCACGCGATCGCGCTGGGTGTGCCACGGCTGATCGGGCAAGGTCAGTTGCAGTTCTTCGGCCAGCGCTTGGGCAATCGGCATGGCCTGTTCGCCAAGGGCCGCAAGGGTTCCGGACGCACCGCCGAATTGCAGCACCAGCAGACGCGGCTTGAGTTCGGCCAAGCGTTGGCGACTGCGGGTCACCGCCCCCAGCCAGCCGGCGACCTTCATGCCGAGGGTGACCGGTGTCGCATGCTGCAGCCAGGTGCGTCCGGCCAATGGCGTGGTCGCGTAGCGCTGGGCCTGGGACGCGAGTGTCTGCCCCAGTTGTGCCAGGTCGCTCTCGATCAGTTCCAGCGCCCGGCGCAGTTGCAGCACCAGGCCGCTGTCCATCACGTCCTGGCTGGTCGCGCCCAGATGCACATAGCGCTCGGCTTCGGCATCGGTGGCCGCGATCTGCTTGCCCAGCGCCTTGACCAACGGAATCGCCGAGTTACCCGCCGTGGCAATGGCCTCGCCCAACGTCGCAAAGTCATAAAGCCCGGCACGGCAAGCTGCTTCAATCGGCGCGACAGCACTCGACGGAATCATCCCGACCCGTGCTTCGGCCCGGGCCAATGCCGCTTCGAAATCGAGCATGGCCTGGACCCGACCCTGATCGCAGAACACCTCACGCATATCGCGGGCCGTGAAATAGGCATCGAACAATTGATTGCCCGGTCGCTGGTTCATAAACAATTCCTGGAGGCACGGGCCTGCGGTCCGCGCGTGAAGATCAAAGGTCGTGATGCAGATACTTCGCCTGTTTCGGCAGACGCAGGCTGAACAGGAACGCTATCGCCATCATCACCGTCACGTACCAGTAGAAGGAGTTTTCCATGCCCACGGCCTTGAGGCTCAAGGCCACATACTCCGCCGAACCACCGAAAATCGCATTCGCCACCGCATACGCCAGGCCGACACCCAATGCACGCACCTCGGGCGGGAACATCTCGGCTTTCACCAGGCCACTGATGGAGGTGTAGAAACTGACGATCGCCAGCGCCAGGGTAATCAACACGAAGGCCAGAAACGGACTTGTCACGCTTTTCAGGCTCAACAGGATCGGCACGGTGCACAGCGTGCCGAGGGCGCCGAACCAGAGCATCGAGTTACGCCGGCCGATCTTGTCGGCGAGCATGCCGAAAATCGGCTGCATGCACATATAGAGGAACAGCGCGCCGGTCATGATGTAGCTAGCGGTCTTGGCCGGCATGCCGGCGGTGTTCACCAGGTACTTCTGCATGTACGTGGTGAAGGTGTAGAAGATCAGCGAACCACCGGCGGTGTAACCGAGTACGGTGATGAATGCGGTTTTATGGTCGCGAAACAGAGCGCTGATGCTGCCGGCGTCCTTGTTTTCGCGCATTGCCTTGCTGGTGGTTTCTTTGAGCGAACGACGCAGATACAGCGAAACCAGCGCCGCCATGGCACCCACCACGAAGGGTATCCGCCAGCCGTAGGCACGCAGGTCATCTTCGGTGAGGAACTGTTGCAGGACCACCACCAGCGACACCGCGAGCAATTGGCCGCCAATCAGGGTCACGTACTGGAACGAGGCGAAGAAACCGCGTTGGCCCTTGAGCGCCACTTCACTCATGTAGGTTGCGGTAGTGCCGTACTCACCGCCCACCGACAAGCCTTGCAGCAAACGGGCGAACAGCAACAGGATCGGCGCCCAGACCCCGATGTTGCTGTAGGTCGGCAGGCAGGCGATAAGCAGCGAGCCGAAGCACATCATCAGAATCGAGATCAACATCGAATTCTTGCGCCCGTGCTTGTCCGCCAAGCGCCCGAAAATCCAGCCACCAATCGGCCGCATCAGGAACCCGGCGGCGAACACGCCAGCGGTATTGACCAGCTGCACGGTGGGGTTATCGGACGGGAAAAAGGCCGGTGCGAAATAGATCGCACAGAAGGCGTAGACGTAGAAGTCGAACCATTCAACCAGGTTGCCGGACGAGGCACCGACAATGGCGAAGATCCGCTTGCTGCGTTCTTCGCCCGTATAAAGAGCTATAGGCGCTGTGGGTGTTGTCATTGTTTTTTCACTCAATGGGGAAAGTGAGAGTCTAGACACACTTTGCAACACTCCCGTTCCGCAGATAAATCAGCAACACAAATCCCCTGTGGGAGCGAGCTTGCTCGCGATAGCGTCAGGTCAGTCACCATTTATGCTGGATGTGACTCAGTCATCGCGAGCAAGCTCGCTCCCACAGGTGTTGCGGTGTTCACTTAATAGTCGAAGAACACCGTCTCGGCATCGGTACCCTGCAGAATCACATTCCACTGATAAACACCCGACGCATCCTTCTTGGCCAGCAAGGTACTGCGGCGCTCGGCCGGCACGCACTCCAGCAACGGATCGTTGACGTTGGCCGCCTCGCCATCAAAGTAGATACGCGTCAGCAGGTGCTTCACCAAACCACGGGCAAACACCAGAACGACAAGGTGCGGTGCCTGGGTCGTGCCTTTGAGCCCCTCGACCGAACCGGGCTTGATGGTGGTAAAGCGAAAGCGTCCTTCGGCATCCACCGGCACCCGGCCAAAGCCTTCGAAGTTCGGGTCCAGGGGTTTGTCCTGATCGTCTTCGGGGTGGTCATACTTGCCGGCGGCGTTGGCCTGCCAGACTTCCAGCATCGCGTCGTTGACGATGTCGCCATTGCCGTCGACCACTTGCCCGGTGATCGCTACGCGCTCGCCCAGGGTTTGTTCGACGGTCAGGTTTTCGCGGTTCAGCCAGGTCAGGCCGATGTGGTAGTACGGCCCGACGGTGTGGGACGTGGTCGCAGTCAGCGTCATCTTATTTCTCCATCGGCGTGGCGTCGCGGCCGCGCAATACGATGTCCCAGCGATAACCGAGGGCATAGGAAGGGATGGTTTTTTCCAGATCGAACGTGGCGATCAAACGCTCTTTGGCGCTGGTATCGGGCACGCAGTTGTAGATCGGGTCGTACGCCAGCAGCGGGTCGCCCGGGAAATACATCTGCGTCACCAGGCGCGTCAGGATGCTCGGCCCGAACAGCGAGAAATGGATGTGCGCCGGGCGCCAGGCGTTGTGGTGGTTACCCCATGGATAGGCGCCGGGCTTGATGGTCTGGAACTGGTACCAGCCATCGGCGTCGGTCACGGTGCGGCCGGTGCCGGTGAAGTTCGGGTCCAGCGGTGCGTCGTGCAGGTCGCGGGCATGGGCGTAGCGACCGGCGGCGTTGGCCTGCCAGATCTCCACCAGAATCCCCGGCACCGGCAGACCGTTTTCATCCAGCACACGGCCGTGGATGATGATGCGCTCCCCCTGAGGCTGCCCCTCGTGCTGGGCGGTCAGGTCGTTATCCTTCTCGTTGATGCGCTCGGCGCCGACGGTAGGACCGGTGATTTCCGACAGCGAATGCGGCAGGAACACCAACGGCTTGGACGGCGAGCGCAGGTTGGTGGATTGATAGGTCGGGTGCAGGTACTCCGGCTGGGTGCCTTCCTGCGGGCGACGGTAACCAGGCTTGTCAGTCATGAAACATTCCTCAGTTCTTATAAGTCTTCAGAGCGCGTCAGACGCGCTCGATCGCCAGGGCCAGCCCCTGACCGACACCGACGCACATGGTGGCCAGACCTTTCTTGCCACCGTTTTTTTCCAGCTGATGCAATGCGGTCAACACCAGCCGCGCGCCACTCATGCCCAACGGGTGACCCAAGGCAATCGCACCACCGTTCGGGTTGACCTGGGCCGCGTCGTCCGCGATCCCCAGTTCACGCAGCACCGCCAGGCCTTGGCTGGCGAAGGCTTCGTTGAGCTCGATCACGTCGAAATCGCTGACCGCCACACCGAGGCGCTCGATCAGTTTACGCACCGCCGGCACCGGGCCAATGCCCATCACCCGCGGGGCAACGCCGGCGCTGGCCATGCCCAGCACTCTGGCACGGGCAGTCAGGCCGTGTTTCTTCACCGCTTCGGCCGAAGCCAGGATCAACGCGGCGGCGCCGTCGTTTACACCCGAGGCATTGCCGGCGGTGACGGTCTTGTCGGGGCCGTTGACCGGTTTGAGTTTGGTCAGAGCTTCCAGGGTGGTGTCGGCGCGAGGATGCTCGTCCTGGCTGACCACGGTTTCACCCTTCTTGTGGGCTATGCGCACTTCAACGATTTCTTCGGCGAAGAACCCGGCGGCTTGTGCGGCGGCCGTGCGTTGTTGACTGCGCAGGGCGAACGCGTCCTGATCGGCGCGGGACACCTTGTAATCGTCGGCCACGTTGTCAGCGGTCTGCGGCATCGCATCCACGCCGTACTGGGCCTTCATCAACGGGTTGATGAAGCGCCAGCCGATGGTGGTGTCTTCGAGCTTCATGTTGCGCGAAAAAGCGGCATCGGCCTTGCCCATCACGAACGGCGCACGGGACATCGACTCGACGCCGCCGGCAATCGCCAGTTCCATCTCGCCGCTGGCGATGGCGCGAAACGCGGTGCCGATGGCATCCATGCCCGAAGCGCAAAGGCGATTGAGGGTCACGCCGGGAATGGTTTCCGGCAGGCCGGCCAGCAACAGTGCCATACGCGCAACGTTGCGGTTGTCTTCACCGGCCTGGTTGGCGCAGCCGAGGAACACCTCGTCCACCGCGTTCCAGTCCACCGACGGGTTGCGCTCCATCAAGGCCTTGATTGGCACGGCAGCCAGGTCGTCGGCACGCACCGACGACAGGCCACCGCCGAAACGGCCGATGGGGGTACGAATCGCGTCGCAGATATAAACGTCACGCATCACGCTTCTCCGGGGGCTTGGCCGTGTGCGGCAGCGGTACGGGCTTCGAGGTCGCGCAGCGCGGTCAGTTCGACTTCAGTCGGCTCGGCGGTTTGCTCAACCTGGTCGGCAAAGCGAATCGCCCAACCGGTGGCATCAACCACTTGCTCGCGGGTCACACCCGGATGCAGTGCAGTGACCACGAACTCATGGGTACCGGCTTCCGGCTCCATGATGCACAGATCGGTGATGATCCCCACCGGTCCGGCGCCTGGCAGACCGAGACGCTTGCGCGAATCGCCGCCCTCGCCGTGGCCGACCGAGGTAATGAAATCGAGTTTGTCGACAAAGGAGCGCGACGACTGCTTGAGGATGATCAACACGCTCTTGGCGGAACCGGCAATCTCCGGCGCGCCACCTGCACCCGGCAGACGGACTTTCGGCGCGTGGTAATCACCCACGACGGTGGTGTTGATGTTGCCGAAACGGTCGACCTGCGCCGCGCCGAGGAAACCGACGTCAATGCGCCCGCCCTGCAGCCAGTAACGGAAAATCTCGCCGGTCGGCACCACGGTGTCGGCGGTTTCCGCCAGCTCACCGTCGCCAATCGACAGTGGCAATACACTTGGCTTGGCACCGATCGGGCCCGATTCGTAGATCAGCACCACATCAGGCGAGGAAGTCAGGCGCGCCAGGTTGGCCGCTTTCGACGGCAGGCCGATGCCCACGAAGCACACCGAGCCGTTCTTCAGGCGACGGGCAGCGGCAACGGTCATCATTTCATTGGTGGTGTAAGTCATTACTTCGCCTCCGAAGCGGCGGCCAGTTTGGCCTGGAACTCGCTGAAGTCAGCGCTGCCGTGGATGTATTCGTTGATCCACGCGGTGAAGGTTTCACGGTCGCGGGCAATCGGGTCCCAGGCCTGGTAGAAGCGGTTGTCGCGTTCGTTGTAACCGTGGGCGTAGGATGGATGCGCGCCGCCAGGTACGTGGCAAACCGCGCTCAAGGCCCAGGTTGGCAATACACAGGAGTTCATTGGCGCATTGAGGTCGTCGACGATTTCCTCAACGGTGACGATGCAGCGCTTGGCCGCCAGCGCAGCTTCTTTCTGCACGCCGAGGATGCCCCACAGCAGCACATTGCCCTTGCGGTCGGCTTTCTGCGCATGAATCACCGTGATATCCGGACGCACCGAAGGCACTGCTGCCAACACTTCGCCGGTGAACGGGCAGGTCACGGATTTGATCAGCGGGTTAACCTTCGGCAAATCGGAACCGGCGTAGGCACGCAGCACCGCGAACGGCAGGCCGGATGCCCCGGCGACGTAGGCGTTGGCCAGGTCGGCGTGGCTGTGTTCTTCGATTTCCAGCGCGTGGGGCCACTGTTTCTCCACAGCGTCACGCAGGCGATGCAGGGAGCCGACACCCGGGTTGCCGCCCCAGGAGAAAATCAGTTTGCGGGCACAACCGGCACCGATCAACTGGTCGTAGATCAAGTCAGGGGTCATCCGCACCAGGGTCAGGTCTTTCTTGCCCTGGCGAATGATTTCGTGACCGGCGGCCGTCGGGATCAGGTGAGTAAAGCCTTCGAGCGCGACCGTATCGCCGTCGTTTACGAATTGCTTCACCGCGTCGTGCAGCGAAAGGATTTCAGCCATTGGGGCAGGCTCCCGTTTATTGTTAACCGACAGTGGAAGAAGGCGCCGATGCGCAGCGCCGGAATGACTGAAGGTTAAGCTTCTGAAAAAGGCCAAACAATCCGATAATCGACTGAGCGTTCGATTATCGAACACATTGTTGCTCGGCTAACAATCCAGATCAAAAGCTTCGCGAGCAAGCCCGCTCCCACAGGGATAAGTGTGATCCTTGTGGGAGCGGGCTTGCTCGCGAAGAGGCCCGCAACAGCAATAAAGAACCCGAGTGATGGCCTCAGGTCGCATCCGCATGACTGACCATGCCCTTGATCACCACTGCCGTCGTCGCCAGCGCCGCCGGAATCACCAGCGCCGTCAGCACTTGCTCGAAGTTCCAGCCCAGGCCCAGCAGCGTCGCGCCCATCCACGCCCCGAGGATGGCGCCGAAGCGGCCGATCCCGAGCATCCACGACACGCCGGTGGCCCGCCCCTGAGTCGGATAAAACCGCGCAGCCAGTGACGGCATTGCCGATTGCGCACCGTTGACACACATCCCGGCCACCAGCACCAGCGTCGCCAACAGCGCGATGTTGCCCAGGCTCTGCCCTACCGCGTAGGCAAACACCCCGGCCAGCAGGTAGAAAGTGCCGATGACCTTGTGCGGATTGAACCGGTCCATTGCCCAGCCCACGCCCACCGCACTCAGCACGCCACCAAACTGGAACAGCGCGCCGATGAAGGCGGCCTGCTCCATGCTCGCGCCACTGTCACGCATCAGCGTCGGCAGCCAACTGGTCAGCAGGTAAACGATCACCAGGCCCATGAAGTAGGTCAGCCACAAGAGCAAGGTGCCGGTGCTGTAGGTGCCGGAGAAGATCACCGCGAACACATTGCGCGCCTTCACGGTTTTCTGTTCCGGCACACTGAAACTGGACGCCTGGGCCACCACCGTCGGGTCAATCGGCGCCAGTGCCTTGCGTACTTTGTCCGTACCGCGGTTGCGCACCACCAGGTAACGCGCCGACTCCGGCAACCAGAACAGCAAAACGACGGCGAGGATCAGCGGCAGCACTCCACCGATCAGCAGCAGGCTGTGCCAGCCAAAGGCCGGAATGAGCTTGGCCGAGATAAATCCGCCGCCAGCCATGCCGAGGTTGAAGCCGCAGAACATGCTGGTCACCAGCAGGGACTTTTTGCGCTCAGGGGTGTATTCCGACAGCAGCGTGGTGGCGTTCGGCATGCCGGCGCCCAGACCCAGGCCGGTCAGGAAGCGCAACACCAACAGCTGATCGACATTGGTGCTGTAGGCCGAGGCCAGGCTGAAGGCACCGAACAACAGCACCGCGCCGACCAGTACGACTTTTCGCCCGAAGCGGTCAGCCAGAGGGCCGGAGCCCAGTGCGCCGAAGACCATGCCGATCAACGCCGCACTCATCACCGGGCCGAGACTGGCTCGGTCGATACCCCAGTCCTGGGACAGGGCCGGGGCGATGAAGCCCATTGCCGCGGTGTCGAGGCCATCGAGGAAGACAATCAGGAAACACAGGATCACCACGCGCCACTGGTAGCGCGAAATGGGTTGGGCATTGATGAAGGACTGCACGTCGAGGCAGTTACCTACAGCAGACTGAGGCTGGTTCATTATTTTTATCCCACGGATCGCGGTCGAACGATGTCAGCAGATGCTGACGAAGCCGCGACAGTAATGATCCGGAGGAAACAGCGTCAATTCGATAAACGCGACTCTGTGCGTTTATCGAACGGCTTAGGCAAACAACTGGGCGCTGAGGTCGCGGCTGGCGCTCAACAAACCAGGCAGGAACCGCTGTTCCAGTTCATTGCGGCTGACTCGCCCGGCGTGAGTGCTGACATTGAGGGCCGCAACCACCTGCCCGGAAGCGTCGTACACCGGGACGGCAATCGAACGCAGTCCTTGCTCGAGTTCCTGGTCGACGATGCACCAGCCTTGCTGTCGCACCTCTTGCAGGCATTCGAGCAACGCCTCGGGGGTGTGGATCGTGCGGCTGGTCTTGGCTTGCAATTCGGCGTGGTCGAGGTATTCGCCCAGCGAGGTGTCATCCAGCGCGGCCAGCAGGATCCTCCCCATCGAGGTGCAATAGGCCGGCAAGCGCCCGCCCACCGACAGGTCCACCGAAATCAGCCGCTGGGTGGTCGCGGAGCGCGCGATGTACAGAATGTCATCACCCTCCAGCGTGGCCATGTTGCAGGCCTCGTGCAGTTGCTCGCTCATGCGGTCCAGGTAAGGCTGGGCGGAAACCGCCAGCGGCGTAGATGACACATAGGCATGGCCGAGGGTCAGCACTTTGGGCAGCAGCGAATAGGTGCGGCCGTCGGTGGTGGCGTAGCCGAGCTTGATCAGGGTGTGCAGGCAACGGCGCACGGCGGCGCGGGGAATTTCCGTGCGGTGACTGATCTGGGCGATGGTCAGGTGTCGTTTGCGCTCCTGGAACGCTTGCACCACGGCCAGGCCGCGGGCCAGGGACGTCATGAAATCCGGGTCGCCGGTCAGTGCCTGGATCCGTTTGGCAGGTGAGGCAACGATGGGAGGAGCCACTGAAGCGAAGGAATTGCGCATTTGATCGTTCATACAACGTCCTTTTACCCATTCGGATCAGCGACTATTACAAAGGGCGAGCCTGGCGCTCAAGCCCGGCCCGTCAACTCCGTGCGATTATCGAACACTCGACCGATAATCGCAATCCGTCGTGCAAATCACATGCGCTGATGTCCGGTTTTCGCTGACTTACGCCCCATGTTTGCGCCGACTCGACGCAGGACTTAATGGGGCAATCCAATTACCGTAACTTGCCTGATTTAATGGCGTCAGAAAGGCATCGCAGCAATGCGGTATCCGTCGACGTTCTAGTTAATCGCAAAGTTTCGAGCAACAAAACGGTCACACACCAAGATTCACTTTTAACTCTTTGGAGATAGTGTTCTTCAAATCGGCAGCTATAATACAATTCAGTAGCGCTTCGGTTTTTTACTTGCCGAACCCGCTACCCGGCCAGGCGATGTTCCATCGCCGTTGCCCGTTGCAAGCGCCAGATCCGCATTGCACAGCCTTGCCATCGCGCTTGCCGAAACAGGAAACTGAAGCTACGTCAGCTATTTATCTCTGGTGTCGTGGCCGCCTGTGACATGGAAGTATTGATCACGTTGTTGCCAAAAACGATGCCTTGTCGGGCATTGCCCACTCGACGAACGTGATCAAACGATTTGATGCAGCGCGTTTTCACCAGAATTTATCCCAACTCAATCAGGTAGCACTGTGACGAAAGACGAACTGCGCGCGGAACTAGAGCGCCAGGAACAACGCTACAAGGAAGTTTACGGCGGAGAAGTCACCACTTACGCCGCTCAACCCGAACCGGAACGTAAACCCTGGCGTAAACGCGCCACCGTTCAGGATCAGGTTTTCCAGCAAGAACTTCAAAAAATGGAAAAGGAACTCAAAGCCGAAGAGCCGTGACTGCTTCGGCCTGATCCTTACAAGAACCTGCCTCTGCACCCGTTAAAAGCGGGATGTATTGATGTTGCCTTTCGCGCCCGCTACGAGCGGGCAGCGGCCATCACCGTCGTCGAATCAGGCAGATTTCCGGTATCTGACCTATTTCTCAGATTTTTCTCACAACCGTTCAAGCCCCTCTTACCGGGCCGTGAAGGTTTTGTGACAGTCAATTTTTCCAATAAAATCAATGAGTTAAAAAACACAGCAAAACCGTGGGTTTTCAGGTTCTGCGGCAAAAAAATTCGTTGAAGAATGTTACCGATGAGCAGCTAGTGCATTGATTAGCAGTCTTTTCTGGCATAATCGCGCCCCCTTATGACCGGGTCAGAAAACCTTCATGATCGATTTATTCAGCGGACTGGATGCTTGGGTGCTTGTGAGCCTCTTGCTCGCCCTGGCCTTTGTCCTCGCCTTCGAGTTCATCAACGGCTTTCATGACACCGCTAACGCGGTGGCGACCGTTATCTACACCAAAGCCATGCCGCCTCACCTGGCGGTGTTCTTCTCCGGTGTGTTCAACTTCCTCGGCGTGCTGCTGGGCGGGGTCGGCGTGGCGTATGCCATCGTCCACCTGCTGCCGGTAGAACTGCTGATCAATGTGAACACCGGTCACGGACTGGCCATGGTGTTCTCGTTGCTCGCCGCAGCCATCACCTGGAATCTGGGCACCTGGTACTTCGGTATCCCCGCCTCCAGCTCCCACACGCTGATCGGTTCGATCCTCGGCGTGGGCCTGGCCAACGCCCTGATCAACGAAATTCCGTTGGCTGACGGAGTGAACTGGCAAAAGGCGATCGATATCGGCATGTCGCTGGTATTCTCGCCAATGGCAGGCTTCCTGATCGCCGCGCTGATCCTGATCGGTCTTAAATGGTGGCGTCCGCTGTCGAAGATGCACAAGACGCCGGAACAGCGCCGCAAGATCGACGACAAGAAACACCCGCCGTTCTGGAATCGCCTGGTACTTGTGATCTCGGCCATGGCCGTGAGTTTCGTGCACGGTTCCAACGATGGCCAGAAAGGTATCGGCCTGATCATGCTGGTCCTGATCGGTATCGTGCCGGCCCAGTTCGTCCTCGACCTGAACAGCACGACCTACCAGATCGAACGGACTCGCGACGCTACGTTGCACCTGAGCCAGTTCTACCAGCGCAATTCCGAAACCCTGGGCGAGTTCCTGGCCCTGGGCAAGAGCTTGAACGGCGACTTGCCGGAGAAATTCCGTTGCAACCCGCAACAGACCGAACCGACCATCACCGCCCTGCTCGGCACCCTCAAGGGTGTAGCCGACTACCATTCGCTGTCGGCGGAAAGCCGCATCGAAGTACGTCGTTACCTGCTCTGCCTGGATGACACCGCGAAGAAAGTCAGCAAATTGCCAACGCTCGGGGCCCGTGAAAAGGCTGACCTGGACAAATTGCGCAAAGACCTGACCACCACCACTGAGTACGCTCCGTTCTGGGTGATCCTGGCGGTTGCACTGGCCTTGGGCCTGGGCACCATGGTCGGCTGGAAACGCGTGGTACTGACCATTGGCGAGAAGATCGGCAAGCAAGGCATGACTTACTCCCAAGGCATGTCGGCGCAGATCACCACCGCCAGCCTGATCGGCATGGCCAACATCTTCAGCCTGCCGGTTTCCACCACCCACGTGCTGTCCTCGGGCGTGGCGGGCACCATGGTCGCCAACAAGAGCGGCCTGCAAGGCGGCACCGTCAGAACCATCCTGCTGGCCTGGGTATTGACCCTGCCAGCCACCGTGGCCCTGTCGGCCGGGTTGTTCTGGCTGGCCTCGAAGGCGCTGGGTAGCTGATACAGCGGCATCGAAAAAGGCGCGCTCCGCAAGGACCGCGCCTTTTTTATTGCCACCAATCGCAAAAAATCACTGTAGGAGCGAGCTCTGCTCGCGATGACCGCAAGGACAACGCGTACATTCAGGCAGCCCGCGTCATCGCTGGCGTCCATCGCGAGCAGAGCTCGCTCCTACAGGGTTACGTGTTTACCGATAGTTTTTTACAGGCAAAAAAAAGGGCAACCGAAGTTGCCCAAAATGCCTTGCGTGCTCATTACATCCAGAAAGAACTACGGTTATTTCCGCTTGTGCGAATCCTTCCAGATAAAAAGTCCGAACCCTGCAAAAAATACAAACATGAGGCTGACAGTCAGCACTCCGGCGATCACCACGTTGTCGAAAAACATGACGCGTCTCCTGTACCTGCCCTGTTGCGATAGGGCTAAGTTAACCAAACGGGCAGGAGAGAATATTGACCGGGATCAATGTCGCCCGAGACTGGGCAAGAGGAAGGGAGAAGTTTGACCCGCATCAATGAATGCGGGGGATTTCAGCGCTTTTTCGGTTTGTTTTTCGGCTTTTTTTTGGCCTTGCCCAATGGCATGGCCTGCTCGAACGCCTGGCGAACTTCATTGAGCCGCTTGTCATTGAGGTCATGAACACGCTTGGCGCGCTCGGCATTGAGGTCAATCAGTTTGTCGTCTTGGCTCATGGCAGTCAGTGCATCGCTTGAAATGAGTTTAAGCCGCCGTAGCGTTCGGCAACCCTGCGCCAATAATGCGGCCTGACGGCCGTGCTGACCAGCCTGCGCTCAAATCTCGATATCGACCCACAACCCTTGCCGCGGCTGATCTTCCATCAGCGGTGCCACCGGCACGGTGTTGTCGGCATTGAGCTCATCCCCGGGAATCGCCAGGTGAGCCTGCGGGTCATTATCAGCTTCGTGGCGACGTCGTTCCTGCTCCTGCCTGCGGCGCTGTTCCTCGCGCAGCACCAGTCCGTCCTCCTCAGGATTGCGCTTTTGCAGGTCGATCGTGCTTTCACTGGAGCTTTCCTGCACCGGCGCCACCGGAGGAATATCCGGACGCTGACGGATCGGGTCGGTCTGTGAAGTGATCGGCACGGCACTCAAGGGGAGCATCGGTGGCAGCATGGTTTTCAGTCTCCTGTCAGCAGGCTGTCGGCTGCGGGGATGGCGACTTGAGCCATCGGTCGCAAACTGTGACTCATTTGGCACTCATTAGTGCACCGGGCGGCGCGTCATGCACAGGTGGGCTAACGTATGACTGTGAGTTTTTCTGAGAGTCCTTTGGCCCTGAAGCCCTCATTCCGTTAAGATAGCCCGCTTTTTCAGGTGGGAGTCAGGCAGCATGGCGCAGCAGTATCAACCGGGGCAACGCTGGATCAGTGACAGCGAAGCCGAGCTGGGTTTAGGCACCGTTCTGGCACAGGACGGCCGCTTGTTGACCGTGCTCTATCCGGCCACTGGCGACACTCGCCAGTACGCGCTAAGGAATGCGCCCCTCACCCGTGTGCGGTTTTCGCCCGGTGACTCCATCACTCACTTCGAAGGCTGGAAGCTGACCGTTCGCGAAGTCGACGACGTCGATGGCCTGCTGGTTTACCACGGCCTCAACGGGCAGAACGAAGTGGTCACCCTGCCGGAAACCCAACTGTCGAACTTCATCCAGTTCCGCCTGGCCAGCGACCGTCTGTTCGCCGGCCAGATCGACCCGCTGGCCTGGTTCTCCCTGCGTTACCACACACTGGAACACACCAGTCGCCAGTTGCAGTCCTCCCTTTGGGGTCTGGGTGGCGTGCGTGCGCAACCGATCGCGCACCAGTTGCACATTGCCCGCGAAGTCGCCGACCGTATCGCGCCACGGGTTCTGCTGGCCGACGAAGTAGGCCTGGGCAAAACCATCGAAGCCGGCCTGGTGATCCATCGCCAATTGCTCTCGGGCCGCGCCAACCGCGTGCTGATCCTGGTTCCGGAAAACCTGCAGCACCAGTGGCTGGTCGAGATGCGCCGCCGCTTTAACCTGCAGGTCGCGCTGTTCGACGAAGAACGCTTCATCGAAAGCGATGCCAGCAACCCCTTCGAAGACACCCAGCTCGCACTGGTCGCGCTTGAGTGGTTGGTGGACGACGAGAAAGCCCAGGACGCGCTGTTCGCGGCGGGCTGGGACTTGCTGGTGGTCGACGAGGCTCACCACCTGGTGTGGCACGAAGATCAGGTCAGCCCTGAGTATTCCCTGGTCGAGCAACTCGCCGAGACCATTCCCGGCGTGCTGCTGTTGACCGCCACTCCGGAACAACTGGGCCAGGACAGCCACTTCGCTCGTCTGCGCCTGCTCGACCCGAACCGTTTCCACGACCTGCAAGCCTTCCGCGCCGAGAGCGAAAACTATCGCCCGGTGGCTGAAGCCGTTCAGGAGTTGCTGGACAAGGGACGCCTGTCGCCGCAAGCCCACAAGACCATCCACGGTTTCCTCGGCAACGAAGGCGAAGCCCTGCTGGCCGCCGTCAACGATGGCGACACCGAAGCCAGTGCGCGTCTGGTGCGTGAATTGCTCGACCGCCACGGCACCGGCCGCGTGCTGTTCCGCAACACCCGCGCTGCCGTGCAGGGTTTCCCGGAGCGCAAGCTGCACCCGTACCCGCTGCCGTGCCCGGACGAATACCTCGAACTGCCATTGGGCGATCACGCTGAGCTGTACCCGGAAGTCAGCTTCCAGGCCCAACCGGACGCCAGTGAAGAAGAACGCTGGTGGAAATTCGACCCGCGCGTCGAATGGCTGATCGATCAACTGAAGATGCTCAAGCGCACTAAAGTGCTGGTGATCTGCGCCCACGCCGAAACCGCCATGGACCTGGAAGACGCCCTGCGTGTGCGCTCCGGCATCCCGGCCACGGTGTTCCACGAGGGCATGAACATCCTCGAGCGTGACCGCGCCGCCGCCTATTTCGCCGACGAAGAATTTGGCGCGCAGGTGCTGATCTGCTCGGAAATCGGCAGTGAAGGTCGCAACTTCCAGTTCTCCCATCACCTGGTGCTGTTCGATCTGCCGTCCCACCCGGACCTGCTGGAACAACGTATCGGTCGACTGGACCGGATCGGCCAGAAGCACATCATCGAACTGCACGTGCCGTATCTGGAAACCAGCCCGCAAGAGCGCCTGTTCCAGTGGTACCACGAAGCGCTGAATGCGTTCCTCAACACCTGCCCGACCGGCAACGCCTTGCAGCACCAGTTCGGCCCGCGCCTGCTGCCGCTGCTCGAAGAAGCCGACGATGGCGAGTGGCAAGCGCTGATCGACGAAGCCCGTACCGAGCGTGAACGTCTGGAAGCCGAACTGCACACCGGCCGCGACCGTTTGCTGGAGCTCAACTCCGGTGGCGCTGGCGAAGGTGATGCGCTGGTTGAAGACATCCTCGAGCAAGACGATCAGTTCGCCCTGCCGATCTACATGGAAACCCTGTTCGACGCCTTCGGCATCGACAGCGAAGACCATTCGGAAAACGCGCTGATCCTCAAGCCGAGCGAAAAAATGCTCGACGCCAGCTTCCCGCTGGGCGACGACGAAGGCGTGACCATCACCTACGACCGTAACCAGGCGCTGTCTCGCGAAGACATGCAGTTCATCACCTGGGAACACCCGATGGTTCAGGGCGGCATGGACCTGGTGCTGTCCGGCTCCATGGGCAACACCGCCGTGGCGCTGATCAAGAACAAGGCGCTGAAACCTGGCACCGTGTTGCTGGAACTGCTCTATGTCAGCGAAGTGGTTGCCCCGCGCTCGCTGCAACTGGGCCGTTACCTGCCACCGGCCGCCCTGCGTTGCCTGCTCGATACCAACGGCAACGACCTGTCGGCCCGCGTGTCGTTCGAAACCTTGAACGATCAGCTCGAAAGCGTGCCGCGTGCCAGCGCCAACAAGTTCATCCAGGCCCAGCGTGACCAACTGACGCCACGGATCAACGCCGGTGAAGCGAAGATCCTGCCGCGCCACACTGAACGTGTCGCCGAGGCGCAGCGTCGCCTGGCCGCCGATACCGACGAAGAACTGGCGCGCCTGACCGCCCTGCAAGCGGTCAACCCGACCGTGCGCGACAGCGAACTGGTGGCCCTGCGCAAACAACGCGAGCAAGGCCTGGCCATGCTCGACAAGGCTGCGCTGCGACTGGAAGCGATTCGGGTGCTGGTGGCGGGTTAACAACCCTCCTCCACCGCTATGAAAAGAAGGCCCGCAGCGATGCGGGCCTTTTTTGTTTACTTCAAATTCAGTAGTGCTGCTGATGACCTCATCGCGAGCAAGCTCGCTCCCACATTGGATCTTCAGTGCCTATGAGATACCTGTGGGAGCGAGCTTGCTCGCGATAGCGGTTAAGCAGTCACCGCAGAACTGTCAGGCTCAACCACCGCCACCAACCCGTCCTTCATCCGCTTGGCGTCCCTCACAAAACACCGCGAAGCCAGGAACAGAAACACCACGGTGAGCAACAACGCCACCGGTATCAGGTACATCGCGTCATGCAGGCCGACCGCTTTAAACGCCTCAGTCATTTGCTCCGCGCCCGCCGCAAGCATCGCCGTGTGGGCGAAGTGATCCGACAATGCCCCGACCACCACCGGCCCCAGGCCACCGCCCAACAGGTACAGCCCGGCAAAGAACAGCGCCATCGCCGTTGCCCGCAACCGAGGCTCGACCACATCCTGAATCGCCGTGTACACGCAGGTATAAAAGTTGTAGGCGAACAGCCAGCCCATACTGAATACCGCGACAAACACACCGATCTCGATTCGCCCGGAATGCAGCGCCCACGCGGTGCAGACCGTCGAAATCACCAGGCTGAAGGCGGCAAACAAAAGCCGTCCGTTGGCGATGCGCTGGTGAATCTTGTCCGCGATCCAGCCACCGAGGGTCAGGCCGACCAGCCCGGTCACACCGACAATAACTCCGGTCGCCACTGCGGCATCCTGCAACGGCATGAGGAAGTAGCGTTGCAGCATCGGCACCAGAAACGAGTTACAAGCATAGGTGGCGAAGTTGAAACACAGGCCGGCCATCACCAACCACAGGAAGGTTGGCACTGCCAATACCCGACGGATCGGCCGATCGATTTTTTCCTGCGAAACCTGAACGCTCTCGGCAGCGCCGCGCTTTGGTTCCTTGATGAAAAACATGAAGACCGCCAGGATCAGCCCGGGCACCGCCGCGATAAAGAACGGTGCGCGCCAGCTATCGAAGGCCTTGACCATCGCGCCAATGGTGAAGAACGCCAGCAACAGCCCCAAGGGCAGCCCCAGCATGAAGATCCCCATGGCCCGCGCCCGACGGTGCGCCGGAAACAAGTCGCCGATCAGCGAGTTGGCGGCTGGCGCGTAACTGGCCTCGCCGATGCCGATGCCCATGCGCACGATCAGGAAGCTCCAGAAACTGCCCACCATGCCGTTGACGGCGGTCAACCCGCTCCATACCGCCAGCCCCCAGCCCATCAGCTTGCTGCGCGAGCCGGTATCGGCCATGCGCCCCAGCGGCAAGCCGGCAATGGCGTAGACGATGGTGAATGCCGTCCCGATGATCCCCAACTGGAAGTCACTGAGGTGCCATTCCATGCGAATGGGCTCGATGATGATGGCCGGGATGGTGCGGTCGAAAAAATTGAACAGGTTGGCCAGGAACAACAGGAACAGAATGCGCCAGGCATTGGCCGCTTGGGTCGAGTTCTGCATGGGTCCGTCTCTTTTATTGTTTTTGGGGCGTCACTGCCCCCGGACTTTGCAATCTAGACAGGCCGGCCGCGCCTGTCTTTCATTATTCGCCAGGCTGATACCAACCCATGGGACGCAACCTGTAGGAGCTTTCGCGGGACGGGTATTTCGCAGTCCGTCCGAGCGATGAAAAATACCTTTCAGCCCCCCTTCCCAAGCCGTTGGCGAAGCCTAGAATAGCGGCCTTGTTTCCCCCCTGTGTCTCCACTCCTCCTTAGATAATCGCCCATGTCCGAAGCCAGTCCGTGTCTGAATTGCGGTGCCTGCTGTTCTCATTTTCGCGTGTCATTTTTCTGGGGTGAATGCGCCTCGTCCGGGGGGACGGTACCCGATGAGCTTGTCGAGCAGATCAGCCCCAGTCGGGTCGCGATGCTCGGAACCGGTTGCAAACCCGTGCGCTGCACCAGCCTGGTCGGAGACGTGGGCAGTACGGTGCAGTGCTCCATTTACGAAAAACGCTCCAGCACCTGTCGGGAGTTCGACGCTTCGTGGGTCGACGGCCTGGCAAATCCCGATTGCGACGCGGCCCGTGCGGCTTTCGGTTTGCCGGCCCTGCAACCCGCGTTCGAGACGCCTCAGAAGCAAATCGCCTGAGTCATAGCACTAATCGCTATTAGCCTAATATCAAAAAAATTGGCATCAATGTGCCACTACTGCTTGCGCTCCATCCACGCCCTCTATACTCCACGACATTCGCCGACGCTCCTTGCGCCGACCTGAAGCTTAACGATGGGGCATGCTATGGAGTGGCTTGGTTTGCATTTCATTACCGAGCTACCAGAGACTGGGCAGGTCATACTTAATTGCACACATGACCCGTTTCTGGTGCTGCTGGCTTATCTGGTCGCCTGTGTCGGCGGTTTCGCGACACTGGACATGGCCGAACGGGTTGCTCACGCTGAAAAATCCGCGTCCCAAACGCTCTGGCGCTGGGTGGGCAGCGGATGCCTGGCCGGCGGCATCTGGGCCATGCATTTCGTCGGGATGCTGGCATTCCAGGCGCCTATCGATCTTCACTACCAACTGCCTGTCACGGTGTTCTCGCTAACCATCGCGCTGTTCGCCGCATGGCTGGCGATGCGTACCCTCAGCCTTCCTGAGCTGAGTTTTCGACAGTGCCTCACGTCATCGGTCGGGATCGGCCTGGGTATCGCGACCATGCATTACGTGGGCATGACGGCCATGCACTCCAATGCCTCGGTCTATTACCATCCGGGCCTGTTCGCCCTGTCCATCGCGATCGCGATCGGTGCCGCGCTGGCCGCCTTGTTGCTGGCATGGTATCTGCGCGACGGTGCAGGCATGCTGCATCAGCTTTTCAAATTCGGCGCCAGCCTGGTGCTCGGGGCGGGCATCCTCGGTATGCACCTCACTGCCATGGCCGCCTTCAACATGGTGATGCCCAGCGACAGCCTGCCAGCGCAAACCGGCGAACATCGCCATCTGCAACTGGCGCTGACCGTGACGGTCATCACCCTGCTGATCATCGGCAGCAGCATCAGCGCGGCACTGGCGGACAAGAAGCTGCAACACAAGGACCATGACCTGCAACGGGTCAACTCCCTGCTAAGCCAACTTGACCAGGCGCGCATGTCGCTGCAACAGCTGGCGAACTACGATGCGCTGACCAACCTGATCAACCGCCGCGGGTTCAACCAGGTCTTCGCTGAAAAACTCATCGAAAAAACCAACAAAGGCGGGATGCTGGCGGTCATGTTCCTGGACATCGACCATTTCAAGCGGATCAACGACAGCCTTGGCCACGATGCCGGTGACGAACTGCTCAAAGTGCTTGCCGGGCACATCAAGAGCTCTGTTCGCAGTTATGAGGATGTGGTCGCTCGCTTCGGCGGCGACGAGTTCTGCCTGCTCATCGACCTGCGTGATCGTGACGAAGCGCGGCAGATGGCCCAACGCATCATGCTGAAAATGAAGGAGCCCATCGAGTTGGCCGGCAGGCGCATGGTCATGACCACCAGCATCGGCATCAGCCTGTTTCCGGAAGACGGCAAGACCTGCGAGGAACTGTTGAAAAACGCCGATCTGGCGCTGTATCAGTCCAAGGGTGGCGGCCGGAACGGGCTGAGTTTTTTCAGTGCCGACCTGAAAACCCGCGCCACACTCGAGCTGCAACTGGAAGAAGAGTTGCGCCACGCCCTGCGTGAAGACACCGGCCTGATGCTCTATTACCAACCAATCTATGACCTCAAGACCGGTCAGGTGAGCAAGCTCGAAGCCTTGATCCGCTGGCAACACCCGGTCCACGGCTTCCTCGTACCGGATCGTTTTATCGCCATCGCCGAAGCCAATGGCCTGATCGCCGAGCTGGACAACTGGGTGCTGCGCAAGGCCTGCGAGGATCTGGGCGAGTTGTCGCGCCAAGGCTGTGAAGACCTGAAGATCGCCGTGAACTGCTCGCCCCTGAACCTGGCGCGCGAAGAACTGGCCGATGAAATCGAGTACGCATTGCGGGCCTCCGGTGTGGAGCCCCACCGTCTGGAACTGGAGGTCACCGAAAACGCCTTGATGGGCAATATCGCCGACACCCTGGTGCTGCTGCGCCAGATACGCGCCCTCGGCGTTTCGCTGTCGATCGATGACTTCGGCACCGGCTATTCATCCCTGGCCTACCTCAAGCGCTTGCCGCTCAACACACTGAAAATCGACCGCTCGTTCATCCAGGACATTCCCAAGGCGACCCAGGATATGGAAATCGTCCAGGCGATTATCGTCATGGCCCATACCCTGCACCTGCAAGTGGTCACCGAAGGGGTCGAAACCTTCGAGCAATACCAGTTCCTGGAAGACCATGGCTGTGACTTCGTTCAGGGCTATCTGCTGAGTCGGCCGGTGCCACTGGCCGAACTGCATCCGGTACTGAAAGAAATCAACCAGCGCAAGCACGCCTACACCGTCACGACGCTGAGCCTGGTTCACGGTACAACTGCACTAATGTAGACGGGTCCTTTTCAAGAAACCCCTGACTCCCATGCAGGCGCATCAACTGCGCGGCCAGACCGCTGATCGGTGTCGCCGAGCCTTGTTCACGGGAAAACTTCACTGCTGTATCCAGATCCTTGAGTAACGTCCGTACGTGCCATTTGACCGGCTCGAAACGGTTTTGCGCCATCTGCGGGGCCAGGATCTGCAAGGGTTTCGAATCGGCAAAGCCGCCGGCCAGCGCTTCGGCGATCAGACTGGCATCAACCCCGGAACGCTCCGCCAACGCGACCACTTCGGCAATCACCAATGCATTGCAGGCGACGATCATCTGATTGCACGCCTTGGTCACCTGCCCGGCCCCGACGCCGCCCATATGCGTCACACGCTGCCCCAGGTTCAACAGGACAGGCCTGACCCGCTCCAGATCCTGTAGCTCACCGCCGACCATGATCGCCAGGCTTCCAGCCTCGGCACCGACCACGCCACCGGACACCGGCGTATCGAGCCAGCCCATGCCGGTTTTAGCGGCAAGTTCTGCGGCCATTTCCCGCGTAGCGTTGGGCTCCAGGCTGGAGAAATCCACCAGCAGCTGGCCTTTTTTGGCGCCCTCCACAACACCTGCCGGACCAAACACCACCTCGCGTACGACCGAGGTATCGGCCAGGCACAGCATCACCACGTCAGCGTGCTGGCACAGTTCGGCCGGGCTGGCGACCTGGCGCGCGCCGGCCTCCACCAGCGGCTTGCACTTGTCCGGATTGCGATTCCATACCGCCAGCGGATAACCCGCGGCCAGCAGGCGCCGGCACATCGGCAGCCCCATCAGGCCGATCCCGGCAAACCCTAACGAAGGTAGCGTTGACATCATTTTGCCTCTTCTTGATTAAAGATCACCGAATATTGGCCGATTCATCATGACTCAGGAAAGGATTCACTCCGAGCAATGCTCAGGCTAAAGACCAAGGCATGGTCCAAGTACGCGCTGAAAAAAGACGCGATTGTATTCCGTGACGGTTCGACGACAGTGAGTCGGCCAACCAATCAGCCCAGGTAGATGGCGAACTATGACTTCTAAAAACAACCCGGCCACTGCGGTAACCGATCTGACGTTGAGCCCCGCGGCCAACAGCCCGTCATCACCTAAGCCATTGATTCAAGCGCGCCCGTTGGCGACCCAGCAATACCTGTACTTCACCGAAACCAACACCGACCGCATCCTCGACAACCTCGACGGCCTGCGCGACATGGTGTTCCCGCGCGCACCGCACCTGGAAGGCGACAGCGAACAGCACAGCGATCAGGAATTCCCGTCGGTATGCCTGATCGGCCTGGGCCGCTGTGGCTCGAACATTGCGCTGGACGTGGCGGAACTGGTGTACAACGCCCGCAAGTTCTACCTCAACGAATTCAACAACGAAGATCGTCTGTCGCCGGACAAGCGTTTTGCCGAAAAGGGTTACAGCCCGGCCCAGTGGATTCGCAACAACCTGCGCCTGGGCCAGAACAAAAACACCAAGCCGGTGTTCCTGGTCGAGCCGCTGGTGATGCTCGGCGACCTGGACAAGGACATCGCCGGGCGCATCCGTTTCTCGCGCAAGGGCGAAAAAAGCGGCTTTCTGCGCGACTACAGCAAGATGAAGATCATGGACCTGTCGGAAGTCCACGCCGGTGGCGCCGGTAACGCGCCGATCCTCGGCCAGTACCTGGCCAAGATCATCCTGAACAAGGACACCCAGCGCTTCTCCAGCCCCGACTGGAAAATGATTCACTCGTACCTGATCGACAGCTGCGGCATCAAGGCGAACCAGTCGCGCCTGTATTTCTCGATCTTCAGTGCCGGCGGCGGTACCGGCTCGGGCATGGCCTCGGAGTTCGGCCTGGCCCAGCAGCACTCGTACATGAACAAGACGTTCGATACCAAGCCGATGGACGAGCACGACAGCAAGAGCGGCCACTCCTTCGTCTTCGAACCGATCTTCACCAGTGGCATCTGTGTACTGCCGAACATTTCAGATCACCGCAGTGAAATGTCCGAGGCGCTGCACATCAACGCCGGTCGCCTGTTGTGCAAATATCTGTCGGAAGAGTGGGACTTCTCCTACAACTTCGCCAACGAAGACAGCAGCGAAGCCAGCGTCATGGGCCGCATCCGCCCATGGAACGCGATGATGCTGATCTCCAACGACATCATGCGTTACGCCGAAGAGAACGATGACGGCAATATCCAGAACATTGATGTCAATGCCATGGAAAAGCATGCCAACCAATACATCTCGCAGCAGATCTTCAACATTCTGACGGCCCAGGCGGTGACCACCGACTACGACCAGAACTATTTCCGTCGTGCCGGCATCGACATCGGCGAAACCATCCGCCTGGACGCCAACGACCTGTTCATGAGCCTGGCCGGCCCGGTGGCGATTGCCTACGCCGAGTCCGTGGTACCGGAAACCCCGGCGCCGAGCAGCGACAAATTCAAGGTGTTCGAGAAAGAGCCGCAACGCCTGAACATCGACGACCTGTTCTTCCGCTCGATCGACCTGCCGCACTTCAACAAGGTCACCCAGGCCATCGAGGGCATCAGCCTGTTGCCGATCGAGTCCAAGCGCTATCGCGCGTCGCTGGAGCAGTACAAGAACTCGGGTTACGACGCGGCGGCCCTGCATGACCTGCACTTCTTCAAGAATTGCTCGTCGGTGGTGTCGATCGTTTCGTTGCCGAAGGACTACAAGCTGTCCTACATGGATTTGAACCGGTTGAAGACTCATCTCAACAGCCTGTTTCCCAACACCACGCTCAAGCGCTACGCGCTGGTGATCGGTGCTTCGGCCAACCTGTCGCTGACCACCCTGATCGCCAAGAGCCCGTGCCTGTCGGACGATTTCCTGACGCTGATCGTGGCCTTCATCAAGCGCTGCTTCGCGAAAAACCCGTACCGCTTCGACGAGACCCTGGACAACTCGATCCTGGACTTCATCATCAACGAACAGTTCGATGAAGAC
This sequence comes from Pseudomonas sp. GW823-FHT02E01, assembly GCF_058797535.1. NCBI lineage: Bacteria > Pseudomonadati > Pseudomonadota > Gammaproteobacteria > Pseudomonadales > Pseudomonadaceae > Pseudomonas > Pseudomonas sp. GW823-FHT02E01. The sequence goes on along the minus strand of NZ_JBXAJS010000006.1, from coordinate 394,272 downwards.
CGGATTGACGAACTACTCAACGAATTCGAGAACCCGGCGAAGATCCTCGATACCAACTGGTACGCGATCAAGCCGATGTACGAGAAGAAGTACCGTGAGCTGATCAACGACAAGGACAAGTTCGTCTCGATCAACGACATCCGCCTGTCCCGGGATTGCGTGAAGAAATCGATCAAGTACCTGCGCGAGATCTACCGTCACCGCATCGGCAAGACCAAGGTTATTTCGTTGAATAACCATACGGGCAAAACGGCTTAACAAGACCCGAAAAACTCACCGCCCCTATCGCGAGTAAGCTCGCTCCCACAGTTGACCGCGTTCTGTTTGAAAGAATGCGATCCCTGTGGGAGCGAGCTTGCTCGCGATGGCGGCCTTGAATTACTGCAAATCAACATTCAGAAACAATTGAGCAGACGTTCAGTTGCCCTCCCAACTGTTCCCGTTACGTTTACGTCACCGTGAGGCTGTGGCCTTTCTCTACGGCAACATGCCATCACGCTACTCGGCTACACACTTTTCCCTCAGAAATGAACGCACCAATCAGGTGCGACCTTTTAAGCCTGCGCCCTTTCCTGGATCAGAATCCACGGCGAAACAACCACGGCCCACAGCTGTGGATCACGTTCAAAAAGATCCAGCGCCCGCGTTTCAGAGAGCTTGCCGAGCTTGTCGGCGGCCAGCCAGGCAGCCACTTTCTCCCCTTCATCCTGGGCAACGGCCTCGGCGGCGGCGATCAGATCCAGGCCAGGATCGACCCACAATAGGGCACCCTTGGCGAAGAACGGCTCCAGCTCTTTCCAAGTAATAGATGCGGTTTCACCAAGCAGCTTGGCATAGAGGGTGCTAGGTTCTTGATTCATGGGACTGTCCGGAAAAGAAATCGACGCGAATGATAACGTCGGTGGACTGGCAGAAAAACCCGGATGCAATTGAGTGACCGAAATGAAAAGCGCAGGAAAGCCAGGGAATGCACTGAATACGGCTATAAGCCCCTCAACACCCCGCCGCAATTCTGTCTTTTACTTTCAATAAAGCGACACTTGCAGGTTTTGTCCCCCGGCGCTGCCTTCCCAGGCTGACAATCGGCGCTCTACACTGTACCGGTACAGTTGCCGAGGGACTTTTCCGGGGAATGTCGCAGATATCCGACCCGGTTCTGCTGCTTTCGGCGCCAGGACTATAAAAACTACAACAGTAAGAGTGGAGCACTATGACTAAGGCTACTAAGCAGATTTCCAAACTGTTTGCCGCTATGGTTCTGGCCGGGGTTGCCAGCCATTCGTTCGCAGCTGACACCATCAAGATCGGCATCGCCGGCCCTAAGACCGGCCCTGTAGCCCAATACGGCGACATGCAGTTCAGTGGCGCCAAAATGGCCATCGAGCAAATCAACGCCAAGGGCGGCGTGGACGGCAAGAAACTCGAAGCCGTTGAATACGATGACGCGTGTGATCCGAAACAAGCTGTGGCAGTCGCGAACAAGGTCGTCAACGACGGCGTCAAGTTCGTAGTCGGTCACCTGTGCTCCAGCTCCACTCAACCGGCTTCGGACATCTACGAAGACGAAGGCGTGATCATGATCACCCCGGCTGCCACCAGCCCGGACATCACCGCCCGTGGTTACAAAATGGTGTTCCGCACCATCGGTCTGGACAGCGCCCAGGGCCCTGCCGCCGGTAACTACATTGCCGACTTCGTAAAACCGAAGATCGTTGCTGTTCTGCACGACAAACAGCAATACGGTGAAGGCATCGCCTCTGCCGTGAAGAAAACCCTGGAAGGCAAAGGCGTCAAGGTTGCCGTGTTCGAAGGCGTCAACGCCGGCGACAAAGACTTCTCCTCGATGATCGCCAAGCTCAAGCAAGCCAACGTCGACTTCGTCTACTACGGCGGCTACCACCCGGAGCTGGGCCTGATCCTGCGTCAGTCTGCGGAAAAAGGCCTGAAAGCCAAGTTCATGGGTCCGGAAGGCGTGGGTAACGACTCCATTTCGCAGATCGCCAAGGACGCTTCCGAAGGCCTGCTGGTGACCCTGCCGAAATCCTTCGACCAGGATCCGGCCAACGTTGCCCTGGCTGATGCGTTCAAAGCCAAGAAAGAAGATCCAAGCGGTCCGTTCGTGTTCCCGGCCTACTCGGCTGTGACCGTGATCGCCGACGGCATCAAGGCTGCCAAGTCCGAAGACTCCGCCAAAGTGGCTGAAGCCATCCACGCCGGCACCTTCAAGACGCCTACCGGCGACCTGAGCTTCGACGAGAAAGGCGACCTGAAAGACTTCAAATTCGTGGTTTACGAGTGGCACTTCGGCAAACCAAAAACTGAAGCCAAGCCTCAGTAAGGCGTTGCCAGACTGACTGCCAATAAAGCCCACGGCGTGCCGTGGGCTTTGTTTTACGAACGTATCTGGGCCGCGCTGGCGTGATCCGCCAGTCTCCCCACCTGAAAATCTCAAAACCGTCATCAGCGGTTCGCTGGCAAACCCCGAATTCGAAGTGGATGCAGATCCACGGGGCTCGGGCGGGAAAATGACTCCACCAGTGAAATGCGTATCAGGTTTTTAGGAGCGCTGTAATGCCTGACATCTATCACTTCTTCCAACAGCTGGTTAATGGCCTGACCATTGGCAGCACGTATGCCCTGATCGCCATCGGCTATACGATGGTCTACGGCATCATTGGAATGATCAACTTCGCCCACGGCGAGGTGTACATGATTGGCTCCTACGTGGCGTTTATCGCCATCGCCGGGCTGGCCATGCTGGGACTCGACAGCGTGCCGCTGTTGATGACCGCCGCTTTTCTCGCAACCATCGTTGTAACCAGTGCCTATGGCTACAGCATCGAACGGATCGCCTACCGCCCCTTGCGCGGCAGCAACCGTCTGATCCCGCTGATCTCCGCCATCGGCATGTCGATCTTCCTGCAGAACACCGTTCTGCTGGCGCAAGACTCCAAGGACAAATCCATCCCCAACCTGATTCCGGGCAACTTTGCCTTTGGGCCAGGTGGCGCACATGAAGTGCTGATTTCCTACATGCAAATCGTGGTGTTCGTGGTGACTCTCGTCGCCATGCTCGGCCTGACCCTGTTCATCTCCCGCTCTCGCCTGGGCCGCGCCTGCCGTGCCTGTGCCGAAGACATCAAGATGGCCAACCTGCTGGGTATCAACACCAACAACATCATCGCCCTGACCTTCGTCATCGGTGCGGCTCTGGCAGCCATCGCCGCCGTGCTGCTGAGCATGCAATACGGCGTGATCAACCCGAACGCCGGTTTCCTCGTCGGCCTCAAGGCCTTCACCGCCGCGGTACTGGGCGGTATCGGCAGTATTCCGGGCGCCATGCTCGGCGGGCTGGTACTGGGTGTGGCGGAAGCCTTTGGTGCCGATATCTTCGGCGACCAGTACAAGGACGTCGTGGCGTTCGGCCTGCTGGTTCTGGTGCTGTTGTTCCGGCCAACCGGCCTGCTGGGCCGTCCGGAGGTTGAGAAGGTATGACTAGGAATCTTAAACAGGCGCTGTTCAGCGCTTTGCTGGTGTGGGCCGTGGCCTACCCGGTACTCGGTCTGAAGCTGACCATCGTCGGCATCAACCTCGAAGTTCATGGCACCAGCGACGCCACCCTGATCACCATCGCGGTGTGCTCGGTGCTGATGTTCCTGCGTGTGCTGTTCGACCAGCAGATCAGCTCGGCCTGGCGCTCTTCGCCGAGCATGCCGCTGATCCCGGCCAAGGCCAGCAACTTCCTGACCCTGCCGACCACCCAGCGCTGGATCATCATCGCGCTGATCGCCGGTGCCCTGGTCTGGCCGTTCTTCGGCTCTCGCGGTGCGGTCGATATCGCTACGCTGGTGCTGATCTACGTGATGCTCGGCCTCGGCCTGAACATCGTGGTCGGCCTGGCCGGTCTGCTCGACCTCGGTTACGTCGGTTTCTATGCCGTCGGCGCCTACAGCTACGCGCTGCTGTCGCACTACTACGGCCTGAGCTTCTGGATCTGCCTGCCGATCGCCGGCCTGATGGCGGCCACCTTCGGCTTCCTGCTCGGTTTCCCGGTGCTGCGTTTGCGTGGTGACTACCTGGCGATCGTGACCTTGGGCTTCGGTGAAATCATTCGTCTGTTCCTGCGTAACCTGACCGGCCTCACTGGCGGTCCGAACGGTATCAGCAACATCGAAAAGCCAACGTTCTTCGGCCTGACCTTCGAACGAAAAGCCGCGGAAGGCCTGCAAACCTTCCACGAGTACTTCGGCCTGGAATACAACTCGATCAACAAGGTGATCTTCCTCTACCTGGTTGCGCTGTTGCTTGCCCTGGGTGCGCTGTTCGTCATCAACCGTTTGCTGCGCATGCCCCTGGGCCGCGCCTGGGAAGCGTTGCGTGAAGACGAAATCGCCTGCCGTGCCCTGGGCCTGAACCCGACCGTCATCAAACTGTCGGCCTTCACCCTGGGTGCGAGCTTCGCCGGTTTCGCCGGTAGCTTCTTCGCTGCCCGTCAGGGTCTGGTGACGCCGGAGTCCTTCACCTTCATCGAGTCGGCGATCATCCTCGCCATCGTGGTGCTGGGTGGCATGGGCTCGCAGCTGGGCGTGATCCTCGCTGCCGTGGTGATGATCCTGCTGCCGGAAATGATGCGTGAGTTCAGTGAGTACCGCATGTTGATGTTCGGTGCCTTGATGGTACTGATGATGATCTGGCGCCCTCAGGGTCTGCTGCCCATGCAACGTCCTCACATGGAGCTGCGCAAATGAGCCGCGAGATCCTTAAAGTAGAAAACCTGAGCATGCGCTTCGGCGGCTTGCTGGCGGTCAACGGCGTAGCCTTGAGCGTGAAAGAGAAACAAGTGGTTGCGCTGATCGGCCCCAACGGCGCCGGCAAGACCACCGTGTTCAACTGCCTGACCGGCTTCTACAAGCCGAGCGGCGGCAGCATCCTGCTCGACGGCGAAGCGATCGAAGGCCTGCCGGGCCACAAGATTGCCCTCAAAGGCGTGGTGCGCACCTTCCAGAACGTGCGGTTGTTCAAGGACATGACGGCGGTCGAGAACCTCTTGATCGCCCAGCATCGTCACCTGAACACCAACTTCCTGTCCGGCCTGTTCAAGACCCCGTCGTTCCGCAAAAGCGAGCGCGAGGCCATGGATTTCGCCGAATTCTGGCTGGAAAAGGTCAATCTCAAGGAGTTCGCCAACCGTCCGGCCGGCACCCTGGCCTACGGTCAGCAACGTCGTCTGGAAATCGCCCGTTGCATGATGACCCGCCCGCGGATCCTCATGCTCGACGAACCGGCTGCCGGCCTGAACCCGAAGGAAACCGAGGACCTCAAGGCGCTGATCAGCATGCTGCGTGAAGAGCACAACGTCACCGTGCTGCTGATCGAACACGACATGAAGCTGGTCATGAGCATTTCCGACCACATTGTCGTGATCAACCAGGGCACGCCCCTGGCCAACGGTACGCCGGAACAGATCCGCGACAATCCTGAAGTGATCAAAGCCTACCTGGGGGAAGCGTAAATGCTGCAGTTCGAAAACGTTTCCACCTTCTATGGCAAGATCCAGGCCCTGCACAGCGTCAACGTCGAAGTCCGCCAGGGCGAGATCGTGACCCTGATCGGTGCCAACGGTGCCGGCAAGTCCACGTTGCTGATGACGCTTTGCGGTTCGCCGCGCGCCCACAGCGGCAGCATCCGCTACATGGGTGAGGAACTGGTCGGCCAGGACTCTTCGCAGATCATGCGCAAGAGCATCGCCGTGGTGCCGGAAGGTCGTCGGGTGTTTTCCCGACTGACCGTTGAAGAAAACCTGTCCATGGGTGGTTTCTTCACCGCCAAGGGCGACTATCAGGAACAGATGGACAAGGTTCTCGGACTTTTCCCACGCCTGAAAGAACGCTTCAACCAGCGCGGCGGCACCATGTCCGGCGGCGAACAGCAAATGCTCGCCATCGGCCGTGCGCTGATGAGCAAGCCCAAGCTGTTGCTGCTCGACGAGCCATCGCTGGGCCTGGCACCGATCATCATCCAGCAGATCTTCGACATCATCGAACAGCTGCGCAAGGACGGTGTGACAGTGTTCCTGGTCGAGCAGAACGCCAACCAGGCGCTGAAGATCGCTGACCGAGCCTACGTTCTGGAGAACGGCCGGGTGGTGATGACAGGCACCGGTGAAGCGCTGCTGACCGACCCGAAAGTGCGTGATGCGTACTTGGGCGGCTAAGCCTTAGCGGTAAACAAAAAAACGGCCTTTGCGGGCCGTTTTTTTATGCCCCCCTATAGCTACACAGACCCTCTTCTGTAGGAGCGAGCTTGCTCGCGAAAAACTGGAGGGCGCCACGTTCATTCAGACAGCCCTCATCATCGTTAACGTCCATCGCGAGCCGGCTCGCTCCCACAGGACATTTACAGCCGATCCAGCACCTCCCCACTGCGCTTGAACCACCCGATCAAATAATCCGCCAGTACCTGCGTGCGCTTGGGCAAACCGCCCTGATACGGATGCACCAGGTACATCGGCATGCTGCGGGTCTGATAATCGCGCAGCAGCCATCGCAAGCGCCCGTCCGCCAGCTCTGTTGGCAAACAGTAGGATGGCAGGCGCGCAATACCGGCGCCGACCAGTGCGGCTTTCTTCAACAGGTTGTAGTGGTTGCTGGCGAACGGCCCCGACACCCGCACCCGCAACAACTCGTGCTGCTGGTGATACAGCCATTCTTCGCGGCCGCTGTAATGGCTGTTGAGCAGGCAGCGATGCTCGGCCAGCGCCTGGGGAGTTTGCGGTTCACCGTATTGCTCCAGATAAGCCGGGCTGGCACAGGTCAGTTCTTGCCACGCCAACAGTGGACGCGCCACCAGTCGCTGGTCAATGGCCACGTCGGAACGAATCGCCAGATCGAAGCCGTCGCGAGACAGGTCGCGGTAGCTGTTGTTGAGCTCCAGCTCGATCTGCACCTGGGGATACCTGGCCGAGAACTCCAGCAACAGGCCATCGAAGAAGGTTTCCCCGAGCGACACCGGTACCGTCATCCGCACCGGGCCGGCCATGTCGTCCTTCAGGCGCGCCAGGGCCTGGCGGGCCCGCTCGACTTGCACTACCAGCGCCTGGGCCTGGGGCAACAACGCAGCACCGGCGGCGGTCAGGCTCAAGCGGCGGGTGGTACGTTGCAACAACACCACGGAAAACTGCGCTTCCAACTGGCTGATGCGCTTGGACAGCTGGCCTTTGCTGCAACCAAGCTGCTGCGCCGCCAGGGTAAAACTCCCCGCCTCGATCAACACCGCGAACGCCGCCAGGTCATCCATCTCGCTCATGGATTGTTTCCATTTGAAAACCAAAGGTTGCCTATTAGTGCGCTTATCCGGAGAAAAAACCACCCTAAACTGAAACCTCGTTCAACCCATACGAGGATCAGCCCCCATGAAAATTCTTTTGATCGGCGCAGGCGGCACCATCGGTTCGGCAGTCGACAAGGAACTGTCGCAACGCCACGAAATCATCCGCATCGGTCGCACCAGCGGCGACTTTCAGGTGGACATCAGTGACAGCACCTCGATTCGCAAGCTGTTCGAGCAGACCGGCAAATTCGATGCACTGGTGTGCGCGGCCGGTAACGTGACCTTCGCACCGCTCAACGAAATGACCGAAGAGAGCTTTGCCCTGGGCCTGAAAGACAAGCTCATGGGCCAGGTCAATTTGCTGCTGATCGGCCGCGACTTCGCCAATGACGGCGCTTCGTTCACCTTCACCACCGGCGTGCTCAGCCACGACCCGATTCGCAGTGGCGCCTCGGCGGCGCTGGTCAACGGTGCACTGGACAGCTTTGTCCGCGCCGCCGCCATCGAGCTACCGCGCGGCCTGCGGGTGAACTCGATCAGCCCGAACGTCCTGGTCGAAGCCATGGGCAAATACGCGCCGTACTTCCGTGGCTTCAAGCCGGTTCCTGCGGCGGATGTGGCCTTGGCCTACGCCAAGAGTGTGGAAGGCCTGCAAACGGGTCAGACCTTTCACATCTGAAGATGAAAAATCGCAACCTGCGTCCGCGCCAATACAAAGTGGAGACGATAACCGGTTGTGATGAACGGTCAGGCTGAGTAACGTGGCGGCACCTGTCAGGAGACCCCAAGATGCGTGTTGCCCGTTCCTTAGTCCTCGTTGCCCTGCTTCCGCTGTTCGCCGCTTGCCAGTTGTTCGAGGGTGAGCGGCAGAACGCCTCCCATGTCGGCCAGACACGCATGCAAGGCCAGTTGACCGCGGCGGACGGCAAACTGCTGTTCCAGCCGTGCAACCAGACAAACCGCTACGTGGTCAACGACACGGGCGGTACCAGCGTCCTGCAGCAGGCCGCAAACCTGGCGGACAAGCAGGGCAAGCTGTTTGCCGACGTGCGCGGGCGGGTTGTGGCCGGCAGCGGTGGTGACGGCCAGCTCGATCTGGAGCAGTTGTACCGCGTCGAGCGCTCGGGCACCGCGTGCGACGATCCGAATTTCAAGCTGCTGATCCTGCGCGCCGCCGGCCACACCCCGGAGTGGAGCGTGAAAGTCAGCGGCAAAGGCATGGTCCTCGACCGGGCCGGCCAGCCGCCATTGGCCGTGCCTTACGTAGAGGAGCAATTGGGCGATGGCCGTTTCAACCTCAGCACCGAAGCCAACAACCAGCACATCGAACTGTGGGTTGCACCGCAACGTTGCGTCGACAGCAGCACCGGCAGCATCCAGCACATGAGCGCCGAGCTGCGCATCGACGGTCAGGTACAGCGCGGCTGCGGGTATTTCGGCGGATCGCGCGACGACTGATCGTTTAAGCCTCACGGGCCTGCGCCTTTGAGGCTTATAATCGCGGGTTTCAAACGCCCTGGCGCAGTTGTGCGCCCCGCGAACCGGATCCCGCCATGTTACGAATCACCGAACTCAAGTTGCCGATCGACCATCCCGAAGAAGACCTGCGCCCTGCCATCGTGCAGCGCTTAGGGCTTGCCAGCGATGACCTGCTCGATTTCACCTTGTTCAAGCGCAGCTACGATGCGCGCAAAAAGTCCTCCGAACTGTGCTTCATCTACACCATCGACCTTGAAGTTCGCGATGAGGCGGCGGTACTGCACAAGTTTGCCGATGACCGTAACGTCAACGTGGCGCCGGATGTCAGCTACAAGGAAGTCGGCCAGGCGCCGGCCGATCTGAGCGTGCGGCCGATCGTCGTCGGCTTCGGCCCGTGCGGGATTTTCGCCGGGCTGCTGCTGGCGCAAATGGGCTTCAAGCCGATCATCCTCGAGCGCGGCACCGAAGTACGCCAGCGCACCAAGGACACCTGGGGCCTGTGGCGCAAAAGCGTGCTCAACCCGGAATCCAACGTGCAATTCGGTGAAGGCGGCGCGGGGACGTTCTCCGACGGCAAGCTCTACAGCCAGATCAAGGACCCGAAATTCCTCGGCCGTAAAGTCCTGCACGAATTCGTCAAGGCCGGTGCTCCGGAAGAAATCCTCTACGTCAGCAAACCGCACATCGGTACGTTCCGTCTGACCGGCGTGGTGGAAAACATGCGTGAGCAGATTCGCGCCCTGGGCGGTGAAGTGCGCTTCCAGCAGCGCGTCACCGACGTGTTGATCGAAGACGGCCAACTGGTCGGCGTCGAACTCAATGGCGGCGAACAGATCCACTCGAAACACGTGATCCTGGCCCTCGGCCACAGCGCCCGCGACACCTTCCGCATGCTTCACGGCCGTGGCGTGTTCATGGAAGCCAAGCCGTTCTCGGTGGGTTTCCGCATCGAGCACCCGCAGTCGCTGATCGACCGTGCGCGCCTGGGCAAGTACGCCGGCCACCCGAAACTGGGCGCCGCAGACTACAAACTGGTGCACCACGCCAAGAACGGCCGTTCGGTCTACAGCTTCTGCATGTGCCCGGGCGGCACCGTGGTGGCGGCGACTTCCGAGCCAAACCGCGTGGTCACCAACGGCATGAGCCAGTACTCGCGTAACGAGCGCAATGCCAACTCCGGCATCGTCGTCGGCATCACGCCGGAAGTCGATTATCCGGGCGGCCCGCTGGCCGGTATCGAGCTGCAGGAACGCCTGGAGTCCCACGCATTCGTGCTGGGCGGCAGCAACTACGAAGCGCCGGCGCAACTGGTCGGCGATTTTATCGCGGGCAAACCGTCTACCGAACTGGGCAGCGTCGAGCCATCCTACAAGCCGGGCGTTGCCCTGGGTGATCTGGCGCTGGCACTACCGGCATTCGCCATCGAAGCAATTCGCGAAGCCTTGCCGGCATTCGAGAAGCAGATTCGTGGTTACTCGCTGCACGACGCAGTGCTGACCGGGATCGAGACCCGCACCTCGTCGCCGCTGCGCATTACCCGTAACGAGTCGTTGCAGAGCCTGAACGTGAAGGGCTTGTTCCCGGCCGGTGAAGGGGCCGGTTATGCGGGCGGGATTCTGTCGGCGGGTGTTGACGGGATTCGCATTGCCGAGGCTGTAGCTCGGGATATCCTTGGCCTGGAAGCCTGATACGCGATCCCGGAAATAATGCAAAACCCTGTGGGAGCGAGCTTGCTCGCGATAGCGGTAAATCAGTCAACATAGGTGTTGAATGTTATGCCACCATCGCGAGCAAGCTCGCTCCCACAGGGGTATTCAATGTCTGAAAGATCTCAGATATTGGCGCGCAAAACCGAGTCCGGCAACGGCTCACCTCGCTCCACCGTCGCTGCCACCGCAGCCATCAAACCACTCAGCTCATACCCCTGAGCCTTGAGCCAGCCCTGATCGTAATAGGTCGTGGCATAGCGCTCGCCGCCGTCACACAGAATCGCCACCATCGACCCCGTCTCCCCTGCCGACTTCATGTGCTGGGCGGCCATCAGTGCGCCGATCAGGTTGGTCCCGCTCGACCCGCCCACATGCCGTCCCAGACGCTCCGCCAGGTAGTGCATGGCCGCCAGCGACAAGGCATCCGGCACCTTGACCATCGCGTCGATCACCTTGGGCAGAAACGACGCTTCCACGCGCGGCCGGCCGATGCCTTCGATACGCGAGCCGTGGTCCAGTCGCAGACTGGCATCGCCGGTCTGGTAGTAATCGAAGAACACCGAACGCTCGGCATCGGCACACAGCACGCGGGTGCCATGCTGGCGATAACGCACGTATCGGCCCAGGGTGGCCGTGGTACCGCCGGTACCGGGGCTGGAAATCAGCCAGCTCGGTTCGGGATGCTGCTCGAAACGCATCTGCTGAAAGATCGACTCGGCAATGTTGTTGTTCGCCCGCCAGTCGGTGGCGCGTTCGGCATAGGTGAACTGGTCGATGAAGTGCCCGTCGTGTTCACGGGCCAGGCGCTCGGACTCGGCGTAGATCTGGGTCGGATCGTCCACCAGGTGGCTTTGGCCACCGTAGAAGGCGATCTGCGCAATCTTCTCCTTGGACGTGGTCGCCGGCATCACCGCAATGAACGGCAAGCCCAGCATGCGCGCGAAGTACGCTTCGGAAATCGCCGTCGAACCGCTGGATGCCTCAATCACCGGCGCACCGGGCTTGAGCCAGCCGTTACACAGCGCATACAGGAACAGCGAACGGGCCAGGCGGTGCTTGAGGCTGCCCGTGGGGTGGCTGGACTCGTCCTTGAAGTACAACTCGATGCCTGGAAAACCCGGCAGCGGCAAGGGGATCAAGTGGGTGTCGGCGCTGCGCTGGAAATCGGCTTCGATGATCCGAATCGCTTCGCGGGACCACTGTCGGTTGTCGCTCATGATGGTTTTCTCGTTGTATCGGGCAGGAGTCGGCCTTTTGACAAGGCTCATCCAACAAGCTTAGGAAAAATCCTGCATCCAGCACAGGTACAGATGAAATCCAATACGCCCGGCAACTGCTAGGCTCAGGTCGGTGCCGAGGGATCACTCTGTAACGGTATATAACAAAAAAGAATATAACTTTTGTTTTAACAACTAACGGTACTTGTTAGGGTGTAACACCTTTTGAATTCATGGATGGAGAGCGACCTTGCCTCTGCGTAGCACTTTCACGCGTTTCTTTCAGTTGGAAGCTGCCAGCGGTCTGTTACTGATCGCCGCTGCCGTTCTGGCTCTGATCATCAACAACTCGCCGCTGTCGTGGCTGTACAACGGCCTGCTGGACACCCCCGTGGTGGCGCAGATCGGCGCACTGAAAATCGCCAAGCCCTTGCTGCTCTGGATCAACGACGGTCTGATGGCGCTGTTCTTCCTGCTGATCGGCCTGGAAGTGAAGCGCGAAGTCCTCGACGGCCAGTTGTCCAAACCGTCGCAGATCGTCCTGCCCGGTGCCGCCGCCATTGGTGGCATGGTGGTGCCGGCGCTGATCTACTGGTACCTCAATCGCGACACGCCAGCCGCCCTGAACGGCTGGGCAATCCCGACCGCCACCGACATCGCCTTCGCCCTTGGCGTACTGGCGCTGCTGGGCAAACGGGTTCCGGTTTCGCTGAAACTGTTCCTGATGACCCTGGCGATCATCGACGACCTTGGCGCGATCATCATCATTGCGATCTTCTATTCCGGCGCGCTGTCGACCCTGTCTCTGGCGCTGGCCGCGACCTGTATTGCGGCGCTGATCGGGATGAACCGGCTTGGCGTGGTCAAGCTCGGGCCGTACATGATCATTGGACTGATCCTCTGGGTCTGCGTGCTCAAGAGCGGTGTCCACGCCACCCTGGCCGGCGTGACCCTGGCATTCTGCATTCCGTTGCGCACGAAAAATGCCGAACCTTCGCCACTGCTTGCCCTGGAGCATGCCCTGCACCCGTGGGTCGCCTACGGCATCCTGCCACTGTTCGCCTTTGCCAACGCCGGCCTGTCCCTGAGCGGTGTCACCGTCGAGAGCTTCACTCACCACGTCCCCATGGGCATCGCCATCGGGCTGCTGCTGGGCAAGACCGTCGGTGTCTTCGGCCTGACCTGGCTGGCCGTGAAAACCGGTATCGCCGCCCTGCCCCAAGGTGCCAATTGGGGCCAGATACTGGGCGTGGCGATTCTCTGTGGCATCGGTTTCACGATGAGTCTGTTTGTCGGCTCGCTGGCCTTCGAGCCAGGCGTGAGTGATTTCGCCGGGATGGACCGCATGGGGATCTTGACCGGTTCGATTCTGGCTGCGCTGATCGGTTATGTGGTGACGGCGATGGCGAGCCGCAAGAACAGCGCGCTGGCCTCCTGATAAACCGCCATAACGGCCGGCATCAATCAGGACTCACCTGAGCTGAAAAACAAAAAACCCGATCAGTCACCTGATCGGGTTTTTTGTTTAGCCGGTGTTTGCGCTTAATGCGAAACGCGGCTGGTGCCATTCACACTTGCGATGCGCACACGTTCGCCAACACGGAACACTTCGTTCGGCTGAACTTCCTGAACGTAGGCGCGCATGCTGCCATCGTCTTCGCGCACGGTGATTTCCACACCCTGGGTGCGGGTCAGGCCTTCTTCAGCGGCTGAACCGAGCAGGCCACCGGCCACGGCACCGATAACCGCTGCAACGACGCTGCCTTTGCCGCCACCGATGGCACTGCCGCCAACGCCGCCGACCACTGCACCTGCAGCGCCGCCGATCGGGGTTTTGGTGCCTTCGATTTTCACCGGGCGCAATGCTTCGATGGTGCCCATGCGAACGGTCTGCACGCGACGCGCCTCGTCACGGGAGTAGGAGTCACCGGTCAGGCTCGATTGGCAACCAGTGAGCAACATCGCCATCGTGGAAAAGGAAGCAACCAGCAGAACAGACTTACGCATAGCATCAACTCCAAAAAAACAGTTGTTCATTAAACTCCGCTGCTTGACGCCTGTCACGGCATCGCCCGGGTAAAATTGGTTTGATTCAGGCTCCGTTAAGGCACCTCCACGAACTCACACAGTAGCGGCAAATTCGCAAAGCCGCCCCACTGGCCAAGGATTTCCATGGATTACTTTATCATCGTCGTCACGACTGTTGCCGGTCTGTACTTCCATTGGTGGCTGTACGTGCGGATCAAACGCTGGATGGACCGCGACCTGGCGCTAGCGCTGGCGGGCAAGGACGAGCAGAAAAAAGCCTTCATGCTCGAACGATTGGCGAGTGCTCAGGCGCAGAAGATCAAGCGTCGAGACCTGCCGAAGTGGCTGGAGGCCGCTGCGGCAGGCTATCCCGATCGGTAGACTGCTCAGGGTGCCAGACGTTCAAGAATCCAGTCGGCGCCCTGCTGGCGGTAATTGAGGCGGTCGTGCAGGCGGCTTGGGCGCCCCTGCCAGAATTCGATGCGTTCCGGCAGCAGGCGATAACCACCCCAGTGTTCCGGGCAATGGGGCTGGGTGTCGCTGAAACGTTGCTCGGTGTCCTTGAGCAGCGCTTCGAGCTCGCTACGATCGGCGATCACCTGGCTCTGCGGCGACGCCCAGGCTCCCAGGCGACTGCCCAGTGGACGAACCTGATAGTAGGCGTCGGACTCTTCAGGCGTCACCTTCACCACCCGCCCTTCGATGCGCACCTGGCGCTCCAGCGCCGGCCAGAAAAACGTCATGGCCGCGAACGGATTCGCGGCCAAATGCTGGCCCTTGGCGCTTTCGTAGTTGGTGAAAAAGGTGAAGCCCAGTTCGTCCAGGCCCTTGAGCAACAGAATGCGACAGTGCGGTCGACCGTCCTGGTCAACGGTGGCCAGGGTCATGGCGTTGGCTTCCACCGGCACCTGTTCGGTTTTTACCGCGTCGGAGAACCATTGGTGGAACAACGCAAACGGCTCGGCCGGGGCTTGTGCCTCGGTCAAGCCATCACGGGTGTAGTCACGACGCATATCAGCCAGGCCCTGGGTCATGGCGCATTCCTTTTGGTTAACGAATCACTGCTTTGCAGTATCAGTGGCGGCGACTTTCTTGTCAGCCGTCGAGGCTTTGGCTGGCGTGGTCTTTTTTGCCGGTGTTGCGGTTTTCGCAGGTGTTTTCTTGGCCGGGGCTTTTTTCGCCGGAGCTTTTTTCACCGCTGGAACCGCAGCCTTTTTAGTCGCAGGGGCCGGTGTCACAGGCTTGGCGACCGGCTTGGCGTCCGCGGCAGCAACCATGCTTACCGGGGCTGGAGCCGGCATGTTGTACTTGCTCAGCAGCGCGACCATGGTGTTTTGCGGGGTCACCAGCAGTTCCACGCGACGGTTCAACGCACGACCTTGCACGCTGTCGTTGGCGGCACGCGGCGCATCACCGCCCAGGCCACGCAGCATCAAGCGATCACGCTGCAAACCACTGAGACGGAAAATCGCCGCAACGGCCTGGGCACGCTCCTGGCTCAGTTTGACGTTGGCAGGCACAGCGCCGGACGTATCGCTGTGGCCGAGAATCAACACAGCGGTCTTTGGATCGGCTTCAAGGATCTTGGCAACGCGGGTGAACGGACCGAGCGTGACCGGCAGCAGCATGGCCGGACGATCAGGGTTGAACGAACCTTCGACCGGCGCAGTCACCACCAGCACGTTTTCGCGGCGCTCGAGTTGCATGTTGCTGCCCTTGACCGCCTCCCGCAGACGCGGTTCATAGTCGTCAAGCCAGGCCTGGGTGACTTTCGGGTCGGGCATCGGCACAGCCTTGGCGGCGCTCTGCTCGCTACCGCCGAACGGCCAGTACCACTTGCTGCCGCTATCGGTTCCGGCCTTGGCCACCGCAACCGGTTTGACTTCAGGTTTCACCTCCGGCTTGACCACAGGCTTGCCGGCACTGTCGTCGGAACTGAACGGCCAGTACCAGTGGCTGCCGCTTTCAGTCTTGGCGACAGGTGCCGTCACGTCTTTCTGTGGAGTCTGTGCGCAACCGGTAATAGCGAAGCACAGGGCCAAGGCGAGGGTTTTATTGGATGACATTGGATATCCACAAGAATGAAGTCAAAAAAATCAGGCCGCATTGGCCGGTATAAACAAACACTTTGAAACTGAAAAGGTTATCGGGTTCCAGCCCTGGAACCCGATAGCCGTTTTTACAGACAAGTGGCCAGAGCCCGCACCAGCTTTTGCGCACGCGGGTCCATCAAGACGTACGGCCCCAGGGTATTTGTCACAAATCCGAAAGCCACGTCGTGCTCCGGGTCGGCAAAACCGATGGAGCCGCCGGCACCCGGATGACCGAACGCCCGCGGGCCAAGGCCGAAGGTGGCATTGGCAACGTCCGGTTGATCGAGCATGCAGCCCAAACCGAAACGGGTCCGGGTCAGTAAAGTCTTGTCCTCGCCGAGGCTGTGCTCGCGGGTCAGTTCATCGAGCATTTCGCTTTCCAGCAGGCTGCCGTCGAGCAGGCCGGCATAGAACCCGGCCAGGCTGCGGGCGTTGCCATGGCCATTGGCGGCCGGCTGTTGCATGCGTCGCCACTCGGGCTTGTTGGTGCTGGTCATGATCGACGGAGGGTTGGTGAACGCCCGGGTCGTCATGGCCGCTGGCTCACGCATGGTCACTTGCAGCAGGCGCTGGGCGGCGGCATCGCCGACATTGCCCTTGCCCCGCGCAATGTGGGCCACGCGATGGAACTCTTCGTCGGCCAAGCCCACATGGAAGTCCAGCCCCAACGGTTTGGCGACCCGCGCGACAATGGATTCACCCGGCCCACGACCGTCGGCACGGCGCAGCAATTCGCCGATCAGCCAGCCATAGGTGATCGCCGCGTAACCGTGGCCTTCGCCCGGCGTCCACCACGGCGTTTCGGCGGCCAGGGCGTCGACCATGGTTTGCCAGTCGTAAAGGGCTTCGGGGGCCAGTAACTCGCGCAATGCCGGAAGGCCGGCCTGATGGCAGAGCAGTTGACGCAAGGTGACGGACTCTTTGCCGGCAGCGGCAAATTCGGGCCAGTAGCGCGCGACCGGGGCATCCAGTTGCAGCTTGCCTTCGGCCACCAATTGCAGCGCGGTGACGGCGGTAAAGGTCTTGGTGCAAGAGAACAGATTGGCGATGGTGTCGCTGTGCCAGGCCTCGGCCCCGTCCTTGTCGGCAGTGCCGGCCCACAGATCGAGGACGGTTTCGCCGCCGACCTGAATGCACAACGCTGCGCCACGTTCCTGGGGATCGTCGAACAGCGCCGCGAACGCCTCTCGCACCGCTTCGAACTTAAGCTCGTAATGACCCTGAATCTGCACCCGCAACTCCCCGGATTAACGCTCTACAAAGTGGCGGGCATTGTTCCAGCCCTTGAGGGTTTTGGGAACAGGGTTGGGCCGGGCGGTTGTGGCGAGGGGGCTTGCCCCCGTCGGAGTGCGTAGTGCTCCCAAATTTTTCGGCCGTTGCCGAGATTTTGGGGTTGCTACGCAACCCAACGGGGGCAAGCCCCTCGCCACAGAGTTTCAGCTTTTAATGGCCTTTGCCGGAGTGCCCGCCAGCACCCTTCCCCGGCCCCTTGCCGTCCTCGGCCTTGCGGCCGCCCTCGGCGTCGTGGCTGGCTTTGTCGGCGGCGGCCGCAGCCTTCTCGGCCTCTTTGCCCAATTGCTCGACTGTCGCCTGGTTGCTTTTGCGCACGCTGTCGACAAAACCCTGGAACGGCAGATCAGTGATGCCCACCAACCCGAAGTGACCGTTTTCGCCGTCAAGCAGGCGCCCGGTGACCGGTTGATCGAGGTACTGGAACCAATGCACGCCAACAATCGACGGCTCGCTCAATGCCTGCTTGAGGAAGTTGGCGTACGCCGGACCGCGGTCTTCCTCCTTCACCAAAGGCGTAACGCCGCCCCAGAACGGGCCACGATCAGCCGAGCCGAAATTGAACTCGGTGATCAGTACCGGTTTGTCGAGACTGCGCAGCCTGGCGAAGTCGTAACCATCCTGGGGTTGCAAGGTGTACATGTTGAAGCTCAACACGTCGCAATACTGGGCGCAGGACTCCACGGCCTCCGGCGTGCTGATGGCGAAACGGCCGCCGAGCAATAGCTGGTTCGGTGCGTGCCACTTGAGCGAGTCGGAGATGGTCTTGAAGTAAGTGTCGGCAAAGACCTTCTGGAAGTATTTGAAGTCGGCTTCGATTTCCGGGTGCTCGGCGCTTGGCAACGGCGGCACGAATCCCGGATCTTCCATCAGTTCCCAGGCCGCCAGATCAATGCCCCAGGCTTTCGACAAGCCAGCCTGATTGCGGTACTTGTCACGCAGCTGCTTGAGGAATGCGCGCTTGGCCGGCACGTCGGTGGTCATTTTCAAGGTGCCGTAGGCCAAGGCATACCGGGCTTTCGGGTCATCCCCGGGACCGGCCCAGGCCAGTTCGTTGTCGGCGTAGTAACCGATCAACCACGGATCGTCACGATGATCGCGGGCGGCAATGGCCACGGCACGTTCGGTGGCCATGGCGAAACGCGGGTCGAAGGGGTCGGGCATGCCGCCCCACCAGTCGGTACCGGTGCTGATGCTGGCGTAGTCGCCGACGATCGACAGCGGCAAGGTGTAGGGCACGCGATCAGCGTCGCCCAATACGGGTGCGCTCCAGTTGCCAATGGTGTTGAAGCCCCAGGCCTGCAAGCGATCAAGGGTGTGACTGGCCCAACGTTGCTCGTCGAACAGCGGCTTGCACGGTTCGGCGGTTTTTTGCTCGGCGGCTTTCGCTACCGTCGCTTCAGTCCTGGCCGCTTCGGCGACACCAGACTCGGCAGTTGCAGGCACTACAGGTTGCTCCGCCGCCTTGGCCGCCGTCGCCTCAACTGCATCCGCCTTGGCCGCCGCGGCGACGCCCGCTTTGGTATCGCTGCCCTTCACACACGGGTCGCCATACAGGCGCTGCAGGTTGGCACCGTAGAAGTCGTACCAGCGACCGGCATTGTAGCCACGCCCTTGATCGGCACCGTTGCCGCCGCGGTTGTCGCCTTCGCCGTAGTGGCTGGCGAGTGCGTCATCTGCTTTGGGCAGGGATTCGAACATCCACTCACGACCGGCAACGTAGGTCGGGTTGACGTCTGCAGCGACGGTGTTAACCCCGAGCGAATAAAACGGATGGCCTTGCGGCGTCACCAGATACCAGCGTCCATCGCGTTTCTCGGTGCGGAAAAAGCCACTGGCCTTGAAGGACGGGCCTTTGGTCAAACCACCGAACTTGTCCAGGGAGGACTTCTCGCGCTCGGCCAGCCAGGTTTTCAGTTGCTGCTGCTCCTTGCTGGCGGCGCTTTTCAGTTGTTCGTCACTGCTGATTTTTTCCGGCCATTTGTTTCGGGTCGACTGGCCGTAGGCATCCACCAACCCGCCATACACGGCTTGGGTTATCGACTCACCGTCCTGCACACCAAAGCGCTCCAGCAGGATGCTTTGCGCGGCTTTGGGCTGGTCCATCGACAGGCTCACCGACACCACCCGGCTGCGATCCAGCTCACCGGCGCTGCTGGCCAGCAACACTCGCTGCCCCTCAACGGTCATCGGCATCGGCGGGCCAGCCTTCATGCCCTGGCTCAGCGGTGATGTCGCTTGCAAAGGCACCAACAGGGTTTGCGCAGGCCCCGCCGGCAGATCGACGCGGCTGACCAGTGTCTTGCCGTCGTTGCTCTGGATGGTCACGTACAGGGTCAAGGCCCAGTTCATGGCGCTCTGGATCCGCAGGCTCATGACGCCCGACTGCGACCAGTCCCAGGCGCCGCTTTGCGGGGTCAGGCGCAACGTCGGCCGGGCGACCGGGTTGAATGTCACCCGGCGCAGCACTTCGCCCTCGGGAGTTTGCTCGGCGTTGGATTGCGGCAGGCTGGCGTCCTGAGTCGCCACCTGGACCACGTCGGCGGGGCGCACAAAGTTGAACAGCGTCTGCTGGCTGGCGGGGGCGGCCAACAGCGGTGTTGCGAACAGCAGGGTAAAAACAGCAGG
The DNA here is from genome assembly GCF_058797535.1 of Pseudomonas sp. GW823-FHT02E01. NCBI lineage: Bacteria > Pseudomonadati > Pseudomonadota > Gammaproteobacteria > Pseudomonadales > Pseudomonadaceae > Pseudomonas > Pseudomonas sp. GW823-FHT02E01. The sequence continues at coordinate 374,499 of NZ_JBXAJS010000006.1, read as the reverse complement.
CAACGAACGGCAAATCATGAGAACGAAATTCTCCCTAACGACCTTCAATGGGCCAGTGGAAAAGCGATGGCAGAGAGATAGACAACGCGGCGGGCAAAACTGCCCACCGGTGCTTCAGGAAATTTCTCGACGGAACGGCGGCAACGCGTTGAGGATGGCTTTGCCATAGCGCTGGGTCACCAGGCGCCGGTCGAGCAAGGTGATGGTGCCGCGGTCTTCTTCGGTGCGCAGCAAGCGACCGCAGGCCTGGACCAGTTTCAGCGAGGCGTCCGGCACGGAGATTTCCATGAACGGATTACCGCCCCTGGCTTCGATCCATTCGGCCAGCGCCGCTTCGACCGGATCATCGGGTACCGAGAAAGGAATCTTGGCAATGACCACGTGCTCGCAATAGGCGCCGGGCAAGTCGACCCCTTCGGCGAAGCTCGCCAGGCCGAACAACACGCTGGAATCACCGCCATCGACCCGCGCCTTGTGCTTGTTCAGGGTTTCCTGTTTCGACAGGTTGCCCTGGATGAACACTTGCTTGCGCCAGTCGCGGTCCAGGCCGTCGAACACGTCCTGCATCTGTTTGCGCGAGGAAAACAGCACCAGCGTACCCCGCGAACCTTCGACCAGCTCAGGCAAGTCACGAATGATCGCGGCGGTATGCGCCGCTGCATCACGGGGATCGGCGTTCAGGTTCGGCACCCGCAACACACCGGCGTCGGCATGATGAAAGGGGCTTGGGACCACGGCGGTCACGGCTTTTTTCGGCAGGCCAGCGCGCATGCGAAAGCGATCGAAGGTGCCGAGGGCCGTCAAGGTCGCCGACGTCACCAGGCAGCCATACGCCACGTTCCACAGGTTGCGCCGGAGCATTTCCGCCGCGAGGATGGGGCTTGCATTGACCTCGATATCGAACAGCGAGCCGCTTTCGGCCAGGGTCAGCCAGCGCGCCATGGGCGGGTTGTCTTCCGGGTCTTCGACGGTGAAGGCGGTCCACAACTCCCAGTTGCCGGAAGAACGCGACAACAAGCTGCCGAACAGCGGATACCACTCCTCGGCCTGGTTGCTGGCGATGCCAATGTTGACCTCGCCGTCCATGCCTTCCTTGAGCAACTCGGTCAGGCGGGTGAACAGATCGGTCAGCCGTGCGAAGCCTTTCTTCAGCTCGATGCCCATTTCACGCATGTGCTCGGGAATCACCCCGCCGACGAATCGGTGACGCGGGCGCTCGCGGCCTTCGACGTCTTCGCCGGGTTTGAAATCGGCAATCTGCTCGCACGCGGTGAACATGAACTGCTGCTGGGTCTTGATCTCCCGCGCCAGTTCCGGCACCTGCTCGATCAACTTGCCCAGATCCCCCGGCAATGGATGCTGGGCCAGAAGTTTGGTGAGGTTCTTGGCGGTGGTTTCCAGCCAGTCGGCGGTGGAGCGCAGGCGCGTGTAATGGGCGAAGTGGCCGATGGCCTTGTCCGGCAGGTGATGGCCTTCGTCGAACACGTAGATGGTGTCGCGCGGGTCCGGCAGCACGGCGCCGCCGCCCAGGGCCAGGTCGGCCAGTACCATGTCGTGGTTAGTGACGATCACGTCGACCTTGCCCATGCCTTCGCGGGCCTTGTAGAAGGCGCACTGGCCGAAGTTCGGGCAATGACGGTTGGTGCACTGGCTGTGATCGGTGGTCAGGCGCGCCCAGTCGGCGTCTTCCAGGGCGGTGGACCAACTGTCGCGGTCGCCGTCCCACTTATTGCCGGCGAGTTTTTCGATCATGCTGGTGAACAGCTTCTGACTGGCCTCGTCGACCTCGATCTTGAAACCTTCTTCTTCGAACAACTGAGCGGTGGCGGTTTGCGCATGGCCTTCCTGGAGCAACATGTCGAGCTTGGACAGGCACATGTAGCGTCCGCGTCCCTTGGCCAGGGCGAAGCTGAAATTCAGCCCGCTGTTGCGCATCAGGTCAGGCAAGTCCTTGTAGACGATCTGCTCTTGCAGGGCCACGGTGGCCGTGGCGATCACCAGGCGCTTGCCGGCGGCCTTCGCCGTGGGAATCGCCACCAGGCTGTAGGCCACGGTCTTGCCGGTACCGGTGCCGGCTTCCACCGCGACAATCGCGGGGTCGCCACTGCGCCGGCCTTCGTCGTCGGTGTCGATGTCACCCAGGACCTTGGCGACTTCGGCGATCATCAGGCGTTGGCCGTAGCGCGGCTTGAGGCTCTTGGCTTCGAGAAAACGCGAGTAGGCGCCCTGGATCGTGGTTTTGAGTTCAGTGCTGATCATGGATTGTCGGGCGCAAAAAACGCTGGATAAATTTTCAGTAGTTCGGTTCGGTCGCTATCATACCCCGCTAATGAATCCCGCGCAGAACGGAGTAACCCAATGACACCTTTTAGCCTCATTTATAGCCTGCACGTACTGGCGGCCCTGGTCTGGGTCGGCGGCATGTTTTTCGCCTGGATGGTCCTGCGCCCCGCCGCAATCAAGGCACTTGAAGGCCCAGCCCGACTGAAGCTGTGGGTAGAAGTGTTTCAAGGCTTTTTCCGCTGGGTCTGGGTGGCGGTGGTGCTATTGCCAGTCAGCGGCGTGGGCATGCTGCACATGCAATTCAACGGTTTTGAAGCCGCGCCGCGTTATGTGCAGGTGATGATGGGCTTGTATGTGGTAATGACCGCGCTGTTCATCCGCATTCAGGCGCTGATGCTGCCGGAACTGCGCACCGCCGTGGCCGAGCAGGATTGGCCAGCCGGTGCAGCAGTGCTGGGACGGATCCGCCGGTTGGTGGGGATCAATCTGCTGGTGGGGTTGGCTTTGGTGGTGATTGCCGCGGCCCGGCCGATGTTATGATTCTGCCGAACTTTTGTGGCGAGGGGGCTCGCCCCCGTTCGGCTGCGAAGCAGTCGTAAACCAGACACCACTAACCTTCGCGATTGCCGGAAATGGGGCCGCTTCGCGGCCCAACGGGGGCAAGCCCCCTCGCCACAGGGCTTTCGGCGCTTCTTACAACCGCTGCACAGTCACCGAACCAGCGGCACCTTCAGGCCCAGGCTGACCATCAGCCCCGGGTTTACCGCTCTTGCCACCATCGGCCTTGTAAATCAGGCAGCCCTTGGCCTTGCCACCCGCGCCCGGTTTGCCGCCCGGGCCGGCCAGGCCACCGGCACCGCCAGCCACCTGAACCTTGATCCGGTCTGCCGGGAAGTCGTGCGGCACTGCCAGTTTGACCAGCGCCCCCGGTGCTCCCGGCTGACCGTTGCTGCCATCACTGCCATCGGCACCGCGACCGGCCTGACCCCATGTGCAGCCCGGTTCCTGGCCGTTACCCCCATCAAGACCAACGAACCCCGGTGCGCCCGCACCACCGCGAGCATCAACGGTCAATTGCGCTGCGTTCAGTGTCTTGATCTGCAAATCAAGGCTGCGCCCGGATCGAGCGGCCTTCTGGTAGGTCCCGGGTGAGCCACGGGAGGTGATCTGGCTGCCTTCGGACAAATCAGCGCGACGGACCTTCAGCGCCAGCGCCTGTTCCCCCGGCACGATGGCAATGCGCGCTTCACGCCCCAGATGCAATTCACCCACGGTGACTTCGGTGACGTTCGAAGGAATCAGCAAGGTGCCGTAATCGGCCACTTCCAGACGTTCCAGTTGCAGGGCGCTGGCGGTGTTGGGCAAGCGCATCAGCGAGTTGGGTTCGACACTCACCACCTGTGCGCAGGCCAATGGGCTGATGAGTGCGGCGAGCAGACAGAGTTTACGCATGGGAAGCCTTCGAAGCGGTGGGGGCTGGAATGGTTTGCAGGTGGAATACGCCGAAAATGACGATCTTCAGGCGGTCAAGCCAGGGATGGGCGCGACCTCGAAGGCTGCGATAGCACAGCAACGCTTCCAGAAGATGGATGAACCCCAACAGGCCGCCGGCCAGGTTGACCAACGGGTGCAGCGGAAAGACAAACGGTGTGAGCAGATTGACCAGCACTACCGCCCAGAACAGCAAGGTCAGTAATCGCCCCAGTCCCCATATGAATTTCATACGCGCCCCCGATGAGAATTATTGTTTGCGCGCACAGTAACGGCTTCCACGCGGGATAAGCCAGAGGGCAACGGAAAATTCTTCATGGAGGCCGCCGAACGGCCGTCGCAGCGATCACACCAGTCGCTCGACGGCTCTATCTCTTGGCTCAGCGGTTTATATGCAGTTCCACGCGACGGTTTTTCGCACGGCCTTCTTCTGTTTCGTTGTCGGCAATCGGTTGGCTCTCGCCCTTGCCTTCACTGGTGATTTTGTTCGGCGCCACACCCTGGCTCAACAGGTATTCCGCCACGCTGCTGGCACGCCGCTCCGACAAGGCCTGGTTATAGGCATCCGAACCGACACTGTCGGTGTGGCCGACCACCTTGATGCTGACCACATCGGCATCCTCGAACTTGCTCATCAACGCATCCAGTTGACTCTTCGCCGTCGGGGTCAGCTCGGATTGATTGAAGACAAACAGTACATCGCTCAGAGTAATGACTTCGGATTGCGCAGGCTCGACCTGGACGCTGTCCGGGTACTGCGGCACCACGCAACCGCGATGGTCGACCGGGGTATTGGCAGGGGTATCAGCGCAACGGTCGCGTCGGTCGAAAACGCCGTCGCCATCTTCGTCGCCATCCTGGGCATAGCAGATCAAGCCGCCGGACAAGATACCCAGCGCCGCCCCACCCGCAGCCCAGGCACTACTCTCGATTGCGCCCAGACCACCACCGACCAGACCGCCGATGAGGCTGCAAATTGGCCAGGTGCGTTGATTGAGGGGGGCGGTGCCATCGCTGTGGGTCGCGCAGCCGGTCAAGAGGCTGCCAAGTAGCAGAACCGGCAAGACGGTCCTTGTGAGAACGATCATGTTGAAAGCTCCTGTGTCCCCGGCCAATACCGGTTACACAGGAGTAAAGACCCGCATCCGCGACTGCACAAGGCGCGGATGCGAGGGGGGCCTAACGCTGGATTTTGATTTCGGTACGGCGGTTCTGTGCACGACCGTCAGCGGTTTTGTTGTCTGCAACCGGCTGGCTTTCACCGGCACCGACAACCGACACGAAGTTGCTGCGAGGTACGCCTTGATCGATGAGGTATTCAACCACCGAGTGGGCGCGTTTATCCGACAGTTTCTGGTTGTAGGCGTCGCTACCCACGCTGTCGGTATGGCCGGTTACGGTCAGTTGAGCAGTCGGGGCTTCGGCTTTCAGGCGAGTGGCAATCTTGTCGAGTACCAGTTTGTCGGACGAGGTAAGCGTGGCTTTATCAAACTGGAAGTGGACATCGCGAATGACGATGGTTTCTTCCTGGACCACAACCGCTTCTTCGACCACAGGCGCAGGTGGCGGGCAACCGTTGGCATCGACCTGAACGCCTTTAGGCGTGCCTGGGCACTTGTCGCGACTATCCGGCACACCGTCGCCGTCTTCGTCGCCATCACCGTGCACCCAGCAATAAGCCGCTGCCGTACCGCCGACGAGCAGAGCACCATACCCTGCCCATGCCGAGCTTTCGGTCGCTCCGAGGCCCGCACCCACGACACCACCAACAGCCGCACAGGTCGGCCAGTCGGTTTTCTGCAAACCTGCGCAACCAGTCAAGACACTGGTTAGCAGAACCAAGGGTAATACTGTCCGAACTATGCTCATCTAGTTTTCTCCTGAAGGATCGGCTTAGAACCGATTCAGGTAGTAAAGACCCGAGTTTTAAACTCCGCCAGCAATAGGCCATGCTGTTTATTCGCGTATTAACGGCAGCTTGGCGCTTTTGTCGCCAAGGCGCTCTAGGCCCGAACGTAAGGGCAGGCTAGTCTTGGCAGATCTGATTGAGGATCTTCGATGACTGCAGGTATTTCTTCACGCACGCCACAACAGGCACTGGCCGCGTTACTCGACCGATATGCCCCCACACGTCTGTTGTTGATCGGCGCCAGCGAGTTCCCGGCACTGGAGGCTTTCAAACTCGCTCACCCGGACAGCTGCGTCGCTTTCGCCGCCCCCGGGCCGTTGCCCGACGAGTTGGCGGCCCGCCGTTTCGACCTGGCCCTGGTGGTCGATTGCCTGGAGCATCTGCCCAAGCGCGACGGCCTGAACCTGCTGGGTGGCATCCGCAACCTCAACGCCAGCCGCATCGCGGTGCTGGCGGATCTGCCGGCCTGTGGCTGGCAGGAAACCGACTTTTTCTCCCTGGCCCTGCAAGCCAGTGAACGCTTCCAACGGGACGAACAGGTCCTGACCCTGTTTACCTACGATCTGCTTGAATACAAACAAGTCCCCGACTGGCTCAATTCGCGCTTCTGGGCCAATCCGGAAAACTTCGGGAAATACTGGTGGTAATGCAATGAGTACATCCATTTGCCCTTGCGGCAGCGGCACCCTGCTCGACGCCTGCTGCGGTCACTACCATGCCGGACACCCGGCGCCGTGCGCGCAAACCTTGATGCGCTCACGCTACAGCGCTTATGTGCTGGGGTTGGTCGACTATCTGGTGGCCACCACCCTGCCCGCCCAACAGGCTGGCCTGGACCGTCAATCGATCAGCGACTGGAGCGCGCAAAGTACGTGGCTGGGCCTTGAGGTGGAAAGATCCGAAGTGCTGGGCGGCCAGCCTGAACACGCTTTCGTGACCTTCACCGCGCGCTGGCACGACAGCAATGGCGAGCACAGTCATCGAGAGCGCTCATCGTTCGTACAGAACGCCGGGCGCTGGTATTTCATCGACCCGACCGTGCAACTCAAACTCGGGCGCAATGACCCTTGCCCGTGCGCGAGTGGGCAGAAGTTCAAGAAGTGTTGTGCGGGGTACTTCAGCAGCTAGTACATGGAATGACTGACCACCACGCAGGAGCTGTCGAAGGCTGCGATCCTTTGGGTCTAGACTGGAGCTCAAGGGAGAAACACCACGATGATCATCCGCCGCTGCGCACTCTGTCTGCTCACCTTGTTCCTGACACTGGGACTCGGCGGCTGTGCCTCGTGGTTCGACGACTTGCCGGACCCCGAGGTCCATCTGGTGAAGATCGAGGTGGTCAACGCCAAACTGCTGGAACAGAAACTCCTCCTGCATTTTCGCATCGACAACCCCAACGACAGCGACCTGACCGTGCGCGGTCTGGAGTACCGCGTTCACTTGGGCGACATACTGCTGGCCGACGGCGAGTACGAACACTGGTTCACCATCAGCCCCAGGCACAGCGCTTACTTCAAGGTACCGATCCGCACCAACCTGTGGTCCAAGGTCCGTGATCTGGCCAAACTGCTGAAAAAATCCGATCAACCCATTCCCTATCGTCTGGAAGGTGAACTGGAAACCGGTATATTCATCACCCACTACGTGCACCTGACGCGCAATGGCGTGATAATCGCCGCCGATTTAATTCCGGAGCAACACCGATGACCCAGCAACCCCATGTCCACGGCCCTGACTGCAATCACGATCATGATCATGACCATCACCACCATGATCACGACCACGGCCATGTCCACGGTCCGAACTGCGGCCACGCTCACCAGGAACCGGTGCGCAATGCCCTGAAAGACGTCGGCCGCAACGATCCGTGCCCATGCGGCAACGGCAAGAAATTCAAGAAGTGCCACGGCGCTTGATGCTTCGGGCGAAGACTTGCTTCGCCTGTTGAATCGTCTTCGCGAGCTGATCTGTGCTGTGAATTCAATTCCCTTGCAGGAGCCAGCTTGCTCGCGATGGACTGTCAGTCGACATCTGTGTAGCTGATACACCATCGCGAGCAAGCTCGCTCCTACAGGTTTTTCAGTCAGCCGTTAAGACACATGCGGTGCTGACAACCGTCGCATACTCACCGTGCAAATTCCCCAGCGACATCGCATGCACCACTTCGGCGCTATGGGCTTGGCCAAAGAAATCAGCCTTGTCGAAGGTAAAGCACGCATCCTCGGCCACCCACGTATCAAACCCCAGGTTGCCCGCGGTACGCGCCGTGGACTCCACCGAGTTGTGGGTCGCGACACCGACGATGATCAACTGCCCGATCCCCGCCTCGCGCAACTGCGCCTCCAGCCCCGTCGAACAAAACGCATCCGGCACCTGCTTCTGGATCAAGCGTTCACCGGCCATTGGCTCAAACCGTTCCTGAAACTCCACCCCCGACTGCTGCGGCCAGAACACCGAGTCCTCCGAGCGCGACAGGTGCTGCACATGGATCACCGGCCTAGCGGTGCATCGCCAATGGCCAAGCAAGTCCAGCATGCGCGCTTCGGCCTCTGGATTATTCCTGCGGCCGAGCCTGGGATGCAGGATGCCCTTTTGTTGATCGATGATGATCAGTGCCGCGTTTGCCTTGAGCTCCATGCCGACTGTTCTCTTGAATTGTTGAGCGTTTCGCACTTCAACATCCCCCATTGCGACTGACAAGACTGCGATCTTTCCGGTTTATCAGACAAATCCTGAAATAACCTTGTACCCCGCTTGCGCGGCCACCTCCCGCTCACTAACGTAGCGCCTTTATTGCGCGCCGCCGCCTCTACCCCCGCAGGAGCTTTGCCATGGCCTCGCCAGCCCTTACTCATTTTCTACCCCGGTTCGGCGTTGCCGCAGCAGTGGCCGGTGTGTTGAGCCTGACCGGTTGTCAGAACTTCAACGCCCAGGACACCCTCCCGCCGACCTCCGGCGTACAACCACTCAAGGGCCTGGCGCAGAGCGTTTCGGTGCGCCGCAATGCCATGGGCATGCCGCTGATCGAAAGCAACAGCTTCCACGACGCGCTGTTCACCCTCGGTTACGTGCATGCCAGCGACCGCATCACCCAGATGGTCACCCTGCGCCTGCTGGCCCAGGGCCGTTTGGCCGAGATGCACGGTGCGGACCTGCTGGATGCCGACCGTTACATGCGGGCGGTCAACCTGAAGAAAAGTGCTGGCGAGCTGTACAAGGCCTCTTCACCGCGCCTCAAGCGTTTCTTCGAAGTCTATGCGCGCGGGGTCAACGCCTACCTGTTCCGCTACCGCGACAAACTGCCGGCGGATCTGGCAGCCACCGGCTACAAGCCTGAGTACTGGCAGCCGGAGGATTCGGCGCTGATTTTCTGCCTGCTGAACTTCAGCCAGTCGACCAACCTGCCGGAAGAAATTTCCTCGCTGGTACTGGCACAGACCGTCACCACCGACAAACTTGCATGGCTGACGCCGTCGGCTCCCGACGAAAAACTGCCGGTCGCCGAAAGCGAAAAACTGCAAGGCTTCAAGCTCAACGGGCAAGTACCGGGGCTGGCCGAACTCAGCAAAGCCACGGGCCAACTGTCGGACCTGAACCTGCTGGGCGCCACTTCGTCGAACAACTGGGCCATCGCCCCACAACGCAGCCGCAGCGGCAAGAGCCTGCTGGCCAGTGACAGTCATGGCCCGCTGGGCGTGCCTTCATTGTTCAGTTACGTGCAGATTCGCACGCCGAAGTATCAGGCATCCGGCGTGACCATCGCGGGTCTGCCGATGGTGCTTGGAGGTTTCAACGGCAAGGTGGCGTGGAGCATGACGTCCGTGATGGGCGACAATCAGGACCTGTTCCTGGAGAAGATCAAGCGCCAGAGCAACGGGCTTACCTACGAAAACGCCGGGAAGTGGCAGCCGGCGATCGTGCGCAACGAAACCTATTTCGTCAAAGGCCAGCGGCCGATTCGCGAAGCGGTGTACGAAACCCGCCATGGCCCGCTGCTCAACAGCGCCCAGGGCACCACGCTGGCCAATGGTTTCGGCCTGGCCTTGCAGACGCCGAACTTCACCGACGACAAGACCCTGGACGCGCTCTTCGACCTGTCCCGCGCCCAGAGTGTCGAGAAAGCCTCGGATGCCAGCCGCGAAATCCGCGCCATTGCGATGAACCTGGTATTCGCCGACGCGAATCACATCGGCTGGCAAGTCACCGGCCGCTACCCGAACCGTCGCGAAGGCGAAGGCTTGCTGCCCTCGCCGGGCTGGGAAGGTCGATACGATTGGGACGGTTACGCCGACCCAATGCTGCACCCGTACGATCAGGACCCGGCTCAGGGCTGGCTCGGCACCGCCAACCAGCGGGTCATTCCCCATGGCTACGGCATGCAGCTGTCCAATTCCTGGGCCGCTCCGGAGCGCGGCGAGCGCCTGGCCGAACTGGCCGGTGCAGGCAAACACGACAGCCGCAGCCTGATCGCCATGCAATACGACCAGATCACCACCTTCGCTGCCAAGCTGAAGAAAATGTTCGAAGCGCCGGGTATGGCCCAGCCACTCAAACAAGCCATGGACGCCTTGCCGGCGGCCGATCGCGCCAAGGCACACGAAGCCTACAGCCGCTTGATGGCGTTCGACGGCAAGCTCGGCCCGACCTCCACCGATGCGGCCATCTACGAACTGTTCCTGCAGGAAAGCACGCGGCAGATCTTCCTCGATGAACTGGGCCCGGAAAGTAGCCCGACGTGGAAAGCTTTTGTCGCCGACGGCAAGTTGTCCTACGCGGCCCAGGCCGATCACCTGCTCGGGCGTGAGGACAGCCCGTTCTGGGATGACGTGCGCACCGCACAGAAAGAGGACAAACCGGCCATCCTCGCCCGCAGCCTCGCCGCCGCGATCAGCGCCGGCGACAGTCAGTTGGGTGGCGATCACAAAGCCTGGCAATGGGGCAAACTGCATCGCTATGAATGGAAAAACAGCAGCGGCCAGACCGTACGCGGACCGTTGCCGGCCGGTGGCGATCACACCACTCTCAACACCGCCGCCTTCGCCTGGGGCCAGGACTTCAACACCACGCTGGCGCCAGCCATGCGCTTTATCGTCGACTTCGGCCAGTCCGAACCGCTGATGGCGCAGAACGGCACCGGCCAGTCCGGCAACCCGGCCAGCCCGAACTACCTCAACAGCATCGAGCCGTGGTTCAAGGGCCAGTACATGAGCCTGCCGATGCAGCCGCAGAACTTCGACAACGCCTATGGCAAGGCGCGGTTGACGCTGACACCCGGTAAATAACCCAGCCCTTTACTTGCCCGCGATAGCGGTCTGACATTCAAAATAGAGGTTGAATGTTGAATCGTAATCGCGGTTGCGCTGACTCAAGGACAAGTCATGTAACGAGGTGGAGTGCCCGGCCCTGCGAAACCTGCTCGGTCAATCCGTTCTTTTGTGGCGAGTTGATTTGGTGCACCCATTTCCCTGCGCCCGTTTTCGTGCATAAATCTGTCTCCGGCCATTTCCAAGTACCTAAATAAAACGCTTGTTCGGCACTCTGGTTCGGAAATTGCTACTTTCAACAGGTCTTACGCTTTCCAGTAACAATAATTCTGCGCCACAAGCGCTCATATTGGTTTTTAGGGATTGAATAATGAAAAAAGCATTGCTGACCCTTTCTGCACTGGCGTTGTGCATGGCGGCTGGTTCCGCCATGGCGAAGGAGTACAAAGAACTGCGTTTCGGCGTTGACCCTTCCTACGCACCGTTCGAATCGAAAGCGGCCGATGGCAGCCTGGTAGGCTTTGACATCGATCTGGGGAACGCGATCTGCGCCGAACTGAAGGTCAAGTGCAAGTGGGTCGAGAGTGACTTCGATGGCATGATTCCGGGCCTGAAAGCCAATAAATTCGACGGCGTGATTTCGTCGATGACCGTTACCCCGGCCCGTGAAAAAGTCATCGACTTCTCCAGCGAGTTGTTCTCCGGCCCAACCGCCTACGTGTTCAAGAAAGGCTCCGGCCTGACCGAGGACGTCGCCTCGCTGAAGGGCAAAACCGTAGGCTACGAGCAAGGCACCATCCAGGAAGCCTACGCCAAAGCCGTTCTCGACAAGGCCGGCGTGAAAACCCAGGCCTATCAGAATCAGGATCAAGTGTATTCCGACCTGACTTCCGGCCGTCTCGACGCAGCGATCCAGGACATGCTGCAAGCCGAACTGGGCTTCTTGAAGTCACCAAAAGGTGAAGGCTACGAAGTCAGCAAGCCAGTCGACAGCGAACTGCTGCCTGCCAAAACTGCGGTCGGTATTAAGAAAGGTAACACCGAGCTGAAAGCACTTTTGGATAAAGGTATCAAAGCGTTACACGATGATGGCACCTACGCCACCATTCAGAAGAAACACTTTGGCGATCTGAATCTGTACAGCGGCAAATAATGCCCGGCGCCCATCTCTCGATGGGCGCTTTTTTCATCCGATCAGGTTGCTGATTTATGTTCGAAACCTTATTAGAAAATCTGGGGCTCTCTGCCTTCAGCCTCAAGGGCTTCGGTCCGCTGCTGATGCAAGGCACCTGGATGACGATCAAGCTGTCGGCGTTGTCGCTGTTGCTGGCCGTGCTGCTCGGGCTGCTCGGCGCCAGTGCCAAGCTGTCAAAAGTCAAACTGATGCGCGTGCCTGCCCAGCTCTACACCACACTCATTCGCGGCGTTCCGGACCTGGTCCTGATGCTGCTGATCTTCTACAGCCTGCAAACCTGGCTGACCTCGTTTACCGATTACATGGAATGGGAATACATCGAGATCAACCCGTTCAGCGCCGGGGTCATCACCCTGGGCTTCATCTATGGTGCGTATTTCACTGAAACCTTCCGTGGCGCGATTCTCGCCGTCCCACGGGGTCAGGTCGAAGCGGCCACCGCCTATGGTCTCAAGCGCGGCCAGCGTTTCTGGATCGTGGTGTTCCCGCAGATGATGCGTTATGCCCTGCCGGGTATCGGCAACAACTGGATGGTGATGCTCAAGGCCACGGCCCTGGTGTCGATCATCGGCCTCGCCGACCTGGTCAAGGCTGCCCAGGACGCCGGTAAAAGTACCTATCAGCTGTTTTATTTCCTGGTGCTTGCCGCGCTGATCTACCTGGTGATCACCAGCGCGTCCAACGTCATCCTGCGCTGGCTCGAACGTCGTTACTCCGCCGGGACCCGGGAGGCCGTACGATGATCGAACTCCTGCAGGAATACTGGAAACCCTTCCTCTATAGCGACGGCAACAACATCACCGGCCTGGCCATGACGATGTGGTTGCTCAGCGCTTCGATCTTCATCGGTTTTATCGTGTCGATCCCGCTGTCCATCGCCCGTGTATCGCCGCACTTCTACATCCGTTGGCCGGTGCAGTTCTATACCTACCTGTTCCGTGGCACGCCGCTTTATATCCAGCTATTGATCTGTTACACGGGGATCTACAGCCTGGCCGCCATTCGGGCCCAGCCCGTACTGGACGCGTTCTTTCGCGATGCGATGAACTGCACGATCCTGGCCTTCGCCCTGAACACCTGCGCCTACACCACGGAGATCTTCGCCGGGGCCATCCGCAGCATGAACCACGGCGAAGTCGAAGCGGCCAAGGCTTACGGCCTGACCGGCTGGAAACTGTATGCCTACGTGATCATGCCATCGGCCCTGCGTCGCTCGTTGCCGTACTACAGCAACGAAGTGATCCTGATGCTGCACTCGACCACCGTGGCCTTCACCGCGACCATCCCGGACGTGCTCAAAGTTGCTCGGGACGCCAACTCGGCGACTTTCCTGACCTTCCAGTCGTTCGGCATCGCCGCGCTGATCTACCTGACCGTCACTTTTGCGCTGGTCGGCCTGTTCCGCCTTGCCGAACGCCGATGGCTGGCCTTCCTCGGGCCGACCCACTAGGCCTCAACCTGCTTCAGGAACAACAGATGCGCCACCAGAAACATGACCTGCTGGCCCCGCTGCCGGGGACCGCGAGACAGATCCACAGCTTTCACTTCGGCCCTCAATCGGCCAACGGCAAGATCTACATCCAGGCCTCCCTGCACGCCGACGAAATGCCCGGCATGCTGGTGGCCTGGCACCTCAAGCAACGCCTGGCGGAGCTGGAAGCCGCCGGGCGCCTGCGCAGCGAAATCGTGCTGGTGCCCATCGCCAATCCGGTGGGCCTGGAACAGGTGCTGATGGATGTGCCGCTGGGTCGCTACGAGCTGGAAAGCGGCCAGAACTTCAACCGCTGGTTCGTCGACCTCAGCGAGGAAGTCGGCAACGCGATCGAAGGCAAGCTCGGTGACGATCCGCAGCACAATCTGCAATTGATCCGCAGCAACCTGCGCGACGCGCTGGCCCGGCAGACCGCCGGCACCCAATTGCAATCCCAGCGCCTGACCCTGCAGCGACTGGCCTGTGACGCCGACATGGTGCTCGACCTGCATTGCGATTTCGAAGCGGTCGCGCACCTCTACACCACACCTGAAGCCTGGCCGCAGGTCGAGCCGCTGGCCCGTTACATCGGCGCCCAAGCCAGCCTGCTGGCAACCGATTCCGGTGGCCAGTCGTTCGACGAATGCTTCACCCTGCTCTGGTGGCAATTGAAGGATCGCTTCGGCGAGGACTTCGACATTCCGCCGGGCAGTTTTTCGGTGACCGTCGAACTGCGCGGTCAAGGCGACGTCAATCACCCGCTGGCCAGCCTCGATTGCCAGGCGCTGATCGATTACCTGATCCATTTCGGCGCGATCGCCGGCGAACCCGCGCCCCTGCCCGACCTGCCCTATCCGGCGACACCGCTGGCCGGTGTTGAGCCGGTGGCCACGCCCGTCGGCGGCCTGCTGGTATTCACCGCGCGGCCGGGACAGTACCTGGAAGCCGGCCAACTGATCGCCGAGATCATTGATCCGGTCAACGATCTGGTCACTCCCGTTCATTGCGCCACAGCCGGGCTGATGTACGCCCGCTCGCTGCGCCGCATGGCCACTGCCGGCATGGTGATCGCCCACGTCGCGGGCACCGAAGCCTATCGCAGCGGCTATCTACTTTCGCCTTGAGGATGCACGCCCCATGTACAAATTGACCATCGAAGGCCTGCATAAAAGCTACGGCGACCATGAAGTCCTCAAAGGTGTTTCGCTCAAGGCCAAAACCGGCGACGTCATCAGTCTGATCGGCGCCAGCGGCTCGGGTAAAAGTACCTTTCTGCGCTGCATCAACTTCCTGGAACAACCCAACGATGGCGCCATGAGCCTCGACGGGCAGAACATCCGCATGATCAAGGATCGTCACGGCATGCACGTGGCCGACGCCAATGAACTGCAGCGGATTCGCACCCGTCTGGCCATGGTGTTCCAGCATTTCAACCTGTGGAGCCACATGACGGTGCTGGAAAACATCACCATGGCGCCGCGCCGGGTGCTGGGCTGTGACAGGAAAGAAGCCGAGGATCGCGCCCGGCGCTACCTCGACAAAGTGGGGCTGGCCCCCCGTGTGGCTGACCAATACCCGGCATTCCTGTCCGGCGGTCAGCAACAACGGGTAGCGATTGCCCGCGCACTGGCCATGGAGCCGGAAGTCATGCTGTTCGACGAACCGACCTCGGCGCTGGACCCGGAACTGGTGGGTGAAGTGCTCAAGGTGATCCAGGGCCTGGCCGAAGAAGGCCGGACCATGATCATGGTGACCCACGAAATGAGCTTCGCCCGCAAAGTGTCGAGCCAGGTGTTGTTTCTGCACCAGGGCCTGGTGGAGGAAGAAGGCGCACCGGAAGAGGTGTTGGGCAATCCGAAAAGCGAGCGGTTGAAGCAGTTCCTCAGCGGCAACCTGAAGTAACACCTGACAAAAAACCTGTGGGAGCGGGCTTGCTCGCGAATGCGGTCTGACATTCAACATTTGTGTTGTCTGGCACACCGCTTTCGCGAGCAAGCCCGCTCCCACATTTTTTGATCTGTAGTGTCTGGATTATCAGACTACTGGCGCAGGCGGCGGCTCATCCGGCAGCGTAGGCTCGCCCGGCTCATTGGGCTGTTCGTTCGGGGTATCAGGATCAGGCTGGCCGGGAATGCCCCCTGCCATGCTGACGGGCGGGTGTGCCAACAAGGACCAGGCCAGAACGCCAACCTGATTGGGTTCAAGCCTTGCCAGTTCGGCACTGATTCGCGGATCGATCTTCATTCGGCACTCCTGAGCGATGACCCGACCCACCTTGCGCGGATCGGAACAGTACACCCATAGAGTGTACGCCCGCTCAGGAATTCCCGGCATTTGCCAGACGGTTGACTCAGGTGCGAGGCAGGGTCACGCCACGCTGGCCCTGATACTTGCCGCCACGGTCCTTGTAGGACACTTCACACTCTTCGTCAGACTCAAGGAACAGCATCTGTGCCACGCCCTCGTTCGCGTAGATTTTCGCCGGCAGATTGGTGGTGTTGGAGAACTCGAGGGTCACGTGACCTTCCCACTCAGGCTCGAGCGGTGTGACGTTGACGATGATGCCGCAACGCGCATAGGTGCTTTTACCCAGGCAAATGGTCAAAACGTTACGCGGAATGCGGAAATATTCGACGGTGCTGGCCAGGGCGAAGGAGTTCGGCGGAATGATGCACACGTCGCTGTGGATGTCGACGAAGCTGCCGGCATCGAAGTTCTTCGGGTCGACGATGGCCGAATTGATGTTGGTGAACACCTTGAAATGATTGGTGCAACGCACATCGTAGCCGTAGCTCGACACGCCGTAGGAGATCACACGGCTATCGTCGCTGCCGCGCATCTGGCGCTCGACGAATGGCTCGATCATGCCGTGTTCCTGCGCCATGCGGCGAATCCACTTGTCCGATTTGATGCTCATGGCGGGTGTCCTGAATAGCGAGGTCGAAAAATTCTGTCCGGCATCTTACCGGGCGCGCCGCCGGGTTCAAAGTCCGCGGTGCAATTCTCGCCGAACAGGCGGGAATTACCTGCGCTGGCGACGAACCGTCACACCGCCGATCCTTAAAACAGAGAAACCTGTGCAAGAAGCATTGGCACGTTCCGGAAAAAGGGTTAAGGTGGCGTCACTGTGCTGCTTGTGTCACTGAGAATCTCTACACGATATGTTGAATTTCGATCCAACCATCTACAAGAATTTTTCCTGCTCTTTGCACTCAGTCTCGGCCAGGGTTCTTCCTGAGTCGCAGTTATCTTTGTTCAAGGAGTTACACCATGTCTAATCGCCAAACCGGTACCGTTAAGTGGTTCAACGATGAAAAAGGCTTCGGCTTCATCACTCCACAATCCGGTGACGACCTGTTCGTTCACTTCAAAGCTATCCAGTCCGACGGCTTCAAAAGCCTGAAAGAAGGCCAACAGGTTTCTTTCATCGCTACCCGCGGTCAGAAAGGCATGCAAGCTGAAGAAGTTCAAGTTATCTAACTTGTACTTGCTTTAGTAAAAAGCCCCGCCCTCAACAGCGGGGCTTTTTTGTGGGCGGGTGTTTTGTCCACACAAAAAAGATCGCCGCCTTCGACAGCTCCCGGGTTGACCCTGCAGGCGCTGTCGAAGGCGGCGATCTTTTGATGCTGTTACCAGGTCACGCCAAACCCTGCGGTGTAGCGTGTCTTGTCCAGATCCGCATCGTCGGCGCCGCTGATGATATCGCGTTCCGCCTTCAGGTTCAGCGAAGCCCAGTCAGTCACCTTGTAGCGCAACCCCATCTCGGCATCGAGCGCGTAGTCGGCCACGCCCGACAGCGGCTTGCCGACCTCACCATTGGTGAAGAACTCGACACGTTTGCCGATCAGGTAGCGGTTGTAGTCCCACTTCATGGCCAAGGCGTAGAAATTTTCCTCGCTGCCATCGGAGAATTCATAGTCCGTGCGGTTGACCAGCGAGCCCAGGGAGAACGCCCCGAGTTCGTTATCCCAGAACTGATAGCCGGGACCGGTACCGACGGTGCGTTGACGGGAAAGGTCTTCGACCTTGTCGCGTTTGTAGACCAGGCGCCCCTGCCAGAACCATTGCTCGGTCAGGAATCGGTCGATGGAGTATTCCGCCCGCCAGTTGTCCGTGGTCACCACGTCGTCCTGGAACTCACGGTTGTACTCACCTTCAGCGGTGTGCCGCCAGCGCCCGTGTCGCGCACTGGTCTTGAAGTCGATGTCGTAGTCATCGGTGTCGTTTTCCGCCCGCTGATAATCCAGCGCGACATCGACGTTGCCTTTCCACACCAGATCCTCGACCACCGGTTTTGGCTTGAGAATCTGCTGGATGCTCGCCAGTTCGACCGTCTTCGGTCCCTCGCCGTTGGCCAGCGTGACCTTGCCGTCGTCCGCCGCTTTCAACGATTTGGCTTTCTCACCACTGTAGGCATCCTGCTTGACCAGCAACTCCTGATCGCTGTCCAGGGTCTTGACCTGTTTCCAGTCGATCGTCACCGCACCGGCGTACTCGGTCTGGATCAGCAGCTTTCCGCCATCGAACAGCGTGATCTTGCCGCTCAGCTTGTCACCGTTCTTCAACCACACGGTATCGGCCAGCAAGGGAGAGGATGCGCCAAGGACGGCGAGACACAGCAGGGATCTGGACAACATAAACAAAATACAGGCTCAGGCTTGCGAGAAAAGTCGGCATTATCCGTAGGAACAATGCCCTGACAAGGACTGACCCGACTATTTCTGTTGAGTTCATTTCTCAACTTCCTGCGCAGGAATTACTCTACAGATGGTAAGGCAAACTTCTTCAGGACTGACGGACGTGACCGATCCAACCGAAGACCCCGAGAGTGCAGCGCAAATCCGACGCACGGCGCTGTATTTGACGCTGGCACAAGTACCCGAGGGCAAAGTCGTCAGCTACGGCCAGTTGGCCGAGCTCGCAGGACTGGGTCGCGCCGCCCGCTGGGTCGGGCGCACCCTCAGTCAACTGCCCGGCGACAGCAAGTTGCCCTGGCACCGTGTTCTGGGCGCAAACGGGCGTATCAGCCTGCCGGTCGGCAGCCCTTCGGGTGATGAGCAGCGCGCACGATTACGCATGGAGGGCATCAGTGTCCTGAATAATCGTGTTGATATTCAGCGCCATGGCTGGCGTCCGGTAGAGCACAGCGGTTAGAGTGCGCGCTTTGTTTCCGTATTTCTTGAGGCAGACTCCAGCCCATGCCCCGTAAAACCTGGCGCGCCGCGCTCGCCGCTTATGCCAGCCCCTCGACACTCGTGCTGTTGCTGCTTGGTTTCGCCGCCGGCCTGCCCTACATGCTGGTGTTTTCGACGCTTTCAGTCTGGCTGCGTGAAGCCGGCGTGGCGCGTGAAACCATTGGCTATGCAAGCCTGATCGGCCTGGCGTATGCCTTCAAATGGGTCTGGTCACCCCTGCTCGACCAATGGCGACTGCCATTGCTCGGCAAACTCGGTCGACGAAGGTCCTGGCTCGTGCTGTCCCAGGCACTGGTTATCCTTGGCCTGATCGGGATGGGTTTCTGCGACCCGCAAAAGCATTTGTCCTGGCTGATCGCCATTGCCGTCGTCGTCGCTTTCGCATCAGCGACGCAGGACATCGCGGTCGATGCCTACCGTCTGGAAATCGCCGAAGACAACCGCCAGGCCGCACTGGCCGCCAGTTACATGTCCGGTTACCGGGTCGCCGCGCTGCTGGCTACCGCAGGCGCGCTGTACTTCGCCGAAGGTTTTGGCTCCACCGGCTTCAACTACAAGCATTCGGCCTGGGCCGGCACTTACATCCTGTTCGGTGCCCTGATGGTCCCGGCACTGCTGACATCCCTGTTCATGCGCGAGCCGCCAGTACCATTGCGCACGCAACTGCAGGCCGGGCGCTACAGCTTCGTGCATCAACTGGCCTCGGTGTTCGTGCTGATCGTATTGCTGGTGTCCGTGCCGGCCATGTTCACCCAGCTCTACAACACCGACTTCGCCAGCGTACTGTTCGAAGGCGAGAGCCTGCTCGACCTGCTGCTGGAGGACCGTGCCTTCCTGCGCGCGATTCTCTATACCACCCTCACCGCCCTGTGCCTCTCGGCCATGGGCCGCCGTGGCCTGGCGCCAGTGCTGACACCAGTCAACGACTTCATCCTGCGATACCGCTGGCAAGCGCTATTGCTGCTCGGCTTGATCGCCACCTATCGGATGTCCGATACGGTCATGGGCGTGATGGCCAACGTGTTCTACATCGACCAGGGCTTCACCAAGGACCAGATCGCCAGCGTCAGCAAAATCTTCGGCCTGATCATGACCCTGGTCGGCGCTGGCATGGGCGGCCTGCTGATCGTGCGTTTCGGCATCCTGCCGATCCTGTTCATCGGCGGTGTCGCCTCCGCGGCGACCAACATCCTGTTCCTGATGCTCGCCGACATGGGCCCCAACCTGAACATGCTGGTGCTGACCATCTCCCTGGACAACTTCAGCTCGGGCCTGGCGACCTCGGCGTTCGTCGCCTACCTGTCGAGCCTGACCAACCTCAAATTCTCCGCCACCCAATACGCCCTGCTCAGCTCGATCATGCTGCTACTGCCACGCCTGATCGGCGGCTATTCAGGGGTCATGGTGGAGAAGTTCGGTTATCACGACTTCTTCCTGATTACCGCCCTGCTGGGCGTCCCGACCCTGCTGTTGATCGCGCTGCACTGGTTCCAGGAGAACCGCCGTGAAGGTCCGACACCTACACCGGAACCGGTGCACACCCCGGTCGCCGAAGAATCGTAGGTTCTTTACGCAGGAAGAATCGCGGAGGGCCGAGTGAATCGCGCCCTCCTGCCACACCACCGACCGCACGCCTGTACGCCAGCGGATCTCGCCCGTACAATGCTCCGTCATATCTCGTCATCAGCAATCGATAACGGCCAACCATGCGCACCAGTCAATTTTTGCTCGCCACACAAAAAGAAACGCCTTCCGACGCGGTCGTGATCAGCCACCAGCTGATGCTGCGCGCCGGCATGATCCGCAAACTCGCCTCAGGCCTGTACACCTGGCTGCCGATGGGCTTGCGGGTAATGCGCAAGGTCGAAGCCGTCGTTCGTGAAGAAATGAACGCTGCCGGCTCTCTCGAAGTGTTGATGCCAAGCACGCAACCGGCTGAGCTGTGGCAGGAATCCGGGCGCTGGGAAGAGTACGGCCCTGAATTGCTGCGCTTCAAGGATCGCCACGGTCGCGACTTCTGCGCCGGCCCGACCCACGAAGAAGTCATCACCGATCTGATGCGCAACGAATTGAGCAGCTACAAGCAGCTGCCGATCAACCTGTACCAGATCCAGACCAAATTCCGTGACGAAATCCGCCCACGCTTCGGCTTGATGCGCGGCCGCGAATTCATCATGAAGGACGCCTACTCCTTCCACGCCGACCAGCCTTCGCTGCAGGTCACCTACGACCGCATGCACCAAGCCTACTGCAACGTTTTCACCCGTCTGGGCCTGAAGTTCCGCCCTGTAGAAGCCGACAACGGCTCCATCGGCGGTGCCGGCTCCCACGAGTTCCACGTACTGGCCGAGTCCGGTGAAGACGACATCGTGTTCAGCAACGGCTCCGACTACGCCGCCAACATCGAAAAGGCCGAAGCCGTGCCTCGCGAAACCTCGCGTGCCGCTGCGACCGAAGAGCTGCGCCTGGTCGACACACCGAACGCCAAGACCATTGCGCAACTGGTCGAAGGCTTCAACCTGCCGATCGAGAAAACCATCAAGACCCTCGTGGTGCATGCTGAAGAGAAAGGCAAGCTGATTGCCCTGATCATCCGTGGCGACCATGAGCTGAACGAAATCAAGGCCGCCAACCAGCCAGGCGTTGCCAGCCCGCTGGTCATGGCCTCGGAAGGCGAACTGCGCGAGGCCATTGGCGCCGGTGCAGGTTCCCTCGGCCCGTTGAACCTGCCGCTGCCGATCATCATCGACCGTTCGGTCGAGCTGATGAGCGACTTCGGCATCGGTGCCAACATCGATGATAAACACTACTTCGGTGTGAACTGGGAACGCGACCTGCCTGTTCCGACCGTTGCCGACCTGCGCAACGTCGTGGCCGGCGACCCGAGCCCGGACGGCAAGGGCACCCTGGAGATCAAGCGCGGCATCGAAGTCGGGCACATCTTCCAGCTGGGCAACAAGTACAGCAAAGCGATGAAATGCGAAGTGCTGGGCGAGAACGGCAAGCCGGTCACCCTGGAAATGGGCTGCTACGGCATCGGTGTGTCTCGCGTGGTGGCGGCTGCCATCGAGCAGAACAACGACGAAAACGGGATCATCTGGAGCGACACCCTCGCGCCGTTCCAGATTGCCCTGGTGCCGCTGCGCTATGAAACCGAGCAGGTTCGCGAAGCCACCGACAAGCTGTACGCGCAACTTACCGCTGCCGGCTTCGAAGTGCTGCTGGATGACCGTGACAAGAAAACCAGCCCGGGCATCAAGTTCGCGGACATGGAGCTGATCGGCATTCCACACCGGATCGTGGTCAGCGACCGCGGCCTGGCCGAAGGCAACCTGGAATACAAGAGCCGTACCGAGGCCGACGCACAAGCGCTGCCGGTCGCCGACGTACTGTCCTTCCTTCAGGCCCGCATCCGCCGCTGATAGCAGATATAGAGACGTCATGTTCAAGCGAAACACCTTAGGCCTCGGTGGTGCCGCCTTGTGCGGCGCCCTGCTGGTCAGCGGCTGTGCCAATCAAATGTCACAACGCAGCGAGCACGAGGAACGTGTCGAGCGCAAATTGCTCGATCACAGCCTGCAGATCGATGTCGGTGAGCCCAAGGTGCTTGAGCTTCCGCAACGGCGGGTGAAAATCCACGAGCAGAAGACTTTCGAAGTCACCGAATACGAAGTCACGCGTCACTATGACCGCTATACGCCGTACCAACCCTGGCGGGAGATTTACGAAATCCCGCTGGGCGCGGTGGCCGTGGTAGCGGGTGTCGGTGCCAACGTGGTCAATGTGTTTGCCCTCGGCAATTTGCCGGACAGCGTGACCAAGGACTGGCTGAGCTACGGTTTCGCCGGGCTCAACCCGTTCATGAACGTGCAGTCCCATGGTCGCGCGCAGCAGAACCTGGCCGGCATTGATGAAGTCCAGCGCGACAAGCGCACGGAGTACTCAAGCCTGCCCTGGAGCGAGCGCCCGGTCGAGGTCAAGGCCGGCAAGGAAACCTTCGAACTGACCACCGACAAAAACGGCGTGTTGCGCCTGAATCTGTTGGACAACCCGTTCGCCGAACATGACATCAATCACCTGAGCCGATTGCTGATTCGTGTCGAGGATGCCAAGGACGACGTACACACCGACTCCTCGCTAGCCGTCAGCAGCACCTTGCGCAGCAAGCTCTATGAGGCCCACGGGCTGATTTATGACGATCTCGAGGGCGACGAAGTCAATCAGTGGGTCCACCGGGTCAAGCGCCTGTCGGAGCTGGGTCTTGAAGAGGAAGCCAGTGAACTGGAACAGAGCCTGATCGAACTGACACGCAATGATCCCGAATTGCAGACTGAGTTCCTGAAGTCACTGGCCCGCAATGGCGAGCGACTGGTAGCGAATCCGGGGCTGAACTAAACGCGAGCAGGCTCGCTCCCACATAGGATTTCAGGTGTTCACAAATCCAATGTGGGAGCGGGCTTGCTCGCGAAGGGGCCCCCACATTCACCACAAAACTACCGCTCAAACAACTCCATCTGCTCGAACCCGCCCCGCAAGTCCTCCAGCCGCACCCCGACACCCAACAACCGCACCGGCTTACCGCCGCGATTGAAGGCCTGGGTCAGCATCAACTGATAACTGCCCAGATCCCGCCCTGCCCCGGCCTGCTCCAATGTAGTCTGGGTGAAGTCGTGGAACTTCACTTTGACGAACGGCTTGCCCGGACGATAGCTGCTGTCGATCCGCGCCATGCGACCGGCCAGGGTCTCCAGCAGCTCGGGCAACTTGTCCAGGCAGCTCTTCAGGTCCGGCAGGTCAACGTCGTAGGTATTTTCAACGCTGATCGACTGACGACGACTGTCGTTGTGCACCACACGGTCGTCGATCCCACGGGCCAGGCTCCAGAGTCGCTCGCCAAAGCTGCCGAACTCACGCACCAGCGCCAACTTGTCCCACTCGCGCAATTGCAGGCAATCGGTGATACCCAGCTTGCCGAGCTTGTCGGCGGTGACTTTGCCGACCCCGTGCAATTTGCTCACCGGCAAACCACTGACAAAGTCCTCGACCTGGTCCGGTGTGATGACAAACAGGCCGTTGGGCTTTTTCCAGTCACTGGCAATCTTGGCCAGAAACTTGTTCGGCGCCACACCCGCCGACACGGTGATGTGCAACTGGTTGGAGACCCGGCGCCGGATGTCCTGGGCGATTCGCGTTGCACTGCCTGCGAAATGCGCGCTGTCCGACACATCGAGGTACGCCTCATCGAGCGAGAGCGGCTCGATGATCTCGGTGTAATCGCGAAAGATCGCATGAATTTCCCTGGACGCTTCTCTATAGGCATCCATGCGTGGCTTGACGATGGTCAGGTCCGGGCACAGCTTCAAGGCATGCCCAGAGGACATCGCCGAACGCACCCCGTACGCTCGCGCCTCATAATTGCAGGTGGCGATCACCCCGCGCCGGTCCGCCGACCCACCTACCGCCAGTGGTTTACCGGCCAGGCGTGGGTCGTCGCGCATCTCGATGGCTGCATAGAAGCAGTCACAATCGACGTGGATGATCTTGCGTTGGGTCATAGCAAAGCTGTGTTCATGGCAAGGAAAAGGCGTCATGGCGTGCCGGACAAACAGTATCTCACCGACACCTGTATATAGCACCAGTAGTCTGAATGTTCTTTTCCAATTGTAGGAAGAGTCGATTGTGAATTTATTTTTTCAATCGAAAAAATACTTTCAATAGACTCGCAGGCCTTGTCCTGCCTGCCTCACAGACCGGCCGACCTCCCCTTTTGAACGCTAAGCGATTGAACGGGAAGAGGTTTTATCGGAATTGGAGGTTGACACCCGAGCGCATCTCTATAGAATGAGCCACACAGACGCGGGATGGAGCAGTCTGGTAGCTCGTCGGGCTCATAACCCGAAGGTCGTCGGTTCAAATCCGGCTCCCGCAACCAAACATCAAAAAAGGCTACTCGAAAGAGTGGCCTTTTTTGTGCGCGCTCGTTTTGTAGCACCGAACGCCGAAACAAGGCCTGGACGCTCAACGAAACCGAAACCGGAAATCGTTCTGATTCCGAAACTTAGGCCATCCCTGCGACCGTTTGCCGCGATTCAACATTTATTTGACCTGCTTCAGGATTAACGGTTGACACCCCGGCGCATCTCTATAGAATGCCGCCACACAGACGCGGGATGGAGCAGTCTGGTAGCTCGTCGGGCTCATAACCCGAAGGTCGTCGGTTCAAATCCGGCTCCCGCAACCAAACATCAAAAAAGGCTACTCGAAAGAGTGGCCTTTTTTGTATCTGTTGAAAAAGTCCTTTCGCAACAATGACCTGTCACTGTGTAGCAAGCCGCTTGGGGATCACCCATGCGCCGGGTTCAGACTATGCTCTATCACAGGCTGAAGCCTCCGCGACTGATAACGCGCCATCCCTGTTGCCGGGTGATAGGCGTTAAAATTTGTGATTATTTTTTTCTACAGGGATTGGTAACTTGGCTGGATACCTCCATCCTGTCGCGCACGATCCAAGAGGTGATTGATGCGCGCCAACTCGTCTGATTCACAAGACACTGTCACAGCGACACAACCGATCAATGCCGAGCGCCTGCGCCTGCTTGATCGTTTGAGCAAATACCGTCAACCCATTGGCCTGGCGGTCACCCTGCTGCTGTTCGCAATCGCGCTGATTGCCTGTCGCCACCTGTTGAGCGAACTCGACCTTAACGCCCTGCACGACTCGATCCTCGACGTTCCGAAACCTGCCTTGATGGGCGCGCTGGCTGCAACTGTGGTGGGCTTCATCATTCTGCTCGGCTACGAATGGTCAGCCAGCCGCTATGCCGGGGCGAGCCTGGCACCGCGCACCCTGGCTCTGGGCGGTTTCACGGCCTTTGCCATCGGCAACGCCATCGGTCTTTCAATGTTGTCGGGAGGCTCGGTTCGCTATCGCCTCTATGCCCGTCATGGCCTGGGAGCGGCAGAAGTCGCCCGCATGACTTTGTTCGCCAGCCTCTCGCTGGGTTGCGCCCTGCCGCCGCTGGCTGCCCTGGCAACGCTCAGCGACCTGCCAGCGGCGTCCTCCGCCCTGGGACTCTCCGAGACGTTGCTGGGCGTAGTGGCGACTGCCGTGCTCGTGCTGTTTTCGGTGCTGGCCATCGGTATCTACCGTCGTCGGCTGCCGGAACAGCCTTACCCGGACAACCTGCTGGTCAGGATCGGGCGCCGCACCTTGCGTCTGCCCGGGCGTCGCCTGACCTTCCTGCAATTGGTCATCACCGCCCTGGACGTAGCCGCCGCCGCGACCGTGCTCTATCTGCTGCTGCCGGAAACACCACCCTTCGGTGCATTCCTTCTGGTTTACCTGCTGGCGCTGGCTGCCGGCGTGCTCAGCCATGTGCCGGGCGGTGTCGGGGTGTTCGAAGCCATTTTGCTGGCGGCGTTTTCCGACACCCTGGGTGCTGCGCCACTGGCGGCCGCCCTGCTGCTCTATCGCTTGATCTACGTGGTCCTGCCCTTGCTGGTGGCCTGCCTGTTGCTGCTGATCAACGAAGGCCAGCGCCTGTTCCAGACACGCCAGACGTTGCGCGCGGCCTCGGGTCTGGCGGCTCCGATACTGGCGGTGCTGGTGTTCCTGTCCGGTGTTGTCCTGCTGTTCTCCGGCGTCACTCCGGAAATCGATACGCGCCTGGAACACATCGGTTTTCTGATCCCCCATCGACTGGTCGATGCTTCGCACTTTGGCGCCAGCCTGGTCGGCGTGCTTTGCCTGTTGCTGGCCCAGGGGCTGCGCCGCCGGCTGTCGGCCGCGTGGATGCTGACCACCATTCTGTTACTGGTCGGCGCCCTGCTCTCGCTGCTCAAAGGCTTCGACTGGGAAGAAGCCAGCCTGATGGTGCTGACGGCGAGCCTGCTCGGGGTATTCCGCCGCTCGTTCTATCGCCCCAGCCGACTGACCGAAGTACCGTTCTCGCCGCTGTACCTGGTGGCCAGCCTGTGCGTGCTCGGCGCCTCGATCTGGTTGCTGTTGTTCGCCTACCAGGACGTTCCATACAGTCACCAACTCTGGTGGCAGTTCACTCTGGACGCCGATGCCCCTCGCGGCCTGCGCTCGCTGCTCGGGGCTGCCGTGCTGCTGGTGGTGGTGTCCCTGACCTGGCTGCTGCGCACCGCGCGCCCGGTCATTCACCTGCCCACCCCCGACGAACTGGAGCGCGCCAGCAAGATCCTCATGGCATCGGCCCAACCGGATGGCGGCCTGGCCCTGACCGGCGACAAGGCGCTGCTGTTCCACCCCAATGACGAAGCGTTCCTGATGTACGCCCGCCGTGGCCGCAGCCTGGTGGCGTTGTATGACCCGATCGGCCCGGGCCAGCAACGGGCGGAAATGATCTGGCAGTTCCGCGACCTTTGCGACATCCACCACGCCCGCCCCGTGTTCTATCAAGTGCGTGCAGAGAACCTGCCGTACTACATGGACATCGGCCTGACCGCGATCAAGCTCGGCGAAGAAGCCCGGGTCGACCTCAAGCGTTTTGATCTCGAAGCCAAGGGCAAAGAGATGAAGGACCTGCGCTACACCTGGAACCGTGGCACCCGCGACGGCCTGTCCCTGGAAATCCATGAACCCGGCCAGGCGCCGATGGATGAGCTCAAGGTAATTTCCGATGCCTGGCTGACCGGCAAGAACGTCCGGGAGAAAGGTTTTTCACTGGGCCGCTTCAGCGATGACTACCTCAAGCATTTTCGCATCGCGGTGATTCGTTTCGAAGGACGCCCGGTGGCGTTCGCAAACTTGCTCGAGACCTACGGCCATGACCTGGCCAGCCTCGACCTGATGCGCGCACACCCGGATGCGCCGAAGCTGACCATGGAGTTCATGATGGTCGGCCTGATTCAACATTATAAAAATCATGGATACGCGCGTTTCAGCCTGGGCATGGTGCCGTTGTCGGGGTTGCAACCCCGTCGCGGCGCACCCTTGACCCAGCGCCTTGGCTCGATGGTATTCCGCCGTGGTGAGCAGCTGTACAACTTCCAAGGCTTGCGCCGCTTCAAAGATAAGTTCCAGCCTGATTGGGAACCCCGTTATATGGCCGTGCCCGCCGGACTCGATCCGCTGGTTGCGCTGGCCGACACCGCTGCCCTGATCGCGGGTGGCTTGACCGGATTGGTGAAACGCTGATGATTCAACGCTCCTTGCGGTATGTATTGGGCACACTGGTGACAGTGGCCCTGATTCTCGGTGGCGGTTTCTGGTACCTGAAACGCCCGGCACCGGAGCCGACCCTCGAATTGCTGACCCCGGCCGATGGTGCGGCGATGACCCGTGTCATCCCCGGCACAACGCCACGCGCCCAGGTGCTGGTGGCGGTCAACGAAGACCAGAAACTCAGCGACAAGCAATTGATGACCCTGAGCCGCAGTGGTTCGGCGCAAATTGTTCAGGTGATCCTGCCCAAGGATTGCCTGCTGCAAAGCCGCGCCCTGCAATCGGGCCTGCGCGAACTCAAAGGCCCCGCGACCCTGGTCAGCGGCATCGGCCCTGGCGCTGTGCTGGCCTGGCGCTGGTTGTCCGAGCAAAAGGACGACAAGGCCCAGGCCGTCTCGGTTGACCTGGCCCTGGAAAAGGGCGGCTGCACTCACCTGCTACCCAAAAGCGCGGCCCACGGTCACTGGCTGGTCGCGTGGAACGACAACCCGGACGACACCAGTGCCGGCTTCGTGCGTGATCAACCGAACGCCGAAACCAGCATCAGCGACTACGACATCAACCTGCCGCAAGTGCTGAACAACGAACTGCGCAAGATCCTCGTCGGTGGCGACAAAGCCGCTGGCGGCCTGCAGATCCCGGTGGTCGAAGTGCCAGCGGGCCAGGCCAGTGACACCGTGACCCTGTTCCTGTCCGGCGACGGCGGCTGGCGCGACCTCGACCGCGACGTGGCGGGCGAGATGGCCAAGATCGGCTACCCGGTGGTCGGCATCGATACCCTGCGCTACTACTGGCAGCACAAGAGCCCGGAGCAAAGCGCGCTGGACCTGGCTGAACTGATGCAGCACTACCGGCAGAAATGGGGCACCAAGCGCTTCATCCTGACCGGCTATTCGTTCGGCGCCGACGTACTGCCGGCGATCTACAACCGCCTGGCCGAATCGGAACAGCAACGCGTCGACGCGATCATCCTGCTGGCCTTCGCCCGTACCGGCAGCTTCGAGATCGAAGTCGAAGGCTGGCTCGGCAACGCCGGCAAGGAAGCCGCCACCGGCCCGGAAATGGCCAAGCTGCCAGCCGCCAAAGTGGTGTGCATCTACGGCGAAGAAGAAACCGACGAGAGTGGCTGCACCGACAAGACGGCAGTAGGCGAAGCCATCAAGCTGCCTGGCGGCCACCACTTCGACGAGAACTATCCGGCGCTGGCCAAGCGCCTGGTGGATGTGATCGAGAAGCGTCAAGCCAAAGAAGCAGAAGCTCAAGAGTGATCTGAGCCCCACAAAAAAGCCCCCGCTGCCGCAAGGTAACGGGGGCTTTTTCATTCAACACCACAACACACTGTAGGAGCGAGCTTGCTCGCGATGGACGTCAACGATGACGCGGAAATCCTGAATAAACGCGGTGCATTTGAGACCATCGCGAGCAAGCTCGCTCCTACAGGATAAGGTTTACATTTCGACCTGCGTCCCCAATTCAATCACCCGGTTCAGCGGCAGATTAAAGAAACGCAGGTTGCCGTTGGCGTTCTGCAACATGAACGCGAACAGCGCCTCACGCCAGCGCGACATGCCTTCGAGCTTGGAGGCGATGACCGTTTCGCGGCTGAGGAAGTACGTGGTGCGCATGGGGCTGAAATCCAGCTCATCGAGATGACACAGCTTCAGCGCCTGCGGTACGTCCGGCTCATCGGTGAAGCCGAAATGCAGGATGACCCGGAAGAACCCTTCGCCATAGGAGTCGACCTCGAAGCGTCGATTCGGCGGCACCCGCGGGATGTCTTCGTACACTACCGTCAGCAGCACCACTTGCTCGTGCAGTACCTGGTTATGCAGCAGGTTATGTAACAGCGCGTGGGGCACGGCATCCGGCCGTGCCGTCAGGAACACGGCGGTGCCCTGAACACGATGGGGTGGTTGTACGGCAATGCTGCTGATGAAGATCGGCAGCGGCAATCCACCCTCATCGATACGCTCGACCAGCAACTGCTTGCCGCGCTTCCAGGTGGTCATCAGCACAAACAGCGCGAAACCCGCGATCACCGGGAATGCACCGCCCTGAACGATTTTCGGCACGTTGGCGGCGAAGTACAGACCATCGACCAACAGGAAGCCGAACAATATCGGAACCGCGAAGATTGGTGGCCACTTCCACAGCAGCAGCATCACCGCCGACACCAGGATGGTGGTCATCAGCATGGTGCCCGTCACTGCCACGCCATAGGCCGAGGCCAGGGCACCGGAGGATTCGAAACCGATCACCAGCAGGATCACGCCGACCATCAACGCCCAGTTCACCGCACCGATGTAGATCTGGCCCTGTTCGGCACTGGAAGTGTGTCGGATGTGCATGCGCGGAATGTAACCGAGCTGGATCGCCTGGCGGGTCAGGGAGAACGCACCGGAAATCACCGCTTGCGAGGCAATCACCGTGGCCAGGGTCGACAGGCCGACCAGCGGGATCAACGCCCAGCTCGGCGCCAGCAGGTAGAAGGGGTTACGGGCCGCTTCCGGATCACCTAGCAGCAGCGCGCCCTGGCCGAAGTAGTTCAGCACCAGCGCCGGCAGTACTAGGATGAACCACGCACGTGCAATCGGCTTGCGGCCGAAGTGGCCCATGTCCGCGTACAGCGCTTCGGCACCGGTCAATGCCAGCACCACGGCGCCGAGAATCGTCACGCCCATGCCCGGATGGACCATGAAGAAACGTACGCCCCACATCGGGTTCATCGCTTCCAGGACTTCCGGATGCTGGCTGATGCCATAGACGCCCAATGCACCCAGCACGAGGAACCAGGTGACCATGATCGGCCCGAACAGAATGCCGATGCGCGCCGTGCCGTGACGCTGGATCAGAAACAGCGCAACCAGCACCACCAGCGACAGCGGCACGACCCAATGGTCGATACCTTCGAACGCCAGCCCCAGGCCTTCGATCGCCGACAGTACGGAGATCGCCGGAGTGATCATGCTGTCGCCATAGAACAATGCCGCGCCGATCAGTCCGCAGACCACCAGCAACATGCGCAATTTGGCATGCCCCGCCGCCGCCCGCCGGGCCAGTGCGGTCAAGGCCATGATCCCGCCTTCGCCCTGGTTGTCGGCGCGCAGCACGAACATCATGTACTTGATCGACACGACCCAGATCAGCGACCAGAAAATGAGCGCAAGAATCCCCAGCACCCCGTCATGGTTGACCGGCACGCCATAGCCTCCGGAAAATACTTCCTTCAGGGTGTACAACGGACTGGTGCCGATATCGCCATAAACCACCCCGACTGCCGCGACCAGCATGCCGATCGGCTTCACCGCCGAATGCTCGGCATCGGTAGCCTGACTACTTGCCTGACCCATCCACCACTCCTACTTCTCAGACCCGGGCTTCTTTGAAAGAAGCACTATGCTTTGTCGTGCAGCATGCGCTGTTTTACTTCACGTTACAGACGTTTTGTTGACAGTAAAAAATCTGTAAAGCCTAACGGCGCGAAGCATAGCGCAGCACTCGTCGTATTTCCCCGCATAAAGCTGGTCAAGTGAACGACTCATCGCTAGAATTGCGCACTTTTTGATCAGAGGCGCAGTTCAAGCGCCCGTCCGTCGGTTTTGCCCTGCCCGGCAAGCGGCGTCACAAAATACCGAGGTTAGACATGTCCACCACTCCTGCGCCGGCCAATCCAAAGGTTGGCTTCGTATCCCTGGGTTGCCCCAAAGCACTGGTCGACTCCGAGCGCATCCTTACCCAGCTGCGCATGGAAGGCTATGACGTGGTGTCCACCTACCAGGACGCCGATGTCGTGGTAGTCAACACTTGCGGCTTCATCGATTCGGCCAAGGCCGAGTCCCTGGAAGTGATTGGCGAAGCCATCAAGGAAAACGGCAAGGTCATCGTGACCGGCTGCATGGGCGTCGAAGAAGGCAACATTCGCAACGTACACCCGAGCGTGCTGGCGGTGACCGGCCCGCAGCAGTACGAGCAAGTGGTCAATGCCGTGCACGAAGTCGTGCCGCCGCGCCAGGACCACAACCCGCTGATCGACCTGGTGCCGCCACAAGGCATCAAGCTGACCCCGCGCCACTACGCCTACCTGAAGATTTCCGAAGGCTGCAACCACAGCTGCAGCTTCTGCATCATCCCGTCGATGCGCGGCAAACTGGTCAGCCGCCCGGTGGGTGATGTGCTCGACGAGGCCCAGCGTCTGGTCAAGTCCGGCGTCAAAGAGCTGTTGGTGATCTCCCAGGACACCAGCGCCTACGGCGTCGATGTGAAATACCGCACCGGTTTCTGGAACGGCGCGCCGGTGAAAACCCGCATGACCGAACTCTGCGAAGCCCTGAGCACCCTCGGCGTCTGGGTTCGCCTGCACTACGTTTACCCGTACCCGCACGTTGACGAGCTGATCCCGCTGATGGCCGCCGGCAAGATCCTGCCGTACCTGGACATCCCGTTCCAACACGCCAGCCCGAAAGTGCTCAAGTCGATGAAACGCCCGGCCTTCGAAGACAAGACCCTGGCGCGGATCAAGAACTGGCGCGAAATCTGCCCGGACCTGATCATCCGTTCGACCTTCATCGTCGGCTTCCCGGGCGAGACCGAAGAAGACTTCCAGTACCTGCTGAACTGGCTGACCGAAGCCCAGCTCGACCGCGTCGGCTGCTTCCAGTACTCGCCGGTTGAAGGCGCACCGGCCAATGACCTGGACCTGGAAGTCGTCCCGGACGACATCAAGCAGGACCGCTGGGAGCGCTTCATGGCGCACCAGCAGGCCATCAGCTCGGCGCGTCTGCAAATGCGCATCGGCCGTGAGATCGAAGTGCTGGTCGATGAAGTCGACGAGCAAGGCGCGGTCGGCCGCTGCTTCTTCGATGCCCCGGAAATCGACGGCAACGTATTCATCGACAACGGCAGCAACCTCAAGCCGGGCGACAAGGTCTGGTGCAAAGTGACCGACGCCGACGAATACGATCTGTGGGCTGAACAGATCTAAACGCAAAAAATACGCAAAGCCCCGCTCTCTTGACGAGATGCGGGGCTTTTTTACGGCTATCGTTTGCACATGGAAGGATTCCTATCAACCACTGCATAAGAGGCAGACGGGCATGCGTCAGCATTCGGTCATCCACACGCCGAAACTCGGCGACTACGAAGAATTGACCCGGGTCTGGGAGGCCTCGGTACGCGCCACCCACGACTTTCTGCCAGACAGCTACATCGAACTGCTGAAGAACCTGGTGCTGACCCGCTACCTCGACGCGGTGATGCTGATCTGCACCAAGGATTCGAACCAGCGCATCACCGGGTTCGCCGGCGTCGCGGCCGGCAAGATCGAAATGCTCTTCATCGACCCCGACCATCGCGGCCAGGGCCTGGGCAAGAAATTGTTGCACTATGCCCTGGAACACCTGAACGCCGACGAACTGGACGTCAACGAACAGAACCCGCAAGCCCTCGGCTTTTACTTCAAGCAAGGCTTCGAGGTCATCGGTCGTTCGGAGGTCGATGGCATGGGCCAGCCGTATCCGTTGTTGCACATGCGTTTGCGCCGGGCCCAGAAACACTCCCAACATGGCTGATACAACACAGACATCTGTAGGAGCTGGCTTGTCGGGTCGCCGCATCGCAGCGATGGTGGTGAACGATAACGCGCTATTTCAGAAGAACGCGGTGCTCTTGAATCCATCGCTGGCAAGCCAGCTCCTACAAAAAGCACTGCGCGTAAATGGAACCGGGATTAACCGGCGCCAGGCAGGTACAATGCCCACCCCCTTTTTGTTACGGCCCTGACATGACTGACCCGATTCGTCTCTCCAAACGCCTCATCGAACTCGTCGGCTGTTCCCGTCGGGAGGCTGAGCTGTTCATCGAGGGCGGCTGGGTCACCGTCGACGGTGTGGTCATCGACGAGCCGCAATTCAAGGTCGACACCCAGAAGGTCGAGCTTGATCCAGAAGCCAAGGCCACCGCACCGGAACCGGTGACCCTGCTGCTCAATGTGCCCGCAGGCATGGACGCAGACACTGCCATGGCCACCCTCGGCGCCGAGACCCTGAGCGAAGAGCACCGCTACGGCAAGCGCCCGTTGCGCGGGCACTTCCTGCGCCTGACCGCCAGCACCGACCTGCAGGCCAACGCCAGCGGGCTGCTGGTGTTCACCCAGGACTGGAAAATCCTGCGCAAACTTACCGCCGACTCCAGCAAGATCGAGCAAGAGTATGTGGTCGAGGTTGAAGGCGAGATGGTGGCCCACGGCCTGAACCGCCTGAACCACGGCCTGACCTACAAGGGCAAGGAGTTGCCGGCGGTCAAGGCCAGCTGGCAGAACGAGAACCGTCTGCGCTTTGCCATGAAGAACCCGCAGCCGGGCATCATCGCCCTGCTCTGCCAGGCGGTCGGCCTCAAGGTCGTCGGTATCCGCCGTATTCGCATCGGTGGCGTGTCCATCGGCAAAGTGCCGGTGGGGCAATGGCGCTATCTGTCCGGCAAAGAGAAGTTCTAAGGCTTTTCTCGCCGCCATCCATTTCGGCGCCGCGCCTGGCCGCGACGCCCACAGCTGAATATCAGGACTGCACACATGATTCATAACGACGTACTGCGCAGCGTGCGCTACATGCTCGACATCAGCGACAAGAAAGTCATCGAGATCATCAAGCTCGGCGGCCTGGACGTGACCCTGCCGGACCTGTTGACCTACCTCGACAAGAAAGAGGAAGACGAGGAAGGTTTCGTACGCTGCCCGGACGAAGTCATGGCGCACTTCCTCGACGGCCTGGTGATCTTCAAGCGCGGCAAGGACGAAAGCCGCCCACCGCAGCCGATCGAAGTGCCGGTGACCAATAACATCATCCTGAAAAAGCTGCGGGTGGCGTTCGAGCTCAAAGAAGACGACATGCACGCAATCCTCAAGGCTGCCGAGTTCCCGGTGTCCAAGCCTGAGCTGAGCGCACTGTTCCGCAAGTTCGGTCACACCAACTATCGCCCGTGCGGCGACCAGCTGCTGCGCAATTTCCTCAAGGGCCTGACCCTGCGAGTGCGCCCGCAGTAAGCTCAAGACACATCTGTTTTCTGTAGGAGCTGGCTTGCCAGCGATGGTCGCAAACGATAACGCGTGCTGACTGGATGAACGCGGCGGTCTCTCATCCTTCGCTGGCAAGCCAGCTCCTACAGGACCGAATGCCTCCCTATTCCGCGCAAAAATAGTGGCTCCGCTTCTGGCGGCTGACGACTAGGGTGTAAAGACCTCAGTTCTCAGGATTCGCCATGCATCCCTACTTTTCCCTGCAAGGCCGCACCGCCCTGGTGACCGGCGGCACCCGTGGTATCGGCAAGATGATCGCCAAGGCCTACGTCGAGGCGGGCGCCACCGTATACGTCTGCGCCCGCGACGTCGAAGCCTGCCAGCAAACCGCTGACGAACTCGGTGCACTTGGCCGCTGCCGCGCCATCGCGGCGAACCTCGCCACCGAAGAGGGCGTCCTGCAACTGGCCACCCGCCTGGGCGAGCAGATCACTCATCTGGACATCCTGGTGAACAATGCCGGCACCACCTGGGGCGCACCGTTGGAGAGCTACCCGATCAAAGGCTGGGAAAAAGTCATGCAGCTCAACGTGACGTCGGTGTTCAACTGCATCCAGCAGTTCCTGCCCCTGCTGCGCAAGGCCGGTTCCGAAGCGAATCCGGCGCGGATCATCAACATAGGATCGGTGGCAGGGATTTCCTCCTTCGGCGAGCAGGCGTATGCCTACGGGCCGAGCAAGGCTGCGTTGCACCAACTGTCGAGGATTCTGGCGCGCGAACTGGTGAGCCAGCACATCAACGTCAACGTGATCGCCCCGGGGCGGTTTCCGAGCAAGATGACCCAGCACATCGGCAATGATGAACAGGCGCTGGCGCAGGATACGGCGTTGATCCCGATGAAGCGTTGGGGCCGCGAGGAGGAAATGGCGGCGCTGGCGATCAGTTTGGCGAGTACTGCCGGGGCTTATATGACCGGGAATATCATTCCGCTGGATGGTGGGTTCAGCCTGTAGATCGGCGGTGCGGCCATCGCGGGCAAGCCACGCTCCCACAGGTTTTGAGACGGACACAAATCTTGTGTGCGCTCGAGAACCCTGTGGGAGCGTGGCTTGCCCGCGATGACGGACCGATAGGCGCCACCGGGCCAAAGGCCGTGTGGGTTATCATGCCTGCCTTAAATTCCACCTCGACCCCAAACCATGACCTACAGCGTTTCCCCCATCGGCTTCGTGCGCTCCTGCTTCAAGGAGAAATTCGCCATTCCGCGCCAACCGCAACTGGCCCCGGCTGCCCGTGGCGTGCTGGAACTGGTGGCTCCGTTCGATCAAGGGGACGCGGTACAAGGCCTGGAGCAGGTCAGCCACGTGTGGCTGCTGTTCCTGTTCCACCAGGCCCTGGAAGAAAAACCTCGCTTGAAGGTCCGCCCACCGCGCCTCGGCGGCAACAAGTCCATGGGCGTGTTCGCCACCCGCGCCACCCACCGCCCCAATGGCATCGGTCAATCCGTGGTCAAGCTGGACAAGATCGAAGCCAATCGCCTGTGGATATCCGGTATTGACTTGCTGGACGGCACGCCGATTCTCGACATAAAACCCTACGTGCCTTACGCCGACATCATCGATACAGCCACCAACAGCATCGCCAGCGCTGCGCCGCTGTTGATTCCCGTGCAGTGGACGGACGCAGCGCTGCAACAGGCTCACGAACACGCTCAGCGCCTTGAGGAGCCTTTGGTTGAGTTGATCGAGCAATGCCTGGCGCAGGATCCACGCCCGGCCTATCAAATGCCTGCACCCGAGCGGGAATACGGCGCGCAGTTCTGGGATCTGGATGTGCGTTGGCATTACCCGACACCGGAGCTGATCCGCGTCCTGGAAGTCATTCCCGCGCGGGTCTGAACTCCGGAAACGAAAAAGCCCGCATGACCTTTTCAGGCCATGCGGGCTTTTCTTTGTGCTGCGTACCTACTGTAGGAGCTGGCTTGCCAGCGATGGGCTCGAACTCACCGCGTTAAACCAGAAAACGCGCGTTATCGTTAACGACCATCGCGAGCCAGCTCGCTCCTACAGGCGACCTGCGGTCACTTCTCGACGAACGCTCGCTCGATCAGGTAATCACCCGGCTCGCGCATCCGCGGCGAAACCTTCAGGCCGAAGCTGTTCAGCACTTCACTGGTCTCGTCGAGCATGCTCGGGCTGCCGCACAGCATGGCACGGTCGTCCTGCGGGTTGATCGGTGGCAGACCGATGTCGCTGAACAGCTTGCCGCTGCGCATCAGGTCGGTCAGGCGACCTTCGTTCTCGAACGGCTCACGGGTCACGGTCGGGTAGTAGATCAACTTGTCACGCAGCGCGTCACCGAAGAACTCGTTCTGCGGCAGGTGCTCGGTGATGAACTCGCGGTAAGCGACTTCGTTGACGTAACGAACGCCGTGGCACAGGATCACTTTTTCGAAGCGCTCGTAGGTTTCCGGGTCCTGGATGACGCTCATGAACGGCGCCAGACCGGTGCCGGTGCTGAGCAGGTACAAATGTTTGCCAGGCTTGAGGTCATCCAGTACCAGCGTGCCGGTAGGCTTCTTGCTGATGATGATCTCGTCGCCTTCCTTCAGATGCTGCAACTGCGAAGTCAGCGGACCATCAGGCACCTTGATGCTGAAGAACTCGAGATGCTCTTCCCAGTTCGGGCTGGCAATCGAGTAAGCGCGCATAAGCGGGCGGCCGTTGGGCTGTTGCAGGCCGATCATCACGAACTGACCGTTCTCGAAGCGCAGGCCCGGATCACGGGTGCACTTGAAGCTGAACAGAGTGTCGTTCCAGTGGTGAACACTGAGGACACGCTCGTGGTTCATGTTGCTCATGTACGTGGGACTCCTGGAGATTTGTCTGCGCGTGTTCGGCGCCTGCTCTGCAAAAAAAGCCAGCTCTGCGCAATTGCATCGCATTCTAAAGGCAGAGACAATATCTGTTAAATGGATTATTAAGATAAGGGTTATCGGTTATATCGATATGCGATTTACTCTCCGTCAACTTCAAGTATTCGTCGCCGTCGCCCAGCAGGAAAGTGTGTCCCGTGCCGCGGGTCTGCTCAACCTCTCGCAATCGGCGGCGAGCACCTCGATCACCGAACTGGAGCGCCAGTGCAGCTGCCAGTTGTTCGACCGTGCCGGCAAACGGTTGAGCCTGAACGCCCTGGGCAAACAGCTGTTGCCACAAGCGGTGGCGCTGCTGGACCAAGCCAAGGAAATCGAGGACCTGCTCAATGGCAAATCCGGTTTCGGCTCGCTGGCCGTGGGTGCGACCCTGACCATCGGCAATTACCTGGCCACATTGTTGATCGGCAGCTTCATGCAGCGCCACCCGGAAAGCCAGGTGAAGCTGCATGTGCAGAACACTGCCAATATCGTGCAGCAAGTGGCCCACTATGAAATTGATCTGGGTCTAATCGAAGGCGACTGCAGTCATCCGGACATCGAAGTGCAAAGCTGGGTCGAGGACGAACTGGTGGTGTTTTGCGCCCCTCAGCATCCGTTGGCCAAGCGTGGCACGGCCACCATGGAGGAGTTGAGCCACGAAGCCTGGATCCTGCGCGAACAGGGCTCGGGCACGCGGTTGACCTTCGATCAAGCCATGCGCCATCACCGCACTTCGTTAAACATCCGGCTCGAGCTTGAGCACACCGAAGCGATCAAACGCGCGGTGGAGTCTGGTTTGGGGATTGGCTGCATTTCCAGGCTGGCTTTGCGCGACGCATTTCGCCGCGGCAGCCTGGTGCCTGTCGAGACGCCGGATCTGGATCTGGCGCGACAGTTTTATTTCATCTGGCATAAACAGAAATATCAGACCTCGGCGATGCGCGAGTTCCTCGATCTGTGCCGCGCCTTCACCGCCGGGGTTCAGCGCAGCGACGAGATCGTGCTGCCGACGATCGCCTAGAGCAGAATCACCGCCCACACCAGGGCAATCATGCTCAATGCCACGGCCTGGGCGGCACTGCCCATGTCCTTGGCATTCTTGGACAGCGGGTGCCGCTCAAGGGAAATGCGGTCGATGGCCGCCTCTACGGCCGAGTTGAGCAACTCGACGATCAACGCCAACAGGCATACCGCGATCAACAACGCCTGTTCGACCCGGCTGACATTCAGGAAGAACGACAAAGGAATCAGGATGACGTTGAGCAATACCAATTGCCGAAAGGCAGCTTCACCGGTGAAGGCTGCGCGCAGGCCGTCCAACGAATAACCGGAAGCATTGAGAATACGTTTCAGGCCGGTCTGGCCTTTGAAAGGTGACATAGAGTGGGCAACTGGCAAAAAAGAAGTGGGAAAGCTAGTTCAACCAAAGTCAAAAAAGCGTGAATTTGCCAGCCTTTAATGGCTGGAAATTGACTCAAGTTGTTGCAAGAGCAGCGCGGCCTGGGTCCGGGTCCGCACATTCAGTTTACGGAAAATCGCGGTCACGTGCGCCTTGATAGTCGCCTCGGAAACACTCAGCTCGTAGGCGATCTGCTTGTTCAGCAAGCCTTCGCAGACCATGGTCAGTACCCGGAATTGTTGCGGGGTGAGGCTGGCAAGCCCTTCGCTGGCCGCCTTGGCTTCATCCGAGACGCTGACCGCTTCGAACGCCTGTGGCGGCCAGAACACGTCGCCGTCGAGGACCGCCCGCACGGCTTTCTGGATCACACTCAAGTCGCTGGATTTGGGAATGAAGCCACTGGCGCCGAATTCACGAGACTTGACCATGATGGTCGGTTCTTCCTGGGCCGAGACCATGACCACCGGAATCTGCGGGTACTGCCCCCGCAGCAGGACCAGCCCGGAAAAACCGTAGGCCCCCGGCATGTTCAGGTCCAGCAGCACCAGATCCCAGTCGGACTTTTCCGTCAGGCGGGCTTCCAGTTCGGCGATGCTCGCCACTTCCACCAGACGGACATCCGGGCCAAGGCCCAGGGTCAGCGCTTGATGCAAGGCACTACGAAAAAGTGGGTGGTCATCGGCAATCAGGATTTCGTATGTGGCCATTTTTCAAATGATCCTGTTTTTCATGGGACGCCCGATGCATTCGGACCTCGCCAAAGCACCTCAAGGCACAGCCACGCAGCTGCACTGACAAGGCACGCTCAGCGCAAAAAAACGGCGCCGAAAACTCCGGCCGCACCCTAATCGGCGCCAAGCATGCCCAGCGAAGCCGGGGTGGTCAAGCAGCATGGCCGGTACACTTTATTGCAGTATGCGCGACAATCAGTCCATCAATTGGGCGGCCACCTGAACATAGGGCATCAATTCGGCGTGCGCAGGGGTCGAAACGTTCATGTCCAACTGATGTTTGGCATCGAGGTAATGCTGGCTGAACACATCGAAGTAGGCATCCAGCGCCGATGCCGCCGCGACATCACCTGCAAGGTCGAGGCATAGCGCCGCCACTTCCGCCGTGCACAGATGCTCGCTGCGGGTCGAGCGGCGCAACCGGTAGCGGGAGAGTTTCTCTGGCAACAGGCTGAGGATCGGCAGTCGGTCGAAATAGGGGCTCTTGCGAAAGATCTTTCGCGCTTCAGTCCAGGTCGCATCCAACAGAATGAAAAGCGGGCGCTTCGTGCCATCGACGTCCACGGTGTTTGTCACCCGCTCAGGTTCGACGTACTCACCCGGAAACACCAGGTAAGGCTGCCATTGCGGGTCGGACAACAGCGCCAGCAACTTCGGATCAATCTCAGTACGGGACCAGATGAAGGCATGGTTGTCAGGCACCACGTCGGCAATCAGCCAACCGGTGTTGCTCGGCTTGAACACCTCCTTGTTGGTCATGATCAGGCACACGCCGGAGCGGGAAGCGACCTGCGGACGCCATGCACACAGACAGTGACTCTCGATCACCCGGCAGTCACGGCAGCGCGGCGCACGCCAGCCGCGGGCCTGAATCGGCTTGATGCCCTCCTCTTCGCGCTGATCGCGCAAGCGGGCCACGGCATTCAAGGCAAAGCGCGCGGGGGTATGACTCATCGCGGGCAACGCCCACAGAGAAGGGAAATCGACACGAAAAACACTCGACAGGGTAAAAAGTGCCAGCAGTTTACCAGACCGCCCGGCGCAAGCCTGTACCGTCCAGCTAGCCTCCCCTATAATTCGCCGCCACTGAACGCACAGTCACGTGACGGGTCAAACCCCGCATCACTGAACCAGGAGAGTTTCATGCTGCGCCTTATCGTTCCTACCGCGGCCATTTTGCTGGCGTCGTCCTTCAACGCCCAGGCTGCGTCCTTGAAAGACACGGAACTGAACAAAATGCTGCAAAACGTCGCCACCCAAAGCAGCGTCGGCACTCCTCGAGCGATCAACGAAGACATTCTCGATCAAGGCTACACCGTTGACGGCAAACAGCTGATCAACCATCTGAGCGTGCAGAGCAGCCACGCCGACAAGATGCGCGCAGATCCAAAAGCGGTTTACTTCCAGTTGGGGGCCTCAGTCTGCCGAAACGAAGGGTTTCGCAAGCTGATGGCCAAGGGCGCGATCATGCGTTACGACTTCACTGAGGTGAAAACCAACCGCCCGGTCGGTTCCGCAAGCTTCCAGGAATCGGATTGCCTGCAACCGGCCAAGAAGAAAAAGTAATCACCTGGAGTTGGCGCGCCGTTGTTCATCTTCGGCGCGCAGTTCCGCCAGCAGCGCCTGCAAGTAATGCGAACGACGCTCGCCACCGCGCAAACGTCGGCAGCACTCCTCTTCGAGACTCAAATGATGGGTCTCGGCCGATGACTTCAGCAATCGATACAGTTGCGTATCGATCTCCAGAACGACTCTGGCCATGGTTTCCCGCCTCCTTGCACTTCACTCATGTTTGAGCAAAAAATCCTTGAACCGCTTGTATTGCGCGCCTTGCCGTTGACGCAAAGTTGTCGTGTCGCACCTGTAACTTAGTAAATCAGAGTGCAGCACACGCGACGTGCGTTCAGACGAGCGGTGAAAGCACCTTGCAAATCGTCAATAAGCGGTTGCCAGGAAAGACTTTGAGGCGCAATGATCAAGGCAGCGCAAATCACTGTGAAGGTCTAGATTTCAGGTTATCCACGTTCATTTTTCAGGGCTGGAAAGGGGCTGCCCGTCGCTTGTCGTATTGTGCGAATGTTTCTTTCATCCAAGGGAAAACAGAACCTGTTTGGATGATCCGGTGTTTTTCGGGTCAAGTAGATCGCCCAGGCATGGGCCGGGGCAGACAGCGACACATGAAGTGTCGTGGCACCGACGTACGTTGTCGGGCCGAGGGTTCTGTGCAGAAGGAGAAGTTGAATGCCTTACCAACCGAATGACCTCCTGAGCCGTCATTTTGAAGAAAGCGGCCACGACCTCATCAGCAAGGTCGAAGAACAGCTCAAGCTGATTTCACCCAACAGCCCGAACATCCCGATCTACCGCGATATGATCCTGACCGTGCTACGCATGGCCCAGGAAGACCACAACCGCTGGAATGCCAAAATCACCCTGCAGGCCCTGCGCGAACTGGAACAGGCTTT
This sequence comes from Pseudomonas sp. GW823-FHT02E01, assembly GCF_058797535.1. NCBI lineage: Bacteria > Pseudomonadati > Pseudomonadota > Gammaproteobacteria > Pseudomonadales > Pseudomonadaceae > Pseudomonas > Pseudomonas sp. GW823-FHT02E01. The sequence goes on along the minus strand of NZ_JBXAJS010000006.1, from coordinate 331,983 downwards.
TCGCGTGCTCGAACAATTCAAGGGGCGGCGCAAGGTCACTGTTTTCGGCTCGGCCCGTACCCCCATGGAACACCCGCTCTACAGCATGGCCCGGGAACTCGGTGCCGCGCTGGCGCGCTCGGACATGATGGTCATCACTGGCGCCGGTGGCGGCATCATGGCCGCCGCCCATGAGGGCGCCGGACTGGCAAACAGCCTGGGGTTCAACATTACCCTGCCCTTCGAACAGCATGCCAACCCCACTGTCGACGGCACGACCAGCCTGCTGCCCTTCCACTTCTTCTTCACCCGCAAGCTGTTCTTCGTCAAGGAAGCCGATGCCCTCGTGCTGTGCCCGGGTGGCTTCGGTACCCTGGATGAAGCGCTGGAGGTGCTGACGCTGATCCAGACCGGCAAAAGCCCATTGGTACCCGTGGTGCTGCTCGACACGCCGGACGGCAAATTCTGGCAAGGCGCACTGGACTTCATTCACCAGCAACTGGAGGAAAACCACTACATCCTGCCCACTGACATGAAGCTGATGAAACTGGTCTACAACGTCGAAGAAGCGGTAGAGCACATCAACCAGTTCTACAGCAACTTCCACTCCAGTCGCTGGCTCAAGCATCAGTTCCTGATTCGCATGAATCACACACTCAGCGACCACGCACTCGAACACATGCAGGAGGCGTTCGCCGACCTGTGCCTGAGCGATCATTTCCATCAGCACGCTTACAGCGGTGAAGAACACAACGAAGCCGAATTCAGCCATCTGGCGCGGCTGGTCTTCAACTTCAATGCCCGCAATCATGGCCGCCTGCGCGAGCTTGTGGACTACATCAACCTGCCGGAAAACTGGGCACAATCAAAACCCCAGGTACAACAACGCACGCGGGAGCCGTCAAAGGTTTCGTGAGGCATAAAAAACGGCCCGCTATCTAAATAGCGGGCCGTTTCAGTTCAATCGTCCATCCCTCGACCGCTGAACAGGCGGTTGATCATTTCCATGGAGTATCCCCGATACGCCAGGAACCTGCCTTGTTTGGCTCGCTCCCTGGCGTCTGCCGGCAATTGCCCGGAGAACTTGCGTCGCCAGGTATCGATCAATTGCTCCTGCCAATCGATACCGATCTCACGCAGAGCGAGTTCAATATCGGTGCGCTGCAGGCCACGCTGGCCCAACTCTTCACGAATGCGTAAAGGGCCATAACCGGAGCGGGCGCGGTAGGAAACGAAACTTTCCAGGTAACGGGTTTCGGACAACAGCCCCTCTTCCGTCAACCGGTCGAGTGCTGTTTCGATCATTTCAGGGAGGGCGCCACGCTGACGCAGTTTACGCGTCAGCTCGACACGACCGTGCTCGCGTCGTGCGAGCAGGTCCATTGCGGTTCGCCGCACCGCGACGAGTGTATCGAGTACGGCGGTCATCGCTTCGATCAGATGTCAGCGTCAGCCAGGTCGTCTTCGGTCTCTTTGACCGCAGAAGCTTTGGCGTCCGCAACCGATGCAGGCGACAGCAGCTTGTCACGCAGTTGCTTCTCCAGCTTTGCCGCGACTTCCGGATTGTCTGCCAGGAACTTGGCCGAGTTGGCCTTGCCCTGACCGATCTTGGTGCCTTCATAGGCATACCAGGCACCGGACTTCTCGACGAAACCGTGCAGAACACCCAGGTCGATCATCTCACCGTTGAGGTAGATGCCCTTGCCGTAAAGAATCTGGAACTCGGCCTGACGGAACGGCGAAGCCACCTTGTTCTTCACAACCTTGACGCGGGTTTCGCTACCGACGACTTCATCACCTTCCTTCACCGCGCCAGTACGACGGATGTCCAGACGAACCGATGCGTAGAACTTCAGTGCGTTACCACCGGTGGTGGTTTCCGGGCTACCGAACATCACGCCAATTTTCATACGGATCTGGTTGATGAAGATCACCAGGCAGTTGGCGTTCTTGATGTTACCGGTGATTTTACGCAGTGCCTGGGACATCAGACGGGCTTGCAGGCCCACGTGCATGTCACCCATTTCGCCTTCGATTTCAGCCTTTGGCACCAGGGCGGCCACGGAGTCGACGATGATCACGTCAACCGCGTTGGAACGCACCAGCATGTCGGTGATTTCCAGGGCCTGCTCGCCGGTATCCGGCTGGGAAACCAGCAGGTCGTCGACGTTGACGCCCAGCTTGCCGGCGTACTCAGGGTCGAGGGCGTGTTCGGCGTCGACGAATGCGCAGGTCGCGCCGGCTTTTTGAGCCTGGGCGATCACGGACAAGGTCAGCGTGGTTTTACCGGAAGATTCAGGACCGTAGATTTCAACAATACGGCCTTTTGGCAGACCGCCGATGCCGAGAGCGATGTCCAGCCCCAGAGAGCCAGTGGAAATGGCCGGGATCGCCTGACGGTCCTGATCGCCCATACGCATTACGGCACCCTTGCCGAATTGACGTTCGATCTGACCCAGGGCCGCAGCCAAGGCTTTCTTCTTGTTGTCGTCCATTAAAGTCCTCACGTAATCAATAAGGCCTGACGGCCAACACCTGTATAAGTAGCCAGTATTATTCCACAGCGTTTCCGGATCGCCTACCCCTGATTTGAGATTTCTGCCGCGGCATAGCGCAGCAGCCCCTCTAGCGCGGCCTTCACCGTTTGTCGGCGGACGTCATCGCGATTACCCGGGAAGTGCTGCCGCTCGCAGAACACCTGATCTCCGACGCCCCAGGCCAGCCACACCGTGCCAACCGGCTTGTTCGCCGTTCCACCATCCGGCCCGGCGATGCCACTGACCGCCACGGAGAAATACGCGCTATTTTTCTCCTGCGCCCCCCGGACCATCGCCTCGACCACCTCGCGGCTGACCGCGCCCACGGTGGTGAACAACTCCACCGGTACATTCAGTTGCAGGGTTTTCTGTCGGTTGGAGTAAGTGACATAACCGGCTTCGAACCAGGCCGAACTCCCGGGGATACGGGTAATTGCCTCGGCGATGCCTCCGCCGGTGCAGGACTCCGCCGTGGTGACATGGGCATTGAGAACCTGCAGGCGTCTGCCGAGTTCGGCGGCGAGCTGGGTGATTTCGTTCACGGTCATCTCCTGATCGGGCGGGATGAGGTTAACCGTACACGAGCAGACCGCACTTGCAAGCGACAGGAACGATCAAAATGTAAAGAACCGGAGGCTCTGGAAAAGGCCTGTCGGAGAATCAATCTTCCACGTCACCGGAGGGGGTATGGCCGATCCCCATGCGCTTGGCCAGCCAACGCTCATACAACCCCAGAACGACGTCTGTCCCGGCCATCGCCGCTAAACAACCACCCGCACAAGCAGCCCAGATGGACACATTGGCAGCGTGCAGCAGCATGATGACCGAAGCGCCGCAGATCATGCTGGATCCAGACCGCAGGCTCAGGCGTCGGACAAGGGACCAGCCACGAATGCCCTCTTTTTCGGCACGCCACATTTCACCGGCAACGCCACCAAGGATTGGCAGGCTGATGACCAGCCACAAAGGCATGTCCAGCAATGCATATTGCTCAGCGGTCATTTCATGCCTCCTTGAGTGAGTGATCACAGCGCATTATTTAATAGTCAGGCAGCAACATTATGCACTTATGCATAATCAGTCAATGCACAAACGCATTACTAAAAGTATGCCCAATGCTTTCGGCACACGAAAAAAACCCGCTCGGGAAGCGGGTTTTATCTAAACGGATGAGTGTTAGCGGGCGTACATACCCCACCAGAAGACATGTCCGAGGATAACAATCGGCTCCTCCTGGATCTCCTGAAAGGTGTAATCTTCGTCCGGATGCTCGTCACGGTTGAAGCTGCGCAAGCGAATGCCGGTCGGCAGGCGATAGAGTTGCTTCACCCGCAATTGGCCGTTGTGATTGATTGCATAAAGGTCGCCGTCAACAATATCGCCAATGCCGCACTTGCCGGCATTGACCCCGACCGTGGCGCCGTCGCGTAGCACCGGCAACATGCTGTTGCCCCGCACTGTCACGCATTTGGCCTGGTCGAACTGCACGCCGTTATGGCGCAGGCTCCGCTTGCCGAAGCGCAGGCTAGAGCGCTCGCTCTCCTCGATAACGAATCTTCCCGATCCCGCAGCCAATTCAACCTCGCGAAGAAAGGGGACCGACACCTCGTCGTCATCGACAGGGGTATCGTCGTCCCACAGACTTATATCCTTGAGTTCCGAATGCACAGGAGCGCGCCCGGCATTGGCGGCAGACGAGACGTCCGCGCGGCCACGCAACTGGTCGGTGCTCAAGGCGAAATACTCGGCAATCTTCGAAACATGTTTATCCGAAGGATCGACGATCTTCCCGCTGAGAATGCGCGAGAGCGTGGATTGAGGCACGCCGGTGCGACGGTGAAGCTCCGTGGGGGAGATCCCGTGCTGATCGAGCAATGCCCTTAATACAGTAGATACGTTGCGCTTTTGCATAACGCGCATAGTGCTTGCACTTTTCGAAGAAGACAATGCCGATTTGCATAATCGATGCATAACATGATTTTTGCATCGTAAAGGATGTCACCCGGCCGTGGCGCCTGCGTCGGGCAGACCGCCCATGGTAACCTTGCGCCCATCGCGGAAAAGCCCGGCCGTTGCCCTGCTTTTGCCCCACCTCTTTCAACGAGCTTCCTGACAATCCGATGAATAAAGCCGTCTCCGACCTGTCCTCCCACACCCCGATGATGCAGCAGTACTGGCGCCTGAAAAACCAGCACCCGGACCAGCTGATGTTCTACCGCATGGGCGACTTCTACGAGATCTTCTATGAAGACGCGAAGAAGGCCGCCAAGTTGCTGGACATCACCCTGACGGCCCGCGGGCAGTCGGCCGGCCAGGCGATTCCGATGTGCGGGATTCCTTACCACGCCGCCGAGGGTTACCTGGCAAAACTGGTGAAGCTTGGCGAATCGGTGGTGATCTGCGAGCAGGTCGGCGACCCGGCCACCAGCAAAGGGCCGGTGGAGCGGCAGGTGGTACGCATCATCACGCCGGGGACGGTGAGTGACGAGGCGCTGCTCGACGAGCGCAGGGACAACCTGATCGCCGCTGTCCTGGGCGATGAGCGCCTGTTCGGCCTGGCGGTACTGGACATCACCAGCGGCAACTTCAGCGTGCTGGAAATCAAGGGCTGGGAAAACCTGCTGGCGGAACTGGAGCGGGTCAACCCGGTGGAATTACTGATCCCGGATGACTGGCCCAAGGACTTGCCGGCGGAAAAACGCCGCGGCGTGCGTCGCCGTGCGCCGTGGGATTTCGAGCGCGATTCGGCGCTCAAAAGCCTGTGCCAGCAATTCTCGACCCAGGATCTCAAGGGCTTTGGCTGCGAAAACCTGACCCTGGCGATCGGTGCCGCCGGTTGCCTGCTGGCCTACGCCAAGGAAACCCAGCGCACTGCCCTGCCCCACTTGCGCAGTTTGCGTCATGAACGCCTGGACGACACCGTGGTGCTCGATGGCGCCAGCCGTCGTAACCTGGAGCTCGACACCAACCTGGCCGGGGGCCGCGACAACACCCTGCAATCGGTGGTGGACCGTTGCCAGACCGCCATGGGCAGCCGCCTGCTGACCCGCTGGCTGAATCGCCCATTGCGCGACTTGACGGTGCTGTTGGCACGCCAGAGCTCGATCACCTGCCTGCTCGACGGTTATCGCTTCGAAAGACTGCAACCGCAGCTCAAGGAAATCGGCGACATCGAGCGGATTCTTGCGCGGATCGGCCTGCGTAATGCCCGCCCCCGCGACCTCGCCCGCTTGCGTGACGCCCTCGGCGCACTGCCCGAACTGCAAGTGGCAATGACGGAGCTCGAAGCCCCACACCTCCAGCAACTCGCCACCATCACCAGCACCTACCCGGAACTGGCGGCACTGCTGGAAAAAGCCATCATCGACAACCCGCCCGCGGTCATTCGTGACGGGGGCGTGCTAAAAACCGGCTACGACAGCGAACTCGACGAATTGCAGTCGCTGAGCGAAAACGCCGGACAGTTCCTGATCGACCTCGAGGCACGGGAAAAGGCCCGCACCGGCCTGTCGCATCTGAAGGTTGGTTACAACCGCATCCACGGTTACTTCATCGAGCTGCCAAGCAAGCAGGCGGAATCGGCACCGGCCGACTATATTCGCCGCCAGACGCTCAAAGGCGCCGAACGCTTCATTACGCCGGAACTCAAGGCATTCGAAGACAAGGCACTGTCAGCCAAGAGTCGCGCCCTGGCCCGCGAGAAGATGCTGTACGAAGCGTTGCTCGAAGATCTGATCAGCCAGCTGCCACCGTTGCAGGACACCGCCGGCGCCCTGGCCGAGCTGGACGTCTTGAGCAACCTGGCCGAACGTGCACTGAACCTCGATCTGAACTGCCCGCGCTTCGTCAGCGAGCCGTGCATGCGCATCAGCCAGGGTCGTCACCCGGTGGTCGAACAAGTGCTGACCACGCCGTTCGTGGCCAACGACCTGAGCCTGGACGACAACACCCGCATGCTGGTGATCACCGGTCCGAACATGGGCGGTAAATCCACCTACATGCGTCAGACCGCATTGATTGTGCTCCTGGCGCACATCGGCAGCTTCGTGCCAGCGGCCAGTTGCGAATTGTCGCTGGTCGACCGCATCTTCACCCGGATCGGCTCCAGCGATGACCTGGCCGGCGGGCGTTCGACCTTCATGGTGGAAATGAGCGAAACCGCGAACATCCTGCACAACGCCACCGAGCGCAGCCTGGTGCTGATGGACGAAGTCGGGCGCGGCACCAGCACCTTCGACGGTCTGTCCCTGGCATGGGCGGCGGCCGAGCGCCTGGCGCATCTGCGTGCCTACACGCTGTTCGCCACCCACTACTTTGAACTGACCGTCCTGCCGGAAGCCCAGCCGCTGGTGGCCAACGTGCACCTCAATGCCACCGAGCACAACGAGCGCATCGTATTCCTGCACCACGTGCTGCCCGGGCCGGCCAGCCAGAGTTATGGCTTGGCCGTTGCGCAGCTGGCCGGCGTACCGAGTGAGGTCATCACCCGTGCTCGCGAGCATCTGAGCCGCCTGGAAGACACCGCCTTGCCCCACGAAACACCGGCACCGGCCAAAGGCAAACCGGCCGCGCCGCAACAAAGCGACCTGTTCGCCAGCCTGCCGCACCCGGTGCTGGATGACCTGGCCAAGCTCGACCTGGACGACATGACCCCACGTCGTGCTCTCGAAATGCTCTATACACTAAAGACACGGATCTAACGCAGCGGCTTGCAAGCTGTTAGAATCTCGCGCGGTTTGGGATGCTGCTGGCTAATAGCCTGGCCAGCAGACTATCGCTCCCGAACCTGGCGACCCCTACGAGAAGGGGCGCAGCAAGCCGCGCCTGAGGAGAAAATTAGAAATGACCTTCGTCGTCACCGACAACTGCATCAAGTGCAAGTACACCGACTGCGTAGAAGTCTGTCCGGTGGACTGCTTTTACGAAGGCCCGAATTTCCTGGTGATCCACCCGGATGAGTGCATCGATTGCGCGCTGTGCGAACCTGAATGCCCTGCCGTGGCTATCTTCTCTGAAGATGAAGTTCCGGCCGGCATGGAAAACTTCATTGAGCTGAACGCTGAGTTGGCCGATATCTGGCCAAACATCACCGAACGCAAAGATCCAATGCCCGATTCCGCAGAATGGGACGGCAAGCCAGGCAAGATCGCAGACCTCGAACGCTGATTACCCCCGCGTTCGCGAAAAAGGCCCCACAAGGGCCTTTTTGCTTTTCTGCGGGCAAAAAAAGGGGCGGTTTGACCCGCCCACATTTTTTCCCTATTCCCTGTGTTCCTTTTCATCGTCCTGATGAATCGCGTCCTGCGATATCCATATCCCTCATCCATGAAGGACGTGTCTGTCCGTCGACACAACCTCAATACTAGAGTGTTCCCCTCCGGGATCAATCGGCCCTTGGCGCGAGATTCTGGTGTCACGCATCATTAATACTAAAAAATATTAATATAAATCAAAGATATACAAGCGATCGACGCTCCGAATGGACGACTGCCGGGGTGTAAAAATAACGAACACTTACGCAAGAGTAAGCCTAGGCTTACAGCACGAAACCAAAATCCCGAGGGGACTCGGTCTCCTGGCCAGGCAATAAAAAACCCCGAGCCAGTCGGGGTTTTTCATGCCATCGCAGTGAGTGCCTTATTGGAACAGCGACTCGCTCGACAGACCATTTTTTTCCAGGATCTCGCGTAGCCGCTTCAAGCCCTCCACCTGAATCTGTCTGACCCGCTCCCGGGTCAGGCCGATTTCCAGGCCGACGTCTTCAAGGGTGCTGCTTTCATGGCCGCGCAGGCCGAAGCGGCGTACAACCACTTCGCGTTGCTTGTCGGTCAGTTCCGAGAGCCATTGATCGATGCTCTGGGACAGGTCGTCGTCCTGCAACAATTCGCATGGATCGGTTGGACGGTCGTCAGTCAGGGTGTCCAGCAGGGTTTTATCCGAATCCGGACCCAGCGAGACGTCGACCGAAGAAACCCGTTCGTTAAGGCCGAGCATACGCTTGACCTCTCCCACCGGTTTTTCCAGCAGGTTGGCGATTTCTTCGGGTGAGGGTTCATGGTCGAGTTTTTGCGTCAGCTCCCGCGCGGCCCGCAGGTACACGTTCAGCTCCTTGACCACATGGATCGGCAGCCGGATGGTCCGGGTCTGATTCATGATTGCGCGTTCGATGGTCTGGCGAATCCACCAGGTCGCGTAGGTCGAGAAGCGGAAACCGCGTTCCGGATCGAACTTCTCCACCGCCCGGATCAAGCCGAGGTTGCCCTCTTCGATCAGGTCCAGCAGCGACAGCCCACGATTGACGTAGCGTCGGGCGATTTTCACCACCAGTCGCAGGTTGCTTTCAATCATGCGTTTGCGCCCGGCCGGATCGCCACTTTGCGACAGGCGCGCAAAATGAACTTCTTCTTCGGGTGATAGCAGGGGAGAGAAACCAATTTCATTGAGATACAACTGCGTGGCATCAAGTGCCCGCGTGTAGTCAATGTACTTGTGCTGTTTCAAGGATGCGGAGTGTTTGGATTTGGCACGAACGGAAGGTGGAGCCGCCCCTTCATCATTCGACATCGAATCCGTATCGATGCTGCTCTCCATCAGGAGAACCTCATCGTCGATGTCAAACTCCGGCACTTCTTTACTGAGAGCCATTGTTATAGTCCTTTGGTGAGTTCGACCTCAAGCTCAAGCGGCGCCTTTCTCCCTGGCAACGCTGGAGCCTGTCCCCTCTACGCGACGGAACAGGCTGGTAGCGATCAACGGCGTGGCAGGAATTGCAGCGGATCTACAGGTTTACCTTGGCGGCGAATCTCAAAATGCAGTTTCACCCGGTCTGTACCCGTTGACCCCATTTCGGCAATTGTCTGTCCGACCTTGACCTGCTGCCCCTCCCGAACCAACAGCCTGCGGTTATGTCCGTAGGCACTGACGTAGGTTTCACTGTGCTTGATGATCACTAATTCGCCGTAGCCCCTTAAGCCACTCCCGGCGTATACCACCGTCCCATCAGACGCAGCTAAAACAGGCTGTCCCAAATCTCCGGCGATATCAATTCCTTTATTCAAACTACCGTTTGAAGAGAATTTTCCAATCAGAATGCCATTAGATGGCCATCCCCAGCCGGTCGGGGCTGGCCCGGGAGGTGGCAAAGGAGCAGGGGCTGGCTTGCTCGCGACGGACGGTACAACCGTCGTTGTGCTGGTGGTCGTACCGTTTGCCGAACGACGGATGACCGTGGTTTTACTCGACGACGAAGGTGTTGAGCTGGACGAGCTGACCACCGCCGTCGACGTTGAATTTGTACGACCATCAAAGCGAATCGTCTGACCCGGACGGATGGTGTAAGGCGCAGGAATGTTGTTGCGTGCCGCCAGGGCCTTGTAGTCCCAGCCGTAACGGAAGGCGATGGAGAACAGGGTGTCCTTGGGCCGAACAATGTATTGCCCGGTGGTCACGGCTGGACGCTGAGCCGCGGCATTGTTACGGTCCACGACACGAACATCGCTGGACTTGTTGCTGGAACAACCGACCAGCAAAGTGCTCAAGACAAGGCCAGTCACCAGGCGCTGAAAGCTCGTTTTACTCATACGCTGCGCAATGACTGTGAGACTCACCCGCCGCTCCCTCTGTGGTGGCTGAAAATGTGAAATGCCGGAGTCCGGCATGAACTGTCGCAAGTATAACGGGCTGTGCACGCTTTACCTTTAATGTGGCGAATCGGTGCCGCGCACACGTTTGCTGCCTGACGATGAATCCCGTTTAACACAACGATGCCGCTGTAAGACAAAGGCAATCGAAGAGAATTCAGCGTGCCGAAACAAATGCTCAGGCCAGTGGCCCATTGAGCAGTGGCACGAAGCGCACAGCCCCCAGGACATGCCTGGAAATACCTTGTTCCTCGCGGATGATCAGCATCAATTGCTGGACTTCGCCGGCCCCGACCGGGATCACCATTCGGCCTCCCGGTGCCAACTGGTCAAGCAATGCCTGGGGCACGTCGGTTGCCACTGCGGTGACGATAATCCCGTTGTATGGTGCCAGTGCCGGCCAGCCCTCCCAGCCATCGCCCCAGCGGAACACCACGTTGCGCAGATTCAGTTCGACCAGGCGTTCCTTTGCCCGATCCTGCAGAACCTTGATGCGCTCGACCGAGAACACACGCTCGACCAGTTGCGACAGCACCGCCGTCTGATAGCCCGACCCGGTGCCGATCTCCAGCACCTTGTCGAGCGGACCGGCCTCCAGCAGCAGCTCGCTCATGCGCGCCACCATATAAGGCTGGGAGATGGTCTGGTTGTTGCCAATCGGCAGCGCGGTGTCTTCATAGGCACGGTGCGCCAGCGCTTCGTCGACGAACAGGTGGCGCGGGGTCCGGCGAATGACCTCCAGTACCCTGGCGTTGGAGATGCCTTCTTCGTACAGGCGCTGGATCAGCCGCTCCCGGGTTCGCTGGGAGGTCATGCCGATGCCGCGACGCAGCATATCGTCTTGTTCGCGACCCATCAGCGCAGCCCCTCCAGCCAGCCGTCCAGACTTCTGAAGGCATCATTGAAGGTGCGATCCAGTTGCAGCGGCGTGATCGAAACATAACCCTGCATCACTGCATGGAAATCGGTACCCGGGCCACCGTCTTCGGCATCCCCGGCCGCCGCGATCCAGTAACCGGACTTGCCCCGCGGATCCACCACTTTCATCGGTGCCGCGGCTCGGGCGCGATGGCCCAGGCGGGTCAGCTGGATACCGCGGATGCGGTCCAGCGGCAAATTGGGAATGTTCACGTTCAGTACCGTACGCGGTGGCAGATCCAGGTCAGCATGGGCTTCAACCAGTTTGCGCGCGAAATGGGCAGCTGTGGGAAGGTTCTCTACCTGGCGTGAGACCAGCGAAAAGGCAAACGAGGGGTGATTCAGGAAACGCCCCTCGAGGGCCGCCGCCACCGTGCCGGAATACAGGACATCGTCCCCCAGGTTCGCACCCAGGTTTATTCCGGAAACCACCATGTCCGCTTCGCGCTCCAGCAGGCCGTTGAGGCCCAGGTGCACACAATCGGTCGGCGTGCCGTTGAGGCTGATAAAGCCGTTGGCCAGGGTTTGCGGGTGCAACGGACGGTCGAGCGTCAGCGAACTGCTGGCGCCGCTCTTGTCCTGGTCCGGGGCGATAACCACGCACTCGGTGTAATCCGCCAGCGCAGCATAAAGCGCGGCGAGACCGGGTGCTGTTACCCCATCGTCGTTAGAAATCAGAATACGCATGGGCTGTCCGTCTGCCCCACCGGCACCAGATCAACAAGCTCGCGCACCAATACGGTGGCGAAGCATCCGGCCGGCAGGACGAATTCCAGTTGCAGAATGTCAGGCTCGGGATAATGCCACGTCAACCCGCCAATGGGCAGCCGCAGGATGCGACGTTCGTGGCTCATACCGGCGTTAATCAACCAATCGCGAAGGTCTGCTTCGCGCGCGGCGATTGCCTGCTCCAGTTCATGGACAACGCCCGTGGCCGGCGAGTCACCTTCGCCCCACTGCGGGCCGGTCGGGTGCAGATCTAGAATCGCCAGGCGCGGGTCGCTGCACTCGGCTTCGCCTGCCGGGAAAAAGCTGCGGCTGTCGGTGAACGCCAGCAGGTCACCGACCTGGGCACGCTCCCAGGTGCCATCGGCGACGCGTGCAGCCAACACCTGGTTGAACAGAAAACTGCGGGCGGTCGAGAGCAGACGCGAACGTACGTTGCGCTGCTCCGGCAAGGCCTTGCGCGCGGCCCAGGCGCGAGCATCGACGACGTTGCCGCCGTCATGGCCGAAACGCTGGGCCCCGAAATAATTGGGGATGCCTTGTTTGGCGATCAGTTGCAGACGCTCTTCAAGCGCAGCCTTGTCGCCAGCGAATTGCGTCAGGCGCAACGTAAAACCGTTGGCCGAGTGGGCACCGCGTTGCAGTTTGCGCTTGTGGCGGGCGGTCTTGAGGATCTTCAGCGTATCGTTTTCCGCGGCCGACAGATCAGGGTCGGCCTTGCCCGGCAATTGCACGCTGAACCACTGGCGAGTTAACGCCTGACGGTCCTTGAGTCCGGCATAACTGACGGTGCGCAATGGCACGCCGGCAGCCTTGGCAATCCGTCGCGCCGCTTCTTCAGTATTCAGACCACGCTTTTCCACCCAGATCCACAGGTGTTCGCCTTCGCCACTGAGGGGAATGTCGAGGACTTCGTCGACCTGGAAATCTTCGGCGATCGCTTTCAGGACCGCCGTGCCGAGGGCCTCACCGTAAGCCCGCGGGCCGAGCAATTGCAGTTCGTTCATGCGCGCAGCAACAAGGCAACGGAGTGCACGGCAATGCCTTCTTCGCGACCGACAAAGCCGAGCTTTTCGGTGGTGGTAGCTTTCACGTTCACTTGATCCAACTCTACTTGAAGATCCGCGGCAATCAGCGCGCGCATCGATTCGATATGCGGGGCCATTTTCGGCGCCTGGGCGACGATGGTGTTATCGACGTTGCCGACTTTCCAGCCTTTGGCATGGACCAGTGCGACGACGTGACGCAACAGCGCACGGCTGTCGGCGCCCTTGAATTGCGGGTCGGTATCCGGGAAATGCTTGCCGATGTCGCCCAGCGCCGCGGCGCCGAGCAAGGCATCGCTCAAGGCGTGCAAGAGGACGTCACCGTCAGAGTGGGCGAGCAGCCCGAAGCTGTGTGCAATGCGCACACCGCCCAGAGTGATGAAATCGCCTTCAGCGAAACGGTGCACATCATAGCCGTGGCCAATACGCATAAAAAAACGCCCCGATTTTTGTCAGGGCGTGATTCTACCTGCATTAGCCAACCAGAGCATGCGCGTGATGCCGCAAGTGCTCATCGATGAAACTGGCAATGAAGAAATAGCTGTGGTCATAGCCCGGTTGCAGGCGCAACGTCAGCGGGTGACCGGCCAGTTTGGCCGCCTGCTGCAAGGCTTCCGGCTTGAGCTGGTTGGCGAGGAAGTCGTCGCGATCACCCTGGTCGACCAACAGCGGCAGCTTTTCATCGGCCTCGGCAATCAACGCGCAGGCATCCCATTCGCGCCATTTCGAACGGTCCTCTCCCAGATAGCGGGAAAAGGCTTTCTGCCCCCACGGGCAATCCATCGGGTTGTTGATTGGCGAGAACGCCGACACCGACAGATAGCGCCCCGGATTGCGCAAGGCGCAGACCAGCGCACCGTGGCCGCCCATGGAATGGCCACTGATACCGCGCCTGTTCGACGCCGGGAAATGGGCTTCGACCAATGTCGGCAGTTCCTGCACGACATAGTCATGCATCCGATAGTGACGCGACCAAGGCTCCTGAGTGGCATTCAGGTAAAACCCGGCGCCGAGGCCAAAGTCCCAGGCGCCATCCGGATCACCCGGCACGTCCGGACCGCGAGGGCTGGTGTCCGGTGCGACGATGATCAGCCCGAGCTCCGCGGCCATGCGCATGGCGCCGGCCTTCTGCATGAAGTTCTCGTCGGTGCAGGTCAGGCCGGACAACCAGTACAACACCGGCAGCTTGCCGCCCTGCTCCGCTTGCGGCGGCAGGTAGACGGCGAACACCATGTCGCAGCCGAGCACTTCCGAGCGATGGCGATAGCGTTTGTGCCAGCCGCCGAAGCTTTTCTGGCAGGAGATGTTTTCCAGGCTCATGGCGGACCTCAGAAATGGATGACGGAGCGAATGCTTTTCCCTTCGTGCATCAGGTCAAACGCCTTGTTGATATCTTCCAGGCCCATGGTGTGGGTGATGAAGGTATCCAGCGGAATCTCGCCGGTTTCGGCCATTTCCACATAGCTTGGCAACTCGGTACGGCCGCGCACGCCGCCGAACGCCGAACCGCGCCAGACGCGACCGGTGACTAGCTGGAACGGACGGGTCGAGATTTCCTGGCCGGCACCGGCAACGCCGATGATGACCGACTCGCCCCAACCCTTGTGGCAGCACTCCAGTGCGGCGCGCATCAGTTGCACGTTACCGATGCACTCGAAGGAAAAATCCACGCCGCCATCGGTCATGTCGACGATGACTTCCTGGATCGGACGATCGAAGTCTTTCGGGTTCACGCAATCGGTTGCACCCAGTTGCTTGGCGATCTCGAATTTGGCCGGGTTGATGTCGATGGCGATGATGCGGGCAGCCTTGGCTTTTACGGCGCCGATAACAGCCGACAGACCGATGCCGCCAAGACCGAAAATGGCGACCGTATCACCCGGTTTCACCTTGGCGGTGTTGAGCACTGCACCGATACCGGTAGTGACACCGCAGCCCAGCAGGCAGACTTTTTCCAGTGGCGCTTCCTTGGCGATTTTCGCAACGGAAATCTCCGGAAGCACGGTGTACTCGGAGAACGTGGAAGTACCCATGTAGTGGAAAATCGTTTCGCCCTTGTAGGAAAAACGCGAAGTCCCGTCCGGCATCAAGCCTTTGCCCTGGGTCGCGCGAATCGCCTGGCAGAGGTTGGTTTTTCCCGACAGGCAGAATTTGCACTGACGGCATTCCGGGGTGTACAGCGGGATCACATGATCACCGACTGCAACGGAGGTCACGCCCTCGCCGATCGCTTCCACGATCGCACCACCTTCATGGCCGAGGATCGACGGGAAGATGCCTTCCGGATCAGCGCCGGACAAGGTGTAGGCATCGGTATGGCAAACACCGGAGGCCACCACGCGCAGCAAGACTTCGCCGGCCTTGGGCATGGCGACATCGACTTCAACGATTTCGAGGGGCTTCTTGGCCTCGAAGGCAACGGCGGCGCGCGACTTGATCATGGTGATTCTCCAGTGAATTAAAACGAGACAACGAGTGTAATACATGGCTCAACGATGAATAATCGATGCAAATGCAAAATATTATTGCCACACAGGGATAATCATTGATGTCCGAAAATCGCTGGGAAGGGATCGACGAGTTTGTCGCCGTTGCCGAATGCAGCCAGTTCACCGCTGCCGCGCAACGCCTGGGGGTTTCTTCCTCCCATATCAGTCGACAAATCGTACGCCTCGAAGAGCGCCTGCAAACCCGCCTGCTCTACCGCAGCACCCGCCGGGTCACGCTGACCGAGGCCGGGCAAACCTTCCTGCAACATTGCCAGCGCTTGCAGGATGGCCGCGAAGAGGCGTTGCGCGCGGTGGGCGATTTGACCAGCGAACCCAAGGGCATGCTGCGCATGACCTGCGCCGTGGCTTACGGCGAGCGCTTCATCGTGCCGCTGGTGACCCGCTTCATGGGGCTGTATCCGCAACTGCGGATCGACATCGAACTGAGCAATCGCCAGCTTGACCTGGTGCACGAAGGCCTCGACCTGGCGATTCGCCTCGGGCGCTTGCAGGACTCACGGCTGGTCGCCACCCGCCTCGCGCCGCGACGCATGTTTCTCTGTGCATCACCCTCCTACATTGAACGCTACGGTCGCCCGCACAGCCTGTCGGAGCTGAGTCGCCACAATTGCCTCATCGGCAGCTCGGACCTCTGGCAACTGGAACAGAACGGGAGGGAATATTCGCAACGAGTGCAGGGAAACTGGCGCTGCAACAGTGGGCAAGCGGTGTTGGACGCGGCGCTACAAGGCGTGGGGCTGTGTCAGTTACCGGACTATTACGTGCTGGAGCATCTGAAGAGCGGTGCGCTGATTTCGCTGCTGGAGGCGCATCAACCACCGAACACGGCGGTTTGGGCGCTGTATCCGCAGCAGCGGCATCTGTCGCCGAAGGTGCGCAAGTTGGTGGATTATTTGAAGGAAGGGTTGGCGCAAAGGCCGGAATACCGAAACTGATGTCAATCAGTGCCGGATTTGTTGTTTGAACTACCGCTATCGCGAGCAAGCTCGCTCCCACAGTGGATGGGGTCGAACGCAAATCTTGCAAACGCCAGCAATCCCTGTGGGAGCGAGCTTGCTCGCGATTGGGGACAACACTGAACCCAAATCAATCAGTGACGATTGGCCCAACGCTGCCGCAACCACTCAAGGTCCTCGGGACGCGTGACCTTGAGGTTGTCGGCTCGCCCTTCGACCAGTCGCGGTGCCGAACCGGCCCACTCCATCGCCGAAGCTTCGTCAGTAACAACGGCATCGGCCACCAGGCTGTCAGCCAGTGCGCGATGCAGCGCCCCAAGGCGGAACATCTGCGGCGTGTAGGCCTGCCAGATCACACTGCGATCCACGGTTTCGACCACACGACCGTGCTTGTCGACCCGCTTGAGCGTATCCCGCGCCGGAACCGCCAGCAGCCCGCCGACTGGATCGTCAGCCAGCTCAGCCAGCAATTTGTCCAGATCGTCACGGCTGAGGTTCGGCCGTGCGGCATCGTGAACCAGTACCCAATCCTCATCATCAGCGCCCTGCGCATGCAAGTGCAGCAAGGCGTTGAGCACCGACCCGGAACGTTCGGCGCCGCCCTCGACCCGGGCAATACGCGGATCACTGGCACACGCCAGATTCGGCCAATAGGGATCATCAACAGCAAGACTGACCACCAGGCCTTTCAGGCAAGGATGGTCAAGGAAACAGCCAAGGCTGTGTTCGAGAATAGTGCGCCCGCCCAGTTGCAGATACTGCTTGGGACGGTCCGCGGCCATACGGGCACCGACGCCCGCGGCAGGAATCACGGCCCAGAAGGCCGGTAACGAATTAATCATTGGGCCAACTGGTAAAGGGTTTCACCGTCCTTGACCATACCCAGCTCATGGCGAGCCCGTTCTTCGACGGTCTCCATGCCCTTTTTCAACTCACTGACCTCGGCGTCCATCACCCGGTTGCGTTCCAGCAATGCCTGGTTCTCAGCCTGCTGATCCGCAATCTGCTGAGTCAACTCGGCCACTTGCGCCAGACTGCCATTTCCCACCCACAGGCGGTACTGCAGGCCAGCCAGCAACAAAAGCAGGATGAGGAACAACCAATTGGGACTGCGCATCGAATATCAGGTATCCAGTGAAAAAAGACAGCCATGCCAAACGTGAAGCTTCTGATAGCACGAAGCCTGGAAGAACCAGGCTTGTGCATATAAGGCATCAGATTAGTGGCAAAAACGTCGCTGTAGCGACTTTTCCGACACAATCCGGTGTCTTTTTACCAGTTACCGCTTAACCGCGGAACTCGCCGCGACCGTTGTACTTGGCTTTGCCGTTCAACTGCTCTTCGATACGCAGCAGTTGGTTGTACTTGGAAACGCGGTCGGAACGGCACAGGGAGCCGGTCTTGATCTGGCCAGCCGAGGTGCCCACGGCCAGGTCGGCAATGGTCGAATCTTCGGTTTCGCCGGAGCGGTGCGAGATCACGGCAGTGTAACCGGCGGCCTTGGCCATCTGGATGGCTTCCAGGGTTTCGGTCAGGGTACCGATCTGGTTGAACTTGATCAGGATCGAGTTGGCGATCTTCTTGTCGATGCCTTCTTTCAGGATCTTGGTGTTGGTGACGAACAGGTCGTCGCCTACCAGCTGAGTCTTCTCGCCGATCTTGTCGGTGAGGATCTTCCAGCCAGCCCAGTCGGACTCGTCCAGGCCATCTTCGATGGAGATGATCGGGTAACGCTCGGTCAGGCCTTTGAGGTAGTCAGCGAAACCTTCGGCGGTGAACACCTGGCCTTCGCCGGACAGGTTGTACTTGCCGTCTTCGTAGAACTCGCTGGCTGCGCAGTCCAGGGCCAGGGTCACGTCAGTGCCCAGCTTGTAACCGGCGTTGGCCACGGCTTCGGAGATCACTTTCAAAGCGTCTTCGTTGGAGGCCAGGTTCGGCGCGAAACCACCTTCGTCACCGACGGCAGTGCTCAGGCCACGGGCCTTCAGCACGGCTTTGAGGTGGTGGAAAATCTCGGTGCCCATGCGCAGACCTTCCGAGAAAGACTTGGCGCCAACCGGCTGAACCATGAATTCCTGGATGTCGACGTTGTTATCGGCGTGCTCGCCGCCGTTGATGATGTTCATCATCGGAACCGGCATCGAGTAGACACCCGGGGTGCCGTTCAGGTTGGCGATGTGAGCGTACAGCGGCAGGTCCTGGTCCTGTGCTGCTGCCTTGGCCGCGGCCAGGGAAACGGCGAGGATCGCGTTGGCGCCCAGGGAACCTTTGTTTTCAGTACCGTCGAGCTTGATCATTGCCAGATCGAGCGCTTTCTGGTCGCTTGGGTCCATGCCTTTCAACAGGTCGCGGATCGGACCGTTGATGTTGGCTACGGCCTTCAGAACGCCCTTGCCCAGGTAACGGCTCTTGTCGCCATCGCGCAGCTCGAGCGCCTCACGCGAGCCAGTGGAAGCACCGGACGGCGCGCAGGCACTGCCGATGATGCCGTTGTCGAGAAGCACGTCCGCTTCCACGGTGGGATTGCCACGGGAGTCGAGAACTTCACGACCTTTGATGTCGACGATTTTAGCCATTGTTGTAAACACTCCAAAGTTGACGAAAACGACGCAGCTGTAGGAAATCTTTGATCGTCGGCAAGTGAGGTGCAGCGGGCAGTCTTGCAGACGACAAGGCTCAGGCCCGAGGGCCTGAGCGTTAAATCGTGCGGTACTTTACCGGAGAATTGAGGATTACGCGGTTTCTACCGTCGGAAAACTCTTCACCAGTTCGTCCAAAGCTTTGAGCTGGGCCAGGAATGGCTCCAGTTTGTCCAGGCGCAAGGCGCAAGGACCGTCGCACTTGGCGTTGTCCGGATCCGGGTGGGCTTCCAGGAACAGGCCGGCCAGCGACTGACTCATACCGGCTTTTGCCAGGTCGGTGACCTGGGCGCGACGACCGCCGGCGGAATCGGAGCGACCACCAGGCATTTGCAGCGCGTGGGTCACATCGAAGAACACCGGGTACTCGAACTGCTTCATGATGCCGAAGCCGAGCATGTCGACGACGAGGTTGTTGTAGCCGAAGCTCGAACCACGCTCGCAGAGTATCAACTGATCGTTACCCGCTTCCACGCACTTGTTCAGGATGTGCTTCATTTCCTGGGGGGCGAGGAACTGGGCTTTCTTGATGTTGATCACGGCGCCCGTTTTGGCCATCGCGACCACGAGGTCGGTCTGGCGCGACAGGAATGCCGGCAACTGGATGATGTCGCAGACTTCAGCGACGACCGCGGCCTGGTCAGGCTCGTGGACGTCGGTGATGATCGGCACGCCGAAGGCTTGCTTGATGTCCTGGAAGATGCGCATGCCTTCTTCCAGGCCAGGACCACGATAAGAGGTCACAGAAGACCGGTTGGCCTTGTCGAAACTGGCCTTGAACACGTAAGGGATACCGAGCTTTTCGGTGACCTTCACATACTCTTCGCAAACCTGCATGGCCATGTCACGGCTTTCCAGCACGTTCATGCCGCCGAACAGCACCATGGGCTTGTCGTTGGCAATCTCGATGTCGCCGACGCGGATGATCTTCTGTGCCATCGGGATTACGCCTTCTTCTGGTGTTGAGCCAACGCGGCCTTGACGAAACCGCTGAACAGCGGGTGACCGTCGCGTGGCGTCGAGGTGAACTCAGGGTGGAACTGGCAAGCGACGAACCATGGGTGATCCGGAGCTTCAACCACTTCAACCAGTGCGCCATCACCGGAACGACCGGAGATTTTCAAACCGGCTTCCATGATTTGCGGCAGCAGGTTGTTGTTCACTTCGTAGCGATGACGATGACGTTCGACAATCACGTCCTTGCCGTAGCAACCGTGGACCAGGGAACCCGGCTCCAGCAGGCAATCCTGCGCGCCCAGGCGCATGGTGCCGCCCAGATCGGAGGTTTCGGTACGGGTTTCGACGGCGCCGGTGGCATCTTCCCACTCGGTGATCAGGCCCACGACCGGGTGGCCGCTTGCACGATCGAACTCGGTGGAGTTGGCGTCTTTCCAGCCCATCACGTTACGTGCGAACTCGATAACGGCCACTTGCATGCCCAGGCAGATACCCAGGTACGGAACCTTGTTTTCGCGAGCGTATTGAACGGCAGTGATCTTGCCTTCAACGCCACGCAGACCGAAGCCGCCCGGTACCAGGATGGCATCGACGCCTTCGAGCAGCGCGGTGCCCTGGTTCTCGATGTCTTCGGAATCGATGTAGCGCAGGTTGACCTTGGTACGGTTGCTGATGCCCGCGTGACTCATCGCTTCGATCAGCGACTTGTAGGCGTCCAGCAGCTCCATGTACTTGCCGACCATGGCAATGGTGACTTCGTGCTCAGGGTTGAGCTTGGCGTCGACCACGGCTTCCCACTCGGACAGATCGGCACCGCCGCATTGCAGGCCGAAACGCTCGACGACGAAATCGTCCAGGCCCTGGGAGTGCAGGATGCCCGGGATCTTGTAGATGGTATCGGCGTCTTCCAGCGCGATCACCGCACGTTCTTCGACATTGGTGAACTGCGCGATCTTGCGACGCGACGACACATCGATCGGGTGGTCGGAGCGGCAGACCAGCACGTCTGGTTGCAGGCCGATGGAACGCAGTTCCTTCACCGAGTGCTGGGTAGGCTTGGTCTTGGTTTCGCCGGCAGTGGCGATGTACGGCACCAGTGTCAGGTGCATCAGCATCGCGCGCTTGGCGCCGACTTCGAAGCGCAGTTGGCGGATCGCCTCGAGGAACGGTTGCGACTCGATGTCACCCACGGTGCCACCGATTTCGACCATTGCCACGTCAGCGTCGCCGGCACCCTTGATGATGCGGCGCTTGATTTCGTCGGTGATGTGCGGGATCACCTGGATGGTTGCACCCAGGTAGTCACCACGGCGCTCCTTGCGCAGGACGTGTTCGTAGACACGGCCCGTGGTGAAGTTGTTGTTCTGGGTCATGGTCGTGCGGATGAACCGCTCGTAGTGACCCAGGTCCAGGTCGGTCTCGGCGCCGTCGTGAGTGACGAACACTTCACCGTGCTGGAACGGGCTCATCGTGCCCGGGTCGACGTTGATGTACGGGTCCAGCTTCAGCATGGTGACCTTAAGTCCCCGCGCCTCCAGGATGGCCGCCAATGATGCCGATGCAATGCCTTTCCCCAATGAAGAAACAACACCGCCCGTGACGAATATGTAGCGCGTCATGAAAAACCCTAGAAGTCTGCGTTAAAGCGGTCCGAGCCGCCGGGGAAAGCGAAGGAAGGCCGAAGCCCCCGATCACCTGCATTAATCACAGTGCACCTTTCGAAAAAACCGCCGCGTTGGGACAGACCGGAAAATGAAACACCGGTTCGTTGCTCGCTACACATTTTTTGGAATCGCCCAGCAAAGACTGCTTGGTAATCGGCAACTCCTGCAATTCAGGCGAATCCACAGAAGTTGTATCAAGAAGGGAGCGTAGTCTACCGGAAAGCCCCTTTCAGCTCAAACCTTGATCTTCGTTCAGTGGCTGCCAATGCAAATGCCAGTCGCCGAGTGCACCACCATCGAGCCCCTTGAGGTTCGCTACCGCCAGCAGTTGCCCGTCTTTGTAGAGCAGCGGCAATCTGCCGCGTACGAAGGACGGTACAGCGCTTTCATTGAGCAAACGTTTCAGGTCCCTATGGCCGCGGCCTGACAATGCCATGACCTCTCCCCCTTCACGATAGCGGATATGCAGCGGGCCATCGGGGATTTGCCCGGTCAGCGAAAGCACGCCGTTGCCCGGGATAGCCAGCGGTGAAGCCGGGTCCAGCCACACCCCGGCGCCGGACAGAGGCCTCAGCCAGTGGCCGGACAGCCACCAGATCCGTCCGCCCGCCCGATGCAGTTCGCCATCGGCCAGCCGCCACACCGGGCAGGCATCACCGGTGGCATCGCGCAGATCCTCCCAACCCGACCAATGGTCAGTGTCCGGCAAGCGGGTCAGCGGTTCGAGCCAATGACTCAAGGCATTGCGCTGCCGGGCATCAGACAAATGCGCAAGCGGCGCCAGCTCAAGCGACCGCAAGCCCAGCCAGGCAAACTCACTGGCAGAGCTGGCCTCACGCAAATCCATGTCCGCCAGTTCTTCGAGCAGTCCTTGCGCCTCATTCAAATGCGTCGCGCTGCGGGCCATGGTCGCCACCGCTTGCGGCCAGCGCTGGATCAGCACCGGCAAGACTTGATGCCTAAGGTAATTGCGCGAGTACTGCCGATCCTGGTTCGAGGGATCTTCGATCCAGCTCAAGTCATGCGCACTGGCATAAGCCTCCAACTCAGCCCGCGTGACATCAAGCATTGGCCGCAGCAAATGCCCCTTGCCCAAAGGGCGCTGACGCGGCATCCCGGACAATCCGCGCACGCCCGCTCCGCGCAACAAGCGAAACAGCAGCGTTTCCGCCTGATCGTCGCGATGCTGAGCCGTCAGCAGCACTTCGTTGGCCTGAAGGGCTTCAGTGAAGGCGTGATACCGCGCATCCCGAGCTGCTCGTTCAAGGCTGGCACCCGGTTGCACCTGCACGCGAACCACTTGCAGCGGCACGCCCAGCGCAGCGCACACGGCACGACAATGTTCCGGCCACGTATCGGCTACGGCTTGAAGGCCGTGATGAACATGGATGGCGTTGAGCGTCGGCAGGTATTCGGTTTTGGAGAGTGTTGCCAGAAGGTGCAGCAGGACAGTGGAGTCGAGGCCGCCGGAGAAGGCGATGCGCCAGGTCGCAGCATTGCGCCACGAGGCAAGATTCAACAAGAGTCTGGCGGGCAGATCAATATTGGACCGACTCATATCCATCACCTTGCATAAATCAAATGTGGGAGCGAGCTTGCTCGCGATAGCGGCCTGACATTCAACAGATTCGTCGACTGTCATACCCTCATCGCGAGCAAGCTCGATCCCACATGGGCACTGCGTGTACGGCTTAGAGACCGTAGCTCATCAGTCGATCGTAGCGGCGCTTGAGCAGCGCGTCGTTATCGAACTTCTTCAGCATCGCCAGTTGCGAGCTCAGCTCGGCGCGGATCGATGCGGCTGCAGCGGCCGGATCGCGGTGCGCGCCGCCCAGTGGCTCGCCAATCACCTTGTCCACGATGCCCAGGCCTTTGAGGCGCTCGGCGGTGATGCCCATCGCTTCTGCGGCATCCGGTGCCTTCTCGGAGGTTTTCCACAGAATCGAAGCGCAACCTTCCGGCGAAATCACCGCATAGGTGGAGTATTGCAGCATGTTCAACTGGTCGCAGACGCCGATCGCCAGCGCACCACCGGAACCACCCTCACCGATCACGGTGGCGATGATTGGGGTTTTCAGGCGGGCCATCACTCGCAGGTTCCAGGCAATCGCTTCGCTCTGGTTGCGCTCTTCAGCGTCGATGCCAGGGTAAGCGCCCGGAGTGTCGATGAAGGTCAGGATCGGCATTTTGAAACGTTCGGCCATTTCCATCAGGCGGCAAGCCTTGCGGTAGCCTTCCGGACGCGGCATGCCGAAATTGCGGCGAACTTTCTCGCGCACTTCACGGCCTTTCTGGTGACCGATGATCATCACCGGCTTGTCGTCCAGACGGGCAATACCGCCAACGATGGCAGCGTCGTCGGAGAAGTGACGGTCACCGTGCAGTTCGTCGAACTCGGTGAAGATGTGTTCGATGTAGTCCAGGGTATACGGACGTTTCGGGTGACGCGCCAGACGTGCGATCTGCCAGCTGGTCAGCTTGCCGAAGATGTCTTCGGTCAGCGTTTTGCTCTTGTCCTGCAGGCGGGAGATCTCATCGCCGATATTCAGCGAATTGTCATTACCGACCAAGCGCAACTCTTCGATCTTGGCTTGCAGGTCGGCGATCGGCTGTTCGAAATCTAGAAAATTCGGGTTCATAGGCGTCCGTCTTGGGTCGAGTCCCAAGGGTTCTTGGGCCGGCCGGTTGTCTATTCGCGCCCTACCTTAAGGGACGGGCGCGTTGAGGTCGAGATTAAAAATTCAGGTCAAGGTCAGGGCAATCTGATAGCACTGACCGTCAACGGTATTGGAGGAAGACGTTGTCTCGCCCGAACTGGTCACGCAGGGCTTGAATCAACGCATCCGCCGGATCGATTCGCCAGCCTTCGCCGAACTGCAACAAGGCCTTCGCATCGGGGCTGGTGTAGTCCAAGGTGATCGGGCACGCGCCGCGGTGACGCTTCAACAGTTCACCCAGCCAGCGTAGCTGATCGCCCTTGAGGTCCTTGGTATGCAACTTCAGGCGCAGGCTTTCGGCCAGATTGGTGCGCGCATCCTCCATGCTCATCACCCGCTTGACCCGCAACTTCAGGCCACCGGAGAAATCGTCGTTGCTGACCTCGCCTTCGACCACCACCATCGCGTCGGTCTGCAACAGTGACTGCGCGGAATGGAACGCCTCGGAAAACAGCGAGGCCTCGATCCGTCCGGAGCGGTCGTCGAGGGTGATGAACCCCATCTTGTCGCCCTTTTTGTTCTTCATCACCCGCAAGGCGATGATCATCCCGGCAACGGTCTGGGTATCACGCGCCGGTTTCAGGTCGATGATGCGCTGGCGGGCGAAGCGACGGATTTCACCTTCGTATTCGTCGATCGGGTGACCGGTCAGGTACAGGCCGAGGGTATCTTTCTCCCCCTTCAGGCGCTCCTTGAGGGTCAGCTCCTTGGCCTTGCGGTGATTGGCGTAGACGTCGGCGTCTTCTTCGACAAACAGACCGCCAAACAGGTCGGAGTGACCGCTGTCCTGGGTGCGCGCGGTCTGTTCGGCCGCCTTGATCGCTTCTTCCATGGCCGTCAGCAGCACCGCGCGATTGCGGTCGATGTTGGCCTGGTAGGCTTTCTGCTCGTCGTGGAAATACGGCCCGAGGCGATCCAGGGCGCCGCTGCGGATCAAACCGTCGAGGGTGCGCTTGTTGATGCGCTTGAGGTCGACCCGTGCGCAGAAATCGAACAGATCCTTGAACGGACCGGCCAGACGCGCTTCGGTGATCGCCTCGACCGGGCCTTCACCCACGCCCTTGATGGCGCCCAGGCCGTAAATGATCCGGCCTTCGTCGTTCACCGTGAACTTGAATTCGGAGGTGTTCACGTCCGGCGCGTCGAGACGCAGCTTCATCGTCCGCACTTCTTCGATCAAGGTCACGACCTTGTCGGTGTTGTGCATATCCGCAGAGAGTACCGCGGCCATGAACGGCGCCGGGTAGTGCGTCTTCAGCCATGCGGTCTGGTACGACACCAGGCCATAGGCGGCGGAGTGGGATTTGTTGAAGCCGTAACCGGCGAATTTTTCCACCAGATCGAAAATGTTACCGGCGAGGTCCGCGTCGATGTTGTTGGTGGCGCAACCTTCAATGAAGCCACCGCGCTGCTTGGCCATTTCCTCGGGTTTTTTCTTACCCATGGCTCGACGCAGCATGTCCGCACCACCGAGGGTGTAACCGGCCATGACCTGGGCAATCTGCATCACCTGTTCCTGGTACAGGATGATGCCGTAAGTCGGTGCCAGTACCGGTTTGAGACCTTCGTACTGGTAGTCCGAGTGCGGATACGCCAGCTCGGCGCGACCGTGTTTACGGTTGATGAAGTCGTCCACCATGCCCGATTGCAGCGGGCCCGGACGGAACAGTGCCACCAGTGCGATCAAGTCTTCCAGGCAGTCGGGCTTGAGCTTTTTGATCAGCTCCTTCATGCCCCGGGATTCAAGCTGGAACACCGCCGTGGTTTCGGCTTTTTGCAGCAAGGTGTAGGTCGGTTTGTCATCCAGCGGGATGAACGCGATATCCAGCGGCGGTTCGTTGACCTTGGCACGGTCGCGGTTGATGGTTTTCAGCGCCCAGTCGATGATCGTCAGGGTCCGCAGGCCGAGGAAGTCGAACTTCACCAGGCCGGCCGCCTCGACGTCATCCTTGTCGAACTGGGTTACCAAGCCATCACCGGCTTCGTCGCAATAGATCGGCGAGAAGTCGGTCAGCTTGGTCGGGGCGATTACCACACCACCGGCGTGCTTGCCGACGTTACGCACAACGCCTTCAAGCTTGCGGGCCATCTCCCAGATTTCCGCGGCCTCTTCATCGACCTTGATGAAATCGCGCAGGATCTCTTCCTGCTCATAGGCCTTTTCCAGGGTCATGCCGACTTCGAACGGAATCATCTTCGACAGACGATCCGCCAGGCCATAGGACTTGCCCTGCACCCGCGCCACGTCGCGGACCACGGCCTTTGCCGCCATGGAACCGAAGGTGATGATCTGGCTCACGGCGTTGCGGCCGTACTTCTCGGCTACGTAGTCGATTACCCGGTCGCGACCGTCCATGCAGAAGTCGACGTCGAAGTCGGGCATCGACACCCGTTCCGGGTTGAGGAATCGTTCGAACAGCAGGTCATATTCCAGCGGGTCGAGGTCGGTGATCTTCTGCACATAGGCCACCAGCGACCCGGCACCCGATCCACGGCCAGGACCCACCGGTACGCCGTTGTTCTTGGCCCACTGGATAAAGTCCATCACGATCAGGAAGTAACCGGGGAACCCCATCTGGATGATGATATCCAGCTCGAAATTCAGCCGGTCGACATAGACCTGGCGCTTGGCCTCGTAGTCTTCGGTGGTGTCCTTGGGCAGCAGAACGGCAAGGCGCTCTTCCAGGCCGTCGAAGGACACCTTGCGGAAGTATTCGTCGATGGTCATGCCATCAGGGATCGGGAAGTTGGGCAGGAAGTGCGTGCCCAGCTTCACTTCAATGTTGCAGCGCTTGGCGATCTCGACGGTGTTTTCCAGCGCTTCGGGAATGTCGCTGAACAGCTCGGCCATTTCCTCGGCGCTTTTGAGATACTGCTGATCGCTGTAATTCTTCGAACGCCGCGGATCGTCGAGGGCGCGGCCCTCACCGATGCAAACGCGGGTTTCGTGGGCAGCGAAGTCTTCCTGCTTGATGAAGCGCACGTCGTTGGTCGCCACCAGCGGCGCACCGAGCTTCTCGGCCAGGGCCACGGCACCGTGCAGTTGTTCTTCATCGTTGGGGCGGTTGGTGCGCTGGATTTCCAGATAGAAACGATCCGGAAACACGTCCATCCATTCGCGGGCCAGGGTTTCGGCCTCGGCGGGGTTGCCGCTGAGCATGGCCTGGCCGATCTCGCCTTCTTTGGCCGCCGACAGCATGATCAAGCCCGAGTTGGCTTCAGCGACCCATTCGCGCTCGATGATGATCGCGCCGTTGCGCTGACCATCGATAAAGCCGCGGGAAATCAGTTCGGTGAGGTTGCGATAGCCTTCGGCGTTCATCACCAGCAGGCTGATCCGGCTCAGGGGGTTGTCCGGATCCTTGTTCGACAGCCACAGGTCGGCGCCGCAGATCGGCTTGATCCCGGCACCCATGGCGTTTTTATAGAATTTGACCAGGGAACACATGTTGTTCTGGTCGGTGACCGCCACGGCAGGCATGTTCATGCCCACCAGGGTCTTGACCAGCGGTTTGATCCGCACCAGACCGTCGACCAGGGAGTATTCAGTGTGCAGGCGTAGGTGAACGAATGAAGCCGGCATAGTGATCCTGTCTATAAACATGAAGACAACAAGGCCCGGATTGTACCGGGCCTTGGTAAAAAAAATCAGCCTTGCGACTAACTCTCTACGGCGCTCTCTAGCGCCTCATACGCCAGCCGCACCGGGGCAAACGAACGCCGATGAATCGGGGTCGGCCCAAGCCGTGCAAGCGCTTCCAGATGAACGGGGGTCGGGTAGCCTTTGTGCCCGCCGATGCCGTAACCCGGGTAGATCAATTCGAACGCGGCCATTTCACGATCACGGCTGACCTTGGCCAGAATCGATGCGGCGGCGATGGCTGGAACCTTGCTATCGCCCTTGACCACGGCTTCGGAGCGCATCGGCAGTTTCGGGCAACGATTGCCGTCGATCATCGCCAGCTTCGGCTGAACGTGCAGCCCGGCGACCGCGCGCTGCATGGCCAACATGGTGGCGTGCAGGATATTCAGTTCGTCGATTTCTTCGACTTCGGCGCGAGCGATGCACCAGCTCAGGGCTTTTTCGCAGATTTCGTCGTAGAGCTTTTCGCGACGGGCTTCGGTGAGTTTCTTCGAGTCATTCAGGCCGAGGATCGGGCGGTTCGGATCGAGGATCACCGCCGCTGTCACCACCGCACCACAGAGCGGACCGCGACCCACCTCATCGACACCGGCAACCAACTCTTCGATTTCAGCGACCAAGGTGAAATCCAGCCCCATCTGCATATTCGTTTTACTCATTTTACTTGGCCGACCAGGTTCAGCACTGCGTCCGCAGCCTGGTTGGAGGCATCCAGACGCAGGGTCCGGTGAATCTCGTCAAAACCGCGGGTCTGCTCTTCCCCATCCTCGATCAGTGGCGACAAGGTCTGGGCCAGCGCTTCGACCGTGGCATCGTCCTGCAACAACTCGGGCACCAACAGACGTTGGGCCAACAGGTTCGGCAACGAAATGTAGGGGCTTTTCACCATGCGCTTGAGAATCCAGAACGTCAGCGGCGCCAGGCGATAGGCGACCACCATCGGTCGCTTGTACAGCAACGCTTCAAGCGTCGCGGTACCGGAGGCAATCAACACCGCATCACACGCTGCCAGGGCCAGATGAGACTGCCCGTCGAGCAGGGTCAGCGGCAGATCGCGACCGGCCAACAGTTCTTCGAGCTGTGCGCGACGTTGCGCACTGGCGCACGGCATGACAAACCGCACCCCCGGGCGCAACGCCCGCAGGCGTTGCGCCGTATCGAGAAACAATGAACCGAGCCGGCCAACTTCACCGCCACGGCTGCCTGGCATCAACGCCACCAGCGGCCCGTCAGGCAAACCGAGTTCGGCCCGCGCAGCAGCGCGATCGGCCTGCAGTGGAATGGCATCGGCCAGGGTATGGCCGACGAAACGCACCGGCACGCCTTTCTCTTCGTAGAATCTGGCTTCGAACGGGAACAGCGTGAGCATCAGGTCGCAGCCTTCGCGAATCTTCAGCACGCGTTTCTGCCGCCAGGCCCAAACAGACGGGCTGACGTAATGCACCGTCTTGATCCCGGCCTGGCGCAGCTTGAGTTCGATATTGAGGTTGAAGTCCGGCGCGTCGATACCGATGAATACATCGGGTTTCGCGTCGATCAGGTCGGCGACCAGCTTCTTGCGCCGAGCCAGCAACTCGCGCAACCGGCCCAGCACTTCCACCAGGCCCATGACGGACAGACGCTCCATCGGGAAATACGAGGTCAGGCCTTCAGCCTGCATCAACGGACCACCGACACCGATGAACTCGACCGCCGGGTGGCGAGCCTTGAGCGCGCGCATGAGACCCGCACCCAGAATGTCACCGGAAGCCTCACCTGCTACCAGCGCAATACGCAGATTGGCCATGGTTAGCGGGTGATGCCGCGGGTCGAAGACTGGATGGAGTCACGGAACACCGCTACTTCCGGGAACTGCGCAGAAGGCTCCGCCAGTTCGGCGAGCGCCTGCTCCACGGTCAGGCCCTGGCGGTACACCACCTTGTAGGCACGACGCAGCGCGTGGATCGCATCTTCGCTGAAGCCCCGACGGCGCATGCCCTCGAAGTTCATGCTCCGGGCTTCGGCAGGGTTGCCGAACACCGTGACATACGCAGGAACATCCTTGCCGATCGCTGTACCCATACCTGAAAAGCTGTGGGCGCCAATGTGGCAATACTGGTGAACCAGGGTAAAACCGGAAAGGATCGCCCAGTCTTCCACATGCACATGGCCCGCCAGTGCGGTGTTGTTCACCAGGATGCAATGGTTGCCGATAACGCTGTCGTGGCCTATGTGGGCATAGGCCATGATCAGATTGTGGTCGCCCAGGGTCGTTTCCGAGCGGTCCTGGATGGTGCCACGGTGAATCGTCACGCCTTCACGGATGACGTTATGGTCACCGATCACCAGGCGGGTTTCCTCGCCCTTGTACTTCAGGTCGGGTGTGTCTTCGCCCACCGAGGAAAACTGGTAGATGCGATTGTGCTTACCGATTCGGGTCGGGCCCTTGAGAATCACGTGCGGCCCGATGACTGTCCCCTCGCCGATTTCCACACCTGCGCCGACGATCGACCACGGGCCGACCTCGACGCCGTCAGCCAGAACGGCTGTCGGATCGATGATTGCACGAGGGTCAATCAAACTCATAGCTTGCGTTCCGCACAGATGATTTCAGCCGAGCAGACAGGCTTGCCATCGACCGAAGCCTGGCACTCGAACTTCCAGATCTGACGCTTGCAGCTGATGAACTTGGCCTCAAGGATCAGCTGATCGCCCGGCAAAACCGGCTGGCGGAAGCGCAGCTTGTCGGACCCGACGAAGTAATAGAGCGTGCCGTCAGCCGGTTTCACGTCGAGCATTTTGAAACCAAGGATCCCGGCAGCCTGAGCCATTGCCTCGATGATCAATACGCCCGGCATGATTGGATGCGCAGGGAAGTGACCATTGAAGAACGGTTCATTGATGCTGACATTCTTGTAGGCGCGAATGCGCTTGCCTTCAACATCCAGCTCCACTACCCGGTCCACCAGCAGGAACGGGTAACGGTGAGGCAGGTATTCGCGAATCTCGTTGATGTCCATCATTTCGGGGGGAAGCCTATGTAAAGATTGGGAGCGCGCGACTGACACACGCCCCTCTAGCAAATCAAGCAAGCAGTCTAACGGCTGTGCACACTTGATATGGAAATGGTATCAGCCATCTGATGAAGCATTACCGTCAGGGGTCACTTCCCCTACACGCTTTTCCAGCTGTCGCAGGCGCCGCGCGATGTCATCGAGCTGACGGATGCGAGCCGCGCTTTTGCGCCATTCGGCTGCTGGCTGCATTGCCGTTCCGGAAGAATAGGAACCCTTTTCGGTAATCGAGTGGGTCACCATGGTCATCCCGGTGATGAAAACGTTGTCGCAAATTTCGATATGCCCCACCAGCCCTACACCGCCAGCGAGCATGCAATGCTTGCCGATTTTGGTGCTGCCGGAGATCCCGACGCAGGCGGCCATGGCGGTGTGATCACCGACCTGAACGTTGTGGGCGATCTGGATCTGGTTGTCGAGCTTCACACCATTACCGAGAACGGTATCGGCCAATGCGCCGCGGTCGATAGCGGTATTCACGCCAATCTCCACATCGTCACCGACCAACACACCACCGATCTGGGCGATTTTCTGCCAGACACCTTTCTCATTGGCGAAACCGAAACCTTCGCCGCCGAGCACGGCACCTGATTGAATGACCACACGCTTGCCGATACGCACGTCGTGGTACAGCGTGACCCGCGGGGCCAGCCAGCCGCCTTCGCCAATTTCGCAACGGGCACCGATGAAGCAATGCGCACCGATGGTCACACCCGCAGCAATACGTGCCGCGCTTTCGATCACCGCAAAGGCACCAATACTCGCAGCCGGGTCAACCACCGCGTCCTCGGCCACAACGGCTGTCGGGTGAATGCCGGCAGCCGCTTTCGGCTTTGGATCGAACAGGTGGGAAACGCGCGCGTAGGCCAGATACGGATCAGGCACCATCAGCGCATTACCGGCAAAACCTTCAGCATCAGCAGCCTTCAGTAACAGAGCTGCGGCCTGGCTATCTGCCAGGTACTTACGGTATTGAGGGTTTGCGAGAAAGCTCAACTGAGCTGGGCCAGCCTCTTGCAAAGTGGCTAGCCCAGTAATTTCTTTCTCCGGGTCGCCACGTAGCGTGGCGCCGAGGAACTCGGCCAATTGGCCGAGCTTTATAGTCGCTGTCATAGTTACTTCAGCTGATTCATGCGCTCGATAACCTGGCGAGTGATGTCGTACTGAGGCTTGACATCAATCACTGCGCCACGCTCGAAGACCAGGTCAAAAGCACCTTTCTTGATGACTTCTTCCACAGCGCTGTCCAGTTTCGGCTTGAGCTGCTTCAGCATTTCACGGTCGGCAACGGCTTTGGCTTCGTTCAGTTCCTTGGACTGGAACTGGAAGTCACGGGCCTTTTGCTTGAATTCAAGCTCCAGACGCTCGCGCTCGCCCTGCTGCATTTTGTCGCCACCGGCCATCAGGCGGTCCTGAATGCCCTTGGCGCTGCTTTCCAGCGTCTTGAGCTTGGTCAGCTGAGGACCGAACTTCTTCTCGGCATCCACGGCGTATTTCTTGGCCGCATCGGACTCCAGCAGAGCCATCTGATAGTTCAGAACAGCAATTTTCATGTCGGCGAACGCCGGACCAGCGACCAGTACGCTGGCCAGGAGAACCAATTGAGTCAACTTACGCACGATGCACCCCTACAAAATTCATTGTCGTTATCTTGGGTCAGACGCTTAGAACGTCTGGCCGAGAGAGAATTGGAACACTTGAGTTTCAGCGTCATCCGGTTTCTTGACTGGCATGGCCAAGGCGAAACTCAGAGGACCCAGTGCGGTGACCCAGGTCACACCCACACCGACGGAACTGGCCATGTTGCTCAGACTGATATCGTTGCACTTGGTGTTGGACTTCGAGCCATCCGCGTTTGTGGTATCCGAGCAAGATGAATCGAACACGTTACCCACATCCCAGAATACCGAGGTCCGCAGGGAGCGTTGATCCTTGATGAACGGCAGCGGGAACAGAACCTCCACACCACCCTGGATCAGGACGTTACCACCGAACGGCAGCGGATCCTGGTCCGGGTCGACCGCTGTACCAGGGTTCTTGCCGGTACTTGGTGTACTGCGAGGCCCCAGGGTGCTGTCCTTGAAGCCACGAACCGAGTTGAAACCACCAGCATAGTAGTTTTCATAGAATGGCAAGCCATCCGTCGACCCGTAGCCATCGCCATAACCCAGCTCGGTGTGCAGGCGCATGGTGTAGTTCTCGCTCAATGGCTGGAACAACTGGCCACGGTAGTCGAGCTTGAAGAACGACAGGTCGCTGCCTGGAATCGTGGATTCCAGCACCAGGCTCTGGGAATGGCCACGGGTAGCGAGCACACCCTTGTTCAGGGTGGACTCGGACCAACCGGCCGAAGCCTTGAAGTTCAGGTACTTGTCGCCTTCCTTGTTAACGAAGTCGAAGATCTCGTCAACGGTGTACACACCTGTCTTGATCTCGTCCTGCTGAGCTGTCAGGCCAAAGGTCAGACGCGAAGTCTCGCTGATCGGGTAGCCAACGCTCACGCCTGCACCCAGGCTGTCTACGGCGTAGCTGGCGATGTCAGTATCGAGCTCGTCATAGTCAGTCGTGCGGTAGAACGCGTTGTAACCCAGGCTCACGCCATCGGCGGTCCAGTAGGGGTCGACAAAGCCGAAGTTATAGCGGGTCTGGTATTCGCTTTTGGTCAAGCCGACGCTGACCTTGTTACCGGTACCCAGGAAGTTGTTCTGGGTGATCGAACCACCGAGGATCAGACCGGCGCTCTGGGCGAAACCGACGCTGGCGGTAATCGAACCGGAGGCTTGTTCTTCAACGCTGTAGTTGACGTCCACCTGGTCATCGACACCCGGCACGGCCGGAGTCTCAACGTTGACTTCCTTGAAGAAGCCCAGACGTTCAAGACGGGTCTTGGATTGGTCGATCAGGTAAGTGGAAGCCCAACCGCCTTCCATCTGACGCATTTCACGACGCAGCACTTCGTCTTCGGACTTGGTGTTGCCACGGAAGTTGATGCGGTTCACGTAGGCACGCTTGCCCGGATCGACCGCGAACAGGATGTCTACGGTGTGATCTTCGTCGTGCGGTTGAGGCACACCGTTGACGTTGGCGAAGGTGTAACCCTCGTTACCCAGGCGACGGGTGATCAGTTCGGAGGTGGTGGTCATCAGCTTGCGCGAGAACACCTGGCCTTTTTGCACCAGCAACAGGGACTTGACCTGGTCTTCAGGGACTTTCAGGTCACCGCTGAGCTTGACGTCACGAACGGTGTACTTCTCGCCTTCGTTGACGTTGACGGTGATGTAGACGTGCTTCTTGTCTGGCGTAATGGAGACCTGAGTCGAAGCGATATCCATGTTGATGTAGCCACGGTCCAGATAGTAGGAACGCAGGCGTTCCAGGTCACCGGACAGCTTTTCACGGGCGTACTTGTCGTCGTTCTTGAAGAACGACAACCAGTTGGTGGTCTTGAGTTCGAACAGGTCGATCAGGTCTTCGTCAGGGAAGACCGTGTTGCCCACCACGTTGATGTGCTGGATAGCCGCAACGGTGCCTTCGTTGATGTTGACCTTCAGGCCGACGCGGTTACGCGGCTGCGGCACCACTTCGGTGTCGACGGTAGCCGAGTAGCGACCCTGGGCGACGTACTGACGCTGCAGCTCGTTACGCACACCTTCGAGGGTGGCACGCTGGAAGATCTCGCCTTCGGCCAGACCGGATTGCTTGAGGCCTTTCATCAGGTCTTCGGTAGAGATCGCCTTGTTGCCTTCGATCTCGATACTGGCGACCGACGGGCGCTCGACTACCGTGATGACCAGGACGTTGCCATCGCGGCCCAGCTGGATATCTTGAAAGAAACCGGTTTTGAACAACGCACGAGTGGATTCCACCAGGCGACGATCATCCGCCTGTTCACCGACGTTCAACGGCAAAGCACCAAAGACGCTACCCGCGGAGACCCGCTGGAGGCCATTGACGCGAATATCAGAGATAGTGAAGGACTCGGCGTGAACTTCGGCGATCATCAATACGGTGAGAACCGCAGTTAGCAGCAGACGTTTCATGAAGTCCTTTCTTATTCCAACTGGCAATAAACAAACTGCCGCAAAATGCGGCAGATTCGCAATTCAGCGAAGCGTTACAGTCGACCCAGATCATTAACCAGAGCAAGCAACATCACCCCGATCACCAAACTGATACCGATCTGTATCCCCCAACCTTGCACCCGATCTGACAAGGGACGACCACGCACCCACTCGATCAGATAAAACAACAAATGCCCCCCATCCAGTACCGGAATGGGCAACAAATTCAGAACGCCCAAGCTAATACTCAGATAAGCAAGGAAATTCAGGAAATCAGCAACACCCGACTGGGCCGAAGCGCCCGCCACTTTAGCAATGGTTATCGGTCCACTCAAGTTTTTTACCGAGAGCTCGCCGAACAACATTTTCTTCAGTGAATCGAGGGTCAGCACGCTCATGGTCCAGGTGCGTCGAGCCCCCTCGCCAATTGCTGCCAATGGCCCGTAGCTGACCTCGCGGATCATCTCCGGCGGCCAGTCGATCGCTTTCACCCCTGCCCCCAAATAACCGCTGGGTGACTTGCTCTCGCCGCGAGCGGCAAGTGTTACCGGGACGTCGATCTGAGCACCGTCGCGCTCAACCCGCAGCATGATTTTGGTATCAGGATGCATACGGACGGTATCGACAACCTGCTGCCAGTCATCGAGCGTACGACCATCGAGCGCGAGCAACCGGTCACCGGTCTTCAGGCCGGCAGCCTTGGCCGGCCCCTTTGGATCGAGCTCGGCCAGGACAGGCGGCAATGCCGGACGCCATGGACGAATCCCCAAAGAATGGATAGGGTCGGGCTCGTCAGCCCCTTTGAGCCACTTGTCCAGCACAAGTTCACGAGGAGAGTCGGCCGTGGAACCCTGTTCGCGCACCACTATCTGCAACGAACCGCTTTCGCCCAGGCGACGCACCAGTTGCAGGTTCACCGCTGCCCAGCCGGAAGTCGCCTCACCATCAATGGCCACGATTTCCTGGCCAGGGCTCAAACCTGCCTTGGCCGCGATACTCCCGGACTCGACAGCGCCGATGACCGGACGCACCTGCTCGCTGCCGAGCATTGCCAATACCCAGAAGAACGTAAATGCCAGCAGGAAGTTGGCAATCGGCCCCGCCGCTACGATGGCAATGCGCTGACGAACGGATTTACGATTGAAGGATTGATCAAGCTGATCGAGCGGTACTTCACCTTCGCGCTCGTCGAGCATTTTGACGTAGCCGCCCAACGGGATGGCGGCGACGACAAATTCGGTGCCCTGCTTGTCGTGCCAACGCAGCAAAGGCATGCCGAAGCCTACGGAGAAACGCAGCACTTTGACCCCACAGCGACGCGCGACCCAAAAATGGCCGAACTCGTGGAAGGTAACCAGCACACCCAGAGCGACCAGGGTGCCGACAATCATATAGAGCGCGCTCATCTACTTTCTCCGCATTCCTATCCG
Source organism: Pseudomonas sp. GW823-FHT02E01 (assembly GCF_058797535.1). Lineage (NCBI taxonomy): Bacteria > Pseudomonadati > Pseudomonadota > Gammaproteobacteria > Pseudomonadales > Pseudomonadaceae > Pseudomonas > Pseudomonas sp. GW823-FHT02E01. The sequence continues at coordinate 295,507 of NZ_JBXAJS010000006.1, read as the reverse complement.
CTGCTGCCTGGGCCAACTATCCGCAGCATTTACCGCCCGTGACGGCTCAACCATTGTCCGGCCAGCAATCGGGCCTTCGCGTCTGCCGTGAACACCGCATCGAGATCATCCACTGCCACTACGGGCTCCAGATTCAGTACTTCCTCGATGATACTCGCGATTTCCGGGTAACGAACCCGTTCGTCGAGAAATGCCGCTACCGCCACTTCGTTCGCCGCATTGAGCATGGCTGGCGCGCTGTTACCCGCTTCGGCCGCCTGACGAGCCAGACGCAGGCACGGGAAACGATCTTCATCGGGCGCCTGGAAGTCCAGCCGCGCAATGGCAAACAGGTCCAGCGGCGCCACGCCCGAGTCAATCCGCTCCGGCCAGGCCAGGGCATTGGCGATGGGCGTGCGCATGTCCGGATTACCCAGCTGTGCCAGAACAGAACCATCGACGTAGTCGACCAGCGAATGGATCACACTTTGCGGGTGAATCACCACCTCGACCTGCGAAGGCTTTGCATCGAACAGCCAGCAGGCTTCGATCAACTCAAGCCCCTTGTTCATCATGCTGGCCGAGTCGACGGAGATTTTTCGCCCCATGGACCAGTTCGGATGAGCACACGCCTGATCGGGAGAAACATTCGCCAGCTCCGCCATGGGCGTCTGTCGAAACGGACCGCCGGAAGCCGTCAGCAGAATCCGACGTACGCCAACCACCTCAAGGCCACGGGCATAATCGAGCGGCATGCACTGGAAAATGGCGTTGTGCTCGCTATCGATCGGCAGCAACACCGAACCGCTCTTGCGCACGGCCTGCATGAACAGCGCGCCGGACATGACCAGCGCCTCTTTATTGGCCAGCAGAATTTTCTTGCCGGCCTCCACCGCCGCCAGTGTCGGGCGCAAACCCGCCGCACCGACGATGGCCGCCATGACCGTATCGACTTCCGGATCGGAAGCGACCTGACACAAACCTTCCTCACCCACCAGAACACGGGTCGAGAGACCCGCCGCGCGCAAATCATCTTGCAGGGTGCGGGCAGCTGCGATCTCAGGCACCACGGCAAATCGCGGGACATGGCGCACGCAGAGCGCCAGCAATTCACTCAAGCGGGTGAAGCCAGTCAAGGCAAAGACCTGATATCGATCAGGGTGACGAGCGATGACGTCGAGCGTGCTCAGGCCAATCGAGCCGGTCGCCCCCAGAACGGTAATCTGTTGTGGGCGGCTCATGGTGCAGCCATCCACAGCAGCACCGCAAACACCGGAATCGCTGCCGTCAGGCTGTCGATACGATCCAGCACACCGCCGTGACCCGGAAGCAGATTACTGCTGTCCTTGATCCCGGACTGACGCTTGAACATGCTTTCAGTGAGATCACCCACCACCGAAATGAACACGATCAGCGCGGCACCGATCAACCCTTTGAGCAGCTCGGCCACCGTCCAGTCGCGTACCAGACCAACGATTGTGGTAATCACCAGGCTCAGCGCGAGACCACCGTACACGCCCTCCCAGCTTTTGCCCGGACTGACCTGTGGTGCGAGCTTGCGTTTGCCGAAAGCGCGACCGGAGAAGTAGGCGCCAATATCGGCACCCCAGACCAACACCATCACCGCCATGATCAGCCAGTTACCCAGCGGATATTGCTTGATCTGCACCAGACCTTGCCAGGCCGGCAGCAGAATCAACAGGCCGATCACCAACTTGGTCGCCGCACTGGACCATTGCTCGCTCGAGCGCGGATAGGTCAGCACCAGATACGTCGCCACTGCCCACCACAGCACTGAAGCGCCCAATACCCAAGGCGCGAGGCCGGGCAGGATGTACATGAGGAACAGCACCAGAGCGACCACAGCGGCATAGCCAACGCGGTACGCTTGAGCGGCAAAACCCGCCAGACGCGCCCATTCCCAGGCACCAAGGGTCACGACCAGCCCGATGAACAGTGCAAAACCGGAACCTTCAAGCAGAAAGAATCCGCACAAGGCAATCGGCAGCAGGATCAGTGCGGTGATGATTCGTTGTTTAAGCATTAAACCCGGGCTCCAGCCTCGACCTGCTCGCTCGTTTTACCGAAGCGGCGCTGGCGGGAAGCGAAATCGGCCAGCGCATTGCGCATGGCATCGTGTTTGAAGTCCGGCCAGAACAGGTCGGAGAAATACAACTCGGCATAGGCCAGTTGCCAGAGCAGGAAGTTGCTGATGCGGTGCTCGCCACCGGTGCGGATGCACAGGTCCGGCAACGGCAGATCGCCCGTGACCAGGCAGGTCTGCAGCAGATCAGGCGTGATGTCTTCCGGACGCAAGTGCCCGGCCTGAACTTCTCGCGCCAGTCGTTGCGCAGCTTGCGCGATATCCCACTGACCGCCGTAATTGGCGGCGATCTGCAGGACAAAACGATTGGCACCAACCGTCATGGCCTCGGCTTCACGCATGGCAGCCTGCAGCTCTGGATGAAAACGCGAGCGGTCACCAATGATGCGCAGGCTGATGTTGTTGTCGTTGAGGCGCTTGGCCTCACGACGCAGCGCCTTGAAGAACAGATCCATCAAAGCGCTGACCTCATCGGCCGGACGTTGCCAGTTCTCACTGGAGAAGGCGAACAGGGTCAGCACTTCGACCTTGGCCTCGGCGCAGACTTCAATGACTGCACGTACCGCATCCACGCCCGCTTTATGCCCGGCGACACCTGGCATAAAGCGTTTTTTCGCCCAGCGATTGTTACCATCCATGATGATCGCGACATGGCGCGGCACCGCGGACGGTGCAGTCTGCTTAGTCTTTTCCATGAAAACGCGACCCTTATACGGCCATCAGGTCTTTTTCTTTCTGCGCCAGATCCGCGTCGATTTTAGCCACGAACTTCTTGGTCAGATCGTCGATCTCGCCAGTCGCACGACGCTCTTCGTCTTCGCTGATCTCTTTTTCCTTGACCAGATCCTTGAGCTGGCTGTTGGCATCACGACGGATGTTGCGCACGGCAACACGGGCATCTTCAGCGACGTCACGAGCCTGCTTGGTGAAGCCCTTGCGGGTTTCTTCGGTCAGGGCAGGCATGGAGATCAACAGCAACTCGCCAAGGTTGGTCGGGTTCAGGTTCAAACCTGCGCTACCGATCGCCTTGTCGACAGCACCCAGCATGTTGCGCTCGAAAGCAACGACTTGCAGGGTACGGGCGTCCTTGACGGTGATGTTGGCCACTTGCTTGATCGGGGTGTCGGAGCCGTAGTACGGCACCATCACACCTTCCAGGATGCTCGGGTGCGCCTGGCCGGTACGAATACGGCCGAAGTTGTGCGCGAGCGACTCCACGGACTTCTGCATGCGCTCTTGAGCGTCTTTCTTGATTTCGTTGATCATTGTGCGCCTTCCTCGATCAGGGTCCCTTCAGCGCCGCCGTGTACGATATTCAGCAGGGCGCCGGGCTTGTTCATGTTAAATACGCGTAGTGGCATCTTGTGGTCGCGGCACAGGCAAATGGCCGTCAGATCCATCACACCCAGCTTGCGATCCAGCACTTCATCATAAGTCAGATGATCGAACTTCTCGGCATGCGGGTCTTTGAACGGGTCAGCGGTGTAGACACCATCGACCTTGGTCGCCTTGAGCACGACATCGGCATCGATTTCGATTGCACGCAGGCAGGCTGCCGAATCCGTCGTAAAGAACGGGTTGCCGGTACCGGCCGCGAAAATCACCACGTCCTTGGAATTCAGGTGACGCATGGCCTTGCGACGATCGTAGTGATCGGTCACGCCAACCATGGAAATAGCGGACATCACGATGGCCGAGATGTTGGCGCGCTCAAGGGCGTCGCGCATCGCCAGGGCGTTCATCACAGTGGCCAGCATGCCCATGTGGTCGCCGGTGACCCGGTCCATGCCAGCCTTGCTCAGCGCTTCACCGCGGAACAGGTTGCCACCACCGATAACCAGACCAACCTGAACGCCGATGCCGACCAGCTGGCCAACTTCCAATGCCATGCGATCCAGAACTTTCGGATCGATCCCGAACTCTTCCGAGCCCATCAGGGCCTCGCCGCTAAGCTTGAGTAGAATGCGTTTATAGCGAGCCTGATAACCACTGCCCTGCTGAGCCATTGCGAATCTCTCCTGCGGCGTATTTTAAAAAAAAATTCTTTGCGAGCTGTTTTACAGCTGACGCTCACTCTAGCTTGGCACTGCTTCAGCGCCATCGGAACATGGCTTTGTAAGCCAGTTCCAAAGGGAAACCAAATAAAAATTGATACCCCATCTGAAAAGAGGCTGCGCGCGTGAGCGGGCAGCCTCTTCTGGGCGACAGTTAAAAAACCGTCTTATTGCTTGGCGGCAGCCAGCTGGGCAGCAACTTCTTCTGCGAAGTTGTCCACTGGCTTCTCGATGCCTTCGCCTACTTTGAAGTAAGTGAAGGAAACGATTTCAGCGCCGGCTTTCTTGGCCAGGGCACCAACGGTGACTTCCGGGTTCATCACGAAAGCTTGCTCTACCAGGCTGGCTTCAGCCAGGAACTTGGTGATACGGCCGGCGATCATCTTCTCGACGATTTCAGCTGGCTTGCCTTTCATCTTGTCTTCGTTCAGGGTCAGGAAAACGCCCTTCTCGCGCTCGATGGCTTCTGGCGAAACCTGCGATGGCAGCAGGAACTCAGGGTTGCTTGCCGCCACGTGCATGGCGATCTCTTTGGCCAGCTGAACATCGCCGCCCTTGAGAACAACAGCAACACCGATCTTGTTACCGTGCAGGTAGGTGCCGACAACGTCGCCCTCTACGCGTACCAGGCGACGAATATTGACGTTCTCGCCTACTTTGGCGACCAGAGCTTCACGAGCCGATTCCTGAGCGGCGATCAGCGGAGCTGCGTCGGTCAGTTTTTCGTCGAAGGCTTTTTCTACGCAGGCAGCAACGAAGTTCTTGAAGTCGTCTTGCAGGGCCAGGAAGTCGGTCTGCGAGTTAACTTCCAGCAGCACGGCTGCCTTGTCGTCAGCCTTGATGGCGATAGCGCCTTCAGCGGCAACGTTGCCGGCTTTCTTGGCAGCCTTGATGGCGCCCGAAGCACGCATGTCATCAATGGCTTTCTCGATGTCGCCGCCAGCCTTGGTCAAGGCCTTTTTGCAGTCCATCATGCCTTCGCCAGTACGCTCGCGCAGTTCTTTGACCAACGCTGCAGTAATCTCTGCCATTTCAAAATCCTCTTGGATAGGTTTTCAACCATTCCACCCGATCGAACGGGCGATCAATTCTTCCCGAACCACCCTTGTTAGCTGCCGCACGTTACAGATAGAGCAGTGGGCGCCGACAAATGGTTTTCGAGGTGGCAAAAAGGGGGCCAAGCCCCCTTTTTGCTTACTGAGTCAACGCCAAGGCGTCAATTACTCAGCTGCTGCTACCGGAGCTTCTTCAACGAAAACTTCGGTGCCGCCGGCAACATTGTTGCGACCGCGGATGACAGCGTCAGCCATCGAACCCATGTACAGCTGGATAGCGCGGATTGCGTCATCGTTGCCTGGGATGATGTAGTCAACGCCTTCCGGGCTGCTGTTGGTATCGACTACGCCGATAACCGGGATGCCCAGCTTGTTGGCTTCGGTGATCGCGATGCGCTCGTGATCAACGTCGATAACGAACAGAGCGTCTGGCAGACCGCCCATGTCCTTGATACCACCCAGGGAACGATCCAGCTTTTCCAGGTCACGAGTGCGCATCAGCGCTTCTTTCTTGGTCAGCTTGGCGAAAGTACCGTCTTCGGCTTGTACTTCAAGGTCACGCAGACGCTTGATGGAAGCACGGATGGTCTTGAAGTTGGTCAGCATGCCGCCCAACCAGCGGTGATCGACGTACGGCGAACCGCAACGTGCTGCTTCTTCAGCAACGATCTTGCCAGCGGAACGCTTGGTGCCGACGAACAGAATCTTGTTTTTGCCCTGGGCCAGACGCTCTACGAAAGTCAGAGCTTCGTTGAACATTGGCAGGGTTTTTTCAAGGTTGATGATGTGGATCTTGTTACGCGCACCGAAAATGTACTTGCCCATTTTCGGGTTCCAGTAACGGGTCTGGTGACCGAAGTGCACACCGGCCTTCAGCATATCGCGCATGTTGACTTGGGACATGATAGTTCCTTAATAAGTCGGGTTTGGCCTCCACGTATCCCAATGACCAACCAGCAGCATCAGCTGAAGGCACCCAGGTCATCGTGTCGACACGTGTGTGGATTTAGGCTTCCCGGGACATCCCCGGAAAGCGGCGCATTTTATATCACAAGACAGGGCAAAACGGAACCCGGATTCTGAAATCCTGGCGAGCGTTTTGTTCCACCCCTTGGAATCCGCCAAGAATGCACCATTCTATAGAGAGAAGCGATGCACACAGCCGCAGATTTGCGCTGATCGTCTGGTAGAATCGTATTTTTCAGGGCCGCGAAGTTCGATCGCGCATTGCCCCTTCCGTCTAGAAAGCGCCGCCTGGCGCAGAGAGAGCCTGTATGACCGTCACCCTCAAAACCCCCGAGGATATCGCCAAAATGCGTATCGCCGGCAAACTGGCCGCCGATGTGCTGGAAATGATTGCCGAATACGTCAAGCCGGGCGTTACCACCGATCAACTGAACCAGATCTGCCACGACTACATCGTCAATGAGCAGAAAGCCATCCCTGCCCCGCTCAATTACAAGGGCTATCCAAAGTCGATCTGCACGTCGATCAACCATGTGGTCTGCCATGGCATTCCAAACGACAAGCCGCTCAAAGAAGGCGACACCCTGAACATCGACGTCACCGTCATCAAGGACGGTTTCCACGGTGATACCAGCCGGATGTTCCACGTCGGCAACGTACCGGTCTGGGCCGAGCGCCTGTCCCAGGTGACCCAGGAATGCATGTACAAGGCGATCGAGATCGTCAAACCTGGCTGCCGCCTGGGCGACATCGGCGAAATTATCCAGAAGCATGCGGAAAAGAACGGCTTCTCGGTGGTTCGCGAATTCTGCGGCCATGGTATCGGCAAGGTGTTCCACGAGGAGCCGCAGATCCTGCACTACGGCCGCGCCGGCACCGGCATGGAACTGAAGGCCGGCATGACCTTCACCATCGAGCCGATGATCAACCAGGGCCGCGCCGACACCAAGGTACTGGGCGACGGCTGGACCGCGATCACCAAGGACCGCAAGCTCTCGGCACAGTGGGAACACACCCTGCTGGTGACCGAAACCGGTTACGAGATCTTCACCCTGCGCAGTGATGACACCATCCCTCGCGTTTCGGCCTGATCCCGCTACCGTACATCGCCTATAGAAAGGAAAGCCAATCGATGCCGCAGGTGGATCCCGAACTCTTCGACCGCGGCCAGTTCCAGGCTGAACTGGCCCTGAAGGCAAGCCCGATCGCGGCCTTCAAGAAGGCGATCCGCCAGGCCCGCGAAGTGCTCGACACGCGTTTTCGCAATGGCCGGGACATTCGCCGGCTGATCGAGGATCGCGCCTGGTTCGTCGATAACATCCTGCAAAAGGCCTGGGAGCAGTTCAGCTGGAGCGAGGACGCCGACATCGCGCTGGTCGCGGTCGGCGGCTACGGCCGTGGCGAATTGCACCCTTATTCCGATATCGACTTGCTGATCCTTCTGGACAGCGCCGACCACGAGGTTTTCCGCGATTCCATCGAGCGTTTTCTGACGCTGTTGTGGGACATCGGCCTGGAGGTCGGCCAGAGCGTTCGCTCGGTCGACGAATGCGCCGTCGAGGCCCGCGCCGACCTGACGGTCGTCACCAACCTGATGGAAAGCCGCACCATCGCCGGCCCCGAGCGCTTGCGCCAGCGCATGCTGGACGTCACCAGCACCGGGCACATGTGGCCGAGCAAGGACTTCTTCCTGGCCAAGCATGCCGAACAAAAGGCTCGCCACCACAAGTACAACGACACCGAATACAACCTGGAACCCAACGTCAAAGGCTCACCCGGCGGCCTGCGGGATATCCAGACGATTCTGTGGGTGGCCCGTCGCGAGTACGGCACCCTGAACCTGCGGGCACTGGCAGGCGAAGGATTCCTGGTAGAGAGCGAAAACGCCCTGCTCGCCTCCTCCCAGGAGTTCCTGTGGAAGGTTCGCTATGCCCTGCACATGCTGGCCGGCCGCGCCGAAGACCGCCTGCTGTTCGATCACCAGCGCACCATTGCCGGGCTGTTGGGCTTCAAAGGCGACGACGCCAAGCAAGCCATCGAAAACTTCATGCAACAGTATTATCGGGTGGTCATGAGCATCGCCCAACTCAGCGACCTGATCATCCAGCACTTCGAGGAAGTCATCCTCGCACCGGAAGACGAAGCGCCACCGCAGCCGATCAACTCGCGTTTCCAGTTGCATGACGGCTACATCGAGGCACGCAACGACAACGTCTTTCGCCGCACGCCGTTCGCCATGCTCGAAATCTTCGTGCTGATGGCCCAGCAGCCCGAAATCAAGGGTGTGCGCGCCGACACCATTCGCCTGCTGCGGGAACACCGCCACCTGATCGACGACGACTTCCGCAACGATATTCGCAACACCAGCCTGTTTATCGAATTGTTCAAATGCAAGATCGGCATCCACCGCAACCTGCGGCGAATGAACCGTTACGGCATCCTTGGGCGTTATCTGCCCGAATTCGGCTTTATCGTCGGGCAGATGCAACACGACCTGTTCCACATCTATACGGTCGATGCCCACACCCTGAACCTGATCAAACACCTGCGTAAGTTGCAGTACACCCAGGTGTCGGAAAAATTCCCGCTGGCCAGCAAAGTCATGGGCAAGCTGCCCAAGCCCGAGCTGATCTACATGGCCGGCCTGTACCACGACATCGGCAAAGGCCGGCATGGCGATCACTCGGACATCGGTGCCGTGGATGCCGAGGCCTTTTGCCAGCGTCATCAACTGCCCACGTGGGACAGTCGCCTGATCGTGTGGCTGGTGCAAAACCACCTGGTGATGTCGACCACCGCCCAGCGCAAGGACTTGTCCGACCCGCAGGTGATCCACGATTTCGCCCAGATCGTTGGCGACGAAACCCGCCTCGACTACCTGTATGTGCTGACTGTCGCCGACATCAACGCCACCAACCCGACCCTGTGGAACTCCTGGCGCGCCAGCCTGCTGCGCCAGCTCTACACCGAGACCAAGCGCGCCTTGCGCCGTGGCCTGGAGAACCCGGTGGATCGCGAAGAGCAGATCCGCCAGACCCAGAGCGCCGCCCTGGATATCCTGGTGCGCGGCGGCACCGACCCGGACGATGTCGAGCAATTGTGGGCGCAGTTGGGTGATGACTATTTCCTGCGCCACACCGCCGGCGACGTGGCCTGGCACAGCGACGCGATACTCCAGCAACCGGCCGACGGCGGACCACTGGTGCTGATCAAGGAAACCACCCAGCGCGAGTTCGAAGGTGGCACGCAGATCTTCATCTATGCCCCGGACCAGCACGACTTCTTTGCCGTGACCGTGGCAACGATGGACCAGCTCAACCTGAACATTCACGACGCCCGGGTCATCACCTCCAGCAGCCAGTTCACCCTCGACACCTATATCGTGCTCGACACCGACGGCGACTCGATTGGCGATAATCCGGCGCGGGTCAAACAGATCCGCGAGGGTCTGACCGAAGCCCTGCGTAACCCGGACAACTACCCGACCATCATCCAGCGCCGGGTGCCACGTCAGCTCAAGCATTTCGCCTTTGCACCACAAGTGACGATCCACAACGACGCCCAACGCCCGGTGACGGTGCTGGAACTCACCGCGCCCGACCGCCCGGGCCTGCTGGCGCGGATCGGCACGATCTTCCTGGAGTTCGATCTGTCGTTGCAGAACGCCAAGATCGCCACCCTCGGCGAACGCGTGGAAGACGTGTTCTTCATCACCGACGCCAACAATCAGCCGTTGTCCGACCCGTTGCTGTGCAGCCGCCTGCAGGATGCGATCGTCGAACAACTGAGCGTCAACCAGGAACCTGATATCAAACTGTCGCGCATCAGCATCTGACTTAACAACGGCCCGCCTTTTGTAGGAGCGAGCTTGCTCGCGATGAACTCAAATACGCCGCGTTATTCTGGCAAGAACGCGTTATCGTTGACGACCATCGCGAGCAAGCTCGCTCCTACAGGGACCAGCGCCGCTCCAACACCGAACGAGATTTATCGATGAACAACGCTCTGTCCCAGCTCCAGCCCTACCCGTTCGAGAAACTCCGCGCTCTGCTCGGCAGCGTGACGCCCAATCCGGACAAGCGTCCGATCGCGCTGTCCATCGGCGAGCCGAAACACCGTTCGCCAAGCTTTGTCGCCGAGGCCCTGGCCAGCAATCTGGAAAAAATGGCCGTGTACCCGACCACACTCGGCATCCCGGAGCTGCGTGAAGCCATCGCGGCATGGTGCGAGCGTCGCTTCGATGTGCCCAAGGGCTGGATTGACCCGGCGCGCAACGTGCTGCCGGTCAACGGTACCCGCGAAGCGCTGTTCGCCTTCACCCAGACCGTGGTCAACCGTGGCGATGACGCGCTGGTGGTCAGCCCGAACCCCTTCTACCAGATCTACGAAGGCGCGGCGTTCCTCGCCGGGGCCAAGCCGCATTACCTGCCATGCCTGGACGAAAACGGCTTCAACCCGGATTTCGACGCCGTATCGCCGGACATCTGGAAACGCTGCCAGATCCTGTTCCTGTGCTCGCCTGGCAATCCGACCGGCGCCCTGATCCCGGTCGAGACCCTGAAAAAGCTGATCGCCCTGGCCGACGAATACGACTTCGTGATTGCCGCCGATGAGTGCTACAGCGAGCTGTACTTCGACGAACAAACGCCGCCACCAGGCCTGCTCAGCGCTTGCGCGGAACTGGGTCGCAAGGACTTCAAGCGTTGCGTGGTGTTCCACAGCCTGTCCAAGCGTTCGAACCTGCCAGGCCTGCGCTCGGGCTTTGTGGCCGGTGATGCCGACGTCCTCAAGGGCTTCCTGCTCTATCGCACCTACCATGGCTGTGCGATGCCGGTTCAAACCCAACTGGCCAGCGTTGCCGCGTGGAATGACGAAGTACACGTACGCGCCAACCGTGCGCTGTATCGCGAGAAGTTCGATGCGGTGCTGGAAATCCTCAGCCCGGTGCTGGACGTACAGCGTCCGGATGGCAGTTTCTACCTGTGGCCGAATGTCGCCGGTGACGACGCTGCGTTCTGCCGAGACCTGTTCGAGCAGGAGCACGTGACCGTGGTGCCAGGCTCTTACCTGTCGCGGGACGTCGATGGCGTCAATCCGGGGGCCGGGCGTGTGCGCATGGCGCTGGTTGCGCCGCTGGCAGAGTGTGTTGAAGCAGCCGAGCGGATTCGCGATTTCATCCAGCGCCGCAAATAACCCCCCCACGGGGGGCAGGTGTTACTTCACCTGACCGAGTTTGGCCTCACTCAAATCCAGTTCCCCCAACACCTCACGCAACACGTCATCACCAATCTGGTGATGACGACTGAGGCTGTACAACTCCAGGCGCTGCGCCCGCAGCGCCTTCAAGCGCAAACGCCGTTCCAGCAAGTCCATCTGAAACGCCAGGGCTTGCGCCTCAGCGGAGTCGTTGAACACCTCCAACTGATGTCGGTACTCGGACATGATCCGCGCCTTGAGTTCGACGGCCAGTGCGGACTGGGCGGCGTCCTGTGGATTGACCTCCTCTGTCTCAAGCGCATGAATGGCCGCCTCGGCGGTCTTGCGCCAAGCGTCGCGCACTTCGTTGCGCCGCTTGTCGTCCGGACTGGCTTCGATGCCACGCAACAACAGTGGCAGCGCGATGCAGGCCGCAATCAACGAAAGCAGAATCACCCCGGCGGCGATGAAAATCAGCAGATCGCGCTCGGGAAATGCGCTCCCGCCCATGAGCATCGGCACCGACATCACACCCGCCAGCGTCACGGCCCCGCGCACGCCGCCCACGGTCAGCAACCAACAGGATCGCGCCGTCGGCACCCGGGTCACGTCACCCTTGCCACGCAAGCGCCGCAGCAGTACCGACAATCGCCAGATGCTTTGCACCCAGACGAACCGCAAAGCCAGCAGCACCAGGAAAATCGCCACCACGTCGAGCCCGCGATACAACAACGTCGGCCATAGCGAAGTTTCGTGACTGGCCACCGCCTTGATGATGTCCGGCAACTGCAAACCCAACAGCAGGAAGATCAAACCGTTGAACGCGAACTCCAGCAGCGACCAGACACTTCGGTTGAGCAAGCGCGTGTTGGTCTGGCGCGGCAACAGGTCGAGCCAGCTCTGCATCATTCCCGCCGCCACCGCCGAGAGGATGCCCGACACTTCCATGCGCTCGGCCAGCACGTAGGCCGCAAACGGCAGCAGCAACATGAACACCACATGCGTCGCCGGATCATCCCAGCCCCGCTCGATCATCCACGCCCGCAGACGGCCGACCAGCCAACTCAAGGCCACCCCGACCGCCAGGCCACCGACAGCGACCAGCACGAACGTCAGGCTGGCATTGGCCAGCGAGAACACACCGGTCACCGCCGCCACCAGGGCAAACTTGAATGTCACCAGGCCCGAGGCGTCGTTCATCAGCGCCTCGCCCTGCAATATGTGCATCAAGGGCGTCGGCAGTCTGTTGCGGGAAATGGCCGACACCGCCACCGCATCCGTCGGTGACAGCACCGCTGCCAGGGCGAACGCCACCGGCAACGGCACACCGGGCAGCAACCAGTGAATGAAATACCCGGCGCCGACCACGGTGAACAGCACCAGCCCCACGGCCAGCGTCAGGATCGGGCCGCGCAAGTGCCAGAATTCGCGCTTGGGCATGCGCCAGCCGTCGGAGAACAACAGCGGCGGCAGGAACAGAAACAGGAACAGTTCGGGGTCGAGGGCCACGTGCAGGCCCAGGGTCGGCCAGGCGAGCAAAGCCCCAGCGGCAATCTGCACCAACGGCAACGGCAGCGGAACCACCCGTCCGATCAGGCGCGAAACGCCAACCAGCATCAACAGTATCAGGACGGTATAAGCGGTTTGCATAAAGCGTGGTTCCCGGACGATCAACAGCATTGAAGTGCCATATTAGCCGCTTAGACTGTCTACTGACCCTTGCACCAATGTCGCACGCCAGAACTACAACCCCCTGTAGGAGCGAGCTCGCTCGCGATGGTCGTTAACGATCACGCTGTATACCTGACACCCCGCGGCGTTCTCAGGTTCATCGCGAGCGAGCTCGCTCCTACAAAGGTTTTATGCCATGACTCAGAGACAAACCCGACCACAGCCGCCGCGAAACCGTCCGGCCATGGCATAATCCGTCACCTTTTATTTACGGCACCTGCAAAGGGGGCAATTCCTTGACCGTTTCAAGCAAAACGTTGCACCTTTTCGGCATCAAAGCCTGCGACACCATGAAAAAGGCGCGCACCTGGCTCGATGAACACGCTGTCAGCTATGACTTTCATGATTACAAGGCGGTCGGTATCGACCGTGAACACCTGACCCAATGGTGCAACGAGCACGGCTGGGAAGTGGTGTTGAACCGTGCAGGCACGACCTTTCGCAAGCTCGACGACGAACGCAAAGCCGATCTCGACCAGACGAAAGCCATCGAACTGATGCTCGCACAACCCTCGATGATCAAGCGCCCGGTGCTTGATCTCGGTGACCGAACCCTGATTGGCTTCAAGCCAGATATCTACGCGGCCGCGCTCACGTAAGCAGCCCGTTTCAATTTGCTAGAGGTATCAACATGTCTACTACCCTGTTCAGCCTGGCCTTTGGTGTCGGCACTCAAAACCGTCAAGGCGCATGGCTGGAAGTGTTCTACGCCCAGCCACTGCTCAACCCGTCCGCCGAACTGGTCGCCGCCATTGCGCCGATCCTCGGTTACAGCGAAGGCAACCAGGCCATCACCTTCACCACCGCGCAGGCCGCGCAACTGGCTGAAGCCGTGAAAGGCATCGACGCGGTACAAGGCAAACTGCTGACCCGCCTGGCCGAGAGCCACAAGCCGCTGGTTGCCACCTTGCTGGCCGAAGACGCCCAGTTGTCGTCCACCCCTGAGGCCTACCTCAAGCTGCACCTGCTGAGCCATCGCCTGGTCAAGCCACACGGCCTGAACCTGGCCGGGATCTTCCCGCTGCTGCCGAACGTGGCCTGGACCAGCCAGGGCGCTGTCGACCTGAGCGAACTGGCCGAACTGCAACTCGAAGCCCGCCTGCGCGGCGAGCTGCTGGAAGTGTTCTCGGTGGACAAGTTCCCGAAAATGACCGACTACGTGGTTCCGGCCGGCGTGCGTATCGCTGACGCTGCGCGCCTGCGTCTGGGTGCCTACGTGGGCGAAGGCACCACCGTGATGCACGAAGGTTTCATCAACTTCAACGCCGGCACCGAAGGCCCGGGCATGATCGAAGGCCGCGTATCCGCTGGCGTATTCGTCGGCAAGGGTTCGGACCTGGGCGGCGGCTGCTCGACCATGGGCACCCTGTCGGGCGGCGGCAACATCGTGATCAAGGTCGGCGAAGGCTGCCTGATCGGCGCCAACGCCGGTATCGGTATCCCGTTGGGCGACCGCAACACCGTCGAGTCGGGCCTGTACGTGACCGCTGGTACCAAAGTCGCGCTGCTGGACGAGAACAATCAACTGGTCAAAGTGGTCAAGGCCCGTGAACTGGCCGGCCAGCCGGACCTGCTGTTCCGTCGCAATTCGGAGACCGGTGCCGTGGAATGCAAAACCCACAAATCGGCCATCGAGCTGAACGAAGCGCTGCACGCTCACAACTAAGCCACACGACCACCCGCACCGCTGTAGGAGCGAGCTTGCTCGCGAAGGACGATTAGGCGACACGTGCTGTCTGGTGCACCGCGTTATCGTTGACGTCCATCGCGAGCAAGCTCGCTCCTACAGGGGGCAGGCGTACAGGCGAACAACATGATGATTCTCTCCCCCTGGCGTGCCGATTTTCCGGCCATCGCCGCCCTGCAACGGCAAGACCAGACCTATCTGGACAACGCCGCCACTACGCAAAAACCTCAAGCCCTGCTCGATGCCCTGGCGCACTACTACGCCAACGGCGCGGCCAACGTGCATCGGGCGCAGCATTTGCCCGGCGCCCACGCCACCCAGGCGTTCGAGGACAGCCGCCGCAAAGTCGCGCAATGGCTCAATACTGGCGATTGCGGGCAGATCATCTTTACCCACGGCGCGACGTCCGCGCTGAATCTCCTGGCCTATGGCCTGGAACATCTTTTCAATCCGGGCGACGAAATTGTCATCAGCGCCCTGGAGCATCACGCCAACCTGCTGCCCTGGCAGCAACTGGCGCACCGTCGCGACCTGAAACTGGTGATCCTGCCGCTGGATACCAACGGCGTGATCGACCTTGAAGCCGCCGCCGGTTTGATCGGTCCACGCACGCGTCTGTTGGCGGTCAGCCAGTTGTCCAACGTGATTGGCGCATGGCAGCCGCTGTCTGAATTGCTGGCACTGGCCAAGGCGCACAACGCCCTGACCGTGATCGACGGCGCCCAGGGCGTGGTCCATGGTCGCCACGACGTGCAGGCGCTGGGCTGTGATTTCTATGTGTTCTCCAGCCACAAGCTCTACGGCCCAGATGGCCTGGGTGTGCTGTTCGGGCGCAACACAGCACTGCAACAACTGCGTCCCTGGCAGTTCGGTGGTGAAATGGTGCTCGATGCCAATTATCACGACGCACGCTTTCGCCCGGCACCGCTGGGTTTCGAGGCCGGGACGCCGCCGATTGCCAGCGTGATCGGCCTGGGAGCGACCCTGGACTACCTCGCCGGGCTCGATCAGGACGCCGTGTCTGCCCATGAAGCCGCGTTGCATGCCTGTCTGCTCAAGGGCCTGGAGGCGCGCAACGGCATTCGCCTGCTGGGCAAGCCGCAAGTGGCGCTGGCCAGTTTCACCGTCGAGGGTGTGCATAACTCCGATCTCGCGCATTTGCTGACCGAACAAGGGATCGCGGTGCGTGCCGGCCACCACTGCGCGATGCCGCTGCTCAAACGCTTCGAACTGGCCGGAGCGATTCGGGTGTCGTTGGCGCTGTACAACGATTCCGAAGACCTGGAGCGGTTCTTTGAAGCCCTGGATCAGGCGCTGGAGCTATTGCGATGAACCTGCCTGCCGATGCCGTGACGGCACTCGATATCTTTCAGAAAGCGGTAGGCTGGGAACAACGCGCACGCCTGCTGATGCAATGGGGCGAGCGCCTGCCCGCGTTGAGCGACACGCAAATGTGCGACGCCAATCGGGTACACGGCTGTGAAAGCCAGGTGTGGCTGGTGGGCGAGTTGCGCGACGGTCATTGGCAGTTCAGCGCCAACAGTGATGCACGGTTGATTCGCGGGTTGGTGGCATTGCTGCTGGCGCGGGTCAACGGCTTGTCCGCGGCCGAGTTGCAGCAGGTGGATTTGCCGGACTGGTTCAATCAGCTGGGGTTGGGACGGCAGTTGTCTGAATCCCGCAGCAATGGCTTGAATGCGGTGCTTCAGCGGATGCGGGAGTTGGCCGGTTAATCGCCTTCGCGAGCAAGCCCGCTCCCACATTGGACTTCGGTCGTACACAAAAACTGTATTCACTGAAGATCAAATGTGGGAGCGAGCTTGCTCGCGATGAGGCCATCAGCAACAACCTCAGGCCTGCGACTTGACCCGCTCCGCTGGCCGCCGCACACCCGCGACAATCTTGTCCACAGCCTTGGTCGCCGCGACCATGCCAAACGTCGCCGTCACCATCATCACCGCACCAAACCCGCCGGCGCAGTCGAGCTTCACGCCATCACCGACAAAACTCTTCTGCAGGCAAATGCTGCCGTCCGGTTTCGGGTAGCGCAGTTGCTCGGTGGAAAACACGCACGGCACGCTGTAGTGACGGGTCACGGTGCGTGAGAAGCCGTAGTCGCGGCGCAGCGTGGAGCGCACCTTCGACGCCAATGGATCATTGAACGTGCGATTGAGGTCGCAGACCTGGATCAACGTCGGGTCAATCTGCCCGCCCGCGCCGCCGGTGGTGATTATCTGGATCTTGCGCCGCTTGCACCAGGCGATCAGCGCGGCCTTGGCATTGACGCTGTCGATGCAGTCGATCACGCAGTCGATGTTCGGCGTGATGTACTCGGCCATGGTGTCGCGGGTCACGAAGTCAGGCACCGCATGCACCGTGCAATCCGGGTTGATCCCGCGCAGACGCTCGGCCATCACCTCGACCTTGGGCTTGCCCACCGTGCTGTCCAGCGCGTGCAACTGGCGGTTGGCATTGCTGACGCAGACGTCATCGAGGTCGAACAGCGAAATTTCGCCAACACCACAACGGGCCATGGCTTCCGCCGCCCAGGAACCGACGCCACCGACGCCCACGATCGCCACATGGGCCGCTTTCAGGCGCTCAAGGCCTTCAATGCCATACAAGCGGGCGATGCCAGCAAACCGCGGATCTTCTGTACTCATGACCATTACCCCAAAAACCGGCGCGCATTATAGGGCCGTCGGCGCCCAAGAGCATCATTGCGCTATGAACGGGCAACATCCACGAAAAATACATCGAACAAAGATTCGTCCTACACGCTCTAAAGAAAGAACTTAAACCGACTTGGATTGCCCAATGTCCGGCAATTCCCTGTCCGCTGTACGACCAGAGAATGCCCGGTGTAGGATGCGCGCCCCTTGGCGACCGCCAACCGTTCCTTCGTTCCACAGTCTTTGGAACCCGAAATAACTATGTCATCGCGTAAATTTGGACTCAACCTGGTCGTGGTGCTCGCCATCGCAGCCTTGTTTACCGGCTTCTGGGCGCTGATCAACCGCCCGGTCACCGCCCCCAACTGGCCTGAACAGATCTCCGGCTTCTCGTACTCGCCATTCCAGCAGGGCCAGTTCCCGCAGAAAGACCAGTACCCGACCGACGATCAAATGCGTCGCGACCTGGAGATCATGAGCAAGCTGACGGACAACATCCGCATCTACTCGGTCGACGGCACGCTGCAGAACATCCCGAAACTGGCGGAAGAGTTCGGCTTGCGGGTGACCCTGGGGATCTGGATCAGCCCGGACCTGGAACGCAACGAACGGGAAATCACCCGTGCCATTGAAATCGCCAACTCCTCGCGCAGCGTGGTTCGTGTGGTGGTCGGCAACGAGGCCATTTACCGCAAGGAAATCACCGCCCAGGAACTCAGCGTCATGCTCGATCGCGTGCGTGCCGCCGTGAAAGTGCCGGTGACTACGTCCGAACAGTGGCACGTGTGGGAAGAACACCCGGAACTGGCCAAGCACGTCGACCTGATTGCCGCGCACGTCCTGCCTTACTGGGAATTCGTCCCGATGGACAAGGCCGGGCAGTTCGTCCTCGACCGCGCCCGCGACCTGAAAAAGATGTTCCCGAAAAAACCACTGCTGCTGTCCGAGGTGGGCTGGCCGAGCAACGGCCGCATGCGTGGTGGCGCCGACGCCTCCCCGGCGGACCAGGCGATTTATCTGCGAACCCTGGTCAACAAGCTCAACCGCCAGGGCTTCAACTACTTCGTGATCGAAGCGTTTGACCAGCCGTGGAAAGCCAGCGACGAAGGTTCCGTCGGCGCCTACTGGGGCGTGTTCAACGCCGCGCGCCAGCAGAAGTTCAACTTCGAAGGCCCGGTGGTGGCGATTCCGCAATGGCGCGTGTTGGCCATTGGTTCGGTGGTATTGGCGCTGTTGTCGCTGACCCTGCTGATGATCGACGGCTCGGCCCTGCGCCAGCGTGGCCGTACCTTCCTGACCTTCATTGCGTTCCTGTGTGGTTCGGTGCTGGTGTGGATCGGTTACGACTACAGCCAGCAATACAGCACCTGGTTCAGCCTGACGGTGGGCTTCTTGCTCGCCCTCGGTGCGCTCGGGGTGTTTATCGTGCTGCTGACCGAAGCCCATGAACTGGCCGAAGCGGTGTGGGTGCACAAGCGCCGGCGCGAGTTCCTGCCGGTGGAAGGCGACTCCAGCTACCGCCCGAAAGTGTCGATTCACGTGCCCTGCTACAACGAGCCGCCGGAGATGGTCAAACAGACCCTCAACGCCCTGGCCAACCTCGACTATCCGGACTTCGAAGTCCTGATCATCGACAACAACACCAAGGACCCGGCTGTCTGGGAACCGGTGCGCGATTATTGCGAAACCCTCGGCCCGCGCTTCAAGTTCTTCCACGTGGCACCACTGGCCGGCTTCAAGGGCGGTGCGCTGAACTACCTGATCCCGCACACCGCCAAGGACGCCGAAGTGATCGCGGTGATCGACTCCGATTACTGCGTGCACCCGAACTGGCTCAAGCACATGGTGCCGCACTTCGCCGACCCGAAAATCGCCGTGGTGCAGTCGCCGCAGGATTACCGCGACCAGAACGAAAGCACCTTCAAGAAGCTCTGCTACGCGGAATACAAAGGCTTCTTCCACATCGGCATGGTCACCCGCAACGACCGCGACGCGATCATCCAGCACGGCACCATGACCATGACCCGTCGCTCGGTGCTCGAAGAACTGGGCTGGGCCGACTGGTGCATCTGCGAAGACGCCGAACTGGGCCTGCGGGTATTCGAAAAAGGCCTGTCGGCAGCGTACTACCACACCAGCTACGGCAAGGGCCTGATGCCCGATACCTTCATCGACTTCAAGAAACAGCGTTTCCGCTGGGCCTACGGAGCGATCCAGATCATCAAGCGCCACACCGCCAGCCTGCTGCGCGGCAAGGACACCGAGCTGACCCGTGGCCAGCGCTACCACTTCCTCGCGGGCTGGTTGCCGTGGGTGGCGGACGGCATGAACATCTTCTTCACCGTTGGCGCGCTGTTGTGGTCGGCGGCAATGATCATCGTGCCGCAACGGGTCGATCCGCCGCTGCTGATCTTCGCAATCCCGCCATTGGCGCTGTTCGTGTTCAAGGTCGCCAAGATCATCTTCCTCTACCGTCGTGCGGTCGGGGTGAATCTGAAGGATGCCTTCTGCGCGGCACTGGCCGGTCTGGCGTTGTCCCATACCATCGCCAAAGCGGTGCTGTACGGCTTCTTCACCAGCAGCATTCCGTTCTTCCGTACGCCGAAGAATGCCGACAACCACGGCTTCTGGGTGGCGATTTCCGAAGCCCGGGAAGAGATGTTCATCATGCTGCTGCTGTGGAGCGCGGCCCTGGGGATCTACCTGGTGAACGGCATGCCGAGCAACGACATGCGCTTCTGGGTCACCATGCTGCTGGTGCAGTCGCTGCCGTACGTCGCGGCGCTGATCATGGCGTTCCTGTCGTCGCTGCCGAAACCGGCCGCCGAGCCTGAAACGGCACCTGTCGTCTAAATCTGCGCGGATGCACTAAACGGCGGCCAATGGTCGCCGTTTTGCTTTAAGATAAGCGCCATTTTGCGGGGCCTGGCGTGTCGGGGTTTACAGAACGAACCCGATACCTGTGGGAGCGAGCTTGCTCGCGATTGCGATGTAACAATCAAAGTTTATGTTGACTGACACAACGCCATCGCGAGCAAGCTCGCTCCCACATTTAGCCCGCGCCCACATTCATGATTTTCGGAGTTTTCCATGACGGCCCACGCCGACCTTTCGCCGACCCTCCAACTCGCCATCGACCTGATCCGCCGTCCGTCCGTGACGCCGATCGACGCCGATTGCCAGAAGCAGATGATGCAGCGCCTGGGCGATGCCGGTTTCACCCTGGAACCGATGCGCATCGAAGATGTGGATAACTTCTGGGCCACCCACGGCCAGGACGACGGTCCGGTGCTGTGCTTCGCCGGCCACACCGACGTGGTCCCGACCGGCCCGGTGGCGGCCTGGCAGATCGAACCGTTCAACGCGCTGATCGACGAACACGGCATGCTCTGCGGCCGTGGCGCCGCCGACATGAAAGGCAGCCTCGCCGCCATGACCGTCGCCTCCGAGCGTTTTGTCACCGACTACCCGAATCACAAGGGCAAAGTCGCCTTCCTGATCACCAGCGATGAAGAAGGCCCGGCGCACCACGGCACCAAGGCCGTGGTCGAACGCCTCGCCGCACGCAAGGAACGTCTGGACTGGTGCATCGTCGGCGAACCGTCGAGCACCACCCTGGTGGGTGACGTGGTCAAGAACGGTCGTCGCGGCTCCCTCGGCGCCAAGCTGACCGTGCGCGGTGTGCAAGGCCACGTGGCCTACCCGCACCTGGCCAAGAACCCGATCCACCTCGCCGCCCCGGCCCTGGCCGAACTGGCTGCCGAGCACTGGGACCACGGTAACGATTTCTTCCCGCCGACCAGTTTCCAGATCTCCAACGTCAACTCCGGCACCGGTGCGACCAACGTGATCCCGGGTGACCTGGTGGCGGTGTTCAACTTCCGTTTCTCCACCGAATCGACGGTCGAAGGCCTGCAAAAGCGCGTCGCCGACATCCTCGACAAGCATGGCCTGGACTGGCACATCGACTGGGCGCTGTCCGGCCTGCCGTTCCTCACCGAACCGGGCGCGCTGCTGGACGCCGTGTCGTCGAGCATCAAGGACATCACCGGCCGTGAAACCAAGGCGTCCACCAGTGGTGGCACCTCCGACGGTCGTTTCATCGCGACCATGGGCACCCAGGTGGTTGAACTGGGCCCGGTCAACGCGACCATCCACCAGGTCAACGAGCGCGTGCTGGCAGCCGACCTCGATGTGCTGACCGAGATCTACTACCAGACCCTGATCAAGTTGCTCGCCTGATGCTCGCGTGTCCGATCTGCAGTGAGCCGCTGAATGCGATGGACAACGGTGTGGTCTGCCCCGCCGGGCATCGGTTCGACCGTGCGCGTCAGGGTTATTTGAACCTGTTGCCGGTGCAGCACAAGAACAGTCGCGATCCTGGGGATAACCAGGCCATGGTCGAGGCTCGCCGCGACTTCCTCAATGCCGGGCACTACGCCCCGGTGGCCAAGCGCCTGGCGGAGCTGGCGGCTGGCTACGCACCGGCTCGCTGGGTCGATATCGGTTGTGGCGAGGGTTACTACACCGCGAAGATCGCCGAGGCCTTGCCGGATGCTGACGGCTACGCGCTGGACATCTCCCGCGAAGCGGTCAAGCGCGCCTGCAAGCGCAACCCGAAGCTCACTTGGTTGATCGCCAGCATGGCGCGGGTGCCATTGGCTTCCGGCAGTTGCCAGTTCCTGGCGAGCGTCTTCAGCCCGCTGGATTGGGAAGAAGCCAAACGCCTGCTCAGCGTCGGCGGGGGCTTGATGAAAGTCGGGCCGACCAGCGGCCACCTGATGGAACTGCGTGAGCGGCTGTACGACGAAGTCCGTGAATACACTGACGACAAGCACCTGGCCCTGGTGCCGGGAGGTATGGCGCTGGCCCACAGCGAAACCCTGGAATTCAAACTGACGCTGGAAAGCGGTCAGGACCGGGCGAACCTGCTGGCCATGACGCCCCACGGCTGGCGCGCCAGTGCCGAGCGCCGTGCTGCCGTTATCGAGCAGGCCGAGCCGTTCGAGGTCACCGTGTCGATGCGCTACGATTATTTCGTACTTCAATAACCTTAATTTTTGGTCTCGGGCAAATGCTCAAGACCGGCTAAATCCGCGAATGGATTTTTCAGACCCGCAGTGAGGACATCCATGCGCCAACCCGATATCGAGATTTACCTGAAAGACGCCGACGTCGACCACAAAGCCATTGCCGCCTGGCTCGGTGCGGCATTGGGTCCGTGCACCGATTGGGTCCAGAAGGGCCAGACCTACAAGTGCAAGGCTGGCAACGTGCCAGTGACCTGGCTGCCAAAAGCCGTCGGCAAATGGAACAGCTTGTATCTGGAAAGCGACCAGACCCCGTGGGACGACGACATCGCCTGCGCCCGCGCCGCGTTTGCCGCGCTCAACGTGGAAGTGCGTTGTGCACCGGGCACCTGGGTCGAGGAAGAAGGTGAAGAGACGGCGGACCGCTGGATTCGCATCAGCGCCGATGGTGAAGAAGAAATCACCTGGAAAACCGCGTAAAAACCTACACACCAAACCTGTGGGAGCGAGCTTGCTCGCGATGAGGCCCTTTCAGTCAACATCCATGTTGAATGTCAGACCGCTATCGCGAGCAAGCTCGCTCCCACAGTGTTTTTGGGCGTTCTGAAGATTCTGGTTACAGACCTACAACATCCTCAGCCTGCAACCCTTTCTGCCCTTCCACCACCGCATATTCAACCTGCTGGCCTTCGGTCAGCGAACGGTGGCCTTCACCGCGAATCGCGCGGTAATGCACGAACACGTCCACCCCGTCCTCGCGCTGAATGAAGCCGTAGCCCTTGGCGTCGTTGAACCACTTCACGTTGCCGGTTTCGCGTGTTGCCATTTGTTCATACTCCCTTTTTATTATTGGTCGGGCTTTTCGCAGGAAAGCCTCGGGAACGTCAGCCTGCGCATACCGGTCCCATGAGGGCAACGGCGACAGAGCGCCGAGTATATGACAGACGTTAAAACTCTCAACAAGAGTTTACTTTCGCGCTTTTTTGCCGATTTTCAGCGAATCCGGCACACTAGGGGGTCTTCTCAATTAGTTTCCGCGCCGCGCCGGGTCTGCTGTTTTGCAGGGCAAGGCGCGAGAAGCGTGGTTTGGTCATTCCAAATAAGCTTCGAGCAACGCAGCCCTGCAAAACAGCAGGCCCGGCCCTTCGGGTCGTGCCTTAAAGCGGGCCAGGCTGCGTTACAGGCCTTGGAAAGGGAACAACCATTCCCAGCGGCCTGCGCCTTGCCTGGCCCGCTTTAAGGCGACAACGCGGCGCGGAAACTAATTGAGAAGACCCCCTACGACCTCCCGAGCAAACGCTCGGTTTTATTCACTCACGCAGAAGCCGTATGACCCGCTCCCCGTTCCGCCGTCTTGTGTTTGGCACCCTGCGCCGACTGTTGTACCTCTGGGTTCGCTCCGAGACGATCAACCAGTCGTCGTTCACTCTCAACCTCGACCGCAGTCGTCCGGTGTTCTACGTCCTGCAAAACCCTTCGCTGACCGACCTCGCCGTGGTCGACACCGAATGCAGCAAGGCCGGCCTGCCACGCCCGGTACTGCCGGTATCGGTGGGCAACCTGCTGGAACCTGCTGCGTTCTTCTACCTGACGCCGGACCCGGACTGGCTCGGCCGCCAGGACAAGCGCGGAGCGCCGCCGACACTGACCCGCCTGGTCAGCGCCCTGAGCCAGAACGCCGCCGAAGATGCGCAGATCATCCCGGTCAGCGTGTTCTGGGGGCAGTCGCCGGACAGCGAAAACAGCCCATGGAAACTCCTGTTCGCCGACAGCTGGGCCGTTACCGGGCGTCTGCGTCGGTTACTGAGCGTCATTGTCCTGGGACGCAAGACCCGCGTGCAGTTCTCCGCGCCGATCCACCTGCGCGAACTGATCGAGCACGACAAGGGCCACGAGCGCACCGTGCGCATGGCCCAGCGCATCCTGCGGGTTCACTTTCGCAACCTGAAGGCTGCGGTAATCGGCCCGGACATTTCCCACCGCCGCAACCTGGTCAAAGGCCTGCTGAACCAGCCACAGGTCAAACAAGCGATCCTCGACGAAGCCGAGCGCGAGAACATCTCGCCGGAGAAAGCCAAAGCTCAAGCGCTACGCTACGGCAACGAAATCGCCTCGGACTACACCTACACTGCGATCCGTTTTATGGAAGTGGTGCTGAGCTGGTTCTGGAACAAGATCTACGACGGTATCAAGGTCAACCACATCGAAGGCGTGCAGAAGGTCGCCCAGGGTCACGAAGTGATCTACGTGCCGTGCCATCGCAGCCACATCGACTATCTTCTGCTGTCCTATCTATTGTTCCGCAACGGTCTGACCCCGCCGCACATTGCCGCGGGCATCAACCTGAACATGCCGGTGATCGGCGGCCTGCTGCGTCGCGGCGGTGCGTTCTTCATGCGCCGCACCTTCAAGGGCAACCCGCTGTACACCTCGGTGTTCAACGAATACCTGCATACCCTGTTCACCAAGGGTTTCCCGGTGGAGTATTTCGTCGAGGGTGGCCGTTCGCGCACCGGGCGCATGCTGCAGCCGAAAACAGGGATGCTGGCGATCACCCTGCGCAGTTTCCTGCGCTCATCGCGCATGCCCATCGTCTTCGTGCCGGTGTACATCGGCTATGAGCGTGTGCTGGAAGGCCGGACCTACCTCGGCGAACTGCGCGGTGCGGCCAAGAAGAAAGAGTCGATCTTTGATATTTTCAAAGTCATTGGCGCACTCAAGCAGCGCTTCGGCCAGGTGGCGGTGAACTTCGGTGAGCCGATCAAACTGGCGGAATTCCTCGACAGCGAACAGCCAGACTGGCGCCAACAGGAACTCGGCCCGCAGTTCAGACCCGCCTGGCTCAACGAAACCACCAACCGCCTCGGCGAGAAAGTCGCCCGGCATCTCAACGAAGCGGCGGCGATCAACCCGGTCAACCTGGTGGCACTGGCGCTGCTGTCGACCACCCGACTGGCGCTGGATGACCGGGCCATGGCGCGTGTGCTGGATCTGTACCTGGCGCTGCTACGCAAGGTCCCCTATTCGCCACACACCACCTTGCCGGAAGGCGATGGCCGGGCGTTGATCAAGCATGTGAAGGACATGGACCTGCTGTCCGAGCAAAGCGATGCCCTGGGCAAGATTCTCTATCTGGACGAACAAAACGCCGTCCTGATGACCTACTACCGCAACAACGTACTGCACATCTTCGCGCTGCCGGCGTTGCTGGCGAGCTTCTTCCAGAGCGCCTCGCGCATGAGTCGCGAACAGATCCTGCGCTACACCCGCGCGTTGTATCCCTACCTGCAAGCGGAGCTGTTCATTCGCTGGTCGCTGGACGAACTGGATGCGGTGATCGATCAATGGCTGGAGGCGTTCGTCGAGCAAGGCCTGCTGCGCTTCGAGAACGACGTGTACTTGCGCCCGGCGCCAAGCTCGCGGCATTTCGTGCTGCTGACCTTGCTGTCGAAAAGCATCGCCCAGACCTTGCAGCGTTTCTACATGACCGTGTCCCTGCTGCTCAACAGCGGCCAGAACAGCATCAGCGCCGAAGAACTGGAAGACCTGTGCACGGTCATGGCCCAACGCCTGTCGATCCTGCATGGCCTGAACGCCCCGGAATTCTTCGACAAGAGCCTGTTCCGCCACTTCATCCAGACCATGCTCGACCTTGACGTGCTCAAGCGTGATGAAGCGGGCAAGCTGAGCTATCACGAACTGCTCGGTGAACTGGCCGAAGGCGCGGCCAAGCGCGTATTGCCGGCGGAGATCCGTTTGTCTATCCGTCAGGTGGCGCTGCATCGCAGTGAAGATGCCGCCGACGCCGCCCCACCTTTGTAAACCGTCTAGATTGATCAGGGCGCCAGTCGGTTCTGGCGCCCTCGATACGGAGATTGACCGATGAAAAAACTGCCACTGATCGCAGCCGCCGTCCTGCTGACAGCCTGCCAGCACCCGACACCGGCGCCCAAGGCTTCCCTTGATGGAGAAGTCTTCTACCTGCAACGCATCGCCCTGCCACCGACGGCGGTCCTGAGCGTCAGCCTGCAGGACATTTCACTCGCCGATGCCCCGGCGAAGGTCATCGACGAACAGCGCGGCCAGATCAAAGGGCAGGTGCCGCTGGCCTTCCATCTCAGCTACGACCCGCTGAAGATAGAGCCCAACCACCGTTACTCGGTGAACGCGCGCATCGAAGTCGACGGCAAACTGATGTTCATCACCACCGAGAATCATGCCGTGCGCCTGGACGGCACCGATCCACAACCGCTGAAGGTCCGTGTCGACCCGGCCCGCTAAGTGTCTTTTTCGAAAAAGGAAGTTGCCATGTTCCGCCCTACCCTCCGCTTTGCCGGCCTGTGCGCAGGCTTGATGATCTGTGCCAACGCCCTGGCGCTGTCCCTCACTGACCTGTCGCAGAAAGACGCCACCGGCGGCCTCAAGGACGCCCTGACCCAAGGCGCACAACTGGCCGTCAAACAACTCGGCACCCCGGGTGGTTTCAGCAACAACCCCGATGTGAAAATCGAACTGCCGGGCAAGCTGGGCAAAGTCGCGAGCAAGATGAAACAGTTCGGCATGGGTGACCAGGTCGATGAGCTGGAAGCCAGCATGAACAAAGCGGCGGAAACCGCCGTGACCCAGGCCCAGCCAATCCTCGTCGATGCCGTGAAGAAAATGACCGTGGAAGATGCCAAGGGCATCCTCAGCGGCGGCAACGACTCGGCCACCCAATACCTGAACAAGACCAGCCGCGAACAGATCCGCGCCAAATTCCTGCCCATCGTCAAGCAAGCCACCGACAAGGTTGGCCTGGCCCAGCAGTACAACTCGTTCGCCGGACAAGCGGCGACAATGGGCGTAGTGGATGCGAAAAACGCCAACGTCGAAAACTACGTCACCGAGCAGGCGCTGAATGGCTTGTTCGAGATGATCGGCAAACAGGAAGAAACCATCCGCCAGAACCCGGCGGCTGCGGCGACCAGTTTGGCGAAGAAAGTGTTTGGCACGCTCTGAGCCGCTACACAAAACCTGTGGGAGCAGTCTTGCTCCCACAAAGGTTCAGGCCGCTGATACGGGTCTTAGAAAGAACACCCACTCGCGCCCCATCTTGCGTTTCTCGAACAACTTCAACGCGACCAGCCCATTTAGCGTGGCTGATGCCGTGTTGTAAGAGCAACCCAGATTTTCCTTCACATTGACCGCCGTGAACTCCTTGGCCATTCCGCTCCTGGCTACCTGAAACAATGCCCGCTGTTTCTCGGTGAGCTGGTCGAGAAAACCACTTTCACGCAACCAGCAATCAAATTGCTCAGCATCGTCCAGACTTTTCCGATACGTCCCGGTAAAACTGCCCACAGCTCGCAACACCACCGAACACTGGAAATCGATGAAGTACGTCAGATCCAGCTCATCCGCCTCGGTATTCAAATACGACCGCCCGTACTTCAACGGCGCATTGCGCAACAAAACACTGATGGCGATGTAGCGAAACGCCGAGTAGTCATTTTTGAACATGAACCAGTAAAACAACGCACGCGCTACCCGACCGTTGCCGTCGCGAAAAGGATGCTCGTAACCCAAGACAAAATGCAGCGCGATTGCTTTGATCAATGGATGAAGGTAATCCGCTTGATGAGTGTTGTTGTGGGGTTGATTGATCCACTGCGCCAGCCCCTGCAAACGTGACACGAGCCCTGTTGCAGGCGGTGGCGAATGCACGGTGTTGCCCTCGCCATCCTGGACTACGACGTCATCGTTGGTCCTGAATGCTCCAGGCGAGTACTGCGAATCGTCGATACCCTCGACGCCAACTCGATGCATGGCTGCGATCAGCTCAACGCTCAGTGGCTCGTAACGCTGCTCCCAGGCGAAGTTCATCATCTTGAAGTTACCGATGACCATTCGTTCATCCGGTGTGCGCGGCGAACGATGGCGCTTGAGCATGTCCTTGGCCACCCGCGTCGTGGTGGCCGCACCTTCGAGCTGGCTGCTGCTGATGGCCTCGTCTTCGATCAGATCATTGAGCAAATAGCTGAAATGAGCGCGCTCGCCAATCTGGCCGGTCATGTATTCCAGCACTGCGGTTGTCGCCTGACGATCCACTACGGAAATCGCTTTTTGCGCCTGCGGCGTCAGCATGAACTTCAGCCAGCACGCCGGTTCACCCAATGGCAAAAGGCTCGAATACTGTGCAGTCCGCGCTTTCTTGACCAAGGCCCAGCACAGGTTCGAATCCAGCCCGGGCGCCCAGCGATAGCGCAATGAATCGAACGGCAGGTAACGCCCCTGATCGTCCAGGGGCTTGAGCAAGGCGAGGTACTCCGAAAGGCGTTCCTTGTGGGGCGATCGCAACAGCCGATCAAACACCGGATCGGACCGGCCCCTCAATGTGGGTGGATTTTTCATGGCGCTGTCTCAAACATGCGTGAAACGGGGTTCTGAGTACAACACCTGAGTTTTTCAGCCTCAATATCAGACGGGTCCGAGATAGATGTAGGAACAATGAAGGCCCGTTGGTTGGTACAGGTTCAGCGGGCTTCTTCCTTTGGCTATTGCTGCGGATCCAGCTGATCGAGGACGCGATTCACTGATAGCTGCGCCAGGACGATCATCTGCTGAATGCCGAGTGCCAGATTGGAGGTGGGGCCGGTCAGGATGGATGACAGTTCGGTTGCCATTACATTCGCTGAGGCAAGAGTTTCGTAGGCATGGACTAGCAGAGTTTCGGAATCGACGCCTTGGCGGATGGTGAAAATTGGGCAAGGACGGTGTGACACTTGTTTTTCGGATTCAGAGGCAGAGGGATCTGGACTGTCTTTGATCATTGCGAAGCTCCCAAAGTAGGCGCCTAACATTTTGGCGGGCTTGCAGTCCCGATCACTGAATTGGCAGCGACAGGCAAAGGCTAGAGATCGTGCTTCCGACGGGCAAGCTGAAAGTCTTGTGGGAATGGTCTGAATGGTTGGCTTTGGCGATAAACATTGTCGACTGTAAGTCCGTCATCGCGAGCAGGCTCGCTCCTACAATTGGATCGGGTACATCTGTGAGGGATTGTGGTTGGCTGGCAGGCCGCCATCGCAGGCAAGCCAGCTCCCACAATTTGACCGAGTACATTCGGTAGAAACAGGTCGGCTGTCAGGCCGCCTTCGCGAGCAGGCTCGCTCCCACAATTGAGTCGGGTACATCTGTGAGGACTTGGTTGGCTGGCAGGCCGCCATCGCAGGCAAGCCAGCTCCCACAATTTGACCGAGTACATTCGGTAGAAACAGGTCGACTGGCAGGCCGCCATCGCAGGCAAGCCAGCTCCCACAATTTGAGCGAGTACATTCGGAAGAAACAGGTCGGCTGTCAGGCCGCCTTCGCGAGCAGGCAGCTCCCACAATGGGTCGGCGTACACCCACTGATTTTCACCACTCATCAGGTCGAGCGTTAGCTCGCCTGCAGCTTTTGATCTTGATCCACCCGCCCCCTCGGCAGGCTGAGTGGAGGTGTTCATCCGGGGATGGGCGCGCAGCGCCGTTCGACGCAGTCGAACTCATTGCATGTAGGTCGAGCGAAGCCGACCGGAGGGCAATGCCCCCGGATGAATGCCGGAGCGAAGGAACCCCGAGCCTAGGCGAGGGGCCGGACGTTCGGGGCGAGCGCTTTTGGTTACTTTTAAGGCGCTTGTTAAAAGTGACTCGCCGTAAGGGCGAAACCGCCAGCCGCCGTTACCGCAACAACGGATATGTACACAGTCAACAAAATACAGGTCGACTGTCAGGCCGCCATCGCGAGCAAGCTCGCTCCCACAGGGGATCGCATTCACCCGCAAAAGTCTGGTCGGCCCGAAGGCCGCCAAGGTCACCCCCTCAAACCGACTCTTTGCGAACCCGAAACCAGGCCGCATAAAGGGCAGGCAAAAACAGCAGCGTCAACGCCGTAGCCACAATCAACCCCCCCATGATCGCCACCGCCATCGGCCCAAAGAACACACTGCGCGACAGAGGAATCATCGCCAACACCGCCGCCAGCGCCGTCAGCACAATCGGTCGGAACCGCCGCACCGTCGCCTCGATGATCGCCTGCCAAGGCTTGAGCCCCGCCGCAATATCCTGCTCGATCTGATCCACCAGAATCACCGAGTTACGCATGATCATCCCGGACAAGGCGATAGTCCCCAACATGGCCACGAAACCAAAGGGCTGGCGGAACACCAACAGAAACAGCGTCACCCCGATCAACCCTAGCGGCGCCGTCAGGAACACCATCGCCGTGCGCGAAAAACTTCGCAGCTGCAGCATCAGCAAGGTCAACACCACCACGATGAACAACGGCACGCCGGCCTTCACCGAGTTCTGTCCGCGCGCCGAGTCTTCCACCGTGCCGCCGACATCCAGCAAGTAACCATCCGGCAGTTCAGCGCGAATCGGATCGAGGGTCGGCATGATCTGCTGCACCAGCGTCGCCGGTTGCTCCTTGCCATAGATGTCGGCGCGAACCGTCACGTTGGGCAGGCGGTTGCGGTGCCAGATGATGCCCTCCTCGAAACCGTACTCCAGGGTCGCGATCTGCGACAGCGCGACACTGCGACCGTTATCGGTCGGTACCGCCAGACTCGACAGCAATGACAACTCGGTGCGCTCATGCACGGTGCCGCGCAACAGGATCTCGATCAACTCGTTGTCTTCACGGTACTGGCTGACACTGGAGCCGGTCAGGGAGCTTTGCAGGAACCTCGACAGGTTGGCCGTGCTCACGCCCAGCGCCCGCGCACGGTCCTGATCGATGTTCAGGTACACCACCTTGCTCGGTTCTTCCCAATCCAGGTGGACATTGACCACATGCGGATTCTCGCGAACCTTGGCCGCGACCTTGCGCGCCAGCGCCCGCACCTCCTCGATGTGCTCCCCGGTCACGCGGAACTGCACCGGATAGCCAACCGGCGGACCGTTTTCCAGGCGCGTGACCCGCGAACGCAGAGCGGGAAATTGCTCGTTAAGGGTTGAAATCAACCAGGTGCGCAGGGCTTCCCGTTCTTCGATGGTTTTTGCCAGGACGACAAACTGGGCGAAGCTCGCAGCCGGCAGTTGCTGATCCAGCGGCAGGTAGAATCGTGGCGAACCGGTACCGACATAGGCCACGTAATTGTCGATCCCGGCCTTATCCTTGAGCAGTGCTTCGAGGCGTTTGACCTCGTCGGCGGTGTTGCTCAGCGAAGCGCCTTCGGCCAGTTTCAGATCGACCATCAGCTCCAGGCGACCCGATGCCGGGAAGAACTGCTGCGGCACAAACTTGAACAGCACGATGGAAGCGATGAACAGCAGCACGGTCGCCAGGATCACGGTTTTGCGCCAGCGCACGCACCACTCCACCAGACGCCGGACGCGCTGATAAAACGGCGTGGCATAGGGATCGGGCTGGCCGGCACCGTGTTTGGCGGCATGAATCTTCGCCAGGTCCGGCAGGAGTTTTTCCCCGAGGTACGGCACGAAGACCACCGCGGCCACCCACGACGCCAACAGCGCGATGGTGACCACCTCGAAGATCGAGCGGGTGTATTCGCCAGTGCCCGATTGCGCCGTGGCAATCGGCAGGAAGCCGGCCGCGGTGATCAGCGTACCGGTGAGCATCGGGAACGCGGTACTGGTCCAGGCATAACTCGCCGCTTTGACCCGGTCGAAGCCCTGCTCCATTTTGATCGCCATCATTTCCACGGCGATGATCGCGTCGTCCACCAGCAAACCCAGGGCCAGTACCAGCGCGCCGAGGGAGATCTTGTGCAGGCCGATGCCCAGGTAATACATGCACGCGAACGTCATCGCCAGCACCAGCGGAATCGCCAGGGCCACCACCATGCCGGTGCGCACGCCAAGGGAGAAGAAGCTCACCAGCAACACAATGGCCAGCGCCTCGACCAACACTTGCACGAACTCACCAACACCGGTCTTCACCGCCGCCGGTTGGTCGGAGACTTTGCGCAACTCCATGCCGGCCGGGAGGTTTTTCTGTATGCGGGCGAACTCGATTTCCAGCGCCTTGCCCAGTACCAGGATGTCACCGCCGTTCTTCATTGCCACCGCCAGGCCGATGGCGTCTTGCGCCATGAAGCGCATGCGCGGCGCCGGTGGATCGTTGAAACCACGGCGCACGTCAGCCACGTCGGAGATGCGGAAGGTGCGATCACCGACCCGGATCGGGAAGTTCTTGATCTCGTCGACCGTTTGAAAATTCCCCGTCACCCGTAGCTGCAAGCGCTCGCTACTGGTTTCGAAGAAACCTGCCGTCGATACCGCGTTCTGTTCTTCAAGGGCTTGCTGGACGACCGCCAGCGGCAAGCCGAGGGTGGCGAGCTTGACGTTGGAGAGTTCGATCCAGATTTTCTCGTCCTGCAACCCCAGCAGCTCGACCTTGCCCACATCCTTGACCCGTTGCAGTTGGATCTGGATGCGGTCGGCGTAATCCTTGAGCACGGCGTAGTCGAAACCCTCGCCGCTCAGGGCGTAAATATTGCCGAAAGTGGTGCCGAATTCATCGTTGAAAAACGGTCCCTGAATCCCCGGCGGCAGGGTATGACGGATGTCGTTGATCTTCTTGCGCACCTGATACCAGAGCTCCGGGATCTCCACCGAGTGCATGGAGTCGCGCGCAATGAAGGTCACCTGGGATTCGCCGGGGCGGGAGAACGACACGATGCGTTCGTATTCGCCGGTTTCCATCAGTTTCTTTTCGATGCGTTCGGTGACCTGACGCGAGACTTCCTCGGCGGTCGCCCCCGGCCAGTTGGTGCGAATCACCATGGCCTTGAAGGTGAACGGCGGGTCCTCACTCTGGCCGAGCTTGGTGTAGGAAAGTGCGCCGACGATGGCCAGCAACAGCATCAGGAACAGGACGATCTGGCGATTACGCAGCGCCCATTCGGAAACGTTGAAGCGCATCGGGGCTTACTCCTTGTCCGCCAGATTGACCACGCGATTGGAGCGATCCACCGGGCGCACCTGCTGCCCTTCGAGAAGCACATGAACACCGGCGGCCACCACCCAGTCGCTGGCGTTGAGCCCTTCAAGCACCGGTACGGTTTTCTCGCCGAAGGCACCGACCCGCACCGGGGTCCTTTGCAAGGTGTTGTTGGCGCGGACGACCCAGACATAGGTCACGCCGTTTTCCGCCGTCAGCGCAGACAGCGGAACGGACAGTGGAACCACGTCGGCGGCCTGCACGAACACTCGGGCGCTCTGGCCCAGTTCGACTGGCACAGTGCCGGTCTTGAAGGCGATACGCGCCGCGAAGGTACGCGACTTGGGATCGGCTGACGGCGACAATTCACGGATGCGCCCGGCGAGACGCTGGTCGGGCTGGGTCCAGAGTTCCACTGACACCGGCTCACCGACCTTGAAGCGGC
Organism: Pseudomonas sp. GW823-FHT02E01; assembly: GCF_058797535.1. NCBI lineage: Bacteria > Pseudomonadati > Pseudomonadota > Gammaproteobacteria > Pseudomonadales > Pseudomonadaceae > Pseudomonas > Pseudomonas sp. GW823-FHT02E01. Next base: position 261,668 of record NZ_JBXAJS010000006.1, on the reverse strand, counting down.
CGAAGTTCTGCTCCGGCAGGCTGATCAAGACTTCACGCTCGCCATCGGTGGCCAGTGTGAACACCGTTTGCCCGGCTGCCACGACTTGCCCGACTTCCACCAGGCGCTTGGCCACGACGCCGTCCTGCGGCGCACGCAACACGGCGTAGCTGGCCTGGTTATTGGAAACGTTGAATTCGGCTTTGATTTGCTTGAGGCGCGCTTCACCGGAACGGTAGAGGTTTTCGGCGTTGTCGTATTGCGAACGACTGACCAGTTGACGCTCCATCAGGGTCTTGTAGCGATCACGCTCGGATCGCACCAGGTTCAGATTGGCTTCGGCGGCTGCGACCTGGGCGCGAGTGGCCTCCAGTTGCAGGCGCACGTCCTGGGGATCGAGCTCCGCCAAGGGTTGATCGGCCTTGACCCGCTGCCCCTCCTCGACCAGTCGTCGGCTGACTTTGCCGCCGATGCGGAACGCCAGATCCGGCTCATACCGCGCGCGAACTTCACCGGGATAGCTTTCCATGGCCTGTGCCGAAGGCTCTGGCTGGACCACCATGGCCGGGCGCACGCTGACTTGCGGCGCCTCCTCATGACCACACGCAGACAATAAAAAAGCCAGGGTGACTGGCAACGCGAGGGACAAGGCATAGCGGAACATGGTGAAGGACCTTTCGCTAATGGTGCTTTGAATAATTATACTGAGCAGTATGTTATTAATAGCAAACTCACCAGTCCAGTAATAAAAACGAATATGCCAAACAATCTTTCAGCACCCAATGGCCCAGGCAGACCCAAGGACCTGGTCAAGCGCCAGGCAATTCTCGATGCAGCGAAAGTGCTGTTTCTGAGTAAGGGTTATGCCAATACCAGCATGGATGCCGTCGCGGCCGAGGCCGGTGTGTCGAAGCTGACGGTCTATAGCCACTTCAACGACAAGGAGACGCTGTTCTCCTCCGCCGTGATGGCCAAGTGCGAGGAACAGTTGCCACCGCTGTTCTTCGAACTGCCAGAAGGCGTGGCCGTGGAAACCGTGCTGCTGAACATCGCGCGCGGTTTTCATCAACTGATCAACAGTGATGAATCAGTGAACCTGCACCGCCTGATGATGACCCTGGGCAGCCAGGATCCGAAACTCGCGCAAATTTTCTTTGAGGCCGGCCCAGAGCGCATGCTGCATGGCATGGAGCGCCTGCTGAGCAAGATCGATGAAAGTGGTGTGCTGCGCATCGACAAGCCGCACAACGCGGCCGAGCACTTCTTCTGCCTGCTCAAGGGCGCCGGAAATTTCCGTTTGCTGTATGGCTGCGGCGAGCCGCCGGTTGGCGAAGAGGCGGAGAGCCATGTGCGGGAGGTGGTGGGGTTGTTTATGCGGGCTTATCGGCCTGAGTGAGCCTGATGGATTGTTGGTGTCTGGACTGACGCCATCGCGAGCAAGCTCGCTCCCACAAGGATTTCACCGTACCTGTAGGAGCGAGCTAGCTCGCGATTGGGGCGACTCGGCCCTACGGCTTGAGCGCCTTCTTCGGATAGATGTCATACCGACTGGATTTGCCATCCAGCGCATGACTCGGCTTCGGCCCTTCGATACAGGGCGCCTTGCGCGGGCGCTTGACCACCACCCTGTGGCTGGCCAGGGCCAACGCGGCCTCGAGCAATGCCGGCGCATCCGGATCATCGCCCACCAGCGGCCGGAACAGGCGCATTTCCTTCTTCACCAGCGCGGTTTTCTCGCGGTGCGGGAACATCGGGTCGAGGTAGATCACCTGGGGTGGTTCGCCCTCCCAGTTGCGCATGACCTCGATCGAATTGCCCTTGAGCAAGCGCATGCGCGCCACGATCGGCGCCACGTCGAAATCTTCCGCGCCACGGGCCAGGCCGTCTTCCAGCAAGGCACCGATCAGCGGCTGACGCTCGATCAGGCTCATCTCGCAACCGAGACTGGCCAGCACGAACGCATCCTTGCCCAACCCCGCCGTGGCATCCAGCACCCGCGGGCGCACGCCTTGGGCGACGCCAACAGCCTTGGCGATCATCTGCCCGCTGCCGCCGCCGTACAGTCGGCGATGGGCCGCACCACCCTCGACGAAGTCCACCCGCACCGGCCCGGGCGCATCCGGCCCCAGCTGTTGCAGCTGCAAGCCCATGTCACCCACCTGCAAGGCAAATTCGCCGTCAGCTACTTGCATTGGCAAGCCCAGGCGCTCGGCCCATTGCTCGGCTTGTGGCTCGAAAGCCGCGTCGAGGGCCTGGACATGGATGCGGCAGGCCGCAGGTTGATCAATCATCGGAAAACACGCTCAAAAAATTAATGATCGGCAAAAACTGCCGATAACAAAACTATCGAGCATTTTGCCAGAGCTGAGCGTCTACCGAGAGAAATGTCAGACATTCAACCCACAATCACAGGTTTTATCTCGCCCTACGGCGACTACAACCTGCGAAACACCCAGGCACTGAGCGGCGTCAGCCACATCTGGCAGGATTTCTTTGCCCGAGCGCTGGCCGAACAGTCGGGTGAAGTGCTACCTGAGTCTCTGAATTTTCCACCGGTCGATCTCGAAAGCCCTGTTGAACCCACGGTCGGCAGCGACCTGCTGGCCCACATCGTGTCCCAGCGTGAATGCGACGTGAAGGACAACGTAATCCGCCCGCCCGAGCCGCTGTTCCTGCCGATTGCCGAATTCGAAATGGACCTGGCGGACAAGCCGTTCCCACCGTTCCCGGCGAACGAAATCGTCGCCCAGCAAAAACAGCAGGACTTCGAAAGCGGCTGGGTTCGCCCGATCGTATTGAACGCCGGTCAACCGCTGCCAGAAGCTGGCCCTGCCCCGCAACCGCGTCCGCTGCACCTGCCCATCGCCGAGTTCGAACTCGAGCTGCTCGACAAGCCGTTCCCGCCGTTCTCGCCAGAAGAACGGGTGGAGCAGCAGAAACAACTCGATTTCGACAATGGCTGGGCGCGCCCGATCATCCTGCAGAACCTGCGCATCGCCGCCTGATCCTCAGCCGCGCCCTCTTCCCTCAACCTTTGAAAAACTGATTCGCCTTCTGATACGGCATCGACCGGGATGTGAAACCGAACGTGCCTGACGTCTGGATTTCTTCGGCGGCGCGGAAGAATTCGCCATAGGCCGCCAATGCCAGCGCCGAACCGACGCTGATACGTTTGACGCCCATCTCACCCAACTGCGCGACCGTCAGCTTCAAGCCGCCCGACATCAACACATTCACCGGTTTTGGCGCCACGGCGCGCACGACCGCCAGCACATCCTCAGCGCTGCGCAGGCCCGGTGCATAGAGCACATCGGCACCGGCCTCGGCGAATGCCTGCAAACGGCGGATGGTGTCGGCCAGATCGGGATTGCCGTGCAGGAAGTTTTCCGCCCGGGCAGTCAACGTAAAGTCGAACGGCAGACTGCGAGCGGCAGCCACAGCGGCTTCGATGCGCGCCACGGCATGTTCGAAACAGTAGATCGGGCCTTCTTCGCGGCCGGTGGCATCTTCGATCGAACCACCGACGGCGCCGGCCTCTGCCGCGCGCAAGATACTTTTGGCGCAATCAGCCGGGTTGTCGGCAAAACCGTTTTCCAGGTCGACGGCAACCGGCAGGTCGGTGGCGGCGACAATCGCCTGAACGTTCATCAGGGTATCGTCGAGGGTCAATCCGCCATCGGCACGCCCCTGGGAAAAGGCATAACCGGCACTGGTAGTCGCCAGCGCCTCGAAGCCGAGGCTGGCAAGCATTTTTGCCGAACCGGCATCCCACGGATTGGGAATCACAAATGCCCCGGGGCGTTCGTGAAGGGCTTTGAACGCCTGGGCTCGAAGGGTTTGCGCATCCATTGGGCAGGCTCCTGAAGAGGGGAAAGAATCCGCCTCAGAGCAGGCCAAGTTGCTCGGCGACGGGTTCTCTGTATAGCTCAGGCAGCGCCGGCAAGCCAGGCAAGCCAGGCAAGCCAGGCAAACGCAGCATCAGCCGGGCGTGAAAACGCTGCGCCAGTTTCGCAGCCAGCAGGTTGTCGGCCGTGTGCAGGAAGATATACGGCGTACGACCTTCTTCGATCCATAGCGCGATCTTCTCGACCCATGGTTCCAGGAACGTATCGTTGGCCTCGAGCGTCGGATGGCCGATAAAACGCACCTGCGGAAATTGCGTGAATGCCGCCGGCCGCGGTGGCACACGGGGTTTCTTCGACTGGGCGTGGAGCACCGAAGGCTCGGTCGAGGTGCAACTGAACAGCGCACGGGGATCGAGACAGATGCGTTCGACACCGCGATCCAGCAGCAGCCGGTTGAGCATTCGTTCGCTGTCACCCTTGGCGAAAAACTCGTCATGCCGCACTTCAACGGCCAGTGGTCGCTGCAGGGCATCGATAAACCCGGCCAGCTCAGGCAAACGTTGGGGCGTGAAGCTTTTCGACAACTGCAACCAAAGTGGCGACACCCGTTCACCCAGAGGGCCGAGCAATTGCAGGAAGGTTTCGGCGGCGGTCAGTTGCTCGCGCAGATCGCCACCGTGGCTGATCTCGCCGGGAAACTTGGCGGTGAAGCGAAAATGTTCGGGCATGGTTTCGGCCCAACGCTGCACGGTGCTGGCAGCCGGGCTCGCGTAGAAGGTCGTGTTGCCTTCCACGGCATTGAAAACCTGGCAATAAAGATCAAGAAAGTTGGCGGGTTTAGCGTCGGGCGGATACAGGTAGTCGCGCCAGGCGTTCTCGCTCCAGGAGGGGCAACCGAGGTAATACGGCAGCACCATCAGATGTACAGGTCGAGACCCAGCACATCCGCTTCCCAATCGACGAAACCGGCGGTGCTCAGGTAGCTGGCCAGGGCTGTCGCTACGCTTTTGCTCATGGCACGGTGGTAAATCATGTCTTGCTGACGGGCGGGAAGATTGCTCAGTTTTTGCGCAGAGGCTTTGGCGGCGCGGGCAGCCAATTGCTCTTCAGTCGGGAATTCCAGCTCGCCTTCGATATCAATGGCGTCGTCTTCCACCACGCGGCCTTTGCGGGGTTTGCGCTTGATGGGGTAGGACTGAGAGGAAACGCCGTCTATACGCATAAGTGCATACTCGGAATCAGTGATGGCAGTTTAGTGGCGCAAAATCCACTTCGCAAACCGCCGAGTGATAACTAGAACACATAAAAGGCAAAAGGTTTAAAAGCCGGGGTTAGAAAATGACGATTGGCTTGATTTGCTCTTGTGGCGAGGGGGCTTGCCCCCGTTGGGCTGCGAAGCGGCCCCTAAACCCGAGGCCCGAGTTTTATCCGACGTACCAATTTGAATGGATTTACGACTGCTGCGCAGCCGAACGGGGGCAAGCCCCCTCGCCACAGGAACAACGCTTACCGCGCCTTGGGCGTCGCCACTTTATCGCGCAGATACACCGGCTGCGCCTCATCGGCCACGATCGCCTCGCCGCGCGCCCAGGCAAATCGCGCCAGTGTCAGCAAGTCTTGCGCGTGGGGCAACATGCCCGCGTCCTGCCCGCTCAGGCTGACGGCGATACGCTCGCCATAGCCCCAACCGGTGCCTGCGCCGAACCATTCGCCGCCAGCATCGGCCGGCAATGCAGCGGACTCCGGCGGCAGTACCGCTTCCGCCCCCACCAGGCGCATTTCCCCGGCCGTTTCGCGGTAGCAACCCCAATACACTTCATCCATGCGCGCATCGATGGCGGCGGCGACCTGCGTGGCGCCGTGTTCGCGCAGCGCACGTTGCGCCAGCACGGCCAGGTTCGACACCGGCAGCACCGGGCGATCCAGGGCAAACGCCAGGCCTTGCACCACGCCGATGGCGATGCGCACACCGGTGAAGGCGCCCGGGCCACGGCCGAACGCAATGGCATCGACCGCTTGCAGCGTGGTGCCCGCATCGGCCAGCAATTGCTTGATCATCGGCAACAGCTTCTGCGCGTGCAGGCGCGGGATCACCTCGTAATGGCTCGTGACCTTGCCGTCATGCAGCAAGGCAACGGAGCAAGCTTCAGTCGCGGTGTCCAGGGCCAGCAAGGTGCTCATCGATGTATCCACAAGAGAGATCAGAAAAAAGTGCGTCAGTATAAACAACTACGGCCCGCAAGCGGGCCGTGGATGATGCAGCGGGTCAGACTTTTCAGCTCAGGGCTGCAAGCACCTTGGCGGTGATCGCTTCAACCGAGCCGACGCCTTCGATGTGGCTGTACTTCGGCTTGCCATTGGCAGCCGACAGCTTCTGGTAGAAGTCCACCAGCGGCTTGGTCTGGGAGTGGTAGACCGACAGGCGATGACGCACGGTTTCTTCGGTGTCGTCCTTGCGCTGTACCAGCTCTTCACCGGTGACGTCGTCAATACCAGCCACTTTCGGCGGGTTGTAGACGATGTGGTACACGCGGCCGCTGGCCTCGTGAACACGGCGACCGGCGATACGCTGGACGATTTCTTCGTCTTCAACGGCGATTTCAACCACGGCATCGAGCTCGACGCCTGCAGTCACCAGGGCTTCAGCCTGGGGAATGGTGCGCGGGAAGCCATCGAACAGGAAACCGTTGGCGCAGTCGGACTGGGCGATGCGGTCCTTGACCAGTGCAATGATCAGGTCATCGGACACCAGGCCACCGGCATCCATGATGCTCTTGGCCTTGATGCCCAGCTCGGTGCCGGCCTTGACCGCTGCACGCAACATGTCGCCGGTGGAGATTTGCGGAATGCCGAATTTTTCGGTGATGAACTGTGCCTGAGTACCTTTACCGGCCCCGGGAGCTCCCAGCAGAATGACGCGCATCGATGTGCTCCTCAATTTTTTATATGGATAACGTCAGATTCGCCTCGTGGGGCCAATCTCAAAAATAGGGTCGTGACCGCCCAAACGGTCAAAGGCTGATCAAGATACACAGCAGGCTGCGCCCACACAAGACGCCAAAAGTCGGAGAAACCGCTGCCTCCTGCGACCATTGCGCACAGTTTCCCAAGTCGCAACCCCGTCATTAACTGTCGCCTGGCAGCACTTTTGCACCCGTCAAACGGCGGCATCCGGCTCACCTGCCGGACGCCTGCCCCCATGGCAAAGACCTTAGCCGGTGTTGCGCAAACCGGCGGCAATCCCCGCCACAGACACCAGCAAGGCCTGTTCTACCGGGCTGCCCTGCGCCACGTCCTGCACTCTTGAACGGGCCAGCAACTCGGCCTGTAATAGATGAAGCGGGTCGAGGTAGGTGTTGCGCAAGCGGATGAACTCAAGGGTCGCTGGGCTATGTGCCAGTAGCTGCGACTGCCCGGTCAGGCCGAGAACGATGGTGCACGCCTGCGACAATAGGTCGCGTAAGTGCGCACCCAATGGCAACAGATTCGGCTCTACCAGACGCTCATCGTAGGACTGTGCAATGTCGGCATCGGCCTTGGCCAGGACCATTTCCAGCATGTCGATGCGGGTGCGGAAGAACGGCCACTGCTCGCGCATTTGCCCCAGCAGTTCGCCTTCGCCACGCTCCAGCGCCTTGCTCAGGGCCGCCTCCCAACCCAGCCAGGCCGGCAGCATCAGGCGCGTCTGGGTCCAGCCGAAAATCCACGGGATCGCCCGCAGGCTTTCGATCCCCCCGGCCCGGCGCTTGGCCGGACGACTGCCCAGCGGCAAACGGCCGAGCTCCTGCTCCGGCGTGGACTGGCGGAAGTACTCCACGAACTGCGGGTTTTCCCGCACCACGGCGCGGTAGGCGCTGACACCGTCTGCGGCCAACTCGTCCATCAAATGCCGCCACTCGGGCGTAGGTGGCGGCGGAGGCAGCAAGGTCGCCTCAAGCACGGCGGCCAGGTACAGATTGAGGTTTTGCTCGGCGATGTCCGGCAGGCCGAATTTGAATCGAATCATTTCGCCCTGTTCGGTGGTGCGGAAACGCCCCGCCACCGAACCCGGTGGCTGCGACAGGATCGCCGCGTGGGCCGGGCCGCCGCCACGCCCCACCGTGCCGCCGCGACCGTGGAACAACAGCAGCTCGACGTCGTGCGAGCGGCAGATATCCACCAGTCGCTCCTGCGCCCGGTACTGCGCCCAGGCCGCCGCGGTGGTGCCGGCGTCCTTGGCCGAATCCGAGTAGCCGATCATCACTTCCTGCGGCCCTTGCAGGCGTGCACGATAGCCCGGCAACAGCAGCAGCTTCTCGATCACCGGACCCGCGTTGTCGAGGTCGGCCAGGGTTTCGAACAGCGGCACCACACGCATCGGCCGCAACACGCCGGACTCTTTGAGCAGCAATTGCACGGCGAGTACATCGGAAGCCGCACCGGCCATGGAAATCACATAGGAACCGAGGGATGCCGGCGGCGCAGCGGCGATTTCCCGGCAGGTCGCCAGCACTTCGGCAGTGTCGGCGGAGGGTTTGAAGAACGTCGGCAACAAGGGCCGACGATTGCTCAATTCGCGCATCAGGAAGGCGATGCGCTCCTCCTCGCTCCAGTCTTCGTAGCGCCCCAGGCCAAGATAGTCGGTGATTTCGGTCATTGCGGCGGTATGTCGCGACGAGTCCTGGCGCACATCCAGACGAACCAGGAACAGACCGAATGTCACTGCCCGACGCAGGCAATCGAGCAACGGCCCATCGGCGATCACGCCCATGCCGCACTCGTGCAGGGAGTGGTAGCAAAGCTCCAGTGGATCGAGCAGTTCGCGGTTGTCTTGCAGCACATCGATCGGTGCCGGCGCAGGCGTCGACAAGGCGGCATGTGCCCAGTTACGCGTTGCCCGCAGGCGTTCGCGCAGGTGTTTGAGCACTGCCCGGTAGGGCTCGGCGCTGTCTCCCGCCCGGGCCTTCAATTCATCACTGGCCTGCTGCATCGACAGCTCAGCGGCCAGGCGATCGACATCGCGCAGGTACAAATCGGCCGCCATCCAGCGCGCCAACAGTAAAACCTCTCGGGTCACCGCCGCCGTCACGTTCGGGTTACCGTCGCGGTCGCCGCCCATCCACGAGGCAAAGCGGATCGGTGCCGCCTCCAGTGGCAGGCGCAGGCCGGTGGCGGCGTACAGGGCCTGATCGGCCTTGCGCAGATAATTGGGAATGGCCTGCCACAGCGAATGCTCGATCACCGCGAAACCCCACTTGGCTTCGTCCACCGGCGTCGGGCGCGTGCGGCGGATCTCCTCGGTGTGCCAGGCTTCGGCGATCAGGCGTTGCAAGGTGGTCTTGATCTGCTCGCGCTCGGTACTGGTCAGGTCACGGTGATCCTGAGCCGCCAGTTGCGCGGCGATGGCGTCGTACTTCTGGATCAGTGTGCGGCGTGCAACTTCGGTAGGGTGCGCCGTGAGTACCAGCTCGATCTCCAGCCGGCCCAGTTGCCGGGCCAGCGCGTCGGCGCCATGCCCTTCGGCGCGCAGGCGCGCGAGCAACTCCGGCAGCACCCGGGCTTCGAACGGCGCCTCCCGGGATTCCTCGCGACGGTGAATCAACTGATATTGCTCGGCGATGTTGGCCAGGTTGAGGAACTGGTTGAACGCCCGCGCCACCGGCAGCAACTCGTCTTCGGTCAACTGGTTGAGGCTGGCGCTGAGCTCGGCGTCCATGGAGCCGCGCCGGTCAGCCTTGGCGCCTTTGCGAATCTGCTCGATCTTGTCGAGAAAACCGTCGCCATATTGTTCACGAATGGTGTTGCCCAACAGCTCACCCAACAGGTGAACGTCCTCGCGCAAGCGTGCATCAATATCGGTCATCAGCAGGTCTCCAGCAAAAAATCCGGGCGGCTAAGAAACAAGAGAGTGCCGCCCCAGACAGGTTCTTACAAGCAAGACGACGAAGGGCCTTTAAACCTTGCCTGTTGAAGCTAGTCTGAACGGTAAGCCGTACAACGGTTGTCGCCGGCCAATGCCGGACACTCACTCTGCCTGCCACGAGCGGGAGCGCAATGAGGTCAATATGAAAATCCGCGAGCTTGCCCACCACTGGGAAGAAAACGCCAAGGGTCGCCTGACCGACACCGGCTACTCGATTCATCTGGACGTGGAGTCTGCCGCACGCCTGGCCGCGCTCGTCGAGATGTATCCCAAACGGCATCCTGAAGAACTGCTCGGCGATCTGATCGGCGCCGCACTGGAAGAGCTGGAAAGAAGCTTCCCGTACGTCAAGGGCACAACCGTGGTCGCCACCGATGAAGAAGGCGATCCCCTGTACGAAGACATTGGGCCGACCCCGCGCTTTCTGGCGCTGTCCCGTCGGCATTTGCACGATTTGTCGGTGCCCGACGACAAACAGAAACACTGATTTACTCCCCGCACTCCTCCCTATGTGGGAGCGAGCCTGCTCGCGATGGGCGTTAACGAAACCGCGTGATGACTGATTAAACGCGGCGTAGTGAAGTCCATCGCGAGCAGGCTCGCTCCCACAAGTATGCGATTTAGAGCCCTGTCGATTCGTTCACGGTTTTTTCAATAGCTGACTAATTTCTCTGAACTTTCAAAAAAAGCCTCGGGTCAACCCAAGTAACCACGCCTGGGACGAGCGTTTCAAAATACCCCGCAATTGATGGTTTCAGCGCCCTGCCCAGGGTGGACTTCGACGTTTTTCAGGAACTGGCCCAATGGAGTTGAAGACCATGAAAACCCGAATCGGAAGTCCCTCATTCACCTGTTCGCGTAGCCTCAGACTGGCGGCGTTGGCCCTGGGCAGCAGCCTGGTCCTGGCCGGCTGCGCCGGTAACCCGCCGACCGAGCAGTACGCTGTCACCCAATCGGCCGTCAACGACGCCGTGAGCGCCGGCGGCACCGAGTTCGCCGCCGTGGAAATGAAGTCGGCCCAGGACAAGCTCAAGCAAGCCGAAATTGCCATGCACGACAAGCAATACGGCCAGGCCCGGATGCTCGCCGAACAGGCCGAGTGGGACGCTCGCGTGGCCGAGCGCAAGGCCCAGGCGATGAAGGCCGAACAATCAGTGAAGGACGCGCAGAAAGGCGTTCAGGAATTGCGTCAGGAAAGCCAGCGCACCGTTCAGTAAGCGGCGCGGCACCACGCATTCCCACTCGACTAAAAGGACGAAATCATGAAATCCAATCAATTGATGATCCCTGCCCTGCTGGCTGTCACCGTAACCCTGGCAGCCTGCTCCACACCACCGAACGCCAACCTCGAACAGGCCCGCACCAACTACACCGGCCTGCAAACCGATCCGCAAGCGGCCAAGGTTGCGGCCCTGGAAACCAAGGAAGCCAGCGACTATCTGGACAAGGCCGATAAGGCCTACAGGGACAAGGAGGACGTGACCACGGTCGACCAGCTTGCCTATTTGACCAACCAGCGCGTCGAAGTAGCCAAGCAGACCATCGCCCTGCGCACCGCCGAGGCCAGCCTGAAAGATGCCTCGGCGCAACGGACTCAGGCGCGCCTCGACGCCCGTGATCAGCAGATCAAACAGTTGAAGGACAGCCTCAACGCAAGGCAGACCGATCGCGGGACACTGGTGACCTTCGGTGATGTGCTGTTCGCCACCGACAAGGCCGAGCTGAAATCCAACGGCCTGGCGAACATCAACAAACTGGCGCAGTACCTACAGGAAAACCCCGAGCGCAAAGTGATTGTCGAGGGCTATACCGACAGCACCGGTACGGCGTCGCACAACCAGTCGCTGTCGGAACGTCGCGCGGGTTCCGTGCGTGCGGCACTGGTGAAGATGGGTGTTGATCCTGCGCGTATTGTCGCCCAGGGTTACGGCAAGGAATATCCGGTGGCGGATAACAGCAGTACATCGGGCCGGGCGATGAACCGTCGGGTGGAGGTGACGATTTCCAACGATAACCAACCGGTGATTCCGCGTTCGGCGGTTAGCTCTTACACCCAGTAATTTGCCTCAATGCAAAACCTGTGGGAGCGAGCTTGCTCGCGATGAGGCCATAACATTCAACATCCATGTTGACTGCTACACCGCCATCGCGAGCAAGCTCACTCCCACATTGGTTCTTTATTGCCAGCCAGAATCGCGTTACTGCTCCAGCTTCTGCGGCGTCTCCTGCCCCATGCAGCGCACGGCTTTTTTCTTGCTGTCGACCAGCACGCCGGTCAGGCCTTTCTGTTCGGTGTCGAACAGCACCAGCACGCCATCGATGCACTGGGCCACTTGGGCCGCCGGCGCCAGGGAAACCTTGTAGTCCTCGCCCGGCACGGTCTTGAGCATGGTGAAGTCGCTGAGCAGCAACGCATCCTCGGGCTTGGCGAAGTGCAGGTAGCCGTACCACCACAGGGCACCGACGGTGCCGAGGATGCTGCAGATACCGGTGATGATCAGCGGGATGGCGTTGCGTTCTTCACTCATTGCGGACTCTCTGGTGGTTCATCTTCTGAATTCGGGGGCGCCGGGTAATTGGGGATTTCACCCAGGCGGCGCAGGCCGTTGAAATGTTGCGGGTCATCGAGATAACGCAGCATGACCTTGCGCCAGACCGGGTCGGCGAACGTCTGCACATGACCGCCACGGGTCAGTTGCAGCACCCGCGGCGGCGGCGCAGCTTGATACAGTCGGATGCCGTTGGAAAGAGGCACGATAGGATCGTCGATGCTGTGGTAGATCAGTTTCGGCACGTCCTTGAGTTGCGTCATGGAGTTGATCGCGCTGTCGCCGTCCGGCACCAGCCACGACAGCGGCACCTGGAACGTCCAGAACACCCATGAATTACTCAGCGCATACCGGCCGACACTGCGATAACTGGCGGGCACGCCGTCGAGGACAACAGCCTTGAGTTGTTTCTGCCGCTCGGGGTGTTGAACGAGGTAGTGGACAGCCATCGAACCGCCAAGGCTTTGGCCGAGCAGGATCAGCGGCTTGCCCTTGACCTCGGGGGCCTGGTCGAGCCATTTGAACGCCGCATCGATGTCCTGATAGATCGCCGGCAGGCTGGGTTTGCCTTCGGACAAGCCATAACCGCGATAGTCCACCAGCAGCACTTGATAGCCCTGTTCCGGCAACCACCAACTCCCGCCCAGATGCATTGGCAGATTGCCGCCGTTACCGTGCAGGTGCAGCACCGTGCCTTTGACCTCGACACCCTGCTTCACCGGCAGCCACCACGCGTTCAGCTTGAGGCCATCGGCGGTGTTCAAGGTGACGGTGCGGTATTCGAGCCCGGCCTTTTCCGGCGTGAACAACTGGCCGGGTTCGGGGTAGAACAGCAGCGAACTGCAGCCGTTCAGGGCCAGGAGAAGGCAGACGATGCCGAGGATTCTCATCCGGTGAAACCTCGCGAAATAATGGATTGGAACACAATCCCCTGTGGGAGCGAGCTTGCTCGCGATTGCGATCTGTCAGCTTGCACCCATGTTGAATGTAAAGCCGTCATCGCGAGCAGGCTCGCTCCCACAGGGGGATTCTTTGTTCACAAGATGTTCGAGTAATCCGCCTCGATCCGGTCCAGGCTCAGGTGGTTGAGGAAGTTGGAGAAGCACATCCACGCCGACAGCGCGTTCATGTCGCGGAACTGTTCCGGCAGGTACTTGGGCGGAACCACCAGACCTTCATCCACCAACTGGCGCAAGGTACGCATGTCTTCCAGGGTGGTCTTGCCGCAGAACAACAGCGGTATCTGCTCCAGCTTGCCTTTACGCACGGCCAGTTGAATGTAGTTGTAAATCATGATGAAGCCCTTGAGGTAGGACAAGTCTTTGGTAAAAGGCAGACCTGTCGGCACCGAGCCGCGGAAAACGCGACTGGCGTTGCTGTAGCTCTCGGGCATTTCGAAGCCTTGCTCGCGGAAGAACTCGAACACCTGCAGGAAGTCGGCACCCTCCTCCACCATATGAATGGCCCGCGTGCGGTTGGTCAGTTTGCGCAGGCGACTGGGGTATGAGGCGAAGGTGATGATTTCCATCAGGATCGCCAGGCCTTCCTGGGTCACCGTCGACGAGGGCGGCCCCTTGGAGAGGAAGGTGCAGATCGGCTGGTTCAGACCGTTGAGGGTGGTGCCGACATGCACCAGCCCTTCGTGGACCTCCAGGGCGCGCACATCGCGCTGATTGAACATCGCATCGGAGCGGATCTTGATGTAGTCGGCGCCGGCCGCCGCATCGGCGACGATGCCGTCGGACTCGAACACCCGGATGGTTTCCTCGGCTTCGCCAAATACCTTGTTCAAGCGATGCTGCAACAGGTCGACCGCATCCTTGGCCGTCAGCGTCTTCGGCTCGTCCTTGAGATCGCCACGGCCGTCGATGTTGTTCAGGTATTCGGACAACATCATGCCCAGGTCGGACAGCGTCGGGTCGCCGGCGTGGAACGCGTCGGAGGCGGCACCGTACAACTCCTGCGAGATCAAGCCGAAATCCTCTGTGCCGCGCGCTTCGAGCATGCGCACCACCATGCGGTATTCCTTGCACATGCGACGCATGATCTGGCCGACCGGGTTGAACTGGCCGAGCTGGCGGGTGATGTCGCGCTCGATGTTCTGGAACTCCAGCTTCACTTTGCTGGAATCGAACGCCAGCGGCCGGTTGAGGTAGTAGTCGCGGTCCACCGCCGGCATTTCCTTGCCTTTGGCCTTGAGGAAGCCCTTACGAATGTTGTCGTCCCACTTGACCGCATCGAGGACGCGGATCGGCGTCTGCGCGAGCACGATGCGATCGGACAAAATGCGTATCGACTGTTGGTAATCGTCCACCCGAAACTCCTGTAGAAACCTGATTGTGCTGCTTACTTGGCTTTGGCCTGACGCTGGTAGCGTACGGCTTCGACGAACACATCGGAATTGGCCGGGTCGTCGAGGTAGGCGGCGACTTGATCCATGGAGCTGTTGATCAGCACGCCTGCGCCGTCGTCAGTCTGAAACGCTTCTCCGCTCAGGGCGTTTTGCTTCAGCGCCTGGTTGATCTGTTCGGGGTCGAGGTTGTACAGCACCAGTTCACGCTGGTCGGTCAGCTCGAAGCCGCCGATGATGAAATACCCGCCGAACTGCGCCGGCACCTTCGCCGACAAGTACCAACGGTTGCCATGGCGCGACACGGTGAAGGGGTAGGCTTCACGCTCCTTGGGTTTGGCCTTGAAGTAGCTGACGGCCTGGTAGCGATTGTCGGCGATGCGGGTCAACTCCAGATTGACGGGCTCGCCCCAGGCGCTGGTGCTGGTCCACTTGCCGAGCAACCCTTTGGGCGCGGGCTCGCTCGTGGGCAGCGGTTCCTTGAAGGTCACCAGACAGCCACTGAGCAGCAGGAACGACAAGGCGATCACAACGACACGCCAGGCTTTCATTCAATACTCCCTATGAACATACGCCGCCCTGAAGTGGACACCTTCCCCTGTGGGAGCAAGCTTGTGTGGTGAGGGGGCTTGCCCCCGTTCGGCTGCGAAGCAGTCGTAAAACCTGCGCATCTGAACTGACTATCTCACCGCGGCCGCAGATTTTGGGGTGGCTTTGCCACCCAACGGGGGCAAGCCCCCTCGCCACAAAAGCTCGCTCCCACAGGGTGAAGAGCCAGCCGGACTACACCGACGCCAGCACCAGGTGCATGTAGCGCGTCAGGATGCCGAGCATTTCCTCTTCGGCGGCAGGCTCGTCTACGTTGAGCAGGCCCTGATATTCCATCCGGCCGATAATCGCCGTCAACACCTTGGCATCCTGATGCGGCTCGCGCGAGCCCAATACCTGGAACAGCTGGCAAGAGCCCTGCAACAGGATTTGCTGATGCGAGCGCACCAGTTCGGCCAGGCGCGGGTTGAGCAACGCCTCCTGACGGAACGCCTGCTCGGCCATCAAATGTTCGCGACGATTGACCAATTGCCGGTGAACGTAATCGGTCATCAGCCGCGCAATGTCGTCCGCCAGTTTCGAGCGCGCCTGCGGGCTGCCATCGCCACTGTCGATCATCTCGCGCAGCAGGCCCTCGTTGTTCACCCACAGCTTGCCCATGTACGCCGCACTGCGTTCCACGTATTGGGCGAAGGTATCGGTGAGCAGGTCATCGATATCCTTGAAATAGTAAGTGGTCGCCGACAACGGCACTTGCGCCTCGGCGGCCACCGCGCGGTGTCGGACGGCACGCACGCCGTCACGCACGACAATGCGCATGGCGGCGTCGAGAATGTCCTGTCGACGCTGCTCACTGCCCTGTCGGCTGGCCTTGCGGCCCTGGTACTGAACGCTTTCAGCGACCGCAGTGGCGATACCCGCTGCACCTTCTTGAGCCATTGCACGAATCACGACAGGTATTTCCTCTCAGATGAAACTAACAAGTTGATACGTTTGTACCAGACAGGCAATAAAAAGCCGCCTCAAAGGCGGCTTTTTATTTGAAACACTTACGCTTGCGGCCGCATGTGCGGGAACAGGATCACGTCGCGGATCGACGGGGAGTTGGTCAGCAGCATCACCAGACGGTCGATACCGATGCCTTCACCCGCCGTTGGCGGCATGCCGTACTCCAGCGCACGAACGAAGTCGGCGTCGTAGTGCATGGCTTCGTCATCGCCGGCGTCCTTGTCGGCCACCTGAGCCATGAAGCGCTCGGCCTGGTCTTCCGCGTCGTTCAACTCGGAGTAGGCGTTGGCGATTTCACGACCACCGATGAACAGTTCGAAACGGTCGGTGACGTTCGGGTTGTCGTCGTTACGACGGGCCAGCGGCGACACTTCGAACGGGTACTGGGTAATGAAGTGCGGCTGCTCCAGCTTGTGCTCGACCAGCTCTTCGAAAATCATCACCTGCAGCTTGCCCAGGCCTTCGAAGCCCAGCACCTTGGCGCCGGCCTTCTTGGCGATGGCACGAGCCTTGTCGATGTCGTTCAGATCATCGGCGGTCAGCTCAGGGTTGTACTTGAGGATCGAGTCGAACACCGACAGACGCACGAACGGCTCGCCGAAGTGGAACACCTTGTCGCCGTACGGCACGTCGGTGCTGCCCAGAACCAGCTGCGCCAGTTCGCGGAACAGTTCTTCGGTCAGGTCCATGTTGTCTTCGTAGTCGGCGTAGGCCTGGTAGAACTCCAACATGGTGAATTCAGGGTTGTGACGAGTCGAAACGCCTTCGTTACGGAAGTTGCGGTTGATCTCGAACACTTTCTCGAACCCGCCAACAACCAGGCGCTTGAGGTACAGCTCCGGCGCAATACGCAGGAACATGCCCATGTCCAGCGCATTGTGGTGGGTTTCGAACGGCTTGGCTGCCGCGCCGCCAGGAATGGTCTGCAGCATCGGCGTTTCCACTTCCAGGAAGTCACGCTTCATCAGGAAGCTGCGGATGTGGGCGATGACTTGCGAACGCACGCGGAACGTCTGGCGCACGTCTTCGTTGACGATCAGGTCGACGTAACGCTGGCGGTAGCGCTGTTCGGTGTCGGTCAGGCCGTGGTGCTTGTCCGGCAGCGGGCGCAGGGATTTGGTCAGCAGGCGCACGCTGGTCATTTCGACGTACAGGTCGCCCTTGCCGGAACGGGCCAGGGTGCCTTCGGCGGCAATGATGTCGCCCATGTCCCAGGTTTTCACCGCGGCCAGTGTCTCTTCGGACAGGGTTTTGCGGTTGACGTAGACCTGGATACGACCGGTCATGTCCTGGATCACCATGAACGAGCCACGGTTGAGCATGATACGACCGGCAACCTTGACCGGGATCGCAGCCTCTGCCAGCTCTTCCTTGGTCTTGTCCGCGTACTGTTTCTGCAGTTGTTCGCAGTAGTTTTCGCGGCGGAAGTCGTTCGGGAAGGCATTGCCCTTGGCGCGCTCGGCAGCAAGCTTTTCCTTGCGCAGGGCGATCAGGGAGTTTTCTTCCTGTTGCAGGGCTTGCGGGTCGAGTTCTAGGTCGCTCATGTCTTTAAATATTCCATCACAGGTTCGTTGCCCCCAGGCCTGCGGCCTGGGGATCGCCAGCAAGCTGGCTCCTACAAGGATCGCGCCGGGTCAGCCGATCCTGTATTGCATTGCTTACAGCCCGGACTTCAGGCTCGCTTCCAGGTATTCGTCGATGTCGCCGTCGAGCACCTTGTCGCAGTCGCTGCGCTCGATGTTGGTGCGCAGATCCTTGATGCGCGAGGCATCGAGCACGTACGAACGGATCTGATGACCCCAGCCGATATCGGACTTGGTGTCTTCCAGCGCCTGGGACGCCGCGTTGCGCTTCTGCATTTCCTGCTCGTACAACTTGGCCCGCAGCATTTTCATGGCGGTGTCCTTGTTGGCGTGCTGGGAACGTTCGTTCTGGCAGCTGACCACGGTGTTGGTCGGTACGTGGGTGATACGTACGGCCGAGTCGGTGGTGTTTACGTGCTGACCACCGGCACCGGAGGAACGATAGGTGTCGATTCGCAGGTCTGCCGGGTTGATTTCGATTTCCACCTTGTCATCGATCTCGGGGGAAACGAACACCGCCGAGAAAGAGGTGTGGCGACGGTTGCCGGAGTCGAACGGGCTCTTGCGCACCAGACGGTGCACACCGATTTCGGTCCGCAACCAGCCAAAGGCGTATTCGCCCTTGATGTGCACGGTCGCGCCCTTGATCCCGGCGACTTCACCGGCGGACAGTTCCATGATGGTCGCGTCGAAGCCGCGCTTGTCGGCCCAGCGCAGGTACATGCGCAGCAGAATGTTGGCCCAGTCCTGGGCTTCGGTGCCGCCGGAACCGGCCTGGATGTCCAGGTAGGCGTTGTTCGGGTCCATTTCGTGGCTGAACATGCGGCGGAATTCCAGCTTGGCCAGACTTTCCTCGAGACGGGCCAGCTCGGCGACGACATCGCCCACTGCGCCTTCGTCGTTCTCTTCGACGGCCATGTCCAGCAGGTCGCGGCAATCGGCCAGACCCGTGTTCAATTCGTCCAGGGTATCGACGATCTGCGCCAGCGCAGCGCGCTCGCGGCCCAGTTCCTGGGCGTATTCAGGTTTGTTCCAGACACTCGGATCTTCAAGCTCGCGATTGACTTCGGTCAGACGCTCATGCTTTTGATCGTAGTCAAAGATACCCCCGAATAGTTTCGGAGCGCTCGGACAGGTCCTTGATGGTGTTCAGGATCGGGTTGATTTCCATGACGGGCAGCACTCGTTGGCGAACTTTTGAAAGCCGGCGAGTATACCGGGAAACAGCCGAAAACGGCAGTCCGCCTGGCCGAAAAGCCAACCCCTTGTAGGAGCGAGCTCGCTCGCGAAAAACGCTCAGGCACCGCGTTTATTCAGATAGCCATCGTCATCGTTGACGACCATCGCGAGCAGGCTCGCGCCTACAGGGGGAGGCTGTTCAGCCGATGCCCACCTGATTACGCCCATTGTTCTTCGCCGAATACAGCCCCTTGTCCGCCGCCAGGATCAGGTCGCGGCAGTTGCTGCCCGCTTTCGGGGTAATAGTCGACAGGCCGATGCTGATGGTCAGGCTCGAACCTTCGGCCGGCGAGTTATGCGGGATCTTCAGGGCTGCCACGGTCTGGCGCAGCTTCTCAGCCACCAGCCGTGCACCGCCTTGGGAGGTGTTGGGCAGCACCAGGGCGAACTCTTCGCCGCCGTAGCGGGCCGGCAGGTCCGAAGGCCGGGCACTGGCGTCCTTGATCGCCGCGGCGACCTTGCGCAGGGCTTCATCGCCTTCCAGGTGGCCGAAGCTGTCGTTGTAGGCCTTGAAGTAGTCGACATCGATCATCAGCAACGACAACTGGCTCTGCTCACGTAGCGAACGGCGCCACTCCAGTTCCAGGTATTCATCGAAGTGCCGACGGTTCGACAACCCTGTCAGGCCATCGGAGTTCATCAGGCGTTGCAGCACCAGGTTGGTGTCGAGCAGTTGCTGCTGGCTGACCCGCAACGCGCGGTACGCCGCATCCCGTTGCAGCAGGGTCATGTAGGAGCGCGAGTGATAGCGGATGCGCGCGACCAGTTCGATATTGTCCGGCAGCTTGACCAGATAATCGTTGGCCCCGGCCGCAAAGGCCGCGCTCTTGATCAGCGGGTCTTCCTTGGTCGACAGAACGATGATCGGAATGTCCTTGGTCGCCGGGTGATTGCGGTATTCGCGCACCAGGCTCAGACCGTCAAGACCGGGCATGACCAGATCCTGCAGGATCACTGTCGGCTTGATGCGCACAGCGTGGGCGATGGCCTGGTGCGGGTCGGAGCAGAAGTGGAAATCAATGTTCTCTTCGTTCGACAGGCCGCGACGCACGGCTTCGCCGATCATGGCCTGATCGTCCACCAGCAACACCATGGCGGCGTTTTCGTCGGTCTTGAAGTCGTCGAGCTGTAATTCAGTCATGTGCGGTCACCTGAGTACTACCTGAGCCAGGAATGAGGGAAAAGGTGCTCATTTGGCGAAAATCTCCAGCAATCGTGGCGCTATCTTGTCCAGCGGGCGAATCTCCACGGCAGCGTCGATGGCTGCGGCCGCCTTCGGCATGCCGTACACCGCACTGCTGTTTTGGTCTTGTGCGATGGTCAGGTAGCCCTGTTGGCGCATGAGTTTAAGCCCTTGGGCGCCATCACGCCCCATGCCGGTGAGCAAAACCCCCACGGCATCACCGCTCCAGTTATTGGCCACGCTCTCGAAGAACACATCGATGGAGGGCCGGTAGATCTCGTTGACCGGTTCGGCGGTGTAGGCCAGCGTGCCGTTTTTCAACAAGCGAATATGGTGATTGGTGCCGGCCAGCAATACCGTGCCGCTTTGCGGCGGCTCGCCCTCCTGGGCCAGGCGCACATCAAGGCCGCTGGCAGTGCCGAGCCATTCAGCCATGCCGGCGGCAAACACCTGGTCAACGTGTTGCACCAGCACGATGGCCGGAGAGAAATCACGCGGCAGCCCCTTGAGCAAGGCTTCCAGCGCTGCCGGCCCACCGGCGGATGAGCCAATGGCGATCAGGCCCTGGCGTGAGCCCGAACAGCGCAAGGGTGCCGACGCCGAGCGCGGGCGGTTACCCTTGTCGCCGATCAGCCAGACGATGTTCAAGATTTTGCGCAACAACGGCGCCGCCGCTTCCTGGGCATTGCCGGCGCCGAGGGCCGGGGTGTCGACCACATCCAGCGCACCGTAACCCATGGCCTCGAACACCCGGTGCACGTTCTGCTGGCGATCCACGGTGACGATGACGATGGCACACGGGGTCTCGGCCATGATCCGTCGCGTGGCCTCGACGCCATCCATCACCGGCATGATCAGGTCCATCAGAATCAGGTCCGGCGTGTCCAGCGCGCACTGGCGCACCGCCTCGGCACCATTGCCGGCGACCCAGACCACCTCGTGGGCCGGCTCGAATGCCAGGGCGCGGCGCAGGGCCTCCACCGCCATGGGCATGTCATTGACGATTGCGATCCTCATGCCCGCGCTCCTCCGATGAGCTCGACCACTGCATCGAGCAAGGCGTCGTCATGAAAACTGGCCTTGGCTAGATAATAGTCGGCCCCGGCATCCAGTCCACGGCGCCGGTCCTCTTCACGATCCTTGTAGGACACCACCATCACCGGCAGCGATTGCAGGCGATTGTCCCGACGCAGCAGCGTGACCAGTTCGATGCCGTCCATGCGCGGCATATCAATGTCGGTGATCAGCAGATCGAAATCCTCCGAACGCAGCGCGTTCCAGCCATCCATGCCGTCCACCGCAACCGCCACGTCATAGCCGCGATTGAGCAACAGCTTGCGCTGCAACTCTCGCACGGTCAGGGAATCATCCACCACCAGAATTCGTTTGCGGGCCGCCTCGACCACCTGATTGCTGTGGCGGGCAATGCGCTCCAGACGCCCGGTGTTGAGCAGCTTCTCCACCGAACGCAGCATGTCTTCGACATCGACGATCAGCACCACCGAACCGTCGTCGAGCAGGGCCCCGGCGGAAATGTCCTGCACCTTGCCCAGGCGCTCATCCAGCGGCAGCACAACCAAGGTCCGCTCACCGATGAACCGCTCCACCGCCACGCCGTAGATCGCATCGCGCTCGCGAATCACCACGACTTTCAGGGTTTGCCCGCTGTTCTGGCTGGCCGGGCGTTGCAGCAATTGGCTGGCCGCCACCAGGCCGACATGCCGGCCTTCGTGCCAGAAATGCTGGCGGCCTTCGACCTGCACGATATCCGCCGGCTCCAGGTCGCACATGCGCTCAATGTGCGCCAGCGGGAAGGCATAGGCTTCGTCGCCGACTTCCACCACCAGGCTGCGCACCACCGACAGGGTCAGCGGCACCTCAAGGTGGAAACGACTGCCCTCGCCCGCAGTCTGCTCCAGCACCACCGCGCCGCGCAGCTGCCGGACCATGTGCTGCACCGCATCCAGGCCGACGCCGCGACCGGACACCTCGGTGACCCTGTCGCGCAGACTGAAACCGGGCAGGAACAGGAACGTCAGCAACTCCTCTTCGCTCAACTGAGCGGCGGTTTCCGCAAGGGACAAATTTCGTTCGACGATGCTGCGACGGAGCTTTTCCAGGTCCACGCCGTTACCGTCGTCGCTCAGTTCAAGCACCAGCAGACCGGCCTGATGGGACGCGCGCAGGCGAATCAAACCTTCCGCCGGCTTGCCGGCCAGCAGGCGCTGTTCCGGGGTTTCGATGCCGTGGTCGACCGCGTTGCGCAACAGGTGAGTCAGCGGCGCTTCGAGCTTTTCCAGTACGTCGCGATCGACCTGGGTCTTTTCGCCTTCAATTTCCAGGCGCACCTGTTTGCCCAGATCGCGCCCCAGATCCCGGACCATCCGCACTTGCCCGGTCAGCACATCGGCAAAGGGCCGCATGCGACAGGCCAGCGCCGTGTCGTACAACACCTGCGCCCGTTGGCTGGCATGCCAGGCGAACTCGTCGAGTTCGGCGTTCTTTTCCATGAGCAGTTGCTGGGATTGCGCGAGCAAGCGCCGCGCATCCTCAAGGGCTTCCTGGGCCTCCAGGCTCAAGGCGTGATCCTTGAGATGCACATTGAGATTCTCCAGTGCGCGCAGGCTGTTGCTCTGCATGCGCTTGAGTCGCTGCATGGTCGCCAGGTGCGGTTTGAGCCGCAGGGTTTCCACCAGGGATTTGCTCGACAGATCGAGCAGGCTGTTCAGGCGCTCGGCGGTGACACGCAGCACACGTTCGCCGTTTTCGGTGGTGCGTTTGGTCTTGCGTGGAGCTGGCGCCGATGGCGGTTCGACGACAGGCGCCGGCAACTCGACCTTCGGCGCGGGTGCTTCGAGCTGAAGTTCGGCCATCACCGGTGCGGCAGGCGCAACCAGCGGGGCCGCCGGGTCCAGCAACCGCGCCATCAACGCCACATAGGCCTCGATGTCCGAGACTTCCGGGTTGTTGCTCGGTGTGGCGATGCGCATCAGCAGATCGGTGCCTTGCAGCAACGCATCGATATGCTCGGGGCGCAGCAACAGACGGCCTTCCTGGGCGCTGACCAGACAATCTTCCATCACATGGGCAACGCTGACCCCGGCATCGACACCGACGATCCGTGCCGCCCCCTTGAGCGAGTGCGCGGCACGCATGCACGATTCAAGTTGATCGGCCTGGGTCGGGTCGCGCTCAAGCGCCAGCAGGCCGGCACTCAAGACTTGGGTCTGGGCTTCGGCCTCCAGGCTGAACAGCTCCAGCAAAGAAGCGTCGCGCATTTGCTCGGGGGTCATGTGAGGCTCCGGGTCACGGCGCACAACAGCTGTTCTTCATCCAGCCAACGCAGGCTGCGACCTTTGAATTGCAACACGCCACGGGTGTATTTGGCGCTGGCCTGAGCACCTGAGCGCGATGCGGTATCGAGGATGTGCTCGTCGATGGCGTGAATCCCGTCGACTTCGTCCACCGGCACCACCACCGGCCCGCCGTCGGCGGCGATGATCAGCATGCGTGGCATGACCCGTGCACCGGTGGCCACGCTGCTGGCGCCGTCGAGCCCGAGCAGTTCCACCAGCGACAGGCAGGCAACCAGCGCTCCGCGTACATTCGCCACGCCGAGCAAGGCCCGGGAACGTTGATGCGGCAACGAGTGAATCGCTTGCAACGGCGCCACCTCGACCAGGCTGCGGGTCGCAAGCCCCAGCCACTCTTCACCCAGACGGAACATCAACAGCGAGCGGGTTTTCACCTCGCTCTCGACCGCGACGGACACAGTCCCGCGATCTTCCTGCTGCAATGCATAACGATCGAGCAAGCGTGTGGCAGCCGCCGAATACACCGCACAATTGCGGCAATGAATATGGTCGCTGAGCAGCGGGCAGGACTTGTCACCGTGGATACCAATGCGGTTCCAGCAATCGTCGATGGCCTGGGCATCCCGGGTGACGCTGAAGGTATCGGAGGCGATCATCGTTTACGCTCACTGTCGACGGAACGTGCGCTGCGGGCGGCACGCTCCTGCAATCGTCTGGCTCCCATCGCGTCGCCCTGGGCCTGCAGCAAGCCGGCCAGGTGCATCAACGCTTCAGGATGTTGCGGTTCCAGGTACAACGCCTTGCGGTAAAAACCCTGTGCTTCAAGGGTATTGCCAGCCACATCGCTGAGCAGCCCCAACCAATAAAAGACCTGAGCCACCGGCTCATGGCTGCGCAAGTAGCTTTCACACGCTGCTCGCGCCTCGGCGCTTTTGCCTTCATCGGCCAGCACGGCGATATTGGCCAGCAGCGCGGCAGTGTCGGAGCCGGAGGTTGCAGGCGCAGGCGCAGGCCGCAGCGGCGCAACCCGGGCAAACGGACGGCTGCGCACTGGCGCAGGCGGTGGATTGCGCAACGGTTGCGGCACTGGCAATGGCGCAGGAACGAACGTCGGCAAGGGATCAGGGTCCGCAGTTCCCTGTCGACTGAACGCGAAGGACTGCGCGATACCAATCGAGCGCATCCCCAAACGCCCCAGCAGACCGCCTTCGGCCGGGCCGATAAACAGCACGCCGTCAACGTGGGTCAGGCACTTGAGCACTTCGAAGACTAGCTTCTGGGTCGGCTGGTCGAAGTAGATCAGCAGGTTGCGACAAAACACGAAATCGAATGGCGGTTCACCGGCCAGCAAGGCCGGATCCAGCAGATTGCCTACCTGCAGGCGCACTTGCTCGAGCACCCGCTGATCGAGGCGATAGCTCTCGCCTTCGGCGATGAAATGACGGTCGCGAAACGCAATGTCGTCACCCCGAAAGGAATTCTTGCCGTACAACGCCCGACGGGCTTTTTCCACTGACAACGGGCTGACGTCCAGGCCGTCGACCTTGAACTGGTGCGGCTTGAGCCCGGCATCGAGCAACGCCATGGCGATCGAGTACGGTTCTTCGCCCGTGGAACATGGCAGGCTGAGAATTCGCAGTGCGCGCAGGTTGTTGATCTCGGCCAGACGCTTGCTCGCCAGTTTCGCCAGGGTGACGAAGGACTCCGGATAGCGGAAGAACCAGGTTTCCGGAACGATCACCGCCTCGATCAAGGCCTGCTGCTCGTCCCGCGAGCCCTGCAAGGTGTGCCAATACTCATCGGCCGACACTGCTTGCGAAACGATGCTGCGCTGGCGCACCGCTCGCTCGATGATCGCAGGCCCTACCGAGGTCACGTCGAGTCCGATGGTTTCCTTGAGAAAGTCGAAAAAACGCTGGTCGCTGTTCATGGCCGCTCCTGCAGCAGTGCCGGATCCATTGGCGGCGAGGGAAACAACAATGCGCGCACCTGATCGTCCAGCAGATCGCCGACCCGCACCCATTGCAGCAACCCCCGCTCGTCCTTGCGCACCGGCCCGAGGTAAGGCGTCTGGCGATTGTCCAGGCCATAGGGCTGAAAATCCGCCGGATCGCAGCGCAAGGTGTCAGTCGCCTGTTCCAGAATCAGCCCGAGCAGTTGTGTCTCGGCGGTTTCATCCGGGCGATAGTTGACCAGCACCAGTCGCGTGCTGGTACGGGCCTGTGCAGGCATGCCAAAGGTCAGTGCGCTCAAGTCGATCACCGGCACCACGGTGCCCCGATAGGCGAACACCCCGGCGACCCAGGCGGGGGCATGGGGAATGGGCTTCAACGGCAGGCGCGGCAGCACTTCAGCCACTTCGATAGCCTTCAAGGCATAGCGCTCGTTGCCGACGCGAAACACCAGAAACAAGGCATGCAGCGCCTGCTTCACGGCAGAGCGTTTGGCCGTGATTTCGCTCATCAGACTTTGAATCGCGAAACGCCGCTGCGCAGCCCGACGGCCACCTGGCTCAGTTCATCGATGGCGAAACTGGCCTGGCGCAGAGACTCGACCGTCTGGCTGCTGGCATCACCCAACTGCACCAGTGCATGGTTGATCTGCTCGGCACCGGTGGCCTGGGCCTGCATGCCTTCGTTGACCATCAGCACCCGCGGCGCCAACGCCTGGACCTGATGGATGATCTGCGACAACTGCTCGCCGACCTGCTGCACCTCGGACATGCCGCGACGCACCTCTTCGGAAAACTTGTCCATGCCCATGACCCCGGCCGACACCGCCGACTGGATCTCGCGCACCATCTGTTCGATGTCGTAGGTGGCGACAGCGGTCTGGTCCGCCAGGCGCCGCACTTCGGTGGCGACCACGGCAAAGCCGCGCCCGTATTCCCCGGCCTTCTCGGCCTCGATGGCGGCGTTGAGCGACAACAGGTTGGTCTGGTCAGCGACCTTGACGATGGTCACCACCACCTGATTGATGTTGCCGGCCTTCTCGTTGAGGATCGCCAGCTTGGCGTTGACCAGATCGGCCGCGCCCATCACCGAGTGCATGGTTTCTTCCATGCGCGCCAGGCCTTGCTGACCGGAACCGGCTGCCACGGAAGCCTGATCGGCGGCGGTGGAGACCTCGGTCATGGTGCGCACCAGATCCCGGGAAGTGGCGGCGATCTCACGGGAGGTCGCGCCGATTTCCGTGGTGGTGGCGGCGGTTTCGGTGGCGGTGGCTTGTTGCTGCTTGGACGTCGCGGCGATCTCGGTCACCGACGTGGTCACCTGCACCGACGAGCGCTGGGCCTGGGACACCAGAGAAGTGAGCTCGGTCATCATGTCGTTGAACCCGGTCTCTACCGCGCCGAATTCGTCCTTGCGCTCCAGGTTCAGGCGGCTGCTGAGGTCGCCGGTGCGCATGATTTCGAGGATTCTCACGATGCGGTTCATCGGCGCCATGATGGCGCGCATCAGCAACAGACCACAGAGAGCGGCCGCCAGCACCGCGATCACCAGGGAAATACCCATGATGACTTTGGCGGTGAGCACTGCATCGTCAATGGCCGCGATGTCTGCGTCCGCCACAGACTTGTTGTGGCGCAGGATTTCATTGACCTTCATTCGACCCGCTGTCCAGGTCGGGGTCAGTTCACCCTTGAACATGTTGACGGCCTCGGCGTTCTGGTTGCGTTTATACAACTCGATCACCGCGGCCAGAATCCGGTGGTAGTCCTCATGAAGCTTTTCGAACGCGGCGAACTCGACCCTGTCTTCTTCGTCGGCAATCGTTCCACGGTAGAGGTCCATCTGCTCTTTCAACCGCTCGGCGTAGCCCTTGAAGCTCGCGGCATCCTCGGCAGTGAAGCTCTGCCCTTCCTCCAGGCCGAGCATGGCCTGAATGCGTACATAACTGTCGGACCACGCGCCACGAACCATCGAGCTGTAATACAACCCTGGCAGAGCGTCCTCACGCACGCTGGCCTCGCTTTTTTCGATCTTCAACAGCCGCGAATACGAGACAACCACCATCAGCAACATGATGGCGATAATTACCGCAAAGCTCGCCAAAATGCGTTGGCGTAACGTCCAGTTCTTCACAGTCATTCCTCGGAGCCGATTCGAAATGCGGGGAGTATAGCCGAGGGCGGTGTTTCATTTATAAGACGGTTGCGCGCTACTTCTCATCCCGCCAAAAAAGGCGGGATGGGTGCCTGGGGTGATTAGGCAGAAAGGGACCGTAGAATGGTCATTGGGGATGTGGGGCGGACTGAAGGTTTACAAGGAAGCCTGGCGAACCTGCTTCTCAAGCTCGGCCTTCAACCCCGGCTCCAGCTTGAGCTGCCGCGCCAGCTCATCGAGATAGGCCTTCTCCATGAAGTTTTCCTCGTCCACCATCATCACGCTGGCGATGTACATCTCGGCGGCGATTTCCGGGGAGCGGGCGGCGCGGGCGACATCGCTCGGGTCCAGGGGCTTGTTGAGCTCGGCGTGCAGCCAGTGTTGCAGCTCCTGATCGCTGTCGAGCCGGGTGAATTCGCCTTCGATCAAGGCACGCTCACGCTCATCCACATGACCGTCAGCCTTGGCCGCGGCCACCAGCGCCTTGAGAATCGCCTGACTGTGCAGCTCGACTTGCGCGTCCGGTACGCGGTCCAGGGTTTGCGGTTGCGCACCGGCCGCACCGCCCTGCTGCGCCTGCCAGTTTCCGTAGGCTTTATAGGCCAGCACGCCCAACGCGGCGAGACCGCCGTAGACCGCGACCTTGCCCCCGACTTTACGGGCCTTTTTGCTGCCGAGCAGCAAGCCCATGGCGCCTGCCGCCAATGCCCCGCCACTCGCGCCGGAGAGCAAACTGCCGAGGCCTCCGTTGCCACCGCTCGCACCCTTTTGCTGCGGGCTGCCGGCCTTGTTCTGCAATAGGTCCTGGCCGGACTTGAGTAGTTGATCGAGCAATCCACGGGTATTCATTTACCGCCTCCACAAGACGTTTAACCTGAAACCAAGACCACCAGCCTAAAACGAAAGTGCCCACGCCCCGTGGGCGAGAGTGCTTCCAGATGTTGCACTCCCCTCAATGCGCCCATTGCCGCTTGCGCCGACCCATCAGAAAAAACGATATACACTCTCGCCAATCGATAAAAACAGCCCACCGGGTGCTTCCCCATGATGACCTTGCGTCAGATCCGTCACTTCATCGCCGTGGCCGAGACCGGCTCGATCTCGGCCGCCGCGCAAACCGCGTTCATTTCCCAGTCGACCCTGACCCTGGCAATCCAGCAACTGGAGGAGGAAATCGGCGTCAGCCTGTTCAGCCGCCATGCCAAGGGTATGACCCTGACCCACCAGGGGCATCAATTCCTGCGTCAGGCGCACTTGATCCTGGCCACGGTGGATAACGCCAAGCGCAGCCTGCAACAGAGCACCGACCAGGTCGCCGGGCAACTGATCGTCGGCGTGACCAGCCTGGTGGCCGGTTATTACCTGGCGGATCTACTCACCCGTTTCCAGCGCGCCTACCCCAACGTGGAAATCCGCGTGATGGAGGATGAGCGCCCGTACATCGAGCATTTGCTGGTCAGCGGCGAGATCGATGTCGGCGTGTTGATCCTGTCCAACCTCGAAGACCGCCACGCATTGCAGACCGAAGTGTTGACCCGCTCGCCGCACCGGCTATGGCTGCCGGCCCAGCACCCGCTGCTGGAACACGACAGCATCAACCTCGCCGACGTGGCCCGCGAGCCATTGATTCAACTGAACGTCGATGAAATGGACCGCAACGCCCAACGCATGTGGTCGGCAGCCTCCTTGCAACCGCGCATCACCCTGCGCACGGCCTCGACCGAAGCGGTGCGAAGCCTTGTGGCCGCTGGCCTGGGCGTATCGATCCAGCCCGACATGACCTATCGCCCGTGGTCACTGGAGGGCGACATCATCGAAGCGCGGCCGATCGCCGACCTCAGCCAGACCCTGGATGTCGGCCTGGCGTGGCGTCGCGGCACCGCGCGGCCGGCGCTGGTGGACCCCTTCCTCACGGTCGCGCGCGAACAACCCCACGGCGGGCGCAAGCCATCTATTTAATCGAACGCTACCTTCAGTATTTAGTATTTGTTGTCCTCGGGTCCGCGAACTAGTCTTGTTGCTTCTAATAAAGACGGCCGGGCCCCAGTCACAGGGAGCGCTGCCATGTCTACACAACAAGCCACACAAAAAACGAGAACCCGAAAAATGGCTGGCGCGCAGACCCCGTTGTTCACCGCCTTGTTGATCGATGGTGAAATAGTCGCAGGGCAAGGCTTTGCCGAACCCATCATCAATCCGGCCACCGGCGAAATCCTGACGCAAATCGCCGAAGCCAGCACCGAACAAGTCGAAGCAGCCATCCTCGCCGCCCACCGCGCCTTTGCCGGTTGGTCGCGGACCACGCCACAACAGCGCTCAAACCTGCTGTTGGAGATCGCCAACGCCATCGAAAAAAACGCCGACCATCTCGCCCGCCTCGAAGCCCTGAATTGCGGCAAGCCACTGCACCTGGCCCGTCAGGATGACCTCAATGCCACGGTCGACGTGTTCCGCTTCTTCGCCGGTGCCGTGCGTTGCCAGACCGGCCAGCTCAGCGGCGAATACCTGCCGGGCTACACCAGCATGGTCCGGCGCGATCCTATCGGGGTCGTGGCGTCGATTGCGCCGTGGAACTACCCGATCATGATGGCCGCGTGGAAAATCGCCCCGGCCCTCGCCGCCGGCAACACCCTGGTGTTCAAGCCGTCGGAACACACGCCGCTGTCGATCCTGGCCCTGGCGCCAGCGCTGGCCGAGATCCTGCCGCGCGGTGTAATCAACATTATTTGCGGTGGCGGCGAAGGCGTCGGCAGCCACCTGGTGAGCCACCCTAAAGTGCGCATGGTGTCGCTGACCGGCGATATCGTCACCGGCCAAAAGATTCTCCAGGCCGCGTCGAAGACACTCAAACGCACCCACCTCGAACTCGGTGGCAAGGCCCCGGTGATCGTCTGCAACGATGCCGACATTCAGGCCGTGGTCGAAGGCGTACGCACCTACGGCTACTACAACGCCGGACAGGATTGCACCGCCGCTTGCCGCATTTACGCCCAGGCCGGGATTCATGACCGCCTGGTGGCCGAGCTCGGTGCGGCCGTCAGTAGCCTGCGTTTCGCCGGCAAGCGCGATGCCGACAACGAAATCGGCCCGCTGATCAGTACCCGCCAACGCGACCGCGTAGCCAGTTTCGTCGAACGTGCCTTGGGCCAGCCGCACATCGAGCGGGTGACCGGCGCAGCGGTGCACTCCGGCGCCGGCTTCTATTACCAGCCAACCCTGCTCGCCGGTTGCAAGCAAAGTGACGAGATCGTCCAGCGCGAAGTGTTCGGGCCGGTGGTCACCGTGACCCGCTTCGATGAGCTGGAACAAGCGGTGGACTGGGCCAACGACTCGGAATACGGCCTGGCCTCGTCGGTCTGGACCCAGAACCTCGACAAGGCCATGCAGGTCGCGGCGCGCTTGCAGTACGGCTGCACCTGGATCAACAGCCACTTCATGCTGGTCAGCGAAATGCCCCATGGCGGCCTGAAACGTTCGGGCTACGGCAAGGACCTGTCCAGCGATTCGCTTCAGGACTACAGCGTGGTGCGGCACATCATGGCCCGCCATGGCGAGCATCTCTGACTAAGCTAATAACAAGCCGCCAACGGCATGCTTCACCACGTTCACAACTGCCCCGACCATAATTTAAAGAAGAGGGAATTCCCATGTTCGTGCACAAGACCGCACTGCTCAGTGCAATCACCACCGCGCTGCTGGTCAGCGCCAGTGTCCAGGCCGCCGAGCCGCTCAAAGCTGTCGGGGCGGGCGAAGGCCAACTGGATATTGTGGCCTGGCCCGGCTACATCGAACGTGGCGAGAGCGACAAGGCCTACGACTGGGTGACCGGTTTCGAGAAGGAAACCGGCTGCAAGGTCAACGTCAAGACCGCCGCCACCTCCGATGAAATGGTCAGCCTGATGGCCAAGGGCGGTTACGACCTGGTCACGGCGTCCGGCGACGCCTCCCTGCGCCTGATCGTTGGCAAGCGTGTGCAACCGATCAACACAGCGTTGATCCCGAACTGGAAGAACCTCGACCCGCGCCTCAAGGATGCACCCTGGTACGTGGTCAACAAGCAGACCTACGGCACCCCGTACCAATGGGGCCCGAACGTGCTGATGTACAACACCAACGTGTTCAAGACTGCGCCCACCAGCTGGGGCGTGTTGTTCAACGCGGAAAACCTGCCGGACGGCAAGCCGAACAAGGGTCGCGTGCAGGCCTATGACGGCCCGATCTACATCGCCGACGCGGCGCTGTACCTGAAGTCCGCCAAGCCGGAACTGGGCATCCAGAGCCCGTACGAACTGACCGAAGCCCAGTACAAGGCCGTGCTCGATCTGCTGCGCGCCCAGCAGCCGTTGATCCACCGCTACTGGCACGACACCACTGTGCAAATGAGCGATTTCAAGAACGAAGGCGTGGTCGCCTCCGGTGCCTGGCCATATCAGGTCAACGGCCTGATGAACGAGAAGCAGCCAATTGCCTCGACCATCCCGAAAGAAGGCGCCACCGGGTGGGCCGACACCACCATGCTGCATGCCGAAGCCAAGCACCCCAATTGCGCCTACAAGTGGATGGACTGGTCGCTGCAACCGAAAGTCCAGGGTGACGTAGCGGCCTGGTTCGGCTCGCTGCCAGCGGTGCCGGCAGCGTGCAAGGGCAGTGAATTGCTCGGTGCCGAGGGCTGCAAAACCAACGGTTTCGACAATTTCGACAAGATCGCCTTCTGGAAAACCCCGCAGGCTGAAGGCGGCAAGTTCGTGCCGTACAGCCGCTGGACCCAGGACTACATCGCGATCATGGGCGGCAGGTAACACACCGCTTCTGTGGCAAAAACGCTTTTGTGGCGAGGGGGCTTGCCCCCGTTGGAGGGCGAAGCCCTCCCCTAGTCCGTCACTGCGGTCTGGCAGGCCGCGCCCACCGTTTTCAGGGCTGCTGCGCAGCCCAACGGGGGCAAGCCCCCTCGCCACAGTCAGTATTCCAGCCACACATGCGCGAACACGATTCAGTTTTTTCAGAAGTCCAGGCAGGGCCGCTGCGACGGCCTTCGCCTTTTTGGAGCATCGCACCATGACGCTTGCAGTCCAGTTCACCAACGTTTCCCGTCAATTCGGCGAAGTGAAAGCCGTAGACCGGGTTTCCATCGACATCCAGGACGGCGAGTTTTTCTCCATGCTGGGGCCGTCCGGCTCGGGCAAGACCACCTGTTTGCGCCTGATTGCCGGTTTTGAACAACCGAGCGCGGGCTCCATCCGTATTCATGGCGAGGAGGCCGCCGGCCTGCCGCCGTACCAGCGCGACGTGAACACTGTGTTCCAGGATTACGCGTTGTTCCCGCACATGAACGTTCGCGACAACGTCGCCTACGGCTTGAAAGTCAAAGGCGTCGGCAAGGCCGAACGTCTCAAGCGCGCCGAAGAAGCCCTCGACATGGTCGCCCTCGGTGGCTACGGCGAGCGCAAGCCGGTGCAACTCTCCGGCGGTCAGCGCCAGCGTGTGGCCCTGGCCCGGGCCCTGGTCAACCGTCCACGGGTGCTGCTGCTCGACGAACCCCTCGGCGCCCTCGACCTGAAGTTGCGCGAGCAAATGCAGGGCGAGCTGAAGAAGCTGCAACGCCAACTCGGCATCACCTTCATTTTCGTCACCCACGACCAGACCGAAGCCTTGTCGATGTCCGACCGCGTGGCGGTGTTCAACAAGGGGCGCATCGAACAAGTCGATAGCCCGCGCAACCTGTACATGAAACCGGCCACCACCTTCGTGGCGGAATTCGTTGGCACCTCCAACGTGATTCGCGGTGACCTGGCCTGGCAGCTCAGTGGCAATCCACAGCCGTTTTCGATTCGCCCGGAACACGTGCGATTCGCCGAAGGTCCGCTGGCCAGCCACGAGATTGAAGTCAGCGGTTTGCTGCATGACATCCAGTACCAGGGCAGTGCGACTCGCTATGAGCTGAAACTGGAAAACGGCCAGACCCTGAACATCAGCAAGGCCAACAACCAGTGGCTGGACACCAGTGCACAGCACCAGACCGGGCAGCGCATCAGCGCACGTTGGGCGCGCGAGGCAATGATTCCGTTGCACGACACCGTTGCAGGCGGGGTGTGAGATGAGCACCTTGGCTATTTCTCAAACCTCGTCAGGCGGCTCGCCGTTGCGCAGGTTTTCCAACCTGCTGTATCGCCGGCCGAACCTGTACCTGTCGATGCTGCTGGTGCCGCCGTTGCTGTGGTTCGGCGCGATCTACCTGGGTTCATTGCTGGTCCTGCTGTGGCAAGGTTTCTACACCTTCGATGACTTCACCATGGCGGTCACTCCCGACCTGACCCTGGCGAACTTTACCGCGCTGTTCCAGCCGTCGAACTTCGACATCATCCTGCGCACCCTGGGCATGGCGATTGCCGTATCGATTGCCAGCGCCATCGTCGCGTTCCCGATTGCCTACTACATGGCGCGCTACACCACCGGCAAGACCAAGGCGTTTTTCTACATCGCAGTGATGATGCCGATGTGGGCCAGTTACATCGTCAAGGCCTACGCCTGGACACTGCTGCTGGCCAAGGGCGGCGTGGCGCAGTGGTTCGTGCAGCACCTGGGGCTGGAGCCGGTCCTGCAGTTCGTACTGGGCATTCCGGGAGTTGGCGGCAGCACCTTGTCGACCTCGCACCTGGGGCGTTTCATGGTGTTCGTCTACATCTGGCTGCCGTTCATGATCCTGCCGATCCAGGCCTCGCTGGAACGCCTGCCGCCTTCGCTGCTGCAAGCCTCCGCCGACCTCGGCGCCAAGCCGCGCCAGACCTTCATGCAAGTGATTCTGCCGCTATCGATCCCGGGCATTGCCGCCGGTTCCATCTTCACCTTCTCGCTGACCCTGGGCGACTTCATCGTGCCGCAACTGGTCGGCCCGCCCGGCTACTTCGTCGGCAGCATGGTGTATGCCCAGCAAGGCGCGATCGGCAACATGCCGATGGCCGCTGCTTTCACCCTGGTGCCTATCGTGCTGATCGCCATTTACCTGTCCATCGTCAAACGACTGGGGGCCTTCGATGCACTCTGACAAAGCTTCCCTGGGCCTGCGCCTCGCCGCCTGGGGCGGGTTGGTGTTCCTGCACTTCCCGATCCTGATCATCTTCCTGTACGCCTTCAACACCGAAGACGCGGCGTTCAGCTTTCCGCCCAAGGGTTTCACCTGGAAGTGGATCGGCGTGGCGTTCGCGCGGCCGGACGTGCTCGAGGCCATCAAGCTGTCGTTGCAGATCGCCTCGATTGCCACCCTGATCGCCATGGTCCTTGGCACATTGGCTTCGGCCGCGTTGTACCGCCGGGACTTCTTCGGCAAACAAGGCATCTCGCTGATGCTGATCCTGCCGATTGCCCTGCCGGGGATCATCACCGGGATCGCGTTGCTGGCGACCTTCAAGACACTGGGAATCGAGCCGGGGATGTTCACCATCATCGTCGGCCACGCGACCTTCTGTGTGGTGATTGTCTACAACAACGTCATCGCCCGCTTGCGCCGCACCTCACACAGTTTGATCGAGGCCTCGATGGACCTCGGCGCCGACGGCTGGCAGACCTTCCGCTACATCATCCTGCCGAACCTCGGCTCGGCATTGCTGGCCGGCGGCATGCTGGCGTTTGCCCTGTCGTTTGACGAAATCATCGTCACCACCTTCACCGCCGGCCATGAACGCACCCTGCCGCTGTGGCTGCTCAACCAGCTCAGCCGCCCACGGGACGTGCCGGTGACCAACGTCGTGGCGATGCTGGTGATGCTGGTGACCATGCTGCCGATCCTCGGCGCCTATTACCTGACCCGTGGTGGCGAAAGCGTGGCTGGCAGCGGTGGTAAGTAACCAACAACCGATATCTCCTGTAGGAGCGAGCTTGCTCGCGAAAAACGTAAACGATGACAAGGGTTGCCTGGATGCACGCGGTGCCCTTGCATCCTTCGCGAGCAAGCTCGCTCCTACAGGTTCGGGTTCCGACAGAACAATAAAAGCGCCAAAGAGGACATGAACATGCAAACCAAACTCCTGATCAACGGCCAACTGCAAAGCGGCGAAGGCCCCGCCCAACCTGTGTTCAACCCGGCGCTGGGTAGTGTGCTGGTGGAAATCAACGAAGCCAGCGAAGCCCAGGTCGATGCCGCCGTGCGCGCCGCCGACGCTGCGTTCGACAGCTGGTCGCATACCCCGCCGAAAGACCGCTCGCTGCTGCTGCTCAAACTCGCCGATGCCATCGAAGCCCACGGCGAAGAACTGGCCAAACTGGAATCGGACAACTGCGGCAAGCCTTACAGCGCTGCGCTGAACGACGAGATCCCGGCAATTGCCGACGTGTTCCGGTTCTTCGCCGGCGCCAGCCGCTGCATGAGTGGTTCAACCGGTGGCGAGTACTTGCCGGGTCACACCTCGATGATCCGCCGAGATCCGGTGGGCGTGATCGCCTCCATTGCGCCGTGGAACTACCCATTGATGATGGTCGCCTGGAAAATCGCCCCGGCCCTCGCCGCCGGTAATACCGTGGTGCTCAAACCGTCGGAACAGACTCCGCTGACAGCCCTGCGCCTGGCTGAACTGGCGTCGGATATCTTCCCGGCCGGCGTACTCAACCTGGTGTTCGGCCGTGGTCCTACCGTCGGCAGCCCATTGGTCACTCACCCGAAAGTGCGCATGGTGTCGCTGACCGGTTCGATTGCCACCGGCTCGAACATCATTTCCAGCACCGCCGACACCGTCAAACGCATGCACATGGAACTGGGTGGCAAAGCCCCGGTGATCATCTTCGACGACGCCGACATCGATGCCGCCGTCGAAGGCATCCGCACCTTCGGTTTCTACAACGCAGGCCAGGACTGCACCGCCGCCTGCCGCATCTATGCCCAGGAAGGCATTTACGACAAGTTCGTGGAGAAGCTCGGCGCCGCCGTCAGCAGCATCAAGTACGGCTTGCAGGATGATCCGTCGACCGAACTCGGCCCGCTGATCACCGCACAACACCGCGACCGCGTTGCCGGCTTCGTCGAGCGCGCCATCGCCCAGCCACACATTCGTTTGATCACTGGCGGCAAGGCGGTTGAGGGCGATGGTTTCTTCTTCGAACCGACCGTGTTGGCCGACGCACAACAGGACGACGAAATCGTGCGCCGCGAAGTGTTCGGGCCAGTGGTGTCGGTAACCAAATTCACCGATGAAGCCCAAGTGCTGGGCTGGGCCAACGATTCGGACTACGGCCTGGCCTCCTCCGTGTGGACCGCCGACGTCGGCCGCGCCCATCGCCTGTCAGCGCGTTTGCAGTACGGCTGCACCTGGGTGAATACGCACTTCATGCTGGTTAGCGAAATGCCCCACGGCGGTCAGAAACTGTCCGGCTATGGCAAGGACATGTCCATGTATGGGCTGGAGGACTACACCGTTGTGCGGCATGTGATGTTCAAGCACTAAAAGCATCGCGAGCAGGCTCGCTCCCACATTTGGAACACATTCCCCTGTAGGAGCGAGCCTGCTCGCGATGGCGCCACCGCAACACTGCAAACAGTAAATTCCTACAGATTCAGCCTGCCTGAAAAACCCTCGATTCCTACAACACGCGTCGCCAGAGTAGACTTGGCGCCGCGAGCGCCTGACCGATAGGCTTTGTTCCGTCGCTGCCAAATCAGCGGCCCGGAGTCGAAGCCGGAACATATCAACATGGCGCATCCGCGCCCCCATATGAGCTGGGGCATTTTTTGCCTTTCAGTCTCGCGTTATGGCGGGCCGTGTGGCGCGGGCCTCTCGGCTTCCATGTTGATCGAGAATGTTCCGACTTCGAACGCCACATGGTCCGCCACCCAAATCTGTCGAAGGGTTAGTGGCGGCTCCTTTTTCAACATGGAGTCGAAAAATGCACAAGCACACGTCACATCCGACTGAAGTTCCTTCCTGCTTCATCCCTAAAGTCTTCACCCGCCACAACCGCTTCCTCCACGCCTTCATGCAAGACAACCAGGCCTGGTTCTGTGTTCAGGACCTTGGGCGCCTGATGGGCAAACCCCTGAATGAACGGCTCACCCTGAAACTCGACGCAGACCAACGTCGCACCGTCTGGCTGCGCAAAGACGGCAAAACGGTCGAAACCCTGATGGTCAGCGAATCAGGCATGTACGCCTTGCTGGTTCACCACTTCGTCCCGGAAAACCGCAATCTGCGCCAGTGGTTGAGCAACGAAGTCATACCCTCGCTGCGTGATGCCAAATCAGAGCCTGTGGAAAACCTGCCAAGCCTGAGTTCCTTGAATTGGGCCGGAGTTTCGGTGCCCTTGCTGCATTACCAGCACCACGCCTGGATCAAGTGGCGAGACATGCCTGAGTTGATGCAGGTGCAGCGCCCCTTCCCAATCGCTGGCACTTGCCGTTGAAGGGATAAATCGAGCCGATCAAAAAGGGAAACTGTAGGAGCGAGCTTGCTCGCGATGGACTCAAAGACACCGCGTACATCCAGAACGGACGCGTCATCGTTAACGACCATCGCGAGCAGGCTCGCTCCTACATTACTGCTCCAGGTCCACTCAAAACCGCGAAACACTCCTCATCGCGTCCACCAGATACCTCATCGCAATCCTGTCGCTCTCCGACAGCTCCCGATAGCGTTCCACCAGTTTCATTTCCTCGCTGTTGAGCCGGCGTCTTCTTCGCCCCAGGGCCAGACACGGAAAGATTCCCAACATTTCGGTGATGCCTTGTACTTTCGACATGGACGATGTCCTTCTAAACGTCAAAGAAAACTGCAAAAAACCGCATCGCCCTACCCCTTTTCGGCAGCCGCATCGTGCCGACTGAACCGCACCGGTCTTTCGGGCTTAAACCGGTCATGTGCACAGAATAGAAATAATCCGGGCGCTGAAAAGCGGTTTTTAGAGTAATTAGTCGAAAAAAGCAGAAATGCCCTCTAAATCAGAAACCCCTGTCGGAATTGTTTCCCGACATGTCTTGTTTCATTGCAGAGCCAGCGCAGTGCCATCAATCAATTTTGCTCCGCATTCGAACGGTTTAAGCTGTCGGGCATCTGTTTATAAGTCCGTTGCGTTTGGCCGAAGGCATGTCCGAACCGATATTTCTGATCCAGCACGTGCCAGGAACGGCGCGGGATTGCTCACGACAGGTTGTATTTATGCACCGCAGGAACTTGCTCAAAGCCTCCATGGCCATCGCGGCCTACACCGGTTTGTCCGCCACGGGCCTGTTGGCCGCCAAGGCCTGGGCCGCCAGCGGTGGCACCGCTGATGGCGAGGCCACCGCGTTCGATTTCGAGGCGCTGAAGCTCCAGGCCAAACAGCTCGCCAGCAATCGCTACCAGGACACCAAGCAACAGTTGCCGCCGACCCTGGCGACCATGACCCCGCAGAACTTCAATGCGATTCGCTACGACGGCAATCATTCGTTGTGGAAAGAAAACAAGGGGCAGCTGGACGTGCAGTTCTTCCACGTCGGCATGGGGTTCAAGCAGCCGGTGCGCATGTACAGCGTCGATCCGAAAACCCGGATGGCCCGCGAAGTGCATTTCCGCCCGTCGCTGTTCAACTATGAAAACACCACGGTCGACACCGCACAGCTCAAGGGCGACCTGGGTTTCTCCGGCTTCAAGTTGTTCAAGGCCCCGGAACTGGACAAGCACGATGTCGTGTCCTTCCTCGGCGCCAGTTACTTCCGTGCGGTAGACGCCACCGGCCAGTACGGTTTGTCGGCCCGCGGCCTGGCGATCGACACCTACGCCAAGAAACGCGAAGAATTTCCCGACTTCACCAAGTTCTGGTTCGAGACACCGAACAAGGACAGCACCCGCTTCGTGGTCTACGCCCTGCTCGACTCGCCGAGCGCCACCGGCGCCTACCGCTTCGATATCGACTGCCAGGCCGAGCGCGTAGTGATGGAGGTCGATGCCCACGTCAACGCACGCACCGCCATCGACCAGCTGGGCATCGCGCCGATGACCAGCATGTTCAGTTGCGGCACCCACGAGCGCCGGATGTGCGACACCATTCACCCGCAAATCCACGACTCCGACCGCCTGGCCATGTGGCGCGGTAACGGCGAGTGGATCTGCCGCCCGCTGAACAACCCGGCCACCCTGCAATTCAATGCCTTCGCCGATACCGACCCGAAGGGCTTCGGCCTGGTGCAGACCGACCACGAGTTCGCCAGCTATCAGGACACCGTCGACTGGTACAGCCGTCGCCCGAGCCTGTGGGTAGAACCGACCACGGCGTGGGGCGAAGGCTCGGTCGACCTGCTGGAGATCCCGACAACCGGCGAGACCATGGACAACATCGTCGCCTTCTGGACGCCGAAGAAACCGGTGGCGGCCGGCGACTCGCTGAACTACGGCTACAAGCTGTACTGGAGCGCATTGCCGCCGGTCGGAACGCCGCTGGCACGGGTCAATGCGACCCGCTCCGGGATGGGCGGCTTCACTGAGGGCTGGGCGCCGGGCGAACACTATCCGCCAGTCTGGGCCCGTCGTTTTGCCGTGGACTTCACCGGCGGCGGCCTGGACCGCTTGCCTGAAGGCACAGGCATCGAGCCTGTAGTCACTTGTTCGAACGGCGAGGTCAAGGATTTCAGCGTTCTCAAGCTCGATGACATCAAGGGCTACCGCATCCTGTTTGACTGGTACCCGACCAATGACAGCGTCGAGCCTGTCGAGCTGCGCCTGTTCATCCGCACCAACGACCGTACGCTGAGTGAAACCTGGTTGTACCAGTACTTCCCGCCAGCACCGGACAAGCGCAAGTACATTTGATGATCGGGTAGCACCCTGCCACCATTCGGTTTTCCGAACGCGACCTGCGGGTCGGTTCGGTTAACCGGATCATCCCAGTGAAATCCCAACGCAAAAAATATTTAATTTCCTTGTAAATCAACGCTTTGACCAAT
This sequence comes from Pseudomonas sp. GW823-FHT02E01, assembly GCF_058797535.1. NCBI lineage: Bacteria > Pseudomonadati > Pseudomonadota > Gammaproteobacteria > Pseudomonadales > Pseudomonadaceae > Pseudomonas > Pseudomonas sp. GW823-FHT02E01. Next base: position 221,163 of record NZ_JBXAJS010000006.1, on the reverse strand, counting down.
TCACACTGGTCTGGCACGAGTCATGCTCTACACTTCATCGACGAATGTCCTTTGCGCCGACTCATCGTAGCGCTCAGGTGTTTTGCAGCACAAAAGGGCCGGTGAACTGGCTCCATAAAAAAAACAAAGTCGAGGAAAATTTGATGCGCATCGTTCCCCATATCCTGGGCGCAGCCATTGCTGCCGCTCTGATCAGCACGCCAGTTTTCGCCGCCGAACTCACCGGCACCCTGAAGAAGATCAAAGAGTCCGGCACCATCACCCTGGGCCATCGCGACGCTTCCATTCCGTTTTCCTACATTGCCGACGCTACCGGCAAACCGGTCGGCTACTCCCACGACATCCAGCTGAAAGTCGTCGAAGCGCTGAAAAAAGACCTCGACATGCCGAACCTCCAGGTCAAGTACAACCTGGTGACTTCGCAAACCCGTATCCCTCTGGTGCAAAACGGCACAGTGGACCTCGAGTGCGGCTCCACCACCAACAACGTCGAGCGTCAGCAGCAAGTTGACTTCTCCGTTGGCATCTTCGAAATCGGTACTCGCCTGCTGTCCAAGGCCGACTCCAAGTACAAGGATTTCCCTGACCTGGCCGGCAAGAACGTCGTGACCACCGCCGGCACCACGTCCGAGCGCATCCTCAAGGCGATGAACGCCGACAAGCAGATGGGCATGAACGTCATCTCCGCCAAAGACCACGGCGAGTCCTTCCAGATGCTGGAAACCGGCCGCGCAGTGGCCTTCATGATGGACGACGCCCTGCTGGCCGGTGAAGCAGCCAAGGCCAAGAAGGCAAGTGACTGGGCCGTTACCGGCACTCCACAGTCCTACGAAATCTACGGCTGCATGGTGCGCAAAGGCGACGAGCCGTTCAAAAAGGCTGTGGATGACGCCATCAAGGCCACCTACGCATCGGGCGAGATCAACAAGATCTACGAAAAATGGTTCATGCAACCGATCCCGCCAAAAGGCCTGAACCTGAACTTCCCGATGAGCGACGAACTCAAGGCCCTGATCGCCAAGCCGACTGATAAAGCGGCTGACGACAAGAAGTCCTGATTTCTGACTAACCTTATCTCCTGAGAGGGCCCTGGCCCTTTCAGGAGGTGGTCACTTCCTGCTGGCATTTTTTGGAAACACTCGAACCGGTGGCTGTCGAGCCGGGAGCGTGTGCCTGATCGTAAAGGTCGGGCGGGAACGGAGCTTCCCCCAAGCGGGCACTTGTACATCGATTGAACTGAGGGGAGACCCTAATGAATTACAACTGGGACTGGGGCGTGTTCTTCAAGTCCACCGGCGTGGGCAGCGAGACCTATTTCGACTGGTACGTGACCGGTCTGGCCTGGACCATCGGCATCGCCATCGCGGCCTGGATCATCGCCCTGACACTGGGCTCGATCCTGGGCGTCATGCGTACCGTGCCGAACCGTATCGTATCGGGCATCGCCACCTGCTACGTCGAACTCTTCCGTAACGTGCCGCTGCTGGTTCAGCTGTTCATCTGGTACTTCCTGGTACCCGACCTGCTGCCGGCCGACCTGCAAGAGTGGTACAAGCAGGATCTGAACCCGACCACCTCGGCCTTCCTCAGCGTCGTCGTGTGCCTGGGCCTGTTCACTACCGCCCGGGTTTGCGAACAGGTGCGCACCGGTATCCAGGCCCTGCCAAAAGGCCAGGAATCCGCGGCTCGCGCCATGGGTTTCAAGCTGCCGCAGATCTACTGGAACGTGCTGCTGCCCCAGGCCTACCGGATCATCATTCCGCCGCTTACCTCGGAATTCCTGAACGTCTTCAAGAATACCTCCGTGGCCTCGCTGATCGGTTTGATGGAGCTGCTCGCGCAGACCAAGCAGACCGCCGAGTTCTCCGCCAACCTGTTCGAAGCCTTCACCCTGGCAACGCTGATCTACTTCACCCTGAACATGAGCCTGATGTTGCTGATGCGCGTGGTCGAGAAGAAAGTCGCCGTACCGGGCCTGATTTCCGTAGGGGGTAAATGATGGAATTCGACTTCTCGGGCATCATCCCGTCCCTGCCGGGCCTGTGGAACGGCATGATCATGACCCTCAAGCTGATGGCCATGGGCGTGATCGGCGGCATCATCCTCGGCACCATCCTGGCGTTGATGCGTCTGTCCCACAACAAAGTGCTGTCGAACATCGCCGGCGCGTACGTTAACTATTTCCGCTCGATCCCCTTGCTGCTGGTGATCACCTGGTTCTACCTGGCGGTACCGTTCGTGCTGCGCTGGATCACCGGCGAAGACACGCCGATCGGCGCGTTCGCCTCGTGCATCGTGGCCTTCATGATGTTCGAAGCGGCGTACTTCTGCGAAATCGTCCGCGCCGGTGTGCAGTCGATTCCCAAGGGCCAGATGGGCGCGGCTCAGGCGCTGGGCATGTCTTACGGCCAGATGATGCGCCTGATCATCCTGCCGCAAGCGTTCCGCAAGATGACGCCGCTGTTGCTGCAACAGAGCATCATCCTGTTTCAGGACACCTCGCTGGTCTACGCCGTCGGCCTGGTGGACTTCCTCAATGCTTCGCGCGCCAGTGGCGACATCATTGGCCGCTCCAATGAGTTCCTGATTTTCGCGGGTCTCGTGTACTTCATCATCAGCTTTGCCGCCTCGCAGCTGGTCAAGCGTCTGCAAAAAAGGTTCGCCGTATGATCTCTATCAAAAGCATCAACAAGTGGTATGGGGACTTCCAGGTACTGACTGATTGCAGCACCGAGGTCAAGAAAGGCGAAGTGATCGTGGTGTGCGGGCCATCCGGTTCCGGCAAGTCGACCCTGATCAAGTGCGTCAACGCCCTGGAACCGTTCCAGAAAGGCGACATCGTGGTCGATGGCACCTCCATCGCCGACCCGAAGACCAACCTGCCGAAACTGCGTTCGCGCGTGGGCATGGTGTTCCAGCACTTCGAGCTGTTCCCGCACCTGACCATCACCGAAAACCTGACCATCGCGCAGATCAAGGTGTTGGGCCGCAGCAAGGAAGAGGCCACCAAGAAAGGCCTGCAACTGCTCGAACGCGTCGGTCTCTCGGCCCACGCCCACAAGCATCCTGGCCAACTGTCCGGCGGTCAGCAGCAGCGTGTGGCGATTGCCCGTGCGCTGGCGATGGACCCGATCGTCATGCTGTTCGACGAACCGACCTCGGCGCTAGACCCGGAAATGGTCAACGAAGTGCTCGACGTGATGGTGCAACTGGCCCACGAAGGCATGACCATGATGTGCGTGACCCACGAAATGGGCTTCGCCCGTAAAGTGGCCGACCGCGTGATTTTCATGGACCAGGGCAAGATCATCGAAGACTGCAAGAAAGAAGAGTTCTTCGGTGACATCAATGCCCGCGCGGAGCGTACGCAGCACTTCCTCAACAAGATTCTGCAGCACTAAGCAAACACCGTTCCCCTAATGTGGGAGCGGGCTTGTGTGGCGAGGGGGCTTGCCCCCGTTGGGTCGCGGAGCGGCCCCTGCATTGCAAAGTCGAACCGCGTGTGTAGGGTTTACGACTGCTTCGCAGCCGAACGGGGGCAAGCCCCCTCGCCACAGAGCTCGCTCCCACAGGGGCCGGCGGTGGCTTGCAGATTTGTGTTGTGGTTGACCCAAGGCATCTGTGATGAAATGCGACCCCACTCTTTATCGCGCCACGTCGCCATCACTCGCCGTGAAACCCCGTCTGGTTCGTCATTTGTTCCTGCCGCCACTGATCATCGCCATGATGATCGGCCTGGGCTATATCGGCTTCTGGATCAGTGAGCACTACGGCATCCGCAGCCTCAGCGAAAACGGCCAGCGCCAGCTGGAACTGCACGCGCGCGCCGTCGAAAGCGAAATCAGCAAATACACCTACCTGCCCAGCCTGCTGGAACTCGAAACCAGCGTTTCGCAGTTGCTGGCCGACCCGACTCCGGAATACCGGCAGACGGTCAACGATTACCTTGAAGGCCTGAACCGGCGCAGCCGCAGTCGGGCCATCTACGTGATGGACACCACCGGTCGCGTCATGGCCACCAGCAACTGGCGCGATGTCGACAGTTACCTGGGTGAAGACCTATCCTTTCGCGCCTATTTCCAGAACGCCGTGCGCGGTCAGCCGGGGCGTTTCTACGGCATTGGCAGCACCAACGGCGAACCCGGTTACTACTTGGCCCATGGCCTGGAAGAACACGGCAAGATCATCGGCGTCGCCGTGGTCAAGGTCCGCCTGGAAGCCATGGAAGAACGCTGGCAACGGGCTCGCCTGGAAGCCTTCGTCAGCGACGAAAACGGCATCATCATTCTTTCCAGCGATCCGGCACGGCGCTTGAAATCGGTGGTGCCGCTGAGCGAAGAAACCAAGGAAAAACTCGCCCGCAGCCTGCAGTACTACTGGTTCCCGCTCAACGAACTGCAGCCGCTGGCCCGGGAAACCCTGTCCGAAGGCGTGGAAAAACTCACGTTCCCGGCCAACAGCGAGCTGGTGTCCGACGATGAAAACATCAGCTATCTGGCGCAAACCCGGCCGTTGAGCGATACACCGTGGAATTTCACCCTGCTCACGCCACTCCAGGACTTGCGCCGCGAAGCGATCAACCAGGGGATCCTGGTGGCCGTGGCGTTTGCCCTCCTGGCGTTCCTTTTGATCGCCTGGAACGAGCGGCGCAAGGTGATCGCCACCCGCCTCGCAGCCCGGGAAGCCTTGCAGGAAGCCAACAATCAGCTGGAGCGTCGGATTACCGAACGCACCACCGACCTGCGCGCCAGCAACGAACGGCTCAAGGGCCAGATCCGCGAACGCCGGCTCGCCGAAGAGACTTTGCGCCGTGCCCAGGATGAACTGGTGCAGGCCGGAAAACTCGCGGCCATCGGCCAGATGTCCACCAGCATCGCCCACGAACTGAACCAGCCGCTGGCGGCGTTGCGCACCTTGTCCGGCAATACCGTGCGCTTCCTCGAACGCGGCCAGCTCGACGTGGCCAGCACCAACCTCAAGACTATCAACGAACTGATCGACCGCATGGGCCGGATCACCGCCAGCCTGCGCTCGTTCGCCCGGCGCGGAGACGACAAAGGCCAGGCCTGCCTCGGCAAAGCGGTGGACGCGGCCCTGCAATTGCTAGGCGCCCGGGTGGAAAATATTCAGCTGCAATTACACCGCGACTTCACCGATGTGCAGGTGCAGATCGACCAGACCCGCCTGGAGCAGATTCTGGTCAACCTGATCGGCAACGCCCTCGACGCCATGCAAGCGCAGCCGCAACCCGAGCTGTGGCTCGAAGGCGAAGCGTTCGATGGCAAATACCGCCTGCGGGTGCGTGACAACGGCCACGGCATCGACGCCGAAGCGCGCAAGCACCTGTTCGAACCGTTTTTCACCACCAAACCCGGCGAACAGGGCCTGGGCCTGGGCCTGACCCTTTCCGCCAGCCTCGCCGCCGCCACCGGCGGTCACCTGGGTGTCGAGCACCCGGCCAGCGGTGGTACTGCATTCGTCCTCAGTTTACCGTTGGTAAGCCCCACTCTCGCCGAGCCAATATGAACAACGACCTTAGTGTATTGATCGTCGAAGACGACCCCCATGTGCTGCTCGGCTGCCAACAGGCGCTGACCCTGGAAGACATTCCCTGCATTGGCGTGGGCAGCGCCGAAGAAGCCCTGGAACGGGTCGGCGACAACTTCGCCGGCATCGTCGTCAGCGACATTCGCCTGCCGGGCATCGATGGCCTGGAACTGCTGACCCGGCTCAAGGAGCGCGACCGCAGCCTGCCGGTGGTGCTGATCACCGGACACGGCGACATCTCCATGGCCGTCGGCGCGATGCAGAAAGGCGCCTACGACTTCATGGAAAAACCGTTCTCCCCGGAGCGCCTGGTGGACGTGGCCCGCCGCGCACTGGAGCAACGCAGCCTGGCGCGGGAAGTCTCGTCGTTACGTCGGCAACTGGCCGAGCGCGACTCCCTCGAAGGGCGGATCATCGGCCGTTCGCCAGCCATGCAGAACTTGCGCGAACTGATCGCCAACGTCGCCGACACCTCGGCCAACGTGCTGATCGAGGGCGAAACCGGCACTGGCAAAGAACTGGTCGCTCGTTGCCTGCATGATTTCAGTCGGCGCCACACCAAACAGTTCGTCGCACTGAACTGCGGCGGCCTGCCGGAAAACCTGTTCGAAAGCGAAATTTTCGGCCACGAGGCCAACGCCTTTACCGGCGCGGGCAAACGGCGGATCGGCAAGATCGAACACGCCGACGGCGGCACGCTGTTCCTCGACGAAGTGGAAAGCATGCCCCTGCCCTTGCAGATCAAACTGCTGCGGGTACTACAGGAGCGCACCCTCGAACGCCTCGGCTCGAACCAGAGCGTGGCGGTGGATTGCCGTGTCATCGCAGCGACCAAATCCGACCTCGTCGAGTCGAGCAAGGCCGGCGAGTTCCGCAGTGACCTGTATTACCGCCTCAACGTGGTGACCCTGGAACTGCCGCCGCTGCGCGAGCGCCGCGAAGACATCCTGCAATTGTTCGAACACTTTTTGCAGCAGTCGTCCCTACGCTTCGACCGCACGGTGCCGGAGCTGGACAACCAGACCGTTTCGAACCTGATGAGCCACGATTGGCCGGGTAACGTGCGTGAACTGCGCAACGTTGCCGAGCGCTTTGCCCTGGGCCTGCCGGCGTTCAAGAAAACCGGTGCCGGTGGCGGCAATCAGGGTCTGGCCTTTGCCGAAGCGGTGGAAGCGTTCGAGCGCAATCTGCTCAGCGACGCCTTGCAACGCAGCGGCGGCAACCTGACCCAGGCCAGCCAGGAACTGGGCATGGCCAAGACCACTCTGTTCGACAAAGTGAAAAAGTACGGCCTGAGCCATTAGGGGGCTTGCTCAAAGCGACCCAGAACCTGTGGGAGCGAGCTTGCTCGCGATGGCGGCGTTTCAGTCACCGATGATGCCGACTGATCAGACGCAATCGCGAGCAAGCTCGCTCCCACAGGTAATCGGGGGATTACAGGAGGTTGTGATCGGCCACAGGCTCGATCTGCGCCCAATGTGAAGTGTCTTCTCGGTGCTCGCGCAAGTACGGCAACACCGCCGCCAGCAACGGCGCCTTGAACGCCTCCTGGAAACGATGGGCCAGGCCCGGAATCAGGATCAACTGACTGCCGTGCAGATGCGCCGCCAGATGCACCCCGTGCATCACCGGCAACAGCGGGTCGGCCGTGCCATGCACCACCAGCGCCGGCACCCGCAACTGATTGAGCAGGGTTACCCGGCTCGGCTCGGCGAGAATGGCCATGATCTGGCGTTTCACGCCCTCGGGATTGAACGCCCGGTCATAGGACTGCGCCGCCTGATGCAGCAACGCCTGGCGATCGTCGGTCACTATCGGGCTGCCCAGCGCCGCCAGCAAGTCAGCCTGTTGCTCCAGGGCCACTTCGCGGTTCGGTGCGCCGCGCCGCGCCAACAACTGCACCAGCGCCGCACTCGGTGCCGGCAAGCCTTCGGCGCCGGAGGTGGTCATGATCAGGGTCAGACTCTCGACCCGTTGCGGTGCCATGGCAGCCATGTGCTGGGCAATCATGCCGCCCATGCTGGCGCCCAACACGTGGAATTGATCGATGTGCAAGGCGTCCATCAAGCCCAGGCCATCGTCGGCCATGTCGGTCAGCGAGTACGGTGACGACACCGGCAATCCGAGTTTGTAGCGCAGCACTTCGAAGGTCAGGTTGGCGTCGGCCGGTGCTTGCCGCCAGGTCGACAGGCCGACATCGCGATTGTCATAGCGGATCACCCGGAACCCCTGCTGGCACAAGGCGACAACCACCTCGTCCGGCCAGTGAATCAATTGCCCGCCCAGCCCCATCACCAGCAGCAATGCAGGATCCGACGCACGGCCAATGCTCTGGTACGCCAGGCTTACCTGGGCCAGATCCACCCGTTCGGTCGGAACATTGACATCGCAACGAGACGCCGCCAATGACGGCAAGCCGAATAAAAAGGCGGCCAAAAAAACAAATCTTGATAAGAAAACACGCATGAAGAAACACCGAAACGCAGAACCCCAGTAGAGCGCGAGTCTGATGAAGTTTGTTCAAGCGCGCTGCCACAGTTACGTGACAGTTTGATGAAGAGTGCCGGACGGTCATCAGACCAGACAGCGGCACGCGATAACTATGTACCACCATGCCGCTTCTCGAACGAACTTTAATGGCCCCGATTTTTCACCCATCGGAGTCCTTCTTCATGCACGAATCACCTGCCGCACCGCTGGCCGACTTCGGCCTCGTCTCCTCATTGGCCCAAGACACGGATGAAAACCTGTACCTGAGCGCCTCGGCGCGCTGGAACGACTGCCGCGATCAATGGCTGGCCCTCATGGCACAGAACCCGCAAGTTCCCTTGACCACGAACTGGTGGCAGGCACGCGCACGCGGTACCGACGTTTCACGCAAGGCACAGGCCATCCGCTTGTATCGCCAGCATTTCGAAGCGTCGTGCCAATTGGCATTTGCCCAGGGTACCTTGAATGCCGAACAGTTCAATGTGCTGCTGGATCTCGTCAACCCGGCAGCGCAGACAACCTCCCCCGAGATTCTGGTTTACGTCGAGACCCTGTCGCTCGGGGGCAACAGCGGTCTGACTGACGAACTGCCGGGTGCCCTGGTCATTACCCGCAACACCGACCAACCGGTCACCCAGTTGCTGTATCTGCCGTCTCGGCAAGCGCCCTGGATGACCTTTGAAAATCGCAACAGTCTGGAACGCTGGTTGACCCAGCAGCAACCCGAACCCGAGGGCAGCCGCGTCACTGTCGATTACACCGTATTGGACACCCCGCAGCTGACGAAAAGTGCCGAGTCCCTGTTGGCGGGACTGGCCACAGCCCCTGCCGAGCGGCAACGCAACGACCGTGTTTTTGCCTCGCCCGCCGACCTGCCCCTGCCGGATACAAGCAACGACATCGCCCCGTTCGGGCAACTGAGCCCCGACGTTCCCTTCAGCCTGCGCCACAGCGCTTTAGTGCAACAGCAAACGGCACTGCAAAACTTTCTGGGGCTGGACTTTGCAGGCACCACCGACGACCCGCGCATGCAGAGGCTGCAACAGCAATTCGACGCTCTGCGCGCCGCCGAACAGGCCAGCAGCGAGGCCGCAAGTGCCCTGTTAAGCGCCGACGATGCACCGCAACTGCTGGAACTGCGCCACGCGTCGGGCATACATTACAAGGCCCTGTACCAGGCGCGCCTGAGCGGCCTGCGTGCCGAAGCCGACCTGCAATTGAACCTGAATCAGATCAGCAGCGATGAATATCAGTGGCTGACGGCCGTGCTCGACGCACCCGAAAAACCTCGACCGGCCGATGTGGTGGTCGCCCGACTGGTGTTGACCGCGACTGACAGCGAAGACGACACCCTCCGCACGCAGACCCAGGAGCTCGACGGTGTACTGCTCTTTGCCCGGCCATCGGCATTGCTGCCGTCCGCCAGTGACAGCGTGTTGCTCTACTGGCCCGGACATTTCGGCGGCCTGCAACGGTTCGCCTCCCGCCAGGCACTGGAGCAGAAGATGTTCAGGCAGCCGGCCAACGAGGACACGCAAGCGCTGCAGCTTTTGCCGCTGGCCGGCAACCCGTTCGAGTACGCCCTGCAAACCCAGCTTCACAGCTGTGAACAGCATGCGACGCGGCTGATGACCGCCAACCCCGTGCCCTCCCATGCCGGCCAACGCGCGGCGGAACTGGAAAACCTGCGTGAACAGACGCTCGCCCGCCTGACCGTCCCCACTGTCTCCGCGCGGGAGCTGGCCTTCGCACAAATCGTCGAGCAAAACCGCAGCGCCACGCTGGCAACACGCTTGCCGTCCTCCCTCAGCGCACTGTCCGTGGCCGAACGCGATCGGCTCAAGGCGTTGTTCACCGCCTACATCGCGGCGATGAAGCGCACCCATCAACTGCTTGAACGGGAACTGCCACTGCGCGAGTCATTCAGCAAAAAGGCCATCGACGCCCGCCTGCGTAAAGACTTCGCCCTGACGCAAACCGCTGAAGTGATGCTGGACATCCCCGACACCACCACGTGGCGCAAGGTGCTGATCGAGGGCGCAGCGCCGGGAACACCGCAAAAGAATGTACTGACCGGCAGCGAGCAGCGCAGCTTGTTGTCCCTCGCCGAACTGGCGCAAGGCAATATCGATCAGTCGATGTGGTATCGGGTGTCGTTGATGCGGGTCCAGATCAGCGGCGCCGACGAGGCGCAACGGCAGAAACTGAAAACCGGCATCACCCAGGACTACCTGCGCAACATGGTCACCGAGCTGGATCTGGCCGGGAAATACGAAAGGCTGATTCGCGAGACCTTCCTTGGCGCCCCTAGCGCCTCGGCCTTCAGCAATGAATTTCGTCGTGAATGCCTGGGCGAACCGTGGCGGCTGATGCTCCAGTTGCACGGCGAATTCGCCGTGCTGGCCAAGGACATCGACGTCTCGGGCCAGCGCGTGCTGCAGATCGCCATCGACGCCAACAGTCGTGAAGCCTTTGCGGTCGACGGCAAGCGCATCGTGTTGTTGCCCGCGCACCTGACCGTTGGCGGCACGGACACGCCGGGCGAGGGGGCGAGCACCCTGGCCGGGGTGACCTTTATCGTCGAGCAGATCAGCGGCCTGACCCTGCTCTATCGGCCTGACTGCCCCGATGGGGTGTTTGTGCGTCAGTTCGACAGCCTTGAACAGGCGCGGACGTTCCTCTTCAACCAATGCCTGAACAGCACGATGGTCAACTACTTGGCCGGTCGCGCCCTGACCGGGGAATTTGCCTCGCACGTCAGCCGGATCAACCAGGCCCGGGTGAAAAACTTCGATGCCCTGATCGGCGTCGGCACCGCCTGGCCGGCCAGCACATCCCTGGCAGCGCATCTGCTCAATGTGCACATGGGCCGTTTGCTGGAGGCGCATCGGTCGACATCGCGCTCCAACGATGCCTTGTATCTTGAGCACGTCGCGCTGCGCTCCGGGGCCATGTTCAATTACCTGAAAATGGCGCTGGGCGTCGTGCCTTTCATCGGTACTGCCATTGCCCTGTACGACGCCTGGAACAGCGCCAACCAGGCAGCGGCGGCCTTCCTGCGCGGTGATGTCGGCCATGGCCTGGCCGAGGTGGAAGCCGTGTTGCTGTCGTTGATCGACGCTGCCATGGATGTACTGCCCGTTGTTGGCGCCACTTCCAGTGCCGCGCGCGCCGCCACGCGCGGGCGACAATTGCGCGCCCTGACCAAACAACCGGGCGCCTTGCAGGTCTCGACCCCGCAGTACGTCCGACGCACCCTCGAACGCTTCAGGGGCTATGAGTACGAACACGAGATTTCCTTCGCCGGCCTGCAACCGGGCACCGAAGGGATTTATCGCAACGTTTATCGCCACGCCGACGGCGACTTCATGGTCAGCCAGGGTCGTATCTATCGCATCGAATTGACCGACAACCCACCGCAATGGCGCTTGAGTGCAACCAGCACCCGAACCTACAAACAACCCATCGCCCTGGATGAAACCGGCCACTGGAAAACCCATTACGCGGTGTACGGCACCGTGACGGCAGGAGGCGGTGCCGGTGGCGGCGCGGTGCTCGGTCATATGGCTGACGGCCTCGACCCGCTCTGGCCCGCCGCCATTCGCCGCTGGCTGCCACGCTGGTGGACGGATCGGGCGTTGCGACGCCAGTTGACGCTGACCAACACTGCCGATGCCTACTCCCGGCGCATCGGGACCCAGACCCGCAGTTCCAACACTGTGCTGGAACATTACTTCAGCCTTGACCGGGAGCAGCGCCAACCGCTTCGAGCCAATGCCGACATTCTTTGCGTGAACGACATCGAGCTGGCGCAGGCCCAGTACCTGAACCTTGAAGAACTGATGCTGATCAGCCACGGCCGCAGACGCATGCTGGTCGAAGATGCTCAAAGCCGCTGCGCCTGGGTCATCGTCGACCGATGGGTACGGCGGATCGCTTTGGTCAAGGAGCGCCTGGTGGAACACCTCAACCGCATCGATCAAATGATTGCCCGTTCGGAGGCCACGCCGTTCAGCAATACCACCGCACACATTCAACTGATGGCGCAACGCAAGGAAATCCGAATCGAGTTTCTCAAGGACTTCGACCGGCTTCACACTCAGGTCGCAGAAGCCAATCGATGGAACGGACGGATCACCAACCGCGTGCAAAAATCAAAGATGGCCCCGGATATGGCCACGGTTAACGAAAAATTCAGCGATGCCAACTACTACTATCTGAAAACGGCAAATGAGCTGGAGATCATCACTCACTACAACGCCATCACCGACCAGTCCTGGGTCTACTTTCACGTACAGTTGAAACAGGCCCGCGACAAGGTCGGGCGAGCGCTGCTGACCCAACATCAATTGCCTGAAGTACAGGCCACGTTTACCCAGCGCAACAAGGTGCTCGAAGATTGCCTGGCGACCTATGCCGAATTTCGTCGCAACCTCGGGGCCTGGTCCCTGGGTTATCCGCAGCATCTGGATCTGGAGCAGGTCACGGCGTTTCTCGACAATCTGGCAGAAGTCGAAGCGGCGGCTCGTCATGCCATCAAGACTCGCCCGTCCAAAAGTGCGAAAGCGGTAAATGCGTCAAAGCAGCTGTTCGAGACGGAAGACAATCAGTTGCTCATCGGCATCGCCAGCACGGATACCGCAACCCGCCAACAGCGCTTCACCGTCGAGGGTGCAAATGGGTTCAGGGAAACCTGGCTACCCCGTTCCTCCAGCGGCAAATATCATCTCAGTGAGCCCGTGGCGGCAGCGCCAACGGAACTTGTGACCGATATCACGCCGTTGCTGGTGGAGGCCAGGAAAAGGCTCGGCACCGTGGACGCCTACAAAAGCAAAGTCGAAGGCCACGCCCGTCAGGACATGTTGCCGGTCGATCTGGAACACATGATGATCAGTGAAGCCGAGGAACTGAACATGCGAGCCCGGGCCATCGAACGCCTGTCGCCCACGGAGACGGTCGCGCTGCAATTGCGCAATCGCGCGAATGAATTGACCCGTGCCGGCCGCACGTTGCGTATTGAGCAGACCCTGAACAGCAAAACCCCCACCGAGGGCTATCTGGACTATCTGCTTGAACAACGCGTGGTGGACATCCGCAAGGAGGGCGGCCTGCGCGATCTGGGTAAACGCACGGATGGACGCAGGGATTTCCTCCAGGAGTACGAGGTGCGCGACCTGCGTAGCGAACCCGCGCACCCCCTGTGGTACGCACACTTCCACTACACCTCGGCCAAGCCCCAGTTCAGCGACTTCGTCAAAGGCCATCTGAAACTGCCGGAACAACGCAACCTGGGCCTGCAATGGCAGAAGGACGTGGCCGCCAGTGGCGGTACGGTCGAGGCGATCTGGCGCGGAGACATCGGCAAAACGCTGGGCAACAAACACTTTTCCTCGCTGTAAAGCAACAACGGCGGAGCACGCCATGTGCTCCGCCGTGCTTGTGGTCGACAGCGGCATCAACATGAGACAAACTCAACCTTTTCGATTTATCGACAAGTTTTCCTCATGGAGCCTCCGGTGCTTGAAATCCGTCACCTCAAGACCCTGCACGCCTTGCGCGAAGCCGACAGCCTGGTGGATGCGGCCGATCGCCTGCACCTGACCCAGTCAGCCCTGTCCCACCAGTTCAAGGAGCTGGAGGAGCGCATGGGCATGCCGCTGTTCGTGCGCAAGACCAAACCGGTGCGCTTCACCAGCGCCGGTTTGCGCCTGCTGCAACTGGCCGACGCTACCCTGCCGCTGCTGCGCGCCGCCGAGCGCGACATCAGTCGCCTGGCCGGTGGCACCGCCGGTCGTCTGCACATGGCGATCGAATGCCACAGTTGCTTCCAGTGGCTGATGCCGACCATCGACCAGTTCCGCGACGCCTGGCCGGAAGTCGAACTGGACCTGGCCTCGGGGTTTTCCTTCGCCCCGCTGCCAGCCCTGGCCCGTGGCGACCTGGACCTGGTGGTGACCTCCGATCCGGTGGACCTGGCCGGGATCACCTATGTCCCCCTGTTCACTTATGAAGCGATGCTCGCGGTGGCCAACCAGCACCGCCTGGCCAGCAAGGCTTATATCGTCCCCGAAGACCTGCTCCCGGAAACCTTGATCACCTACCCGGTGGAACGGGACCGGCTGGACATCTTCACCCGCTTCCTCGAACCCGCCGACATCGAACCGGCCCAGGTCCGCACCTCGGAACTGACAGTGATGATGATGCAACTGGTGGCCAGCGGTCGCGGCGTTTGCGGCATGCCCCATTGGGCACTGCATGAATACAGCTCGCGAGGCTATGTGAAAGCCAAGCGGCTGGGTGAGAAAGGCTTGTTCGCCACGCTGTATGCGGCGATCCGCGCAGACATGCTCGATGCGCCGTACATGCGCGACTTCTTGCTGACGGCCAAGGACACGTCGTTTTCGACGCTGGATGGGGTCAGCGCCGTTCGCTAGAACAATCAGACGATGCGGTCTTTGTGGCGAGGGGGCTTGCCCCCGTTCGGCTGCGAAGCAGTCGCGAAAACTGCAAGCGCAATGTGTCTGAAGAAATGCTGGGGAGCGCTTCGCACTCCAACGGGGGCAAGCCCCCTCGCCACAAAAGCTCGCTCCTACAGGGGATCTATGTGATGGTTAGATCTCGCGCCACATGTGGATCTTGTCGAAGTAATCCTCGCCCACCCGCACGGCCATCGGCTCCAGGCCAAACTGGATGAAGCCGCAGCGCTGGTAGAGGTTGAACGCGGCATCGTTGCCGGCGGTGATGGTCAACTGGATCAGGCGCAAACCCGCATGGTTCTGCGCCTCGGCCAATGCCGCCTGAACCAGTTGATAGCCGAGCCCACGCTGGCGGACCTTCGCGGTCACGTACATGCCAAACAGTGTCACCTTGTGCCGGGCCTTTTCCCGAGGCTCGAACGCGAGGCCGACAATGCCGGCCAACCGGCCCTCTTCGAACGCCCCGAGCACCACGTCCAGCTTGCCGGTCAGGCGCGACTCCCACCAACTCAGCGGCATCGCCGCCCGCTCACGCACGCTCGAGGTAAAGGCCTGCGGGTGCAGGTCGTAGGCTTCGAGCATCAGCGCCCGGTAGTCCAGGGCATGGCTGGCATCAAGTCGTTCGATCCACATCCTCAGGCCATCCGTTTTTGCTCAAGCATCAGCCGCAGCGCCAGCCCCGACAATACAAAGCCCATGAAGTAACGCTGCATCGCCAGCCAGGTCGGATTGTTGACGAACCACGAGGCGATGCCCGCGGCAAACATGGCGATCAGCAGGTTGACGCAGAAACTGACGCTGATCTGGGTCAGGCCGAGGATGATGCTCTGGGTGAACACCGAACCGTGCTCCGGCGTGATGAACTGCGGAAACACCGACAGATAGAACACCGCGATTTTCGGGTTCAGGGCGCTGGTCAGAAAGCCCATGGTGATCAGCTTGCGCGACGAATCCGGGGGCAACTGCTGTGCCTCGAACGGCGAGCGCGCACCGGGTTTGACCGCCTGCCAGGCCAGCCACAACAGGTACAGCGCACCGGCCCACTTCAACACCTCATAAGCCATCGGCACCGCCAGGAACACTGCAGTCAAACCCGCAGCGGCGGCAAACAGGTGCACGAAGAATCCGGCGACCACCCCAAGCAGCGAGATCACCCCGGCCTTGCGCCCCTGGCAGATCGAACGGGAGATCAGGTAGATCATGTTCGGCCCCGGTGTCACTACCATCAGCAACGCGGCAGCAGCAAAAATCAGCAGGTCTTGAAGCGGGATCATGGGCGAGGTCCTTTGCGTGATGATCAGGCGATCGCGGTCAGCGATGCTCGATAAAACGGCAGAATCAGGTCCCGTGTCAATGGCGCCAGGCTGACATCGCCATCGGTGGCCGGGTCGATCCAGATCACCTCTTCGATCTCCGCCGCCGGGGTGACGTCGCAATGAATATTCAGTTGAAAGAGCTCGGCGTGTACGACAAACCCCGGTTCGTTGGCGGCCGGTGCCGAAAAGTGACCGAGGTAAACGGCCTGCGCCGGGTCGATGTCCAGACCCAGCTCTTCTTCCAGCTCCCGGGCCAGGGCGTGGACCGGCAATTCATGGGGCTCGATCTTGCCACCCGGCTGCATGAACGCCGTGGTGCCGCGCTTGCGCACCAGCAACGTGCGGCCGTCAGGGCCGATCAACAGGGCGGCGGCGATGCGGATAATCCCGGAGGCAGGCATGGAAAACGTCGACATAAACAGAAGGCCCTTGACTCAAAAACGCTAAGGATCACATGTCCGCCCTGTAGGAGCGAGCTTGCTCGCGATGGTCGTGAACGAAAACGCGTAAAACCAGATGCCCATCGGCGCCCTCAGGTTTATCGCGAGCAAGCTCGCTCCTACAGTTTCCTTTATGCGGCTTCCTGGAAATCCATCTCCGGCGGCTGCCGACGGAAACCACCGGTCAATACCGCCAGGTACACCACGCCAATCGCCAGCCAGCTCAACCCCAGATAAACCGCCAGATGATCGAGGCTGACCATCAACCACAAATCCGCTGACAGGCCGATGAACGGAAACAACAGGAACAGCACGAATTCGCGCGGGCCCTTTTTCTCGCCACCGATCCAGTAATGGAAGATCACCGACAGGTTGACCAGACTGAATGCCAGGAACGCGCCGAAGTTGATGAACGAGGTCGAGGTGGTGACGTCCAGTTTCAGTGCCAGCAACGCCACCACCGCGCACAGCAGAATGCTGTTGATCGGCGTACCGAAGCGTTCGTGCAAGGTCCCGAAAAACGACTTCGGCAACACGCCGTCACGGCCCATGGCGTACAGCAGCCGCGAACCGCTGGCCTGGGCTGACAGCCCCGAGGCGAACTGGCCGACGATCAGGCCAATCAGAAAGATCGACACGAACAGGTCACCACCGATGTTGCGGGCAATTTCATAGGCCGCCGAGTCGACGCTGTCGAACTGGAACGACGGATGAGCGATCTGCACGAAGTACGACACGCCGACGAAAATCAGCCCGCCGATCAGGGTGATCAGCATGATCGCCCGGGGAATGGTGCGGCGTGGATCGCGGGTTTCTTCGGTCAGGGTGCTGACCGCGTCGAAGCCCAGGAACGAGTAACAGGCGATGGCCGCGCCGCTCATGATCAACGGCATCTGCATGTCGCCATTGAAGAACGGCTTGGTCGACCACAACGGCGTGCTTGCATCACCGCCGACGTAATGCACGCACAGCGCGACGAAGGCAATCAGCACCAGGAACTGCACCAGCATCAACAGGGCGTTGATACCGTTGGCCAGCTTCAGGCCGACGATGTTGATCGCGCTGGTGATACCGATAAACGCCAGTACCCAGACCCACTGCGGCACCGCCGGGAATGCGGAGTTGAGGTAGGCCGCGCCGATCAGCCAGATCGCCATGGGCAGGAACAGATAATCGAGCAGCACCGCCCAACCGGCGATGAACCCGAGTTTCGGGCTGATGGCCTTGCGCACATAGCTGTAGGCCGAGCCGGCCACCGGGAACGCCGAAGCCATGCGCCCATAGCTCATGGCAGTGAAGAACATCGCCACCAGCGCCGCGAGGTACGCGGCCGGCACCATGCCGGCGGTGGATTGAGCGAGGATGCCAAAGGTGCCGAGCACAATGATCGGTGTCATATAGGCGATGCCAAACAGCACCACCGAGCCTAATGACAGGGTGCGTTGCAAACGAGCCATGAGCGACTACTCCGGATTTTATTGGATTTATGGCAGAGCCGAGTTCGGCGCAAATTACGGGTGTTGCGTTGTTGTTCTTGGGTGAATGGTCAAACAGGTGTGTCGTCTGTCAGGGCCTCATCGCGAGCGAGCTCGCTCCCACAGGATTTGTGTCGATTACAAAATCCGAATCCACTGGAGCCCGCCCCTGTGGGAGCGAGCTTGCTCGCGATGGCGTCAGCCCAGCCAGCACAGGGCCCAGATCAGCGCACAGGAATCAGCAGCTCCCGCAGCCCACCCGCCTGCTCAACCACCTCCCCCGGCAACCTCAGCCGCTGATCGTCCAGATAGCGGTAATCCTGGCGCGCCACCGTCAGCTGGTTCAGGTCCAGTTCGACCGCAAACTGCCCTTCCTCGCGTCCGGCTTCGAACAACAAGGTGCCCAGCGGATCGACCAATGCGCTGCCGCCGGCAAACAACAAACCGCCATCGCCCTCTTCCACCCGATTGACCATCAGCGCAAACGCCTGGTTTTCCTGGGCGCGGGCCATGATCGCGGTGCGATGGGTCGGACCGTAGGGGTCCATGTTGCCGTTGGTGACGATCAACAGTTCAGCCCCCAGTTGCGCCAGGGCGCGGGCGCTCTCGGGGAATTCGATGTCGTAGCGAATCAGCAGGCCCACGCGCAAGCCGTTCCACAGGCAGGTGGCGTAGCGATCGCCAGCCTCGTAGACACCGCGATCCGAGGCCCACAAGTGAGTCTTGCGGTACTTCAGCGCGATGCCTTCAGGAGTGATCAGCAGCGTGGTGTTGTAGAAGCGGCCGTTGTCGTTTTCGGCCATGCCGATGGCCACGGAGATATTGTGCTGGCGGGCGGCGGCGATCACTGCGCTGACGGACAGGCCGTCCAGCGGCTCGGCCACCTCGGCCACGGACTCGGCCGAAGGGAAGCCCATCAAGTGGCCTTCGGGGAACAGGATCAGCTGCGTATCGGCTGCGCATGCAGCCATTGCCGCCAGAGTGCGTTCGAGGTTGTAGGCCGTGTCGTTGTCACGGCCTGCCAATTGGGCGAGTTCGACCTTCATGGGTATTCCTTGTTATGCGCCGGGCGGCAGAAAGATTGCCCGGTCGGTGTCTGTGCGCCAGTATGCGCAGCAAGCAACCGGGCGGGGAATTACGCCGCCGGGGTAACACGATAGGGGTAGATGCATGACACTCTCGTTGGACGACATCGCCTGGCACCGCTCGGTGGGGCAACTGATCGACGCCCTGGACAAGCCCAATTTCTGGACCCAGCTTGTACGCCTGCTGGACCAGTACGTGCCCTTCGACAGCTGGGTGGCGCTGCTTTTCAGCGCCGATCAGCGCCCCCAGGTGTTCGCCGAATGCCCCGGCGAAGACGGCAGCCCTGACCAGTTGTTCCAGGATTACCTGCGCGGCCTGTACCTGCTCGACCCCTTCTACATCGCCTGTCGCGAGCAGTCGCGCACCGGGCTGTATCGCCTGTCGGAAGTGGCCCCGGAGCACTTTGAGCTGACGGAGTATTACCAGCGCTACTTTCGTCTGAATGTGGTGGCCGACGAAATCCAGTTCAATTGCCAGCTCGAAGGCGACCGCACGCTGTGCCTGTCCCTGGGCAGCACCCAGCGCTTCAGCGGCCAGCAGATCGCCTTGCTGTCGTTGATCCAGCCGTGGGTGCTCGGCCTGTTGCGCCAGCGTCTACCCTATGAAATCAACGAAGTCGTGGCCCTGGCCCCCGCACCGCCGCAAGCTGATTGGCGGGTACAACTGGAAGCCTCGGTGCAGCAACTCAAAGGCGCGCAGTTGACGGCCCGGGAGCTGGATGTCGGGCGTTTGATGCTCAGCGGTTGCTCCAGTAAAGAAATCGCCCGCAAGCTGGAAATCTCGGTCGAAACCGTGAAAGTCCACAAGAAACACATGTACAGCAAGCTGGGGATCAAATCCCAGTCCGAGCTGTTTTCGATTTTTCTCCAGGCACAAAATGCCTGAATGCCCTGTGGAGCACTTTGCTTTTATGTGGGAGCGAGCTTGCTCGCGATTGCGGTTTCATATTCAGCATTGATGTTGACTGACCCGCCGCCATCGCGAGCAAGCTCGCTCCCACAGTGTTTTGTGTTTTGCCCAAATATTGAGTCCGAACCCAAGGAAACCGTATGAGCCTGTCACTCCTGAGCCGCTACGCCTTCTTTGCCGTCTGTGTGATCTTCACCCTCGCCAGCCTGCCGTTTCTTGAATACGACTGGCTCTGGCCGATTACCGCCGTCACCGCCGTCCTCAGCCTGATCGGCCTGTTCGATCTGCTGCAAAGCCCCCACGCGGTGCGCCGCAATTACCCGATCCTGGGCAATATCCGCTACCTGGTCGAAGGCATCCGCCCGGAAATCCGCCAGTACCTGCTCGAATCCGACAGCGACGCCCTGCCCTTCTCCCGGGCTCAGCGCTCGCTGGTCTACTCCCGGGCCAAGAATGAAACCGCCGACAAACCCTTCGGCACGCTGATTGATGTGTATCAGTCGGGTTTCGAATTCATCGGCCACTCCATGCGCCCCGCGCCCTTGAGCGACCCGAGCAGTTTCCGGGTGACGGTCGGCGGCCCGCAATGCACCCAGCCGTATTCGGCGTCGGTATTCAATATCTCGGCCATGAGTTTCGGCTCCCTCAGTGCCAACGCCATCCGTGCCTTGAACCAGGGTGCCAAGCTCGGCAATTTCGCCCATGACACCGGCGAAGGCAGCATCAGCCCCTATCACCGGGAAAACGGCGGCGACCTGACCTGGGAACTGGGCAGCGGTTACTTCGGCTGTCGCACCAGCGACGGCCGCTTCGACCCGGAACGCTTCGCGGCGCAAGCCCGGACGCCACAGGTACGGATGATCGAAATCAAGATGAGCCAGGGCGCCAAGCCCGGCCACGGCGGCATCCTGCCCAAACACAAGGTCACCAAAGAAATCGCCGAAACCCGCGGTATCCTGATGGGCGAGGACTGCGTGTCACCGTCGCGCCACACCGCGTTTTCCACGCCGATCGAAATGATGCATTTCATCGCGCAACTGCGTGAGTTGTCCGGCGGTAAACCGGTGGGCTTCAAGTTCTGCCTTGGCCATCCGTGGGAGTTCATGGGCATCGCCAAGGCCATGCTGGAAACCGGCATCCTCCCGGACTTCATCGTGGTGGACGGCAAGGAAGGCGGCACTGGCGCCGCGCCCGTGGAGTTCACCGACCACATCGGCGTGCCGATGCGCGAGGGCCTGCTGTTCGTGCACAACACCCTCGTGGGCCTGAACCTGCGGGACAAGATCAAACTCGGCGCCAGCGGCAAGATCGTCAGCGCCTTCGACATCGCCAGCGTGCTGGCCATCGGCGCCGACTGGGCCAACTCGGCGCGCGGCTTCATGTTCGCCATCGGCTGCATCCAGTCGCAGAGCTGCCACACCAACAAATGCCCGACTGGCGTCGCCACCCAGGACACCCTGCGCCAGCGCGCGCTGGTGGTACCGGACAAAGCCCAACGCGTGTTCAACTTCCACCGCAACACCCTCAAGGCCCTGGCGGAAATGCTCGCCGCCGCCGGCCTCGAACATCCATCGCAGTTGTCCGCCAAGCATCTGGTGCGACGTATGTCGGCGACCGAGATCAAGCTGTTCTCGCAGTTGCACGTGTTCCTCAAACCGGGTGAGTTGCTGACCGGCGAAGTGAACGGTGAGTTCTACTCGCGGATGTGGCAGATGGCCCGGGCCGATAGTTTCGAGCCCAGTGAAATAGCGGCGGCATGACCTCGCCACCCCGAGCAGAATCGCGCGTCACCAGCGCAGTGTTTTGCTCGGGGCCGGTTCCTTCATCACGATAAAACCGTAATCGCCGATCAGGTAAATCCGGTAGAACCGGCTTTCGACCAACGCCGGATAGCCCTGATAGCCGACCCGCGTCGCATTACGCCGCTCCTGCTCCGCCACCACGTTGGTGATGCCTGCTTTCGGCAGATTTTCGGCCAGCATGTAAAAGTCGGTATTGAGCAAGTAGTGCAGCACTGGCAGCTGTTTGAATGAGCCTGCCGCCGCCACCAACCAATAGTCGGAGTAACTCACCGAGAGGTAGATCCGCCTGGCCTCGCGCAGCGACTGATGGCTGGCGATGTCGTACGCAAGACCGGCCAGTGCCGTGGACGCAAAGGTTTTCTGCACCGTCAGCACCCGGCCATAAGCGAACGACAACGACAACATGGCCAGCAGGGGAATCATCAACAGCAGCGGCAACCGCTCATGGATCGACGCCAGCGCCAGATGCCCCAGGTAGAACAGCAACACCAGCAGCACGGCGAAGCCCATCAAGGTGCGGGCACCTTCGTTGAAGTCGCGGAAAAACAACGCGACACCGGACACCAGCAGCGTCACGACGGGCAAAGTCAGCAAACACATCAGGCCGATCAACAGCCTTTTCGCCCCGCTGTCCTTGCGCGCCGCTACGTTCAATCCCAACCGCACCGCCCCGGCTATCGCGAGCAACAGCAACCCGCCGGACACCCAGAGCCATCCGCCATGGAACAGCAGCACGACTTTTTCCAGGACCCGGCCAATGTTGATCTGGATCTGCAATGAGGGATGCGCCGTCCAATCGAGCAGCAATGTGCGATTGGAGCCCATGAATGGATAAGCACTGACGCTGTAGATCAACCCGCCGAGGATGACCTGAGCGGCTTTCCAGCCCAGCAGGTCACGCCATGGTACCGGGGTGGTTTTATCGTTGGCGGCCCTGAGCAACTCCAGGCAACACAGACCCAGGAACACATTCAGGCTGACTTGATACAGCCCCAGCGCCAAAGCAATCAGGAACGACGGCACCAGCCACTGCACGCCGCGCCAAGGGTGGCGAAAGGTGATCGCGTAGATCACCGCCACCAGGCTCAGGGTCGTGGTGGGACCGTCGTATTGATAAGACAGGTTCTGCAGAAAGAACGGGTTGTACCAGAGCGGCAACAGCACCAGGCAGCAAGCAACGGTGGGCCGACGGAAGTAATGGAACGTCAGGCTTGTCAGCGCCGACGCCATGGCCAGCGTGGCGATCAACAAGGGCAAGGGAAAGATGTTCGGCGCGGCATGGCTGAAGGTCAGCGCGTTGTAGAAAAGCTGGGCGAAGAGTCGGCCCTGTTCGGCCCAGGCCATGCCCGCCGCCAGCGAGCGCCAGTTGTCATCGATGTAGGGATAATCGGCGAGGATCAACGGCAGGACATACACCAGGGTGGCGGCCAGAAAAAACCGCCAGACCTGATGCCGGCTGAGCTCGCGAACGAAGACGTCGCTGAACCGCCCCATTCTAACGCCCGCCCCGGTCTTTACCGCCGACGATGTCCTTGATCACATAACGCGGCCGGTGCTTGGCCTCGATATAGATGCGACCGATATACTCGCCGAGGATGCCGATGCCGATCAGTTGCACTCCGCCGAGAAACAGGATCGCAGTCATCAGCGACGGATAACCGGGAACGCTGTTGCCGAAGAAAATCTTGTCCAGCACCATGTACACCGCATAGAGCACCGCGAACATCGAAATGCCGCCACCGACGTAAGTCCACAAGCGCAGCGGCACGGTACTGAACGAGGTCACGCCTTCCAGGGCCAGGTTCCACAGTTTCCAGACATTGAACTTGCTGCTCCCCACCACCCTTCCTGGCCGCTCGAACTCCACCACTACGGTGTTGAACCCGGCCCACGACAGCACGCCTTTCATGAATAACTGGTGCTCCGGCAAGGAACGGATCACATCGACCACCTTGCGATCCATCAGCCGGAAGTCCCCGACGTTTTCCTCGATGCGGGTGTAGGCGATGCGATTGAGCACACGGTAGAAAATCGATGCGCTGTGGCGCCTGAGGTAGCCGTCGGCGGCCCGGTTGCGGCGCTTGGCGAGTACCACGTCGGCACCCTTTTGCCATTGCTCGATCAACAACGGAATGACGTTGATCGGGTCCTGCAGGTCGACATCCATGGGAATCACGGCATCGCCGCTGGCATGCTCCAGGCCGGCAAACAGTGCCGGTTCCTTGCCGAAGTTGCGCGAGAAATTGATCAGCATGACCTGATCATCCGCCTGGGCAAGTGCCATAGCCTGTTCGGCCGTGTTGTCGGAGCTGCCGTCGTTGATGAATACGATCTCGACTTCGGTGTCGCCTAATCTCAACTCCCTTCGCACCGCCTGATAAAACAGGTTGATGGACTGCTCTTCGTTGAAGACCGGGACAATGAGCGAGATTTTCATTGATCACGTCCGCGAAACACCACGTATTTGGAATATAGAAAACCGAACACCAGGCTCAACGCCGAAAACAGGACCACCGTGAGCAAGCCGTGCAATCGCCAGAGGTCACCCAGATGGCCGATACCCAGGCTCAGTGCCCCCATGCCCAAAAGAAACAGCAGATAACCCGCGACCGTGGCACTGGCGGCGAAAGTAAATTGCGCGTTCATGTAGAAGGAAAATGACGCAGCCACGCAGAAGGCGGCCAGGTTGCTGATCGCCTGACTGAGGCCGGCTGCCACGCTCAACAGGAAAAAGATCTGCCAGTGAATCAGGGTGTTGGCGACCCCGATCACCGTGTAACTGGACAGCCCTTTCCACAACAGTCTCATGTGAGGCTCCCGTTTCAAGAACGTTGCACTTATTGATATTTGAGCCTGTTTACTGTCATAAATCGCAGGTCAAGCGGTCTTTCAGACCAGCGGTTGAGCCTTGGGGCAATGCCCGAGACATCCGGTAATATCCCGGTTTTGCAATTGCCCGCGAATCAGTCCACCCTGCGCGCCGCCGATTGGGCGCGTGGCCTTTGCGCCAGCGACCAATCCCATTTTTACCCGCTGTTACGAGCCTGCTGTCATGACCTTAGCGCGCGATCACCGGATCGACTTTTTTCGTGGTCTGGCACTGATCTTCATCTTTTGGGATCACGTGCCCCACAACCCTTTGGGGCAAATCACCCTGCGTAACTTCGGTTTCAGCGATGCAGCCGAGGTCTTCGTGTTTCTGGCAGGTTTCGCATCCGTATTGGCGTACGGCAAAGTCCTGGCGCGCGAAGGCTTTCTGATCGCCTGCGTAAAAATCCTGCGCCGGGCGTGGGTGCTCTACGTGGTGCATATCTTCCTGCTGGCGATGCTGATGGGCATTGTGTTTTTCGCCAACAGCCACGTGGAAACACGGGATCTGGTGGAAGAAATGGGCATGCATCACTTCATCAGCAACCCGCAGCAGGCCCTGATCGATGAACTGCTGTTGCGCTTCAAGCCGAACCTGATGGACCCGTTGCCGCTGTACATCGTGCTGTTGGCGGGCTTGCCCCTGGTGCTGCCGCTGCTGGTGCGCAAGACCTGGGTGATGGTCTCGATGTCATTGGCGCTGTACCTGATGGTGCCGCTGGCTGGCTGGAACCTGGCGGCCATCAAGGACGGCGTGTGGTATTTCAACCCGGTCGCCTGGCAGTTGCTGTTCGTACTCGGCGGTGCCGCTGCGATTCACAGCCAGCGCCCGCGCCTGCCCCAGACCCGCCCATTGGTTCGCCAGCCGTTGTTTGTCGGTGCGGCGCTGTATGTCGTGGTCGCGGGTGTGTTGACCGTGCTGTGGCGTTGGCCGGAGCTACACGATGCCGTGGTGCCGGCGAGCCTGCAAAACATCCTGTACCCCATCAGCAAGACCGACCTTTCCCCCGTGCGCCTGCTGCACTTCCTGGCACTGGCCTACGTCACGGCGAAACTGATTCCCGACAGCGGATGGACACAAAACTGGCTCGCGCAGCAAAGTTGCCGCATGGGCCGTTTCTCGCTGGAGATTTTCTGTCTGGGCGTGCTGTTGGCGCCATTGGCGGACATGGTCAATGCGCTGACCGACGATGCTTTTGCCATGCAGATCTTCACGGCGTTGGTGGGTGCCGGGTTGATGGCGTTGCTGGCGACCTGGCTTGAGTTCAACAAGCGGTTGACTGGTCCAAAGCAGGTGGTAGTCGCTTGACTGATACCTGTGGCGAGGGGGCTTGTCGGATCGCCGCACCGCCCCGTTCGGCTGCGAAGCAGTCGCAAATCCGATATTTGCGGTGTGTCTGGCACAACTTTAGGGCCTGATCTAGGGACTGCTTTGCAGTCCAACGGGGGCAAGCCCCCTCGCCACAAAAGCCCCGGTTCGCAGATAAATGACTTTCAACAAAAAGCCCCGGCCAATCGACCGGGGCTTTGGCTTTTCAAGCATTACAACTTACGAAACCGAACGCGCCGCACCTTGCGAAACATTGGTCGGTTGCAGCTTGAACACGTAGAACAGCACCGTCAGCAGCACCAGGAACGCAGGCCCCACATACAGCGCCACGCGGGTGTCCGGGAAGTACGCCATCAGGCCGACCACCAGCACCAGGAACGCCAACGCCAGGTACGAACTGACCGGGTACAGCCACATGCGATATTTCAGGCCGGCCGCTTCGCTGGCGCTCAGGCCTTTGCGGAACTTCAGCTGGGCCAGCAGGATCATCACCCAGGTCCAGATCGCGCCGAAGGTGGCAATTGCCGTCACCCAGACAAACACCTTTTCCGGCACCAGATAGTTCAGCAGTACGCCCAACAGCAACGCGCCAATCGACAGCAGCAATGCACGACGCGGCACGCCGTTGTTCGAGGTCTTGGCAAAGCCCGCCGGAGCCTGGCCGTTCTGCGCCAGGCTGTAGAGCATGCGCCCGGTGCTGAAGATGCCACCGTTGCAGGACGACAACGCCGCGGTGATCACCACGAAGTTGATGATGCCGGCGGCGGTCTTGATGCCCAGCCGCTCGAAAGTCATCACGAACGGGCTGCCCTGGGTGCCGATTTCGTTCCAAGGGTAGATCGACAGGATCACGAACAGCGCACCGACATAGAACAGCAGGATGCGCCAGAACACCGAGCCGATCGCGTTCGGAATGGTCTTCTGCGGGTTCTTCGCTTCACCGGCGGTCAGGCCGATCATCTCCACGCCCAGGTAGGCGAACATCACCATTTGCAGCGACATCAACACACCCTGTACACCGTTGGGCATGAAGCCGCCGTGGGTCCACAGGTTGGAAATACCCAGGGCCACGCCGTCGTTGCCGAAACCGAAGGCGATGATGCCGATGCCGCCGAGCACCATCGCAATGATGGTGACGATCTTGATCAAGGCAAACCAGAACTCGAACTCACCGAAGGCCTTGACCGCGATCAGGTTGATCGAGCCCATGCTGATCAACGCAGCGAGCGCCCAGATCCAGCGTGGTACATCGGGGAACCAGATACCCATGTACACCGCCACGGCAGTGATTTCCGCGACGCAGGTCACCAGCCACAGGAACCAGTAGTTCCAGCCGGTCAGGAAGCCCGCCAGCGGGCCGAGGTAGTCTTGGGCGTAACGGCTGAACGAGCCGGCGACGGGATTGTGCACGGCCATCTCACCGAGAGCGCGCATGATCACCAGGATCGCCAGACCGCCAATGATGTAAGACAGCATGATGGCCGGACCGGCCATTTCAATGGCCTTGGCCGAGCCCAGGAACAGGCCGACGCCGATACAGGCACCGAGTGCCATCAGGCGAATATGCCGCTCGCCGAGTTCACGTTTGAGCGGACCGCCCTGAGCGGTCTCGCCTTGGGGCAGGTGATTGCCTACGGGCATGGGGGACAACCTCGTCTTGTTATTGGATATGACCACCGAGTGGCGAAGCGCTGACCGATAAGCCATCGCGTCCCGAACCGGTTCTGCTTCGTGGGCAGAGTCGTCTTGTAGGAAAAACCCGCAAGATCAGTGGGAAAAACGGCGCCGAGTATTGCACAACAATGGTGCATCGTCATGCCCCTGCCAAAGTCGTACTTACCCTCGAAAAGGCTCTACTTCAGCCATTACAGACCGCCCCCCTTCTCCAGGTGCGATCACAACTGTGGCGAGGGGGCTCGCCCCCGTTCGGCTGCGCAGCAGTCGCAAAACAGGAAAACGCTGTGTGCCAGACAACCACCAGGCGCAAGTTTTTGGCGCCGCTTCGCAGCGCAACGGGGGCAAGCCCCCTCGCCACAAAAACAACAACAGCTTTCTCGCGCCGTCATTCCTTCACAGGTATCAGAGCTTTCACTCAACACATGCAGATCTACCCTGGACAACCGGGTACTAGCCTTGAATGTGCAATTGATATCCTCAAGGAAAGCAATGGAATGCCAACTCAACCCAACTCCCACCGCTTGCGTCTGGGCCGATATTCCGAGAGTGGTCGGGCATATCTCATCACCGCCGTTGTTCATGGTCGCCAACCGATCTTTTCGGATTGGCATTTGGGACGCTTACTTGTTTCAGAACTACGTCGAGCTCATGAAACCAACGTAGTGAACTCCATCGCATGGGTGGTCATGCCCGATCACTTTCATTGGCTGATGCAGTTGGAGGAAGGCAATCTTGGGCGTGTCATCGGAGCCATCAAGTCACGTTGCACCCGTGAAGTGAACGAAATCACTGGCCGCCGTGGCCCACTCTGGCAAACCGGCTACCACGACCGGGCCATTCGCGATGGAGAAGATCTTCTGCCGTTCGCTCGCCACATCGTTGCCAATCCACTCAGGGCAGGACTTGTGAATAAAATTGGCGACTACCCTCTCTGGGATGCGTGCTGGCTGTAAACGGACGCCCCTACGCCAAACACTTTGTGACGAGGGGGCTTGCCCCCGTTGGACTGCGAAGCAGGCCCCTCAATCAGGCAACCCCTGTTGTATCAGACACACCGCAAATACCGGATTTGCGACTGCTTCGCAGCCGAACGGGGGCAAGCCCCCTCGCCACGAGTGCTTCAATCCGCCTGATTATCGGTGCGTCCGTGCATCATTTTGCCCTTCACATTTTCTTCACCCTCGCCAACCACCGTCTAAGCTTGAGTCAAGTCCGATCAATCTGCGTGAATGGATCAGTCGACTATGGGCGCTTTGTGGCAAACAGATTCGAGTAAAACCGTGGTTCCGAATGAAAGTGAGGATGAAGCGCCGTTACCTGAAAAACCCCGTCGTTCCAGACACGGATGGGGTGCGTTCTGGCTATTGCTGTTGATTATCGCGATTGTCGTGGGGCTGGCCGCCATGAGGGAGATGCGCACCTCGAAGTTCCAGGCCCAGGAAGTCAGCAAATACGCCGCGTCACTGAGCTATGAGCTCAAACCCGGCCCCAGCGATGCGATTCGCTATCCGGGGGAAGGTCCATTCGATCGGCGCCTGGGCTACAGCTCATTGGGTGAGTTCCTGCCGCGCCTGATCAAGCGCAATTTCATCGTTGAGGCGCAAACCCGCTTTTCTCCAGCGTTGCTGAAGTACAGCGACAAGGGCCTGTTCGTGCCTTATGCCGAGAAAATCCAGGCCGGGCTGTCGATCACCGACTGCCGCGCAGCGCCGCTGTACCAGTACCACTATCCGCAGCAGCTTTATTCAACCTTTGCCTCGATCCCGCCGGTGGTGGTCAACAGCCTGCTGTTCATCGAAAACCGCTTCCTGCTCGACCCCAGGCAACCGCTGGCCAACCCGGCGGTGGACTGGCCGCGGTTCGGCATGGCGGCGTGGTCCCAGCTGGCGAAGATGTTGCACGTGCCCGGCCAATCCGCCGGTGGCAGTACCCTGGCCACGCAGTTGGAGAAGTACCGGCATTCCCCCGATGGCTTGACGGTCAATGGCGCGGAAAAGATTCGCCAGATGGTTTCCGCCACCGTACGCGCCTATCAGGCCGGGCCACAAACCCTCGAAATCCGGCAGAACGTGGTTCGTGACTACCTCAACAGCGTGCCGTTGTCAGCGGTACCGGGCCACGGTGAAGTGCACGGCATGGCTGAAGGGTTGCGCGTGTGGTACGGCTCCGACTTCAAACAGGCCAACGAAGCGCTGTCCAGCACCGCTACGGATCCAAAAACCATGGCGGAAAAAGGCCTGGCCCTGCGTGAAATGCTGTCGTTGATGATTGCCCAGCGCCGCCCGTCGCACTACCTGACCAAGGGTCACGATGAACTGGCCGACCTCACCGACAGCCATATACGTCTGCTGGCACAAAACCATGTGATCGACGCCGAGTTCGCCGCCGCCGCCCTGGCCAGCAAAGTGATCTACCGCGACTGGGCCACCCAGCCGACCATTCAACCGATTGAAACCAACAAGGGCATCAGTGTCGCGCGCAGCCGTCTGGCCGGCATGCTCAATCGCCCGCTGTATGACCTCGACCGCCTTGACCTCTCCGCCACCAGCACCCTGCAAGGCCAGTTGCAAAGCGAGGCCACCGAGTACCTGAAAAAACTGGCCGACCCTGAATTTGCCACGCAAATCGGCCTGATCGGCGAACGCCTCCTGACCACCACCAGCACCACCCAGGTACGCTACAGCTTCACCTTGTTCGAACTGACCCCGGACGGCTCGCGGGTGCGGGTGCAGACCGACAGCACCGACCAGCCATTCGACATCAACGAAGGCAGCAAACTGGAACTGGGCTCCACCGCGAAAATGCGTGTGCTGACCACCTACCTGCAAATCATCGCCGAGTTGCACGACAAATACGCCGGCATGGCCGTTGCGGAGCTGAAGAAAGTCGACGTGCCGGACCAGGATCGCCTGAGCCGCTGGGCGGTCGACTACCTGATCGAGAACAAGGACCGCGATCTGCAAAAAATGCTCGGCGCCGCCCTGGACCGCAAATACTCCGCCGGCCCCGGCGAGGCGTTTTTCACCGGGGGTGGCCTGCACACGTTCCACAACTTCCGCAAGGAAGACAACGGCCGGATACCGCCCCTGCGCGACGCTTTGCGCGAATCGATCAACCTGCCGTTCATTCGCCTGATGCGTGATCTGGTGCGCTACACCACCTACTCCGGCCCGAACAGCAGTGCCGAACTGCTCAAGGATGACCGCAACCCGCGGCGTCAGGAGTACCTGGCCGAATTCGCCGACCGCGAGGGCACTTCGTTCCTGCTCAAGTTCTGGAAGAAGTACAAGAACAAGGACACCCAGGACCGCCTCGACACCTTCCTCGACAGCATGCGCCCGACCCCGATCCGCATGGCCGCCGTGCACCGCTACCTGCTGCCGCAGGCCAGCCAGGAAAGCTTCAACGCCTTTGTGCGCTCGCACCTCAAGGGCGCCAAGCTCACGGAAAAGCTCACCGACGAACGTCTTGTGCGGCTCTACGAGGCCTACGGCCCAGGCTCCTACGACTTGCCGGACCAGGGGTTCATCGCCAAGGTCCACCCCCTGGACCTGTGGCTGATGGGCTACCTGCTCAATCACCCCGACGCCAAGTGGAGCGATATCGTCAAAGCCAGCCAGTTCGAGCGCCAGGAGGTCTATAGCTGGCTGTTCAAAAGCCGGCACAAGGGCGCCCGCGACAGTCGCATCCGCACCATGCTGGAGATCGAAGCGTTCCTCGACATCCACCAGCGCTGGCAGAAAGTCGGCTATCCGTTCGACCACCTGGTACCGTCGCTGGCCACCGCCATCGGCAGCTCCGGCGACCGTCCCGCAGCCCTGGCCGAATTGATCGGCACCATCCTCAACGATGGCGTGCGCATGCCGACCCTGCGCATTGACAGCCTGCATTTTGCCGCGAACACCCCCTTTGAAACCCAACTGATCAATGACCCGGACGTCGGCAAACGGGTGATGCCGTCCGAAGTAGCCACCGCCATGCGCGAGGCCCTGTCGCAAGTGGTCGACGCCGGTACCGCCAAACGCGTGGCCGGCAGTTTCAAACTGCCCGATGGCAGCCCGCTGGCGATGGGAGGCAAGACCGGTACCGGTGACAACCGCATCGAGGCCATCGGGTCCGGTGGGCGAATCTTGAGTTCCAAATCGCTCAACCGCACGGCGACCTTCGTGTTCTACATAGGCGATCACCATTTCGGCACCCTGACGGCGTTCGTGCCAGGCCGCTCGGCGGAAAGCTTTACCTTCACCTCGGCGTTGCCGGTGCAGGTGCTCAAGGGCATGGCACCGATCCTCACGCCTTACCTGCAACCGGGTACCCACACGATGTGCCAGCCAACCGAGGTGGCGGCGAGCCGCTAGGCACGACTCAACGAAATGGAACGATGGCGGTACATATGTATTTTTCACTCTTTGATTTTTGGAGAATCGAGTCGCACCCGGCACCTTTAACAACCAATCTTTGCGCTTTTTTTAGGCAACATGCTTACCTAGTCTGGTCGTCCCCGGTACTGATCAAAGGACGATCAAACAATGCCCATTACCCCCTCGGCGATTCAAGGATCAGACCCGATCGCCATCGCCCCATTCGATAAAAGCATCCACTTCCATCAGGTCAGAAAGGCGATTCCGTCCTGGCTGTTGAACACCTCCCCATCCCGTGTCGATGCGCTGAAATCTGTCAGGCTGACGCTGCCCGACTGGCACAGGACCGCGTCGACAACCGCTCACCGCAAGTTGAAAAAAGCCAACCAGCTTAACTGGACCTCGCAGAACACCGTGGATCAGGCCCTGCGCGATCTGCTGGATATTTCAGCCTTTGCCAAACCCCTGCTGCAGCAAAAGCTGAGGGACCGCTTCGGCGTCGAAGACGATGTCGAGGAAACCTGGCTGCGCCTGTATGCCCCGGTGAAGACGGCCTGGTGGGTCCATGACTTTTCCGCAGGAACCACCAGTCGCACCATCTCGCTGCTGGATGCCGCGCTGCACAACTTTTCCCAAGACGAGGCGTTCACCCAAGATTCCGAATTCATCACCCGCCCCGACGCACGTGGGCATTTCAACGTCAAACAGCTCAAGCACAAACTGAGCATCGAGCAGTTCAAGTCCGTGTGTCGCGAACTGGACATCGGCGCCCGCTATCAACAGCACCTGCAAGACACTTTAAAGCCGAGCGACAAGGCAGCGAGCAATGTCCTGCGCCAAAAAGTCGTTCTCAGCCAGAAAAGCGCACTGAATGTCGCCGCGCAAATGGCCCTGATGAAGCACGACATCGACCAGGATGCCTATGACGTGGTGCAAGGCATGCTCGAGGATCGTTCACGGCTGAAGTGGAACGGCAAACCCGTCGACTATTACAACCTGGCGATGATGGACACGCGCCTGAGCGGCATCATCCTGATCGCGGCGGATACAGCCAGTGCCAGCGGCCCGGTCCCGGTGATTGCCTATGTGCCCCAAGACCCGCAGCACCCGCTCAAGCAATACCCTTCGTCACTGGAATTCATGGCGGAACTGACACGCCAGTTGCGCGATGGCGCATCGGCTAAAAGCTATCAACAGTTCTTCAGCCAGTTCGTGCCCCATGAGCAACGCGGGCATTTTTTTGCCGGATTGAACGCGCGTCTGAGCACGGTGAAATGGCAGCCGGCTGCCGCAGGTACCAATTTGCCGAGCTGGCGCGAAACGCCTGTGGATAAACCCGATCTGCATTTCAGTGTGTCGAGCATCAAGACCGACCGCGCGACGACCTTCAACAATGACCTGTGGGGCTACCGCTACCGGCAGACCCTCAACAAGATTTTCAACGATGCCCGGGAGATCGCCATCTCCACCGAATACGCCGACCGCATGGCACGCTGGGCCTGGTGGGACAACCTGGAAAAAATGCTCTCGGACATCCTCACGATCGCCTTGCTGGCGACGACCCCATTTGTGCCTGTCCTGGGCCCACTGATGCTGGCGTACACGGCCTATCAATTGACCGATGGCGTGGTCGAAGGCCTTGTCGACCTGGCCGAGGGACGCTTGGCCGAGGCCGGCGAGCAGACCCTCGGCGTCCTGGAAAGCGTGGTCCAGTTGGGCGTATTCGCGGCGGCAGGCGCCGTCGGCAATGTTGCACAGGCGAAGCTTTCGCCGTTTTTCGAAGGCCTGAAACCGGTGCAACTGGCAAACGGTGAGACGCGATTGTGGAACCCTGATCTCAGCCCTTATCAACGCACCGACGCGGAATTACCCGTGGATGCCCGGCCTGATGATCAGGGCATTCACCAGCATCAGGGCCGGCGCATAGTGCGCCTGAACGATCAACACTTCGAAGTGCTGGAAGACCCGGTGACCGGGCAACAACGCATCCGCCACCCGCAGCGTTTCGATGCCTATGCACCGACCCTGCGCCACAATGGCCGTGGGGCCTGGGTCTGCGAAACGGAAAACCCACGGGAGTGGGAAGGCTCGCCCCTGATGCGCCGCCTCGGCCACAGCACCGATGGTTTCAACGATGAACAACTGGAGCAGATTCGCCAGATCAGCGGCACCGATGAAGCCGAGTTGCGCCGGGTGCACGTTGAAAGCGCCCCGCCGCCACCGCTGCTGACCGATACCCTGCAACGCCTGGCTTCACCAGCCATTGCACCCGCTACGTTACCCGCTGAAATCACGCCGCTGTTCAGCGATTTCCCCGAGCTGCCGGCGACCGTTGCGGAACAAATCCATACGCGTGCCAGCGCCGCGGAACGTCAACGGATTACCCAGGAAAACCGCCTGCCTTTGCGCATGAGGACCCAGGCCCGAGAGCTGCAATTCGAAACTCAAACAGTACGAGCGGCCCAGGGTCTGTACCCGAGCGCATCAATCACTCCCGACACCGAGCGCCTGGTGCTGGGCACCTTGCGCTTTAACACCGATACCTTCGGCAACCTGCGTCTCGAGATTCGTCAGGGCACATTCAATGGCGAGTTGCGTTACAGCGTCGGCCCCGAAGACGCCACGCGGGTGCGGGTGCTGATTCGCGATGATGCCGGGCAGTATCAGGTGCGTGATGGCGAGGATCAGCCGATCCATGAAGCCGATGACTTTTTCGAAGCCGTCCTGCAAGCCACGCAGGAGAATGGCCAAAACAACCTGGGCTACAAACCGGGTGACGGCGACAGGTTCCGCCAATGGGTCATGGTCAAATCGGCCCCGCCCAGCGAACGCCGGACCGTACTCGCCGACCCGCCCGTTCGCCCGGTGGCCGAGCATGAAACGATGTTGTTGGTGCGTGGAGGCTGGCTCAGCAGGGAAGGCCTGACACTGCACGAACGCATCCAGGATCTTTATCCACATTTCTGCGAGGCCGAGGTCGACAATTTCGCCACTGCCCTGACCAACCAGGGTGAGCCGCTGAGGCTTCTGGAGGAACAGGAAAACGATCTCAACCAGCTGCGCAATCTCATCGATTTGTGGAGGGCGGAGTCCGCCGGGCTGGATGCCGATAATCCGATGCCTTTGCGCGGTGTTCGACAACACATTGCCGAGCGTTTACTCGCCTGTTTCGAACGAAAGAATACCGAGCTCGGCAGCCGTACCGAACTCCATGGCTATGCGTTGGATCTGTCTCGGGAGCTGCTTCCGATAGATCTGGAGTCCGAATGGCCGAAACGACCGCAACTGAAAAGGTTTCTGGACAAGGTCACCATCCTGAAACTCGATAACACACTGTTTTCCACCAAGGCGAATGGCCTGCTGAAAGATTTCCCCAACCTGCGCGAACTCAGCGCCAACCGATGCTACCTGACGCAACTGCCGGAAAACATCGGCGCCATGCATCGGCTCGAACGCCTGCGTTTGAGTGACAATCACATCGCGCTGGACGCCGCCGCCGTCGAGAAACTCAAACACCTGACCTACCTGGAAATTCTGCGTCTGGACAAAAATCCTCTGGGCAGGCCTGTCGATATCTCGCGCATGCCCCGGCTGAAGGTCGTCGGGCTGCGCAACACGGGCATTACCACCTGGCCCGAAGGTACGCTGAGCAAAACCAGGCCCCGCGGTTTTCTGCTGGATCTTCGGGATAACCCGATCAGCGTGATCCCCGAGGTGGTACCCGGCTCACCGCAGGCCTGGGTTGTGGCGCGCACCCGGCTGGACGTCGGCAACCTGTCGGAAGCAAACCAGGTTCACTATCAGGCGATTCGCCGCTCGGTGGCGCTGCCTCCGGAGCCCATCGTGCCCTACAACAGCCAGGCCGAGTGGGTGGTCAGCTCGGATTACAGCGCGAATCACTGGAGCGATGTTCCCAGCTGGGGCATGGACCGGACCAATCTCTGGTCGGAGCTGGCCGATGAGCCTCAGGCACAGGGCTTCCTGAAAGTTTTGCTTGATACCCGCCTGAGCCGCGACTTCCAGAACCCCGGCCCGGCCCGGGATCAACTGGTGCAACGTGTCTGGCGCATGCTCGATGCCGCATACGTCGATACGCCTCTGCGGGAGAAGCTGTTCACCATGGCCGTCGCGCCGGTGGATGGCGCCGACGCCGGTGCGCAGTTGTTCAATCACATGGGCATCCATGTGCTCGCCTACGAGGCCCACGCGTATTCCACCGACCCAGCGCAGCTGGAGCTGAAGCTGGTGACCCTGGCCAAAGGCGCGGCGCGGCTGGAACAGGTCAACGACATTGCCCGTGCCGATGTCGCCAGTCGTGGCGGCAACCCGGACGAAGTCGAGGTCTACCTGGCCTATCAGACCGGACTGGCAGAGCGCCTCGACCTGCCCTGGCAATCGAAGGGCATGTTGTTCCGGCCGGTGTCCGGCGTCACTGACGCGATGATCGATCAAGCCTATGACACGGTGCTGGCCCTGGGCGAAGGCGATGGTCTGGTCGATCGAATGCTCGAACAGGACTTTTGGCAAAACCATTTGAACGAGCGCTATGCGACCGACATGGAAGCCAATAAACGTCGCTATCAGGGCCTGTCGGATCAACTGGACACTTTGCGCACGACCCAGCGCGAATGGGCTGAATCGACGTCGGATACTCAGCGAGCTGCCCTGCGCAGCCGGCTCAGGGAACTGATGAACGATCTGCCGGCGCCGGACACGGTGGTCTTTGCCGATGAGCCATTGAGCGATGGAATTTTCGATCGCCTGCTGGTCGACCTCGGTGACGCCGAGAAAGAACTGTCGAGGCGCTTGACCCGTCAAGCCATGAAGCGCGCCGGCCAGTAAAAAGCATAAACATTGATGCTGGATGTGCCTGCCTCATCGCGAGCAAGCTCGCTCCCACAGGGGATCGGTGGTCGCCACAAGATCTGTGTACGACACCCATCCACTGTGGGAGCTGGCCTGCCAGCGATGGCGGCAGCCCCGAGCCTCAGACCTCGGAATCCCAGATCACGGTGACCTTGCCCCTGTAGAAAGGACCGGCACCCGGTTCGAGCATGAATGCCATTTGACTCTGGGGCACTTCAAAGTGCAGAACACCCGGCGCCCTGTCGACGTAGAAACCCGGCTGGAAATACAACGCATTGGCGGCGCCCGATCGCATTCGCATGTGCCTGACGGGTTGCCCGCTCATGTCGGTCAGGCCATTGGGCAGGGTGACAAAGACCTGCAGCTCCACCCCACGCTTGGAGACACGGTCATCGAGCATGCAGTCGTAGGCAGTGCTCCACTCACACTCCATGTACATCTTGAAACGCGATGAGGCCGAGATGTTGAAGGTCTGGTCACGGAACAACCGCACCGGTTTGCGCCCCGCCTGCAACCAGCTCTGCCAGCCACCGGCCGGTACCAATTGGACTTTCTCACCACCGGGCGGAATATCGACCTTGAGGGTGTGTTGAACGTCGAGGTTGAAGTTCATGGTCAACACCGGACTGCTCGGCAGCATGACATCGCCGAAATCGAAGTCGCCGTTGGGACCGACCGTATAGGTCAGCGAGCCTGTGTAATTGCCTGCCAACATGCCCAATGGATTGGGCGTGACCAGTTCATAGGAAAAATCCAGATGGTCGTAGCGCAACCAAGGGACATCGAACTTCGCCTGTTTATTACACGCGGCCTGCTCCGGTGCTTTCCAGAAAAAACCATAGGAGGTGGGGCGGTAGTAACCCACACCGCTGTAAACACACGGCGACGGCGCGTACACCCAACTCTGCCCCCACAACAGGTTATGCGCATTCCGGGAGTCATCGTTGGTGTCCCCTGTCAACGTCCGAACATCCTCAGTCACATACTTGGAGCCCACCCCGGTAATCCGCATTCTTACCTGTTCCACCGCTCCGGATTCATGACGCACTGACAGCTCACGCCATTGCGCTGGCACCGTGATTGTTGCGCCCTGGCGCGGTGATGCATGGTTGGCCAGAATCGCGCGACTGGATTCGAATCGAATCGGAACTTGCAGGCTGAACGTCTTGTTTTCCTCACATTGCTCCGGATACAGCTGACAGTAGCCACTGGGCGGCGTGGTGTTCTTGAATTGGTTGATGTGCGGATATGCTGAATCGGGCTTGAACAAAGCTGTAATTGATACGTCTTGCGCCAACGCCTGGGGCATCAGCCACCACACCATTAAAAGGCTCCATAACCAAAAAAGCCGTCTTGAAAACAAAACACCTGTGACATTCATCTGTATCCATCTCCGAAAAGCCGCCCTGCTCCCTGGGTGGCGATATCCACTCGACATTCAAACGCTGCAACACCCGTGTGCTCTCACACTTTTGGGCCCTGTCAAAAACAGATCAGGGTGCCGCGGCACTGAAAATCAACTGAACCGTTCCGTAGTAAGTGCCCGGTTTATAACCACCGGCCGGCTCTTTCGGCTGGACTTCCAAAGCAAAGCGCCCGCCTGCCATCGCCTGCGCCGCCGACACCACTTCGCGCGGCGTCGCCTCGTGGCTCAACTCCTGGCCATTGAAGGTGACCCGCAAGTAGATGTTCTGGTCCTCCCGCCCGTTGAACAGATAGGGCTCGGCGTCCAGCCGCGCTTCGATCGCACTGGTGTCGTGCTTGACGTCGAAATTCTTGCGCAACCCTTCGAGCTTCGACGTGTTGCGATTCCACGGCAGGGTCTGTTCCAGATGAATCCAGTTCGTCTCGGCCGGTAGCACGTAAAAGCCCAGGGTCGGAATATCCGCCCACACTTCGAACGTGCGCTCTTCCCGTGCCGCGAAAACCTGGGCACACGTCATCACGCCCACACAGAGGGCGATGGCCGATTGCTTGATCATGTCAGTTACCTGTTGCGAGAAAAAAAGCGGCGAGTCTTCCAGGGCGACCCGCCTTTGGCGGTGTTACTGGCTGGCAACGCGCAACGCTTTTTTGTCGGCGCCTTCAATCAGGTTGAAGCGGTATTCGCGACCGGGTTTCTTCTCGAACTCGAACGACTTGCCCGCCAGAACGTGATGCTTGGTGGTCGGCTCGCACTCGGTTTCATTCTTCAGCGAGCAATTGCGAAACTCATCGATCACCACCACGGTGTTGCCGTTGTTGCGCAGTCGATAAACACCGGCGCTGTCATCGATCACGCTGTCGAAACGGCTGTTCTTGGGACGGACAAAAAACACCGTGCCAAACCCGGTCATCACGTTGACCCCCGCCGACAGGTTCTCCTTGTAGGTTTCGCGCTCTTCACTGGACACCGCGAAGTCGTCTTCCTTTTCCGGTACCACCGGCACAAAACGCACGCGGAAATAACGTTCGGTGTCACGA
This sequence comes from Pseudomonas sp. GW823-FHT02E01, assembly GCF_058797535.1. Lineage (NCBI taxonomy): Bacteria > Pseudomonadati > Pseudomonadota > Gammaproteobacteria > Pseudomonadales > Pseudomonadaceae > Pseudomonas > Pseudomonas sp. GW823-FHT02E01. The sequence goes on along the minus strand of NZ_JBXAJS010000006.1, from coordinate 182,057 downwards.
GCGCCCAAGTGCAGCAAACGCGTACCCTGCATGCCATTGGCCGGCACGATCAGCCGTGCGGGGCTGGCCATCAAGCCATCCCGACCGCTGCCATCCGCTTGCGTTGCGACGGGTACCTCGCGGTGGCTGCCATCGGCGTCATAGATGATTTCCAGGATGTTGACCTTGACGAACGCGGTGCTGTCGCCGCTGTTGAATACGCGTTTGAGGTAGGTGCTCTTGTCGCCGTCCAGATAGTCGTACACCGTTCCCACGTTGATCTGCGGACCGGCCTGAACCGCCAGAGAAAACCCGCTCAAACCCAACAGCAACCACAGACGTTTCATACCTTTGAACCTCATGACATTGAACACAACACAGGCGCGGTCCATCGATAGACGGCCCATCAGATTTCCGAATCCCAGATCACGGTGACTTTGCCCTTGTAGTAAGGACCGGCACCCGGTTCGAGCATGAATGCCATTTGACTCTGGGGCACTTCAAAGTGCAGAACACCCGGCGCCCTGTCGACGTAGAAGCCCGGCTGGAAATTCAACGCATTGGCCGCGCCCGCTCGCAAACGCATGTGCCTGACGGGTTGCCCGCTCGTGTCGGTCAGGCCATTGGGCAGGGTGACAAAGACCTGCAGCTCCACCCCCCGCTTGGAGACGCGGTCATCGAGCATGCAGTCGTAGGCAGTGCTCCACTCGCACTCCATGTGCATCTTGAAACGCGATGAGGCCGAGATGTTGAAGGTCTGGTCACGGAACAACCGCACGGGTTTTCGCCCCGCATGCAACCACCTCTGCCAGCCGCCAGCCGGGACCAGCTGAATTTTTTCACCGCTGGGGGGGATGTCGATTTTCAACACATGTTCAACGTCGAGAAGAAAATCAAGAACGATGACGTTGTCCTGAGGAATCATCACATCGCCCAAATCAAAATCCTGGCTTGGCCCAACTCGAAAAATATGCTGTCCGGTGTATTGCCCCGAAACCATGTCTTGGGGATTGGGAGTATCAAGCTCATAAGTAATGTCGAACGTTTCATATTTGAAGGGTTGTGGAATATCGAAAACAGCCTTCTTGGCGCAAATCTCGGCGCTAACCGGGTGCCGCCAGAAACTATTGAAACCAATGTCATTACCCGCACCCATTAAACCGGTGCACGGTGGACCGGCATAACTCCAGGTACCGCCCTCAAACAGATAGTTATGGCCTAACCCGCCGGTCAGTTCGGGTGCCGGCAGAGGTAATTTGTAGGCCACGCCCATGCCGGCCACCCGGAACCTGACGGTTTGAGGGGGCGCCGTTGGGTGGCTGACGGTCACGTCTTGCCATTGCGAAGGAATGTTAAACATCGCCCCCAAACGCTTGTTGGTATGACCGCCCACAATGGTTGCATTCGAGTAAGAGAGAATAGGCAGGCGTAAGCTGAACAGGTTTTCAGCGTGGCATTGAGGTGGGTTATCCAAGCAAAAACCACTTAACGGCGTTCTATTTTCGAACTTATTGAATTGAGGGTTAGATGCATCAGGGTAAAACACTGCCCTGATTTGTTGGGTGACCGCTGCGGCTGAAGCAGGGAACAGCGCCACGACTACTCCAACAACAGCGGCTGCATATATGGCTGACCTTTTAACTTGTGAAATATCTAACATTTGACATGACCTCAAAAATCCCTTGAACCGGATATCCGTCATCCCGCCGTCTCAGCCGTGCGATTGGCGTCCGCCAAGGTGTCCGGCGAACAGCGCAAATCACCGATCATCAGCACGTTGTTTTCATTGCGGTGTTTGTCGGTATCGAGACGGAACTGGCAGAGCAACTGGTCGGCATATCGCACTTGCAGGGTCGGTGAACCCGCGTTCATTTCCATCGAGAAGAAACCGTCGACCTCGCTGACCCCACGGCTGGCGTGGTTGATCACGTGGTGGCCCTTGAGCGGCCGCCCCTGCGGATCGATCAGGCGCCCGAGCACGGTCAGGGTTTTCATCACCCGCACCTTGCGGTACTCCACACCGCCCTTGTTCAGGTGATAGCGAGTGCGCGCCGGTTCGATGCTGGCCGCCGGCACGTGATTGCCTTCGAAGTCGAAGCTCACCGAACTGTTTTTGTAGGCCGTGAGCGGAATGAAATTGCGCCCCGGCCGCAGCGCCGCGCTGCCACCACTGAGGTCGTCGGCGCGCAAGGCGATACCGTCGATGTCGGACTCGACGTCGACAATCATCCCGGCACCGCGCCCTTGATGCTGGCTGGTCAACGCCATGCGCTGCGCGCCGACCACCAGGGTGCTGTCGAGGTTCAGGCCACCGGTGAATTTGTTGTTGAACGAAGAGCGTTGAATGAAACCGTCGCCGTTGATTTCGTCGGTACGAAAATTCGCCAGGCTCGACAGGCCGACGCCATAGGTGTCGGTGAGCGCAGTCACCGAGACGCTCTGCAACACGTGGTCTTGCAGGTCCTTGCGGTAACCGAGCGAGGCGTTGTTGTCGCGACCGCCCTCACGGGCGGTGCGGCTGCCGATGCTGCCGGAAATCTGCTGGCCCGGACCGCCGAGCGCCATGTTGATGCTCAGGTCGACCCCGCGATTGCGCGCATCGCCGCTGCTGTAGCTGCCCGGACGGTCGAACAACGACAGGCGCCAATTGGCATCGCTGCCAAACAGCTGGGTCCGTTGGGTCCAGCCGAGGTCGACGCCGACGCCCTCGACATTGCCCTCACTGTGGGACACCCGCGCGTTGAGCGAACTCTTGCGACTGATGCGGTGGTTCAGCGCCAGCGACGAGTTGCTGGTCTGGCCGGTGAACACATTGCGTTGGCGTACGCGGGTGCCGTCGGGCAGGATGTCATAAGTGTTGGTGGTGTCGAGCCAGCTACGGTTGTGGCTGATCACCAGACTGCCAGAGCCGTAGTTGTACAGGCCTTGCAGATCGGCGCCGGTACCGTGGTCTTCGGTCTGGTAAAGATTGGCGTAGACGCTGGTGCTGTTGCCCAGGGTCCAGTCAATGGAGCTGCCGTACTGGAGTTTTTCGCGCACCTGGCGTGCCGACAGTCCGAGAATCACCCGTGGGTGCAGCAGGTAATTGATCGAGGCGCCCGCCGTGGCATCGCCACTGCTCTGTTGATCCCAGTTGCTCAGCAGTTTGCTTTCCTGCCCGGCGAACAGGTTGTAGCGCCAGCGCTCATCGTGGTTGCGCCAGTTGTTCGGCTTATAGATCAGCTCCTGGGTGGTCGAGGTGATTTGACCATCTTCGATCAACCGCACTTCCACCTCGTAAATACCGCCCGGCAATGGCCGTGTGTCGAGGGTCTGCAACCCGGCTGGCACTGACTGTGTATTGATCAGCAGGCCATCGCGATAGATTTCCACGGAACCCTGACGGTTGGCCGTGACATAAACCGGGTACACGCTGGGTTTCGGGCTGTCGATGGCCAGGCTGTCGGAACTGCCGTACATCACGCCGACGGCGGTGTCGGGGCTGGTACCGAACGAACGGGGCTGGCGAGTCAAGCCTTCGGAGTTGGGCGTGAAGTACCCCAGCCGGAAAAAACTGCCCTCCAGTTCGCGCTGGGTGAAGAGCTCATGCACGGCGTGATAGGTCTTGTCGTCCGGTCCACCCAGACGCGCCAGTTGCATGTTGAAGGTCTGGCTCCAGTTGCCCAGGCTGCCGCTGGCTTCCAGACCGAAACGACCGCCCAGGTCTTGATCCTGGCCGCCGTTGAGATTGAGTTGATTGCGCACCATCAGGCCGCTGCTGCCGCCTTCAGGCTGATCGTAGAAACGCTTGGCTTCGCTATCGCGTTCGGCATTTTCGGTGACGATCGACAGCAATGAATTTTCCAGGTTGTAGTGCACCGCCAGCATCTGCTCCGGGCATTGACCGCTGCAGGCGCCCAGCGCCACGCCGGGTTTGAGGATATCCGCCCAAGTCTCGCGTTCGCTGGCGCCGAAGCGGCTTTCACTGGTGTCGGTGAAATCGAGCAACGTCACCCGGTCATCGCGGGACAATACAATCATCGCCTCGCCCAACGGTTGCTGATCGAGTTCGACCCGAACCGCCAACGGAACGTCGAAAAAATGTTCCTCGAACTCTGCCGGCAAGCCTTTGGCCTGGGCCAGCAAACTTCGCGGCGTATTATCAACGGAAGCGGGCGCCGCAAATGCACTGCTACATAACAGCAACGCAAGCGCTGCCGCGATGGGCGTCATCGGGAACATGAACGAATACTCTAATATCAAAGAAGTTGAAACCCGACCGGCAACTTTTAATATTGCCGGTCGGTCACGTTACTTATACAAGTAAGCGCTTATGACTCTTGATCAAGTTCAAAGAGCAACCGGAGGAACAGCGTCGAACATCATGGTGACGGCACCGGTGTAATCACCTGGTGCAAAGGTGGTGCCTTGTGCCTTGATGTTGAGTGGGGCACGGTAATTGACATTCGATTCGGTCTCGCCAACCACCATTTGCGGAGTCGTGGTGAGCACTACATTGTTGAGTGCCACTTGCAGGCCAATTTTGGATGCACCACTGATCAGCTCCGGCACGCTTTCAAGGCTGGCATGCACCGAGCCGTTGTTGTTGCGTACGTCGAAGAAACCGTTGACCTCATCCATGGTGCCCTTGCTTGGAATGTAATCCATTCTCTGATCCTTGTTGACCAGATCCGGATCGACCGGTACCACGTAGAAACCGTTGGTCGGTACATGCGCGACAAGGTTGATGGAGTGACGGGCTTCACCCGCGGCAAATACGGCGGAAGAACTCAGAGCCAGAACAGCCAGAGGAGCAGCAAACGCGATTTTCTTGAACATCTTTCAGTACCTGTCTTTTAAAAGGATAAGCGCAGAAAGTTCAAGTTGAGCAAAACCGTCACGAGCAGCTATTTGCTCAGCTGAACTTTCAACGCCGAAAGATGATCGATCAATTTATCTGGAAAGTAAGCAGGAACGTTCCTGCAAGTGCGTAGCCAAAGTGCTATCACCCGAGAAAGAAAAAACCTGAAATAACTTAAAAACCAATGTCTGACTGTAAGAGAAATACTACAAACCGCACACTAACGGCAATGACAAGCAGAAACTAACGAAGTTACTTCTGTAAGACCAATACCACAAACCCCGCATTTAACAGGCCAAAACCCAACATTAGAGAGTTAACACTAATTTCAGGTTTTTCACCCGCACTGATTACCACTATTTTTGCGGTTTTGGCGGGGTCATCGGCTCGACGCTCGGAACGGCCACCGGTCAGGGGGGCTTGCTTTCTCGTTAAGATATATCTTAAGTTGTATCTAAACACGACGAGAGAAAGCAGAAATGAGAGACCATCATTCCCCCCACCGTGAACACGGCGACGGCCGCGACGGCTTCGAGAAACGCCCCGGACGTGAGCGCGGTGGTCGCGGCCCCCGGGTCTTTGCCCCCGGTGACCTGAAATTGCTGTTGCTGGCACTGATCGCCGAACAGCCTTGCCACGGCTACGACCTGATCCGCCAGATTGAAGGCATGTTCGACGGCGCCTACAGCCCCAGCCCTGGTGTGATCTACCCGACCCTGACCTTTCTGGAAGAGAGCGAAATGATCCAGGGCGACGCCGAAGGCGGAAAAAAACGCTACAGCGTGACCGACGCCGGACGTCTGTCCCTGAAAGAGCAAGCCATCGCCCTTGAAGGTGTGCGGGTGCGCATCGATGTCAGCAAACGCTCGCTGCGCGGCCATGATCGCCCGCCCGAAATTCACGAAGCCGTGCATAACCTGCGCCACGCGCTGCAACTGCACCACGGCCGCTGGAGCAAGGAAGAAATCCAGCGCGTCGCTGTCCTGCTCAACGACACCGCCAAAGCCATCGTCGACGGCCCCGCCGTTCAACCCGTTCAGGAGAACGCCGAATGACTGAAGTCATCGCCTCAACCATTCACCGTGTCATGCACGAAATCAAACGCCGTCGCCTGGAAGTGTTGCGCGTGGTCGACCTGACTCCGCGCATGCGCCGGATTACCTTGGGTGGCCCTGAATTGGCAGGTTTTGTCAGCCTCGGCACGGACGATCACGTCAAACTGTTGTTCCCGCAAAATGCCGAACAGGCCGCGGCACTGGAAACCTTGGTGCTGGGCGCCGGCAAGGACAATGGTCCGCTGCCTGAGATGCGCGACTACACCCCGCGTCGCTACGATCTGGACGCCCTGGAACTGGACATCGACTTCGTACTGCACGGCGACGGCCCTGCCTCGACCTGGGCGGCGCAGGCCCAACCGGGGCAGTTCCTGCACATCGGCGGGCCACGGGGTTCGATGATCGTGCCTGACATGTTCGACAGCTATCTGCTGATCGGCGACGAAACCGCCCTGCCCGCCATTGCCCGACGCCTCGAAGGCTTGGCAGCCAATCGCCGCGCGTTGGTGATTGTCGAAGTGGAAAACGGCAAGGAGCAGCAAGTGCTGGAGAGCGCTGCCGAGGTCAATGTGATCTGGGTACTGCGCGAAGGCGGCAAAGATCATTTGTTGAGCACCGTGCGCCAGATCCAGGTGCCAACCGGCAGCCTGTACGCATGGGTGGCGACCGAGAGCAAAGTGTCGCGGCAGATTCGTCGGGTGCTGCTGGATGAGCACGGGCTGGACGAGCAGTTCGTCAAGGCGGTGGGTTACTGGAAACTGGGGGACAGTGTCGAGGAGTGATCTGCTCGCTCAATCGCTGGTTGAATACTTTGTGGCGAGGGGGCTTGCCCCCGTTCGGCTGCGAAGCAGTCGTAAAATCTGCTGATGCGGTGTTTCAGATAAATACTCATTGCAGCTTTTAGCACTGCTTCGCAGCGCAACGGGGGCAAGCCCCCTCGCCACAATCAGCGTTCACTTCCGGGCGGCACGCCACCGATCCAGCCCAATCACCAGCAAGGCAATCACCACAAACCCCACCAACAATCCCCCGGCATTAATGAACACCTGTGGATAACCCAGTTTCTCGACATCAATGAACGGGTAGGGATAAACCGCCAGCAAATGCCCGCGCAGCAGCGAATAGGCGAAGTAGACCAGCGGATAGATCACCCACAACCCGATGTGTCCCACCCGCAGCCTGCCCTTGGGCACGCAACTCCACCAATACACCAGAAACAGCAGCGGCATGACGTCGTGCAACAGTTCGTCGGCCAGCCATTGCCAGCCTTCTGGATGCCACAAGTGGCGCAGCAGCAGGTTGTAAGCGAGGCTCACCACGGCGATGCTCACGGCAATGCCACTACTGACCCACGGCTGCAAGAACCAGCGACGCGCCGCCGACTCGCGGGATGTCACTGCACAGGTCAGCACGGTCGCCACCAGGGTGTTGCTCAGCACGGTGAAATAGCTGAAAAAACTCACCAGCCCGCCGATCAGGCTGGCGCCCAGCGTCCAGCGCGAATGGAAAATCAGGTACATCTGGATGCTCAACCCCGCCCAGCCGAGCATGGCAGCCACGACCACAAAACGACGGTGTAACGCAGAAGGGTTGACCATGTTCAAAGCGGTCGTTTGGTGCGCATCAACTTCACATACAGGCGCTCGACCTTCTCCCGCGCCCACGGGGTTTTGCGCAGGAATGTCAGGCTCGACTTGATGCTCGGGTCGCTCTTGAAGCAGCGGATATCGATGCGCTCGGCCAGCCCCGACCACTCGTAGTGTTCAACCAGCGCGTTGAGGATCTGTTCCAGCGTTACGCCATGCAGCGCATCAGTGTTGTGTTCGGTCATGCCGGGCCTTCAGCGATATTGGAATGGTAAAGCCGCGCACCTTAGCCGAGGGCTTCTTCAGGTGGAAGCGATCTATCAAATGTAGGTGATCTTGGGATCCTGTAGGAGCGAGCTTGCTCGCGAAAAACGCAACGACGCCGCTGGGTATCTGGTTTGACGCGTTATCGTTCACGACCATCGCGAGCGAGCTCGTTCCTACAGGAGAACACTGTTACCAAAATTGAAAGGATGCATGTCAGCAAAAGCCCTTTCTCTATCTGTAACAGAACATTATCCTTGCGCACGCTTTAGCTGAAACGCTTCTGCCAGTCACTTCTTCCGCTCATCCCCCAGAAAAAGATCAAGAATTTCTTCCCTATGCCTGATTTGCGATTTTCGAAAGACAGCGCTGTCTTTAAGACTGTCTCTTGCCACAACGCCCTCAAACTGATCGGCGGGTTCACCGCGTTCGGCCTCGCCACGTGTGTCCAGGCTGCTCCGGCATTCGATAGCGACTCACCGTGGATGCTCGGCGACTGGAACGGCACACGTACGGAGCTGGCGGAAAAAGGCTATGACTTCAAACTGGATTACACCGGCGAAATGGGCAGCAACCTTCACGGCGGCTACGACCACGACCGCACCGCGCGCTACAGCGACCAGTTCGGCCTGGGCACCCACCTGGACTTGCAGAAGATCCTCGGCTGGGACGATGCTGAATTTCAGCTGACCATCACCGAACGCAGCGGCAACAACATCAGCAATGACCGCATCAACGACCCGCGTGTCGGTGGCTTCACCTCGGCCCAGGAAGTCTGGGGCCGCGGCCAGACCTGGCGCCTGACGCAGATGTGGTATCAGCAGAAGTTCTTCGATCAGAGCCTCGACATCAAGGTCGGCCGTTTCGGTGAGGGCGAAGACTTCAACAGCTTCCCCTGCGACTTCCAGAACCTGGCGTTCTGCGGCTCCCAGGTCGGCAACTGGGCGGGCGACATCTGGTACAACTGGCCGGTCAGCCAGTGGGCGCTGCGGGTCAAATATCACCTGACGCCAGAGTTGTACGCGCAGATCGGCGCGTATGAGCAGAACCCGTCGAACCTTGACCGCGACAACGGTTTCAAGCTCAGCGGCAGCGGCACCCAGGGCGCAGTCCTGCCGGTGGAGCTGGTGTGGACGCCGAAACTCAACGGCCTGCCGGGTGAATACCGCACCGGTTACTACCACAGCAGCGCCAACGCTACCGACGTCTACAAGGACAGCAATGGCCAGCCTGCCGCCCTGAGTGGCGAAGCCTATCGCAGCGCGTCGAGCAAACACGGTGTGTGGCTGGGCCTTCAGCAGCAAGTCACCAGCCTCGCCAGCGACCACTCCCGCGGCCTGAGCCTGTTCGCCAACGGCACGATGCACGACAAGAAGACCAACGCCATCGACAACTACGTCCAGGCCGGCCTCGTCTACAAAGGCCTGCTCGATGCGCGCGCCAGGGACGACATCGGCTTTGCCATGGCCCGCGTCCACGTCAACCCGGCCTATCGCAAGAATGCCGAGGCGACCAACCAGGCCAATGTCGTTTTCGACTACGACAATCCGTCCTACCTGCCGCCCCAGGACACCGAATACAGCGCTGAACTCTATTACGGCGTGCACGTGACCAACTGGCTGACCGTGCGCCCGAACCTGCAATACATCCGCCATCCCGGTGGCGTGGACGAGGTCGATGACGCGCTGATCGGCGGGATCAAGGTCCAGTCCTCGTTCTAACCAACCACACAAAACCTTTGTAGGAGCGAGCCTGCTCGCGATGGTCGTCAACGATAACGCTGCGAGCCTGACACCACACGGCGCTCTCAGGTTCTTCGCGAGCAGGCTCGCTCCTACAAGGGACTAACCCGTTTTATCTGAACCCTGCCCGCACAAGATCGTCATCTACAGTGAACTTGCGCGGGACTACTTGAAACGTCACGGAGAATCACACTATGAGCACTGATGGTGCCTTGAGCCGAAGCCGTTTATTGCCGACCCTGCTCGGCATATTGCTTCTGCTGATGGGCCTGGCCATGCTGGCCGGGGGGATCAAGCTGAGCATGCTTGGCGGCTCGCTGTATTACCTGCTGGCCGGTATCGGCATCGCGCTGAGCGGCGTCCTGCTGATCGCTGCCCGCCGCGCGGCGCTGGGCCTGTACGCGCTGGTGCTGTTCGCCAGCACCGTTTGGGCACTGTGGGAAGTTGGCCTCGACTGGTGGCAACTGGTGCCGCGCCTGGCGCTGTGGTTCGCCCTCGGTGTGGTGATGCTGCTGCCGTGGTTCCGTCGTCCATTGCTGATCAACGGCCCTGCCCCTATGGGTACTGGCGCCTTGAGCGTGGCCGTGGTCCTGGCCGGCGCCACCGCCGTGGCCAGCCAGTTCACCCATCCGGGCGAAACCTTCGGCGAACTGGGCCGCGACAACGCGGACATGACCAGCACCGCGCCGCAGATGCCCGAAGGCGACTGGCAGGCCTATGGCCGCAGCGAATTCGGTGACCGCTACTCGCCGCTCAAGCAGATCACCCCGGCCAACGTCGGCAAGCTGCAAGAAGCCTGGCGTATCCAGACCGGCGATCTGCCAACCGCCGATGACCCGGTGGAACTGACCAACGAAAACACCCCGCTCAAGGCCAACGGCATGCTCTATGCCTGCACCGCCCATAGCAAAGTGCTGGCGCTGGACCCGGACACCGGCAAGGAACTGTGGCGTTTCGACCCGCAGATCAAGAGCCCGGTGGGCTTCAAGGGCTTCGCCCACATGACCTGCCGTGGCGTGTCGTACTACGACGAAGCGGCCTACGCCAAGTCTGAAAGCGCTGCCTCCGCAGTGATTTCCGAGGCTGGCAAAGCCGTTGCCCAGGCTTGCCCGCGTCGTCTGTACCTGCCAACCGCCGATGCACGCCTGATCGCACTCAACGCCGACACCGGCAAGATCTGCGAAGGCTTCGGTAAAAACGGTGTGGTTGACCTGACCCAAGGCATCGGCCCGTTCACCGCCGGCGGCTACTACTCCACCTCGCCAGGAGCGATCACTCGTGATCTGGTGATCATGGGCGGCCACGTCACCGACAACGAGTCGACCAACGAGCCATCCGGCGTGATCCGTGCCTTTGACGTACACGACGGTCATCTGGTGTGGAACTGGGACAGCAACAATCCCGACGCGACCGAACCGCTGCCAGAGGGCGAACACTACAGCCGCAACTCGGCCAACATGTGGTCGCTGGCCAGCGTCGACGAAAAACTCGGCATGGTCTACCTGCCACTGGGCAACCAGACCCCTGACCAGTGGGGTGCAGACCGCACTCCAGGCGCCGAGAAGTTCAGTGCTGGCCTGGTCGCGTTGGATCTGGCCACCGGCAAGGTGCGCTGGAACTACCAGTTCACTCACCACGACCTGTGGGACATGGACGTCGGCAGCCAGCCAACCCTGCTGGACATGAAAACCGCCGACGGCGTGAAACCTGCGCTGATCGCCCCGACCAAACAGGGCAGCCTGTACGTCCTCGACCGTCGTGACGGCACGCCGATCATCCCGATCAAGGAGATTCCGGCTCCGCAAGGTGCCGTAAAAGGTGACCGCACCGCGCCGACCCAGGCTCGTTCGGACCTGAACCTGCTGGCCCCGGAACTGACCGAAAAAGCCATGTGGGGCGCCAGCCCGTTCGATCAGATGCTGTGCCGCATCCAGTTCAAGGAACTGCGTTACGAAGGCCAGTACACCCCGCCGTCGGAACAGGGCAGCCTGATCTATCCGGGTAACGTCGGCGTCTTCAACTGGGGCGGCGTTTCGGTCGACCCGGTTCGCCAGATGCTGTTCACCAGTCCGAACTACATGGCCTTCGTCTCGAAGATGGTGCCTCGTGCCGAAGTCGCAGCCGACAGCAAGCGCGAGAGCGAAACCGCGGGTGTGCAACCGAACACGGGCGCACCTTACGCGGTGATCATGCACCCGTTCATGTCGCCGTTAGGCGTACCGTGCCAGGCGCCGGCCTGGGGCTACGTGGCCGGTATCGACCTGACCACCAGCAAAGTCGTGTGGAAACGCAAGAACGGCACCAGCCGCGACAGCTCGCCATTGCCTATCGGCCTGCCACTCGGCGTGCCAAGCATGGGCGGCTCGATGGTCACCGCCGGCGGCGTCGGCTTCCTCAGCGGTACGCTGGACCAGTACTTGCGCGCCTATGACGTCAACACCGGCAACGAGCTGTGGAAATCGCGCCTGCCGGCTGGCGGTCAGGCTACACCGATGACCTACACCGGCAAGGACGGCAAGCAGTACGTGCTGTTGGTCGTCGGTGGTCACGGCTCACTGGGCACCAAAATGGGTGACTATGTGATTGCTTACAAACTGTCCGAGTAAGTTTTAGCGGCAGTCAAAACAAAGGCGACGTCCGTGAGGACGTCGCCTTTTTTGTTATCGCAGATTTCAAATCACCCCCGCCCCCTGTGGGAGCGAGCTTGCTCGCGATAGCGGTCTGACAGTCACTTCAAGGGTGTCTGTCCTTGCCTCATCGTCGGAACGCCGCCCGGAGCAAGCTCGCTCCCACAGGGGATAGTGTCGCCGCGAAATCCAGCTAACCTGTCTCTGCGCTGAACACACCTGCGAAACACCGCGCCGCAGAAAATGACCGTTGAAACCACCGCCAACCTGCCCCATCTAAGACCCATACCCATTGCGCAGGTGCCCCCATGAGCGACCAGCAGGAATTCCCCGAAGACCCGAGTGAATACGCCGATCCGGAAAACGCCCAGCAGCACAAACCTGGCAAAGGCCTGGCCCTGCCTGGCCAGAACCTACCGGACAAGGTCTACGTCATCCCGATCCATAACCGACCGTTCTTCCCGGCCCAGGTGCTGCCGGTCATCGTCAACGAAGAACCGTGGGCCGAAACCCTCGATCTGGTCAGCAAATCCGATCACCACTCCCTGGCCCTGTTCTACATGGACACGCCCCAGGAAGACCCGCGCCATTTCGACACCTCGGCCCTGCCGCTCTACGGCACGCTGGTCAAGGTGCACCACGCCAGCCGCGAAAACGGCAAGCTGCAGTTCGTCGCCCAAGGCCTGACCCGCGTACGCCTCAAGACCTGGCTCAAGCACCACCGCCCGCCGTACCTGGTGGAAGTCGAATACCCGCACCAGCCCACCGAGCCGACCGACGAGGTCAAGGCCTACGGCATGGCGCTGATCAATGCGATCAAGGAACTGCTACCGCTCAACCCGCTGTACAGCGAAGAGCTGAAGAACTACCTCAACCGCTTCAGCCCCAACGATCCGTCGCCGCTGACCGACTTCGCCGCCGCGCTCACCTCGGCCACCGGCAGCGAGTTGCAGGAAGTGCTCGACTGCGTGCCGATGCTCAAGCGCATGGAAAAAGTCCTGCCGATGCTGCGCAAGGAAGTCGAAGTTGCGCGCCTGCAAAAAGAGATTTCCGCCGAAGTTAACCGAAAGATCGGCGAACATCAGCGCGAGTTTTTCCTCAAGGAACAACTCAAGGTTATCCAGCAGGAGCTGGGGTTGACCAAGGACGACCGCAGCGCCGACCTCGAACAGTTCGAGCAGCGGCTGGTGGGCAAAGTCCTGCCGACGCAGGTGCAGAAACGCCTCGAAGAAGAAATGAACAAGCTGTCGATCCTCGAGACCGGCTCGCCAGAATATGCGGTGACCCGCAATTACATCGATTGGGCGACCTCGGTGCCGTGGGGCGTGTACGGCGAGGACAAACTCGACCTCAAGCACGCGCGCAAGGTGCTGGACAAACACCACGCCGGCCTCGATGACATCAAGGACCGTATCCTCGAATTTCTCGCGGTCGGCGCCTACAAAGGCGAGATCAGCGGTTCCATCGTATTGCTGGTGGGCCCGCCGGGCGTGGGCAAGACCAGCGTCGGCAAATCCATCGCCGAATCCCTGGGCCGGCCGTTCTATCGCTTCAGCCTTGGCGGCATGCGCGACGAAGCCGAGATCAAGGGCCATCGCCGCACCTACATCGGCGCGCAGCCGGGCAAACTGGTGCAGGCGTTGAAAGACGTCGAAGTGATGAACCCGGTGATCATGCTCGACGAAATCGACAAGATGGGCCAGAGCTACCAGGGCGACCCGGCCTCGGCGCTGCTGGAAACCCTCGATCCGGAACAGAACGTCGAATTCCTCGACCACTATCTGGATCTGCGGATGGACCTGTCGAAAGTGCTGTTCGTCTGTACCGCCAACACTCTGGATTCGATCCCCGGCCCGCTGCTGGACCGGATGGAAGTGATTCGCCTGTCGGGCTACATCACCGAAGAAAAAGTCGCCATCGCCAAGCGTCATTTGTGGCCCAAGCAGCTTGAGAAAGCCGGTGTGTCCAAGGGCAGCCTGAGCATCAGCGACAGCGCGCTCAAGGCGCTGGTCGACGGTTATGCCCGTGAAGCCGGCGTGCGCCAGCTGGAAAAAAACCTCGGCAAACTGGTGCGCAAAGCGGTGATGAAACTGCTCGACGAACCGAAAGCCGTGATCAAGCTCGGGCCGAAAGACCTGGAGGCGTCACTCGGCAAGCCGGTGTTCCGCAACGAGCAGGTACTGGCGGGGGTCGGCGTGATCACAGGGCTGGCCTGGACCAGCATGGGCGGTGCAACCCTGCCGATCGAAGCCACGCGCATCCACACCCTCAACCGTGGGTTCAAGCTCACCGGGCAATTGGGTGATGTGATGAAAGAGTCGGCGGAAATCGCCTATAGCTATGTCAGCTCGCACCTGAAGTCCTATGGCGGCGATCCGAAATTCTTTGACGAAGCCTTCGTCCATCTGCACGTGCCGGAAGGCGCGACGCCAAAAGACGGCCCGAGCGCAGGTGTGACCATGGCCAGCGCCCTGCTGTCGCTGGCACGCAATCAGCCACCGAAAAAAGGCGTGGCCATGACCGGAGAACTGACGTTGACCGGGCATGTGCTGCCGATTGGCGGGGTGCGGGAAAAGGTGATCGCAGCGCGGCGGCAGAAGATCTTCGAGCTGATTCTGCCGGAGGCCAACCGGGGGAATTTCGAGGAGCTGCCGGAGTATCTGAAGGAAGGGATTACCGTGCACTTCGCCAAGCGCTTTGCGGATGTGGCGAAGGTGTTGTTCTGATTAAACAGTGTGATTTCGAAATGGTCAGGCTCGTAACCTGACCACTTTTTCGAGGCCAGCAATAACTCAAAATACATAACTAATAGGTTTGTAATCCTATCAGAACAGACAGTACATCCAGGCACTTCGGCTCTATATCCTCAAGGTTCAAATCATTCGTGCGAGAAGCACAAAGGAGAGAACCCCATGGATATCAAACAACGAAGAAATCTTGTCGACAAGCGCATTGATGACAAAGTCAAATTTCGCCGTTGCTGCCCAAACAACCACTTGAATGCAACCCTTCAGAATCGTGAAGACTTCCGGTCCGAAGAATTTTTCGCCAGCGTCGGAAACAGGGAAATCCTCGCTATTTTCAAGGCCGGAGAAAAAAACACCCCGCGCGACCGGGTCTTTGACATTTACATGCCCAAGCATATCGAGACGGGAATCTACACACTGAACTCTCCGGACCATTTGATAGAAATTGCCTATACCGAAAACTTCCCTGACTACACCAGCCATTGGGCATTGGAAGGTGTCATGAACTTGACCGTGAGTAACGAAACACAACAGTACTCTGGCAACGTCGTTATGAAGTTCAAAGATCTGAATGGCATCGAATTTACATCAGAAAGCGATTTCTGTTTTTCTCTTGTGAGTTAACCGTTAAGTACTACCAGTAAATATTTTCTTTATCCCGAGCAGGTCGCTCTCACGAGGTTACCTCTGCCCCCTGTGTGTGGCCCGCTCGCGATAGCGTCAACTCTTGCACCCCCATTGCGGGCGACTGTCACACTTTGTCTCATCTTAAGTTATGCTCGCCGTTCGTCGTGAACGCCGGAGCCACTGACCTTATGTCCCCCATTCGCCTGTTTGTCCCCCTCGCCCTCGCCCTGCTGGCCGGATGCGCCACGCAACCTGCGCACAACGTGACAGTGGAAAAACAAAGCGAATGTCCGGTTCAGCTCAGCAACGGGCAAAACCTGATCCTGACCCTGCCGAGCAATCCGACCACGGGTTATCGCTGGGCGATCCAGGATTCGGCCGGCGGTGTATTGCACGCCCTGGGCCCGGAGGTTTATCGAAATCCGGAAGATGCCGGCATTGTCGGCGCGGCCGGGGTCTCGACCTGGCGCTTTCAGGCTTTCGCGCCCGGCACCGGACGTTTGCGCCTGACCTCGCAACAGCCATGGGCGCCGGAAGTGCTGCCGGTGGATTCGTTCGACTGCGCGATCTCGGTCAACTGACCGTGGGCTGGCTGATTCTGGCGCTGATGGGCGCAGTGACCTTCCTTTATGGCCTGAGCGTGCATGCGTCCCTGCTGTGCCTGCTGGTCAAGCCGCTGCCGGTGCTGGCCCTGCTTGGCTGGTTGCATGACGCACCACCAGGTGAATATCGGCGCTGGATCAGCCTGGGGTTGATTTTCTCCCTGGTCGGCGACGTGTTGCTGGCATGGCCGGGGGATTTGTTCGTGTTCGGCCTTGGGGCGTTTCTGGTTGCGCATCTGGCCTATCTGAAAGCCTATTTGAGCGATTGCCGGCGCCTGGCATTGCTGCCACTGGTGCTGGCCCTCGGCGTCGGCGCCGTCCTGCTGGGGATTCTGATTTCCAACGGCCTCGGGCCATTGTTGGTGCCCGTGATTGTCTATGGCACGGCGATCAGCGCCATGCTGTGGCGCGCCCTGGCCCGACTCGGGACCGATGTGCCCAAACGCTCGGCGCTACTGGCGGCGGCGGGCGCAGTGGCATTCGTGTTCTCCGACAGCGTGATCGGCATCAGCCGGTTTGTGGTGCCGTTCGACGCGGCGCCTTACGTGATCATCCTCAGCTATTGGCTGGGGCAATGGGGCATCACGGCATCGGCGTTCACTCAGAAACCGCGCTGACCTCTGTGGCGAGGGGGCTTGCCCCCGTTCGGCGGCGAAGCCGTCGTAGTGCGGTATATGCATTCAGCATGAAGGAATGTGGTATCTGGATTTGGGGCTGCTTCGCTGCCCAACGGGGGCAAGCCCCCTCGCCACAAGAGCCCTCCCAGCATTCAAACTGCATCAGCCCGCCGGTTTATCAGACAACCCGCGCATCCCCGCGCCAACTTGGCTAAAATGCCGGCCTTTTCCACCTACACCGCTGGAACCGCCGTGAGCAAAGAACCCGATCGCCTTTTCGCCCAGCCTCTGGCCCAGGTGCCTGACTTCGCCTTCAACGAGGACGTGGTGCGGGTGTTCCCGGACATGATCAAGCGCTCGGTGCCGGGTTATCCGACCATCGTTGAAAACCTCGGCGTGCTCGCCGCGCAGTTCGCCCAGCCGGGCAGCGTGCTGTATGACCTGGGCTCGTCGCTGGGTGCCGTGACCCAGGCCTTGCGCCGGCACGTGCGCACCGATGGCTGCCGGGTGATCGCTGTGGATAACTCCGCAGCGATGGTCGAACGCTGCCGCGAGTACCTCAACGGGCAGGATTCGATGTTCCAGGAGTTGCTGCCGGTGGAGGTGATCGAAGGCGACATCCTCGCCCTGGAGTTCCAGCCGGCCTCGGTGGTGGCGCTGAACTTCACCCTGCAGTTCATCGCCCCGGACCAACGCACGGCATTGCTGTCGCGCATCCGTCAGTCGCTGTTGCCCGGCGGCGCCCTGATCCTCTCGGAAAAACTGCGTTTCGAAGACGAGCAGGAACACGCGTTGCTCACCGACCTGCATATCGCTTTCAAACGCGCCAACGGCTACAGCGAACTGGAAATCGCCCAGAAGCGCAGCGCCATCGAAAACGTCATGAAGCCCGACAGCCTCGAAGAACACCGCGAACGCCTGCTGGCCGCCGGGTTCTCGAAAGTCGTGCCGTGGTTCCAGTGTCTTAACTTTGCCTCGTTGATTGCCTTGCCATGATTGATCTGTCCCCCCTCGCCCGCCGTCTGGCCGGCACGCCGCTGGCCGAATGGGCCAACACCCTGCAAGCACAACTCGACAAGAAAATGGAAAAGGGCCATGGCGACCTGGAACGCTGGCAAAGCGCGCTGGACGCCCTGCCGAAGATCCAGCCGAGCGAAGTCGATTTGCTCAATGGCTTGAAGCTCGATACCGATTGCAGCGACGAGACCCGCGCGCAAATGCGTACCGCGCTGATGGGCCTGTCGCCATGGCGCAAAGGGCCGTTCGACCTGTTCGGCGTGCACGTCGACACCGAATGGCGCTCGGACTGGAAGTGGTCACGGGTCGCCCCGCACCTGAACCTGAAGGGCAAGCGCATCCTCGATGTCGGCTGTGGCAACGGTTATTACATGTGGCGCATGCTTGGCGCCGGCGCGAACAGCGTGATCGGTGTCGACCCGAACTGGCTGTTCTTCTGCCAGTTCCAGGCGGTGCAACGCTACCTGTCCGAGCCGAACGCCTGGCACCTGCCCTTCCCGTTCGAAGACCTGCCGCCGAACCTCGAAGGGTTCGACACAGTGTTTTCCATGGGCGTGTTCTACCACCGCCGTTCGCCCATCGAACATTTGCTGGCGCTGAAGGATTGCCTGGTCAAGGGCGGTGAGCTGGTGCTGGAAACCCTGGTGGTCGAAGGCGACAAACATCAGGTGCTGGTGCCGGAGGACCGCTACGCGCAGATGCGCAACGTGTGGTTCCTGCCGTCGGTGCCGGCGCTGGAGTTGTGGTTGCGACGTGCCGGGTTCACAGACGTGAAGTGCGTGGACGTGAGCACCACCACGGTCGAGGAACAGCGCGGGACGGAGTGGATGAAGTATCAGTCGCTCAGTGACTTCCTCGATCCGGAAGATCACAGCAAGACCATTGAAGGGCTGCCGGCGCCGATGCGGGCCGTAATCGTCGCCAGAAAGTAACGCAAGAACCTGTAGGAGCGAGCTTGCTCGCGATGGCGTGTCAGTCGACACCACTTAGCCTGACACTCCATCGCGAGCAGGCTCGCTCCTACAGGGGGGCGGTATTCAGTCTGAAGGTTTTGCGCGCCTGGCCTTAAAGAATTCGCTCAGCACCGCCCCGCATTCCTCCGCCAACACCCCACCTTCATGCAGTACCCGATGATTCAGGAAGCCCTGGGTAAAGAACTGCCCCTGGCTCTGCACGATCCCCGCCTTGGGCTCCAGCGCGCCATACACCACACGGGCAATCCGCGAGTGCACGATCAGGCCCGCGCACATGCTGCACGGCTCCAGCGTCACGTAAAGCGTACTGCCGGTTAGTCGGTAATTGCTGACGGCCTGGGCGGCGGCGCGGATCGCGACCATTTCGGCATGGGCGCTGGGGTCGTTGCCACTGATCGGGCAGTTGAAGCCGCGACCGATGATTTCCCCATCCTGGACCAGTACCGCACCCACCGGCACTTCGCCGAGGGCCGCGCCTTGGGCCGCCAGTGCCAGGGCCTCACGCATGAATTCGCGATCACGACTGCGGTCGATGATGGCGGCGGGACGAATCTGACGCATCACGCCACCTCGATAGCGGCCATCAGGCCGGTTTCCATGTGGTCGATCACATGGCAGTGGAACATCCATACACCCGGATTATCCGCCACCAACGCTACCTGCGCGCGCTCGTTCTTGCCCAGCAGGTAGGTGTCGGTGAAATACGGAATGACCTTGTGCCGATTCGAGGCGATGACCTTGAAACTCATGCCGTGCAGGTGAATCGGGTGCTGATACTGGGTCATGTTTTTCAATTCGAAAATGTAGCTCTTGCCCTTTTCCAGTTTGGCGATCGGGCGGTCGGCACAGGTTTTGTCGGTGATATCCCAGGCCTTGCCATTGATCTGCCACAGGCTTGGCGGCTTACCATTATCGACGTTCACCGACACCGAACCGACCCATTCGAAATTGAAGTTGAGTTTCTCGGCATTGGCCAGGTCCGGCTCGGCCACCGGGTTGGCGGGCAGCGCGGGCGGCCACTCGGTCGGGGCGTCGGTGTTGGCCACCGAACGCAGCGTACCCAGGCGCACCGGGCCGTTGCGCAGGGACAACTCTTCACCGGCCAGCGGAGCCTTGATCGCCAGGCAGATACGCATGCCGGGGCCGAGCCAGTATTCCTTGCCGAGCGGGCGCGGTTCGATGGGGTTGCCATCCAGAGCATAGATCTGCGCTTCGACGCCGGGAATATTCAGGCGATAGGTCAAGGTGTTATCGAGGTTGAGCAAACGTACACGGGTGATCTGCCCGGCCGGCAAATCAATCACCGCTTGCGCGATGCCGTTGATGGTCGACAGACGCCCCGCCGTGCCGCCACGGGCCGCTTCCCGGGGAATACTGAAGTCGACGAAAGCGCCCTGCTCATCGATGTGCCAGTTCTTCAGGCTCAAGGTTTTTTCGTACTTGAAGCCGGTGGGCTCACGCTCCTCGACAATCAGCGGGCCGACCAGGCCGCGACCGAGTTCCTCGCTGCTGCTCACATGGGGGTGATACCAGTAGCTGCCGGCATCAGGCACGCGGAATTTGTAATCGAAGTATTCGCCCGGCAGCACCGGCAACTGCGAGACGTAAGGCACACCGTCCATTTCCAGCGGCAGACGAATGCCGTGCCAGTGGATGGTGGTCGCGACCGGCAGGTGGTTGATGAAACGCACCCGCAGCCATTCACCCTGGCGCACCCGCAACTCGGTGCCCGGCGCCGAAGGGCCGAAGGCCCAAGCCTGGGTCTTGTGCCCGGCTACCAGTTCCACGTCCAACGGCGCCGCGATCAGCTCGTAGTCGTGGCCCGCCTCGGCGTCGGCCATCTTGCCCAGCCAGTAGCGCGACGCGCCCCCAGCACCGACACCAACGACAACAAGACCGGCCAGGCCACCGAGGATTTGGCGACGGGTAAACGACATGAACTCAACTACCTCACGTATCAGCGACAGGCCCGGGGGCCTGCAAAAGGCGAATACGATACACCTGCAACTGCGAAACGGTAAGGGTGACCTGTGGCCGCACATCAGCTGTGGGCATAACTATGTAGTGCACTTGCCTTGAAAAAACCGGCCATCCTCGACATCCCGTTTTCTCAAGGAAAGAGAGTGCATGAACCCGAACGAAACACGCCCGCTGCCCAATGCCGCCGACAAGGCCGCGCTCAAGGCGATCGCCACCACCGTGATCCAGACTTGCCCGAGCCTGCAAGACACGGCGCACGAAGTCGCCAGCGACTTACTGAAAAAATCCGGCATTACCGACCTCGATCCGGATCAGGTGTACTTCCACCGTTTCGACACAGCCGAAAGCAGTTCGAAAACGTTCACTGGTTGGGAGCATGTCAAAGCAACGCCGACGTCAACCACGACCCTGACACAGCTGGTGATCCAGCGCTTTCGCACCAGCGATCAGGACAACGCCGACCTGCTTGACGTCTATGCAGGCTTTTATACCGCCGGCCCGAACGCCGGGAGGTTCAACGAAACCAACGAAGTACGCCTGCACGGCAACGAGGTGCTGAAGGCGTTCTGGAACATCGATTTCAGCTCGTTCTATACCGACAAGCTGACCGCGTTCTGGAAGCAGTCCGGCACCGACTTCCGAACCCTGGCCAAATGCAATTTTCTGATACAAGCCGTAAAGGCCAGGGACAAACGGCAGTTGAGCGGCGATGACTTCCAGTTCGTCACTAACGCCGTAATGGGTCCGATCAACTGGCCTGTCGACCTGCAGATGCTGCGGGCTCAGCACCCTTGCGCCGACATTGTTCGGGCTCTGGACGTCGACGGGTACCTTGCCACCAACATCCTGCGTTTTGTCGCGCCAAAGGGTCGCCAGATCGTGTACCTGCCCGGTGAAATCGTCGCTTTCAAAGTGCTGGAAACCGCGACGGACATGCACTACTGGATGTTGCAGCAGATGAACGAAGAAGAGGCTCGCCGAGGCTTCATGACGCATTTTTCCTTGGCCGATCGTCAAACCATCGACAAGAACATCACCGATATCATGAACCGGCTGGTCAGCACCTGGGGTAAGTACGACCATCACCTGATCAATCAAAAAAACCAGATCATCACCGGCGACGCATTCAGCTGGTTGAGCAACTCGACCCAAAACGCAATGTTTGCCGAAGCTGAACTCTCGCTGACGTCCAATGGCGATCTGCGCAAAAAACTGTGGATCGGTTACCTCAGCGCCGGTTTAAAAGTATTTGGCCCCATGGCGGTGGTCGGTTGGCCGATTGCCCTGCCGGTGGTCGGCGCCAGTATCGCCAGCCTGGGTTTGAACATCGATCAGGCGGTCAATGGCAAAACCGCCAAGGAACGCAAGGCCGGCGTTCTTGGCGCCGTGCTCAGCGGTATCGATTTGCTGTTCAACCTCCTGGTGCTCAAAGGTCCAGGATCGCTGGAGGAAATCGGCCCGGACATCGACGCCGCCGAAGCCAAAGAAATGGCCGACCTGATTGAATCAACCACACCTGCCGAAACCGCGGGGTCGAAGGTCGAAACCATCGAAGGAGAATCAGAGGCTGTCACGGGCTCGACTGAGGACAGGCCAGCGTCATCAGTGCCGGACACCTTCAGGATTAATGATGTGCTCAGCGATGACGCCCTGGTTCGTGAGTCAGGCAAGTTCCAGGGTACATATCGGCTCGCCTCGAATCCTTCGTCCGCCATCAAACTCAACGGCAACGCCTATTACGTGCGTTATGAAAACAGCCTCAACGGGCGTGGGTACTGGGCAATCATCGACCCGGCCAATCCCGACTCCTTCACGGATTCGATTCCAGTACGGTTTATGAATGATTCGGGAGAATGGGAAGTCGTTCCCAAACTGGGCCTCAGAGGCGGGATGCAAGCAGCGGACGCCGCCTCCCCCGCCGTCGAGGAGTGGTCACAACGGCCAGGCGTTCACGTGCCGGGCCTTGACGACCCTGAAATGCGGGCATGGGCGCTGGGTGGACCCGACGTACGCAGCCCGTTCAGACGGATCTGGTCAGTGGCAGACATCGACGTCCACAGCGTACTCATGTCCGATGCCGACCAAGAGGTCATCACCCTCAGCGAATTCGAGATGGCCCAGGAAGAATCTCGTCGCAATCTGGTCAGCGACGCCAGGGCCTGGTACGAGCTTCACCCTCCGACGCTGAGCCAACCGGCGCCCTCTGCACAAGCGTTTGCCACGCCTGGCGAACTGTTTGAAGCGGCCTACGCAGAAAAACCGGGGCTGGTCGTCGGCGAGAGCCGGGGCAGCATCGGCAGCAAACAGTTCCTGATCGAAAACATGCCAACGCTCGCGCAACATGGCGTCAAGACCCTGTACTTGCAGGAGCTGCTGGCCAACGTCAATCAACTCGAATTGGACACCTTCGCGCGCACAGGTGAAATGCCCGTCGAGCTGGAAAACTACCTGAAAAAACTCGACATCAAGGCCGGCAACGACCCAACAGGCCAATTCAATCTGCTGGCGCTGGTCAAAGCCGCCAATGCCCAACAGATCCGGGTTCAGGCCCTCGACATGTCGACGACCTACAACATCAACAAAGAAGCGATTAACTGGGAATCCGATTACCAGATGGCCAGGAGTTTTTTTGCCAGCGAGGTCATCCGGTTCAACGAAGCATTGAAAGAACCGGCCAAATGGGTTGCCTTGGTCAATCAGGAAAACATGGCGACATTCAGAGGCTATCGCGGCATTAGCGAACAGACCGATGCCCTGAGCATTCGTATCGATGACGTAGCGCCGGGGCAAGCGCAACCCATCAACTCCGATCCGGGGTTGGCTGTGGAGCATGCGGACTATCCGGATTCCCCTGTTTTTTACGTATCTGATGGCATGGACTTCGACAGCGTCCATGCACTGATCAAAGGCGACGTGCGCGTGCAGATGGAAACCCCATGGGCATACAGGACCCCGCAACAACTGCGAGCGCTGCTGCCTGAACCGGGGATGTTCACCTTCCAGCGCTACCGCAGCAGCGTCCTTGTGGTTTATCGCAATGCCAACAACGGGATGGCAGACAGCGTCATCAGATCCACACCGGGTGGAAGGCTGAATCTGGATACCCCGCTTCGGCCAGCCTACGAGTCCATGACAGTGGACAACCTCGAAGAACTCAAGCGAGCGTTGGTTGCAAAGGGCATGAAGCCCATGGGCTGGCCCGTCGAGCTGGCAAGTGAACTCGATTCCCCCTTGTCAGGAACCTCTCAACCCATCGAAATACCGGACCACTGGCAAGCCAATGAACTGCTCGAGGGGCAGACACCCGTGAGTGAAGCCGGAAAATTCCAGGGCATCTATCAACTCGACTCCAACCCCGCCACTGCGATCTTGCTCGATGACAGGGCTTATTACGTGCGCTACGAAGCCGATCCCAACGGAAGCGGCACCTGGGCCATCATCGACCCTGAAAATCCCAACGCGTTTTCAGGTTCACTCCCTGTGCGTCTCAATGCCGAGGGCGAATGGGAGCTGACACCCCGAGCCGGGCTCAGGGGCGGTGGAAACCGGCATCCGGGCGGGTCCCGCGTTCCGCCGTCTACATCTGCTCCGGCCTCTGCGTCTGCCTCTGCTCAAGAGCCAACACAGGCCATCCTGCGCCGCCCGGCCACGCAATACGACGCAACTAACCGATTCAGTATCAGACTACTGGCGATGGGCGAGAGAGAAACCCATATCAAACTGGTCCGTCAGCCAGACGGAAGCTTTCGCGCAGAGTCCACTTACGCACGATACGTCGCGGCCCCGCGCGCCACGCTGTCACAAGACGCCCGTCAATTCTTTTCCCGCAGTGGATTTTTCGCTTCATTACCCCCTCGTCCGCAGCTTCCAGTCGTGACGCCATCAACCACTGCCGCAGAACTGCTCCCGAAGATATATGAAGCGGCACCGGGCCTGGTCATCGGTGAAAGCCAGGACCGCATTGCCAGCATGCGGTTTCTCATCGAGAACATGCCGATCCTTGCCCAACAGGAAGTCAAGACGATCTATTTCCATCGCCTGCTCAACGACTTCAACCAGGTGGAACTCGATCAATTCTTCAAGA
The DNA here is from genome assembly GCF_058797535.1 of Pseudomonas sp. GW823-FHT02E01. Taxonomy (NCBI): domain Bacteria; kingdom Pseudomonadati; phylum Pseudomonadota; class Gammaproteobacteria; order Pseudomonadales; family Pseudomonadaceae; genus Pseudomonas; species Pseudomonas sp. GW823-FHT02E01. Next base: position 157,316 of record NZ_JBXAJS010000006.1, on the reverse strand, counting down.
CCGGGTCAATGCCCGATGATCTCAAGGCGTATTTGCAAAAGCTGAAAAGCGATCCCTCCGGCAGATTCACCCCGCTTGAAGTGGTCAAGGCGGCTCAACAACATGGTATTCGGATTCAGGCAACCGACTGCCTGGCCAGTTACCGTTTCCCCGGCCCATCACTTCCCGACATGCATGAGCAAGCCATCAAGACCTACCTCACCCACACCATCATGGAGGCCGACAGAACGCTCAACGGAGCGGGCAGATGGGTGGTGCTGACGGATCAGGAAAACATCAACACCTTTCGTGGAATGCCCGGCATCAGCGAAATGCAGGGCGGTATTGGTTTGCGCATCGAAGAAGTGCTGCCGGAAGAAAGCCTGCTGATTGAAACGGATCGAGGCATTGAGGTAGGCCGCGGCTTTGCCACCCAACCCGAATTAACCGACGGAAACTTCGACACCCTGCACGCTGACTTGAGCTTGCAGATGCCACTGCCGTTGCTTGAAAAGACACCGGAAGCACTCGATCGGCTGCTGTATCGGCAAGGCATGTTCACTTTCGAGAAGTCAAACGGAAACTGGACACTGATTCATCGCAACAGACTCGGCCAAGTGGTCCGAACGATGGTCGAGCGCACAGCTGACGGCAGCTACCTGATCAATCGCCCCGCATGGACCGACGTGAATCAGGTGCCTTATGCCAGCATCGACGAACTGTCCTGGGGTCTTAGCCGTATGGGCATGAACCTCGAAGGGCGCTTGCCGGTGTAAATCAAGCTACTCGCGATGGCGGCGTGTCAGGCGCGGGAGATGTTGGATGTGCTGGCCTCATCGCGAGCAAGCTCGCTCCCACAGGGGATTTGGGGCGAACACAACTGAAACGCAAGAAGCCCCGGGTCTCACAACCCGGGGCTTCTTTTTGCCGCTATCGTTTTGAGCCTGGTGTCATAGGCTCATACGATCATTCCCACTCAATGGTCGCTGGCGGCTTGCTCGACACGTCGTAGGTGACGCGGGAGATGCCTTCGATTTCATTGATGATACGGCCGCTGACGGTTTCCAGCAGTTCGTAAGGCAGATGAGCCCAACGCGCGGTCATGAAGTCGATGGTTTCCACGGCACGCAGGGCCACGACCCAGGCGTAACGACGGCCATCACCCACCACGCCAACCGATTTCACCGGCTGGAACACTACGAACGCCTGGCTGACCTTGTGGTACCAGTCGGCCTTGCGCAGTTCTTCGATGAAGATGTGGTCTGCGCGACGCAGCAGGTCGGCGTATTCCTTCTTCACTTCACCGAGGATGCGCACGCCCAGGCCCGGGCCCGGGAACGGGTGACGGTAGACCATGTCGTACGGCAGGCCCAGTTCCAGACCCAGACGACGAACTTCGTCCTTGAACAGCTCGCGCAGGGGTTCAACCAGCTTGAGGTTCATTTCTTCCGGCAGGCCGCCCACGTTGTGGTGCGACTTGATCACGTGGGCCTTGCCGCTTTTCGCGCCAGCCGACTCGATCACGTCCGGATAGATGGTGCCCTGGGCCAGGTACTTGATGTTGTCCAGCTTGCAGGATTCGGCATCGAACACGTCGATGAAGGTACGGCCGATGATCTTGCGCTTCTTCTCCGGGTCGGCTTCACCGGCCAGGTTACCGAGGAACTGCTCTTCGGCGTTGGCACGGATCACCTTGACGCCCATGTTCTCGGCGAACATGGCCATCACTTGCTCGCCTTCGTGCAGGCGCAGCAGGCCGTTGTCGACGAACACGCAGGTCAGTTGGTCGCCGATGGCTTTGTGCAGCAGCGCGGCAACCACGGACGAGTCCACACCGCCGGACAGGCCGAGCAGGACGTTGTCGGTGCCGACCTGGGCGCGAACCTGGGCGATGGCGTCTTCAGCGATTTTCGACGGGGTCCACAGGGCTTCACACTCGCAGATGTCGAGGATGAAGCGCGACAGGATGCGACCGCCCTGCTTGGTGTGGGTCACTTCCGGGTGGAACTGCACGCCGTAGTAACGACGCTCGTCGCTGAACATGCCGGCGATCGGGCAGCTCGGAGTGCTGGCCAGGATGTGGAAGTCTTCCGGCATGCGGGTGACCTTGTCACCGTGGCTCATCCACACGTCGAGGCCGAACAGGCCGTCAGCGTCGATGTGGTCTTCGATGCCGTCCAGCAGACGGCTCTTGCCGACTACATCAACGCGGGCATAGCCGAACTCACGCAGCTCGGAACCTTCAACCTTGCCGCCCAGTTGCTCGGCCATGGTCTGCATGCCGTAGCAGATACCGAAGACCGGCACGCCCAGGTCGAAAACGGCTTGCGGGCAGCGAGGGCTGTTGGCTTCGTGAACCGACTCTGGGCCGCCGGCGAGGATGACGCCTTTAGGAGCGAATTCGCGGATCGCATCTTCGTCCATGTCGAACGGGTGCAGTTCGCAGTACACGCCGATTTCACGCACGCGGCGGGCGATCAGCTGGGTGTACTGGGAACCGAAGTCGAGGATCAGGATGCGGTGAGCGTGAATGTCGAGGGCCATGATTCAGTCTCGTCTAAAAAATTCGGAAACAGTCGTGATTCAGAAACAACTCGGGGCTGAATAAAACAGCCCCGGTTGCTTAGCTTGTTGCTTGAAGGCTCAACCTACGCGGTAGTTTGGCGCTTCCTTGGTGATCTGCACGTCGTGAACGTGGGATTCGGCCATGCCGGCACCGGTGATCCGCACGAACTCAGGCTTGGTGCGCATCTCTTCGATGTCGGCACTGCCGGTGTAGCCCATCGAGGAGCGCAGGCCGCCCATCAACTGGTGGATGATCGCGCTCAGGGTGCCCTTGTACGGAACACGCCCTTCGATGCCTTCCGGAACCAGCTTCTCGGCGCCTGCCGAGGAGTCCTGGAAGTAACGGTCGGAGGAACCCTGGGCCTGGGACATGGCGCCCAGCGAACCCATGCCGCGATAAGCCTTGTACGAACGGCCCTGGAACAGTTCGATCTCGCCCGGCGCTTCTTCGGTACCGGCGAACATCGAGCCCATCATCACGCAGGAAGCACCGGCCACGATGGCCTTGGACAGGTCACCGGAGAAACGGATGCCGCCGTCGGCGATCAACGGTACGCCTGTGCCTTCAAGGGCAGCGGCGACGTTGGCGATGGCGCTGATTTGCGGCACGCCGACACCGGCGACGATACGGGTGGTGCAGATCGAGCCAGGGCCGATACCGACCTTGACTGCGTCGGCGCCAGCTTCGGCCAGGGCCTTGGCGGCGGCGCCGGTGGCGATGTTGCCGCCGATGACCTGCACTTCAGGGAAGTTCTGCTTGACCCAGCGAACGCGGTCGATCACGCCCTTGGAGTGACCGTGAGCGGTGTCGACCACCACCACGTCAACGCCGGCGGCGACCAGTGCGGCAACGCGATCACCGGTGTCTTTACCGGTACCGACTGCAGCACCCACGCGCAGACGACCTTGATCGTCCTTGCTGGCCAGCGGGTAAGCCTTGGCTTTTTCGATGTCGTTGACGGTCATCATGCCCTTGAGGGCGAATTTGTCGTCGACAATCAGCACGCGTTCGATGCGGTGCTTGTGCAGCAGTTCACGCACATCGTTCTTGTCGGCGCCTTCCTTGACCGTGACCAGACGCTCTTTAGGCGTCATCACTTCACGGACAGTGGCTTCCAGACGGTTCTCGAAACGCACGTCACGGGAGGTGACAATGCCGACCAGGTCGCCATTGTGCAGCACCGGAACGCCGGAGATGTTGTGCATGCGGGTCAATTCGAACAACTCGCGCACGGTGGCGTCGGCGACGATGGTGATCGGGTCTTTGACCACACCAGCTTCGTAACGCTTGACCTTGCGGACTTCGGCAGCTTGCTGCTCGATGGTCATGTTCTTGTGGATGATGCCGATACCACCTTCCTGAGCCATGGCGATTGCCAGACGGGCTTCAGTGACGGTGTCCATGGCAGCGGAAACCAGTGGAATATTCAGCTCGATGCCACGGGTAAGGCGGGTCTTGAGACTGACTTCGTTAGGAAGCACCTCGGAATAACCGGGCACTAGGAGAATGTCGTCGAATGTCAGAGCTTCTTGGCTGATACGCAGCATCGCGGGGGCTCCCGAGCGGGAAAATGGAAGCGCGCCATTATAGTCAGACACCCCTTCGGGTTCAATGTAAAACTCTGTCTATTATTGGCATTACTGACATACGGGGATTACGGCGTTACGGATTGCTGCTTTTTTGTGGGAGCGAGCTTGCTCGCGATGGTCGTGAGCGATGACGCGTGCTTTCTGGAAACCAACGTCGCCTTCAAGTTCATTGCGAGCAAGCTCGCTCCTACAACTCGACTTTCACCCAACTGACCGGCTGATCCAGCCAATCGGCGAATTCATCGATAAAGCTCTGTTTGAACCCGGCTTCGGCCCAGTTATTGAAGATGAAACCGAGGTTGGAGAAGCCGCACTCCTGCAGGAACAGGAAGCCGTTGATGTCGTCTTCATGCCCGCATTCGGGACAGGTGAAGTTGTCGGTACGCCCCGGCATCCAGTCTTCCAGGCTTTCGAACAGGGCTTCACCCACTTCCTTGCGGCACTCGGCGCAGCCCGCTTCGCCAAGAAAACCCTTGGCCGGCGTATAGATGCAGCGCTTGGTGATGATCTCCAGGCCATTGATCGACTCGCCGAACGGCAGCGCGTCCGGGTGCAGGACCACCTCACGGGCACCTTCGGCGATCGCATGGCCCATGCGATTGCCGGTGCGGCCGCACGTGGTCAGCTCTTCCTGGATGATGTTCTTGCGCACCAGCCAGCGCACAACGGCCCGGGCCCGGGGTTCGTGTACCGGCAGGGTGGAGATTTTCGGGACGATGATGCTTTGGGAATTCATGGGGTACAGGCCTGGAGCGCTGATAAAAGATCGGACGCGAATTACCTGTGGGAGCGAGCTTGCTCGCGATGGTCGTTAACGATAACGCGTACTTTCTGATTGAACGCGTCGCCCTCTAGTCCATCGCGAGCAAGCTCGCTCCTACAAGGATCAGTAGGCGAGCCTTTAGAAGGTATAGGCCCGCCGCAGCTGTTTTTACAGCTCGACAACAACCGCCTGCGAAGCACGGGTCGCCTTGGCGCGGGCGGCTTCGATCGATTCGTCGCGCGCAAGGGCCACGCCCATGCGGCGCTGGCCGTTGACTTCAGGCTTGCCGAACAGGCGCAGCGCGGTATCCGGCTCGCTCAGGGCAGCACCCAGGTTGGCGAAAGCGGTCTGGGTCGACTGCCCTTCCACCAGGATCACCGCCGAGGCCGATGGCCCGAACTGACGGATCAACGGGATCGGCAGACCGAGAATGGCCCGCGCGTGCAAGGCGAACTGCGACAGGTCCTGGGAAATCAGCGTGACCAGGCCGGTGTCATGCGGGCGCGGCGAGACTTCGCTGAACCACACCTGATCACCCTTGATGAACAGCTCGACACCGAACAGACCACGGCCGCCCAAGGCTTCGGTCACGGCTTTGGCGACACGCTCGGACTCAGCCAGGGCAACCGGGCTCATGGCTTGCGGCTGCCAGGATTCCTGGTAGTCGCCCTTCTCCTGACGGTGACCGACCGGCGCGCAGAAGGTGGTGCCGCCGACGTGGCGCACGGTCAGCAGGGTGATTTCGTAGTCGAAATCGATGAAGCCTTCGATGATCACCCGACCTTTACCGGCACGACCACCTTCCTGGGCGTAGTCCCAGGCCTTCTGCACGTCATCGACGCTACGCAGCAGGCTCTGGCCCTTGCCCGAAGAACTCATGACCGGCTTGACCACGCACGGGAACCCGAGGTCTTCAACGGCTTTGCTGTAATCCTCGAAGGTGTCGGCGAAGTGGTACGGCGAGGTTGGCAGGTCCAGTTCTTCAGCGGCCAGGCGACGGATGCCTTCACGGTTCATGGTCAGCTGCGCAGCACGGGCGGTCGGGATAACGGTGAAGCCTTCGGCCTCCAGTTCCACCAGGGTCGCGGTGGCGATGGCTTCGATTTCCGGCACGATGAAGTGCGGCTTTTCGGCTTCGATCACGGCACGCAGGGCAGCACCATCGAGCATGTTGATCACGTGGCTGCGGTGCGCCACCTGCATGGCCGGCGCGTTGGCGTAGCGGTCCACGGCAATCACTTCAACGCCCAGGCGTTGCAGCTCGATCACCACTTCCTTGCCCAACTCGCCACAGCCACACATCAATACGCGGGTCGCGGTCGGCGACAATGGAGTTCCGATACGGGTCATCTGAAGGTCCTCAAGGAGCGGATCATCGAGGGAAGCACGCTTCCCATGGGGAGAAAGCGCGGCATTTTACATGAACTTCAGCTGACGACAGCCAGTTTGCGCAGGCGCCAGGCCATGATCAGCCACACGGCGGTGACCCCGGCGAATTTCGAGCCCAGGGCGGTGAGGATCACGCCCGGCGTCAGGGCGTCGATCATGCCGAAAAAGATAAAGGTATCGAGGGGAATGCTCAGGGCCGAACTTATCCACAGACGATCATGCAGAGGGCGCCGGGTGATGCTGAACACCAGCCAGTCGATGCACTCGGAAACGGCGAACGCCGTGGCGCTGGCCAGGGCGATGGACGGATCGGAGGTGACATAGGACAACACCAGCGCCACCAGCATCGCTGCGAGGGCGCCATGCCCGAATCGGGTTTGCACCATGTCGCGCAACACAAACACCAGCCCGCCCCAGGCCGACCAGATGATGTCCAGGTGCGGGGCGGTGGAAAAGGCGTAGTTGATCAGAACGACGCTGCTGATGTAGGCGATCAGGAAGAGCATGGGCGTGGAAGTACCTGTAAGTTTGCCGCACAGGATACTGTAGGAGCGAGCCTGATCGCGATGGTCGTTAACGATAACGCGGGACGTCTGGCTCCCCGCGGTGCTCTTGAGTCCATCGCGAGCAGGCTCGCTCCTACAGTCGAACGCATTCCCATGTGGGAGCGAGCTTGCTCGCGATGGTCGTTAACGAGAACGCGGGACGTCTGGCTCCCCGCGGTGTTCTTGAGTCCATCGCGAGCAAGCTCGCTCCTACAGTTGAACGCATTCCCATGTAGGAGCGAGCCTGCTCGCGATAAAGTGCGAAGCACTTTCTGGGGGCGATTCAGTTTTCGGATTTGGAAGGCAACATCCAGATCAACCCACTGGCCTTGGCCCGCTCATGACACAACCCCAACACCGTGCGGCGCTCGTCGTTGGTCATGCGGCTCCAGCGGGTAATCTCCTCCACCGTGCGTTGGCAACCGGTGCAGATGTCATCGTCGTCCAGCGCACAAATATTCACGCAGGGTGATGCAACCGGGCGTTCGCTGGCAGTCATTCTTCCTGCTCGGCCAGGTCGCGGGCATAGCGCTGCGAGTTATGCACGTAGTGAGCAGCGCTGGCTTCCAGCATCCTGATTTGCGGCTCGGTCAACTCACGCACCACTTTGCCGGGCGAGCCCATGACCAGCGATCCGTCCGGAATCTCCTTACCTTCGCCGATCAGCGAGTTGGCGCCGATGATGCAGTTCTTGCCGATCTTCGCACCATTGAGAATCACCGCGTTGATGCCGATCAGGCTGTAGTCGCCGACGGTGCAACCGTGGAGCATGGCGTTGTGGCCGATGGTCACGCCGGTACCGATGGTCAGCGGGTAGCCCATGTCGGTGTGCATCACGGTGCCGTCCTGGACGTTGCTGTTCTTGCCGATCAGGATCAATTCGTTGTCGCCGCGCAATACGGCGTTGAACCAGACGTTGGCGCCCTCTTCCAGCTTGACCTTGCCCACCAGCACGGCATTGGGTGCGACCCAGCTCTGTGGATGGGTTTCGACGCGGGCGTCGCCCAGGCGGTATTTCATTGTTGTATTCCTCAAGACTCAGGCAGGCTTTTTTCAGCAAAACCAGGATTCAGGCCATTCGAACGATGGCTTCAGATACTGATAAAGCTTTTGGGAGGCTGATGCAGGCTGATTTTGGCGTCATACAGCAGGTTGATCAACTCGACGATCATGATCGCCGTCAGCCCCCAAATCTTGTATTCGCCATAGCGATAGCTCGGCACGTACCAGCTGCGGCCCTGATAGTCGATGCGGTGGGTATGTTCGCGAGGGTCTTTACGGAAGAACTCCAGGGGCACGCTGAACACCGCGGCGATCTCGGCGTCGTTGGCCCGGTATTCGACAAAATCCGGGATCACCCCGACATAGGGCGTGACCTTGATGCCATGCAGGCTGATCAGCGGGCTGAGCGGTCCGATCACCTCGACCAGCCCCGGCGGCAGGCCGATCTCTTCTTCGGCTTCACGCAGGGCGGTGAAAATCAGGTCGGGGTCTTCGGGGTCACGGCGCCCGCCGGGGAAGGCAACTTCGCCGCCATGGGTCGACAGGCCGCTGGCACGCAGGGTCAACACCAGCTCGGGCTCGTCACTGCGGGTGATGGGCACCAGCACCGCTGCCTCGGGAAAACGACGATCGGTCTCCAGTGTGCGTGGAGTGTGGTTACTAACCCGATGCAGTAGCTCGTCCAGCATGAGTGTTCTCGATTTGTGCCTTACCCGGCATCATGCACCAATCGCTGCGGTCGCCCAACCCCCGCAACCGCCCCATGTCGCGAAACGACAACTTGCCGACCGGCACTGCCGCACGCCAAGATAGGCGCAGCATTCAGGAACCCCAGCATGAAATTTTGCAGCCAGTGCGGTAACCCGGTGACCCAGCGCATTCCCGAAGGCGATTCGCGCCTGCGCTTTGTCTGCGACAGTTGTCACGCCATTCACTACCAGAACCCCAACATCGTCGCCGGCTGCGTGGCGACCTGGGGCACCCAGGTATTGCTGTGCCGACGGGCCATCGAGCCGCGACGCGGTTACTGGACCCTGCCCGCCGGTTTCATGGAGAACGGCGAGACCATCGAACAGGCTGCCATTCGCGAGACGGCCGAGGAAGCCTGCGCCCGGGTGCGCAACCTGAACATCTATACCCTGATCGACGTGCCGCACATCAGCCAGGTGCATGTGTTCTTCCGTGCCGAACTGGTGGACCTGGACTTTTGCGCCGGCCCCGAGAGCCTGGAAGTGCAACTATTCGACGAAGCGGACATTCCATGGGATGAGCTGGCTTTCCGCACGGTGGGCCGTACCTTAGAATGCTTCTTCGCTGACCGGCGGACCGAAATCTATCCCGTTCGGTCTGAATCGATCCCGCCGCTTGCTCAGCCTGCCATTATCTGATGTCATCTCGGCATCACCGGGAGGCGCCGAAAGATTGTCCGAATGCGGCCCGAGCCAGCGGCAGCTCCTGCAAAAACTTCTATACATAAATAGTCGCGACACCTCCTGGGGAATCGTTTCAATGCGCTGGTTGCTTGCCCTGTTCTGTTTGTCGTTTGTCACGGTGTCCCAGGCTTCTGCCGTGGAAACCCTGGACGGCAAGGTCATCGAGAAAATCCTGATTCTCAAGTCTTCCCATCAATTGCAATTGATCAATGACGGCAAGCCGCTCAAAACCTATCGCATTTCCCTGGGCAAGCGTCCCAAGGGGCCGAAGCTGATGGAAGGCGACAAGCGCACCCCGGAAGGCTTCTACTGGGTCGACTGGCGCAAGATCAGCGACCGTTTCAACCTGGCGATGCACATTTCCTACCCGAACATCAGCGACTCCGCCCGCGCCCGTCGTGAAGGCGTCGAGCCCGGCGGCATGATCATGATCCACGGCACCCCGGACAGCGAAGACACCCCGGAAGACCTGTTCCACACCCTGGACTGGACCGACGGCTGCATCGCCATGCGCAACATGGACATGCGCGAAGTCTGGAACCTGGTGCCGGACGGCACGATGATCGAGATCCGCCCGTAAATCCCCCGACCTTTGGTCGCCTCGCAAAAAAAATCAAAAAAATTCCAGCCTTCGGCAGCTCCTGCAGGGTGAATACCATTTCCCCCTGCAGAAGCTGCCGAAGGCTGCGATCTTTGCTTTAAATCCTCCCACCGCTAATACCACTTCAATCCAGCCTCTTTCCACTGCGCCCAATAAGGCCTGTTTACCGCACCTGCAGCCTGAGAGCTGCATTGACATGGTATTCAAGTGGTATTAGTTTTTTGTCCTACAGCGAACAAGTAACTTTCCTACAGACGCGTCGGACAATAATTAAATGAACGACCTTTCAGCCCTGCGCCCCGACGACACCCAACCCACGCCGTTGTACCTGCAACTGGCACGCAATCTGGAAGCGGCGATCCATGCCGGCCAGTGGAAAGCCGAACAGGCCATGCCGTCGGAGCGCAATCTGAGCGAGGCGCTGGGCATCTCCCGCGTCACTGCACGCAAGGCTCTGGAAGTGTTGTTCGAACAAGGCCTGATCCGCCGCAACCAGGGCTCCGGCACCTTCATCACGCCGCGTCTCGAACAACCGTTGTCGCGCCTTTCCGGTTTCAGTGAAATGCTCCGCCTCAAGGGTTTCGTGCCCGGATCGCAATGGCTGGAGCGGGAAATCACCCTGCCGACCCACGAAGAACTGATCCGCCTCGGCCTGTCGCCCAACGACAAAGTCGCGCGCCTCAAACGCCTGCGCAAGGCCGACGACACGGTGATGGCCATCGAGATGAGCACCCTGCCCGCCTCGATCATTCCCAAGCCGCAGGCGGTGGGCGATTCCCTCTACGAATACCTCGACGGCATCGGCAAACCGGTTGTCCGCGCCCTGCAGCACATCCAGGCGATCAACGCCTCGGACGAATTCGCAGCCCTGGTGGGCATCGCCCCCGGCACCGCCATGCTGCTGATGACCCGGGTCGGCTACCTGGAAGACAACACGCCCATCGAAGTCACCGACACCTATTGCCGTAACGACTACTACGACTTTGTCGCAGAGCTTCGCCGTTAGAACGCTGCACCGCGAAACCGCCCACCCAGAGAACCGATCATGTCCGAAGACAACATCCTCACCGCCCACGGCTGGGTTCGCGGCCGACTGGTCCATGAGCACGGCAAAGTCGTGTCGATCGAAGGCCAGCCCTGCGATCCGGCGGACAACGATCTGCCGTACCTGCTGCCGGGCTTCATCGACCTGCACGTTCACGGTGGCGGCGGCAAAGACATCATGGAAGGCGCGCCGGCCTTCGAAACCATCACCCGAACCCACGTGCGCTTCGGCACTACGTCGTTGCTGGCCACCACCATGACGGCACCGAGCGAAGAGATATCCAGCGTGCTCCAGGCCGTCGGCGAATTCTGTGAGCAGCGGCCCCAAGGCAGCGCCCGGGTGCTTGGCGTACACCTCGAAGGCCCCTACATCAACCCGGGCAAACTCGGCGCGCAACCCAACTTCGCCCACACCGCGCTGATGGCCGAAGTCGAAGCGTACCTGGCGCTCGCACCGATCCGGGTGATCACCATTGCCCCGGAAATCGCCGGTCACGATGCCTTGATCCGCGACCTCAGCAGCCGCGGCATTCGCATGCAGATCGGCCACACCCTGGGCAGTTATGAGGAAGGCGTGGCCGCGCTGGAGGCCGGCGCCAGCAGTTTCACCCACCTCTACAACGCCATGAGCCCACTGCATCACCGCGAACCCGGGATCGTCGGCGCTGCCCTGGCCCACGCCAAGTACGCCGAACTGATCCCGGATTTGCTGCACGTGCACCCCGGCGCCATCCGCGTGGCCCTGCGTTCGATTCCTTGCCTGTATTGCGTCACCGACTCGACCGCCGCCGCCGGCATGCCCGATGGCGAGTACAAACTCGGCAGCCACACCGTGACCAAATGCCTCGGTGGCGTGCGCCTGCCCGACGGCACGCTGGCCGGCAGCACCCTGACCATGGATCAGGCTCTGCGCAACCTGGTGAAAATCGGCCTGCCCATCGCCGAAGCCTCGCAGCGCCTGTCGCAATTCCCCGCCGACTATCTCGGCATCACCGAACGCGGGCGCCTGCAACCGGGGGCCTGGGCCGACTGCGTGCGGCTGGATCGCTCACTGAAACTGACCGCCGTCATGGTCGAAGGAGAAGACATTGACTTCAAAAATGCTTGAAGAGGCGCTGTCCTCGTTCGAGGCCGTGCAAGCCCAATTACAGCAACTCGACCCGCAGATGATCGAGATCGCCGGGCGCCTGCGTCGTCAGCCGCCGCAAGTGGCCATGACCGTGGCGCGCGGCAGCTCCGACCATGCCGCCAGTTACTTCGCCTACCTGACCATGCAACTGCTGGGCATCCCGGTGGCGTCGCTGCCGATGTCGGTGGTGACCATGCAACAGGCACCGTTGAAGGTCAGCGGCCAGGTGGCATTCGCCTTTTCGCAATCAGGGCAAAGCCCGGACCTGGTCAACAGCCTGCGCCTGTTGCGCAAGCGCGGCGCCTTGAGCATTTCGCTGGTCAATGCCGAAGACTCGCCGTTGGAAGCCGCCTGCGAATTCAGCCTGCCGCTGTGTGCCGGCACCGAAAGCAGCGTCGCGGCGACCAAGAGCTTTATCGCCACCCTCAGCGCCAGCGCCCGGCTGATTGGCCACTGGAAAGAAGACACCGAACTGCTCGACGCCTGCCGCGCCTTGCCCGATGGCCTGCGCGACGCCGCGCAACAGGACTGGAGCCGGGCCATCGACGCCTTGCGCGATTGTCAGCGGCTGATGGTGATCGGCCGTGGCGCCGGTTTCGCCATCGCCCAGGAAGCGGCGCTCAAGTTCAAGGAGACCTCGGCGATCCAGGCCGAAGCCTTCAGCAGCGCCGAAGTCCGTCACGGTCCGATGGCCTTGATTGGCGACAACTACCCGCTGCTGGTGTTTGCCCCACGGGGCGCCGAACAGGCCGGTTTGCTGAGCCTGGCCGCCGACATGCGCCAACGCGGCGCCCTTGTGCTGCTGGCCGCGCCGGATGACGTGCTTGAACGCGACCTGACGCTGACCCGCGCCGAACACCCGGCCCTCGACCCGATTCTCGCGATCCAGAGTTTCTACGTGATGGCCGCCGGCCTGGCCGTGGCCCGTGGCATGGACCCGGACCAGCCACGGCACCTGAGCAAAGTCACGCGCACCCACTAACCACCCTTGTAGGAGCGAGCTCGCTCGCGATGGTCGTCAACGAAAACGTGCGTTTGCTGGATAAACGCGGCGTTCTTTAGTCCATCGCGAGCTCGCTCCTACAGAGGGGGGCGTGTTGATCCGAACCGTATTTTTTGATGAGACCGAGCCATGCATAACAACAATAAAGAGCTGACTTTAAGCGCCCCGCTCAGCGGCCCGGTGCTCACGCTCGCCAAAGTCCCGGATGCGGTGTTTGCCAGCGGCGCCATGGGCGACGGGATCGCCATCGACCCGTTGAACGATACCCTTCATGCGCCGTGCGCGGGCGTGGTGGTGCATGTCGCCCGCACCGGCCATGCGGTGACCCTGCGTGCCGACAACGGTGCGGAGCTGCTGCTGCACCTGGGCCTTGATACCGTCGAACTGCAAGGCCAGGGCTTTTCGATGCTGGTCAAGGAAGGCGCGCGCGTCTCCAATGGCCAGCCGCTGCTGCGCTACGACCTGGACAAGGTCGCGCAACAGTGCAAAAGCCTGGTCAGCCTGCTGATCCTCACCAACAGCCAGGACTTTCAGGCACGGCCCATCACCCTCAAGTCGGTAAAGGTCGGCGAGCCGCTGCTGCACATCATTCGCCGCCAGGGCGTGGGCGCGCAGGCGGACGTGGAGCTTGCTGGCGAAGAAGTGGTCGGCCACATCCGCATCGCCCATCGTGGCGGTCTGCACGCACGGCCGGCCGCGTTGATCCGTCAGACCGCGCAAGGATTCAAAAGCAAATCGCAGCTGCATTTCGCCGGCAAGTCGGCCACCTGCGACAGCCTGATCGGCCTGATGGGGCTGGCCATCGGCGAACAGGCAGAAGTCCAGGTCAGTTGCCAGGGCCCGGACGCCGAAGCCGCGCTGCAAGCCTTGCTGACCGCGTTATCCACAGCCCTGGCCGAAGACAGCCATGCCGCCGCGCCGACCACGATTGCCCAACGCAATCGCCCCGCCGAAGCCGGTGTATTGCACGGCGTCTGTGCGGCGCCCGGCCTGGTCGGCGGGCCGCTGTTCCACCTGAATGCGATCAGCCTGCCGGTGGATGCCGGCCATCATGATCCCCAGCAACAACAGCAAGTGCTGGACGCGGCACTGAGCCAGGTGCGCAGCGAAATCGAACGCACGCTGGTCCTGGCGAAAAAACACAAGGACACCGCTGAAGAGGCGATCTTCGCCGCACACCTGGCGCTGCTGGAAGACCCGGCCCTGCTGGACGCCGCCATACAAACCGTCGCCCAGGGCACGGCCGCGACCCACGCCTGGAGCCAGGCCATCGACGTGCAGTGCGAAGTCCTCCAGCAAACCGGCAGCACGCTGCTGGCCGAACGCGCCAACGACCTGCGCGACCTCAAGCAACGGGTGCTGCGCGCATTGCTCGGCGACACCTGGCATTACGACGTGCCGGCCGGCGCCATCGTCGCGGCGCATGAACTGACGCCCTCCGATTTACTGCAACTGAGCCAGCAAGGCGTCGCCGGACTGTGCATGGCCGAAGGTGGCGCGACCTCCCACGTGGCGATTCTGGCCCGGGGCAAAGGCCTGCCGTGCATGGTGGCGCTGGGTTCGACGCTACTCGATCAGCAACAGGGGCAACCGGTGGTGCTGGACGCCGACGGCGGCCGCCTCGAACTGACACCCAGTGCCGAGCGCCTGGCCGACGTGCGCCAGCTGCAACAGCAACAGCAACAACGCCGGGCCGAACAACAGGCCCAGGCGCACACCCCCGCACTGACCACCGATGGCCTGCGCATCGAAGTCGCCGCCAATGTGGCATCCAGCACGGAAGCGGCAGACGCGTTGGCCAATGGCGCCGACGGCGTCGGCTTGCTGCGCACCGAGTTTCTCTTCGTCGACCGCCACACCGCGCCGGACGAACAGGAACAACACCACGCCTATCAAGCGGTGCTCGATGCCATGGGCGACAAGTCGGTGATCATCCGCACCATCGACGTCGGCGGCGACAAGCAACTGGACTACCTGCCACTGCCCGCCGAGGCCAATCCGGTGCTCGGCCTGCGCGGCATTCGCCTGGCCCAGGCGCGCCCTGAACTGCTCGACCAGCAATTGCGCGCACTGCTGCACCTGCACCCGTTGTCACGCTGCCGGATCCTGCTGCCAATGGTCACGGAAGTCGATGAGCTGCTGCACATCCGCCAGCGCCTCGATGCCTTGTGCGGTGAACTCGGCCTGGCGCAACGCCCGGAACTGGGTGTGATGATCGAAGTTCCGGCCGCCGCGCTGCTGGCCGAGCAACTGGCCGAACACGCGGACTTCCTGTCCATCGGCACCAACGACCTGTCGCAATACACCCTGGCCATGGACCGCGACCACGCCGGGCTCGCCGCACGCGTCGATGCGCTGCACCCGGCACTGCTGCGACTGATCGCCCAGACCTGCGCCGGTGCGGCGCAGCACAACCGCTGGGTGGGCGTGTGCGGCGCATTGGCGTCCGATCCGTTGGCCACGCCGGTGTTGATCGGCCTGGGGGTCAGTGAATTGTCGGTGAGCCCGGTACAGGTCGGCGAAATCAAGGACCGCGTGCGTCATCTCGACGCCAGCGAATGCCGGCACATCAGCCAGGATCTGCTCAAGTTGAGCAGCGCCAGCGCCGTGCGTCACGCCTGTCACCAGCATTGGCCTCTGAGCTGAAGAACAACAAGAATCCACGGAGAACCGCCATGTACCAACTTTTCATCGAAGGCCTGCAACGCCTCGGCCGCGCGCTGATGCTGCCGATCGCGATCCTGCCGATTGCCGGCCTGCTGCTGCGCCTGGGCGATACCGATCTGCTGAACATCGCGATCATCCACGACGCCGGCCAGGTGATCTTCGCCAACCTGGCAATGATCTTCGCCATCGGCATCGCGGTCGGTTTCGCCAGGGACAACAACGGTACGGCGGGTCTGGCCGGGGTGATCGGTTACCTGGTGATGATCTCCACCCTCAAGGCGCTCGACCCGAGCATCAACATGGGCATGCTCGCCGGGATCGTCAGCGGCCTGATGGCCGGCGCGCTGTACAACCGCTTCAAGGACATCAAGCTGCCGGAATACCTGGCGTTCTTCGGTGGCCGACGGTTCGTGCCGATTGTCACCGGGTTCGCCGCCGTGGGGCTGGGTGTGGTGTTCGGCTACATCTGGCCGCCGATCCAGCACGGCATCAACAGCTTCGGCACACTGATGATGGAAAGCGGCAGCTTCGGTGCGTTCGTCTTCGGCCTGTTCAACCGCCTGCTGATCGTCACCGGCCTGCACCACATCCTCAACAACATGGCGTGGTTCGTGTTCGGCAACTTCACCGACCCCACCACCGGGGCGCTGGTGACTGGCGACCTGTCGCGCTACTTCGCCGGCGATCCGAAGGGTGGCCAGTTCATGACCGGCATGTTCCCGATGATGATCTTCGGCCTGCCCGCCGCGTGCCTGGCGATGTACCGCAACGCCCTGCCGGCACGGCGCAAGGTGATGGGCGGGATCTTCCTGTCGATGGCGTTGACCGCGTTCCTGACCGGCGTCACCGAGCCGATTGAATTCGCCTTCATGTTCCTCGCGCCGTTGCTGTTTGTGCTGCATGCGTTGCTGACCGGCCTGTCGATGGCCATCACCAATGCGCTGAACATCCACCTGGGGTTCACCTTCTCCGGCGGCTTCATCGACATGATCCTGGGCTGGGGCAAGTCCACCAACGGCTGGCTCGTGTTCCCGGTGGGCCTGGCGTATGCCGTGATCTATTACGTGGTGTTTGACTTCTGTATCCGCCGCTTCGACCTGAAGACACCGGGCCGCGAAACCAGCGCTGACGTCGAGCAGGTTGCCGTCGCCGACAATGAACGCGCCGGGGCATACATCAAGGCCTTGGGTGGTGCCGAAAACCTGATCACCGTCGGCGCCTGCACCACGCGCTTGCGCCTGGACATGGTGGATCGCAACAAAGCCTCGGATACCGACTTGAAAGCACTCGGTGCCATGGCCGTGGTGCGTCCGGGCAAGGGCGGGAGTTTGCAAGTGGTGGTGGGGCCAATGGCCGACGCGATTGCCGATGAGATTCGCCTGGCGATGCCTGCGCTAGGTCGCGCCATGGTGTCGTCACCGGCTGCAGAAATCGACGCGCCGCCACCTGCCGCCATGGCGACACCCGAGGCCCAGCAATGGCTCAATGCCCTGGGCGGCGGCGACAATGTGCTGCAACTCGATTGCGTGGCCATGACCCGCATCCGCCTGCAACTGGCCGATGGCAAGGCGTTGTCGGAGTTCGATTTGAAAGCGTTGGGTTGCCAGGGTGTAAGTCAGCTGGATGGCGGTATCTGGCATCTGTTGATTGGCGACAAGGCGCCGAGCTTGAGTGATGCACTGGAAGTGTTGGTCAATCGCAGCGAGGTCAGTGCCAAGGTTTAGATCTTCGGTGCCTGATAGGCCGCCATCGCGAGCAAGCTCGCTCCCACAGTGGTCCGGTGTATGCAGATCCAATGTAGGAGCGAGCTTGCTCGCGATGAGGCCCTCACTGACACCACAATAGTTTGGGCAATAAAAAACCCGCTGAAATCTCTTTCAGCGGGTTTTTCATTTCAGCACCGGAGAATCAGAAATCCTCCAGCCGCCACACTTCATAAGCCGGTGTCTCATAGGGATGGCTCTGTTTCAGAGCTGCCACTACCGAGCGAATCAACTCATCGGCCACCACCAGCTCAACCTTCCATTCCTCGACCTGTTCGACCTGCCCTGCCTCGCCAATGAACGGCTGGCTGCCGTCCAGTGGACGAAACTGGCCAGTGCCCAACACTTGCCATGCACAGTGATCATAAGCACCGATTCGCCCACCACCGGCGGCGAATACGGCGCTTTTGACCACCTCGACATGACTGTCGGGAACAAAAAAGCTGAGCTTGTACACGGTGCTTAGTTCACCCACACACGAGCGTTACGGAACATACGCATCAACGGAGCATCTTCGTTCCAGTCATCCGAACGCCACGAGTTCTGCACGGCGCGGAACACTCGTTCCGGGTGCGGCATCATGATGGTCACGCGACCGTCGCGGCTGGTCAAACCGGTGATCCCGCGCGGCGAGCCGTTCGGGTTGGCCGGGTAGCTTTCGGTGACCTTGCCGTGGTTGTCGACGAAACGCATCGCCACGCAACCCGACAGATCGGCTTCCAGCAGTGCTTCTTCGCTGGCGAACTCGGCATGGCCTTCACCGTGAGCAATGGCGATCGGCATGCGCGAACCGGCCATGCCTTGCAGGAAGATCGAGTTCGACTCCTGGATCTGCACCATGGCAACACGGGCTTCGAACTGCTCGGAGCGGTTGCGCACGAAGTGCGGCCAGAACTCGCTGCCCGGGATCAGCTCGTGCAGGTTGGACATCATCTGGCAACCGTTGCACACGCCGAGGGTGAAGCTGTCGTTGCGTTCGAAGAAGCCCTGGAACGCATCGCGGGCACGGCTGTTGAACAGCGCGGATTTCGCCCAGCCTTCACCGGCACCCAATACGTCGCCGTAAGAGAAGCCGCCGCAAGCGACCATGCCCTTGAACTCGTTCAGGTCGACCCGGCCGGCCAGAATGTCGCTCATGTGCACGTCGATCGCGTTGAAACCGGCGCGGTCGAACGCAGCAGCCATTTCCACCTGACCGTTGACGCCCTGCTCACGCAGTACGGCAACCTGTGGGCGAATGCCTTTCTTGATGTAAGGCGCGGCGATGTCCTGGTTGATGTCGTAGCTCAGCTTGACGCTCAGGCCCGGGTTTTCTTCTTCCAGCAGCACGTCGAACTCTTGCTCGGCGCAGTCGGCGTTGTCACGCAGACGCTGGATCTGGTAGCTGGTCTCGGCCCACTGGCGTTGCAGCAGACGACGCTGGCCTTCGAACACCGTGTCACCGTTGAAGGTGATGCCGATCTCGCCATTGTTGATTGGCTGACCGATCACCGACACGCAGTCACCCAAGCCGGCAGCGCTGAACTGCGCAAGGATGTCCGGGGTCGCGTCCTGGCGAACCTGGATCACGGCACCCAGTTCTTCGTTGAACAGGATGGCCGCGATGTCGGCAGAGGTTTCTGCCAGACCGTCGAGGTTCAGGCTCAGGCCACAGTGACCGGCGAACGCCATCTCGACAACGCTGGTCAGCAGACCACCGTCGGAGCGGTCGTGGTAAGCCAGCAGGTGGCCGTCGGCGTTGAGGCCCTGGATCACCGCGAAGAAGGCTTTGAGGTCTTCGGCGTCATCGACGTCCGGAGCCTGCTTGCCGAGCTTGCCGTGAACCTGCGCCAGGATCGAGGCGCCCATGCGGTTCTGGCCGCGGCCCAGGTCGATCAGGATCAGGTCGGTGGTGCCCTTGTCCATGCGCAGTTGCGGGGTCAGGGTCTGACGGATGTCAGTCACTGGCGCGAAACCGGTCACGATCAGGGACATCGGCGAAGTCACGGACTTGTCCACGCCTTCATCGTTCCAGCGGGTGGCCATGGACATCGAGTCCTTGCCCACAGGAATGGTGATGCCCAGCTCAGGGCACAACTCCATGCCGACCGCTTTCACGGTGTCGTACAGGCGTGCATCTTCACCCGGGTGACCGGCAGCCGACATCCAGTTCGCCGACAGTTTGATGTCGGAGATCTTGCCGATGCGCGAGGCCGCGATGTTGGTCAGGGTTTCGCCGATGGCCATGCGGCCCGACGCCGGAGCGTCCAGCAGTGCCAGCGGAGTACGCTCGCCCATGGCCATGGCTTCACCGGTGTAGACGTCGAAGCTGGTGGCGGTGACGGCAACGTCGGCCACCGGAACCTGCCACGGGCCGACCATCTGGTCACGGGCCACGAGGCCGGTGATGGTGCGGTCGCCGATGGTGATCAGGAAGCTTTTGCTCGCCACGGCCGGGTGATGCAGAACGCGCTCGACGCAGTCGGCGATGCTCAGGGTCGACGGATCGAAATCGTCGCCCAGTTCGTTCTCGCGAACCACCGAACGGTGCATGCGCGGGGCTTTGCCCAGCAGCACTTCCAGCGGCATGTCCACCGGGCTGTTGCCGAAGTGGCTGTCGGTCACGGTCAGTTGTGGCTCGGCAGTGGCTTCGCCGACGACGGCAAACGGGCAACGCTCACGCTCGCAGATCGCCTTGAAGCGCTCGAAATCCGCCGGGCCGACGGCCAGAACGTAACGTTCCTGGGATTCGTTGGACCAGATTTCGTGCGGGGCCATGCCCGGCTCGTCGTTTGGAATGTTGCGCAGTTCGAAACGGCCACCGCGGTCGCCGTCGTTGACCAGTTCCGGGAAGGCGTTGGACAGACCGCCCGCACCCACGTCGTGGATGAAGCTGATCGGGTTCTTGTCGCCCAGTTGCCAGCAACGGTCGATGACTTCCTGGCAGCGACGTTCCATTTCCGGGTTTTCGCGCTGTACGGAAGCGAAGTCCAGGTCTGCCGAGCTGGTGCCGGTGGCCATGGAGGAAGCCGCGCCGCCGCCCAGGCCGATCAGCATCGCCGGGCCGCCGAGCACGATCAGCTTGGAGCCGACGACGATCTCGCCTTTCTTGACGTGTTCTTCACGGATGTTGCCCATGCCGCCAGCCAGCATGATCGGCTTGTGGTAGCCGCGAACTTCGTCACCGTGCGGGGTGGTGATCGATTGTTCGAAGGTACGGAAGTAGCCGGTCAGTGCCGGACGACCGAATTCGTTGTTGAACGCAGCGCCGCCCAGCGGGCCTTCGATCATGATGTCCAGCGCGGTGACGATGCGCTCGGGCTTGCCGTACGGCACTTCCCACGGCTGTTCGAAGCCCGGGATCTGCAGGTTCGACACGGTGAAACCGGTCAGGCCAGCCTTCGGCTTGGCACCGCGACCGGTGGCGCCTTCGTCACGGATCTCGCCACCGGAACCGGTGGATGCGCCCGGGAACGGGGCAATCGCGGTCGGGTGGTTGTGGGTCTCAACCTTCATCAGGATGTGCACCGGCTCCTGCACCGCGCCGTACTGGCGGGTCTCAGGGTCCGGGAAGAAGCGACCGGCCACGGAGCCGACGATCACCGAAGCGTTGTCCTTATAAGCCGACAGAACGCCTTCGCTATGCATCACGTAGGTGTTCTTGATCATGCCGAACAGGCTTTTTTCCTGGCTCTCGCCGTCGATGTCCCAACTGGCGTTGAAGATCTTGTGACGGCAGTGCTCGGAGTTCGCCTGGGCGAACATCATCAGTTCGATGTCATGCGGGTTGCGCTTCAAGCCGACGAAGGCGTTGACCAGATAGTCGATCTCGTCTTCGGCCAGGGCCAGGCCCAGCTCGGTGTTGGCTTTTTCCAGCGCGGCGCGGCCGCCACCCAACACGTCGATGGCGGTCAGGGGCTTCGGTTCGGCGTGGCTGAACAGGCCGGCGGCCTGCTCGAGGTTGCCCAGGACGATCTGGGTCATGCGGTCGTGCAGACCGTCGGCGATCAGCTGGGCTTCAGCGTCGCTGAACTGGCCGGCCACGTAGAACGCGATGCCGCGTTCCAGGCGCTGGATTTTCGCCAGGCCACAGTTACGGGCGATGTCGCTGGCCTTGCTCGACCACGGCGAGATGGTGCCGAAACGCGGCAGCACCAGAAACAGACGACCGGTCGGTTCCTGTACCGGAACGCTTGGACCGTACTTCAGAAGGCGCGCGAGCACCTGCTGTTCGTCGCCGGTCAGGACGCCGGTAACTTCGGCGAAGTGAGCGAATTCAGCATACAGGCCGCTGACAGCCGGAACCTTCTGGCTCAGTTGCTCAAGGAGCTTGCTGTGGCGAAAGGCAGAAAGGGCAGGAGCGCCGCGCAGGATCAACATCTTCGGGACAGCCTCGGGAAGGGGTGTGCTTTGAGGCCGTGCATTCTAGCCTAAACAGCCCGCGACATCACCCGAAACGCTACGCACGGTTGCACTCGGGCGTCGATCTGTGTTTCTGC
This sequence comes from Pseudomonas sp. GW823-FHT02E01, assembly GCF_058797535.1. Taxonomy (NCBI): domain Bacteria; kingdom Pseudomonadati; phylum Pseudomonadota; class Gammaproteobacteria; order Pseudomonadales; family Pseudomonadaceae; genus Pseudomonas; species Pseudomonas sp. GW823-FHT02E01. Next base: position 135,365 of record NZ_JBXAJS010000006.1, on the reverse strand, counting down.
CTCGAAAGTCAGGTTAACCGGGCGTGCAGCAACAGCTTATTTTTACTGTAACAAAATGCAGGCAAGGCCCATTCCTGCGGGGTTTCGGCCGGTTTTGTGATCTCTAGCAGACAAGCCCCTCACTGTCGAGATATGGCGCTCGTGGTCCTTTGCGTATACTGCGCAGATGTTTTTCCCAACGGCTTTGCGTCCGCGGTACGCCAAATGGCTGATCGCAACCGGACTCTTCCTGATGCTCGGTGGCTGTGTTGATAAACCCAACACGCTCGAGCGCGTAAAGGAGGATGGTGTACTGCGGGTGGTTACCCGAAACAGCCCCGCCACCTACTTTCAGGATCGCAACGGTGAGACCGGCTTCGAATACGAGCTGGTGAAGCGCTTCGCCGACGATCTGGGGGTCGAGCTCAAGATCGAGACCGCCGACAACCTCGATGACCTGTTCAACCAGGTCGGCAAGCCCAATGGCCCGGTGCTGGCGGCTGCCGGCCTGGTCAGCAGCGAAGAGCGCAAGAAGCAGGTGCGCTTCTCCCACTCCTATCTGGAAGTCACCCCGCAGATCATCTATCGCAACGGCCAGTCCCGGCCAACCGATGCGAAGGATCTGGTGGGCAAGAAGATCATGGTGCTCAAGGGCAGCACCCACGCCGAACAACTGGCGCAGCTGAAACAGAAGTTTCCCGGCATCGAATACGAAGAGTCTGACGCGGTCGAGGTCGTCGATCTCCTGCGCATGGTGGATGAAGGTCAGATCGACCTGACCCTGGTCGACTCCAACGAAGTGGCGATGAACCAGGTGTACTTCACCAACATCCGGGTCGCCTTCGACCTCGGCGACGCCAGCAACCAGAGCTGGGCCGTCGCCCCGGGCGACGACAACAGCCTGCTCAACGAAATCAACGATTACCTCGACAAGGTCAAGAAGAACGGCACCCTGCAACGCCTCAAGGACCGCTACTACGGGCATGTCGACGTCCTCGGCTACATGGGCGCCACCACGTTTGCCCAACACTTGCAGCAACGCCTGCCCAAGTACGAACAGCACTTCAAGGCCTACGCCAAGAAGGAGAAAGTCGACTGGCGCCTGCTGGCGGCCATCGGGTACCAGGAGTCGTTGTGGCAACCGACGGTCACGTCCAAGACCGGCGTGCGCGGCCTGATGATGCTGACCCAGAACACCGCGCAGGCCATGGGCGTGTCCAACCGCCTGGACCCCAGGCAGAGCATCATGGGCGGCGCCAAGTACCTGGCCTACATGAAAGACCAGCTCGACGACTCGATTCAGGAGCCGGACCGGACCTGGTTTGCCCTGGCGGCCTACAACGTCGGCAGCGGCCACCTGGATGACGCACGCAAACTGGCGGCCAAGGAAGGGTTGAACCCGGACAAATGGCTGGACGTGAAAAAGATCCTGCCGCGCCTGTCGGAAAAGAAGTGGTACAGCAAAACCCGTTACGGCTACGCCCGTGGCGGCGAACCGGTGCATTTCGTGGCGAACATCCGTCGCTACTACGACATCCTGACCTGGGTCACGCAGCCGCAGCTTGAAGGCGACCAGGTCGCCGAGGGCAAACTGCTTGTTCCGGGGATCGACAAGAGCAAGCCGTCGCAGGAACCTGCACCGCTCTGACAGCCACCCAACATCAAATGTGGGAGCGAGCTTGCTCGCGATGAGGCCCTGTCAGTCACATCAATTGTGTCTGTCAGACCGCTATCGCGAGCAAGCTCGCTCCCACAGGATTTTGTGTTGGTTTTAAGCCTTGGCAGCCGCCAGAATCAGCGCCTTCATCTCCGAAACAGCCGACTTGAAGCCAACGAACAGCGCATGGGCCACCAGCGCATGGCCGATGTTCAGTTCGTTGATGCCCTTGATCGCCGCCACGGCTTCAACGTTGTGATAGTGCAGGCCATGACCGGCATTGACGATCAGGCCCTGGGCCAGACCGAAGGCCACGCCATCGGCTACACGCTTGAGTTCTTCGGCGACTTCGGTCGGCGTCTCGGCATCGGCATAACGCCCGGTGTGCAACTCGATGGCTGGCGCGCCGACACGACGGGAGGCTTCGATCTGGCGCTCATCGGCGTCAATGAACAGCGACACTTCGGAGCCGATCTTCGACAGACGCTCGACCGCCGCCTTGATCCGCGCCTCCTGCCCCGCCACATCCAGGCCACCTTCGGTGGTCAGCTCCTGACGGGTTTCCGGCACCAGGCAAATGTGCGCCGGGCGGATGCGCTCGGCGAACAACATCATTTCCTCGGTGACACCCATTTCGAAGTTCATGCGGGTTTGCAGCACGTCCTTGAGCAGCAGAACGTCGCGCTCCTGAATGTGCCGACGGTCTTCGCGCAGGTGCACGGTGATGCCGTCGGCGCCCGCCTCTTCCGCGTCCAGTGCAGCCTTGACCGGGTCCGGGTAACGGGTGCCCCGGGCCTGACGCAGGGTGGCAACGTGGTCGATGTTCACGCCAAGAAGAATACGGGTGCTGGTGGTCACGGAAGCGCTCCAGAAGAAGAGAAAGTTCGGTGCACAGCATACGGTGTGATCAGGGCTTGCGAAACAGCTCGCGACTGACAAGTGGACGACCACCCAGGTGAACGGCCAACGCCTGGCGCATCAAGCGCTTGGCGGCAGACAGAGCGCCGGGGGCAGACCAGTCGGCTTCAGCCATGGCCAGCAATTCGGTGCCGTTGAACAGGCCCGGTTGCAGCAGGTAGACACGTTCAAGCCCGGCATCCACTTGCAAACGGTAGAGGCCGTCCGGCGCGATGGGTTGATCATGAATATCAGTCGTCAGGGAAAAACCGTAGCCGAGGTCATCGAGCAAGCGCCACTCGAAGGAGCGCAGCAAGGGCTCCAGAGCACGACCTTCAGCCAGCGCCAGCAAAGTCGCAGCGTAGTGATCGAATACGCCGGGATGAGGATCTTCGGCGGGCAACAGGCGAATCAGCAATTCATTGAGGTAAAGACCGCTGAACAGCGCCTCGCCATTGAGCCAGGTGGAGATGCCAGCACTCTCCATGCGCCCGACATTCTTCAGCTCGCCCTTACCCCGGAACTCGACTTCCAATGGCACGAACGGCCGCGCCAGTGTCCCGGCCTTGCCCCGCGCACTGCGCAACACCGCCCGCAGCCGACCTTGCGGCGTGAGGAAGTCCACCAGCGCGCTGTTTTCACGGTAGGCGCGGGAGTGCAGGACATAGGCGGGTTGGGCGGGCGCTTGGGACATGGAAATCGCAGTTCTCGATGAAGGAGCGCAGTTTTACATACAACCTGAAACCAATGTGGGAGCGAGCTTACTCGCGATGAGGGCCTGATATTCAACATCAATGTTGACTGACAGACCGTTATCGCGAGCAAGCTCGCTCCCACAGGGGATCATTGTTGATCCGGAAAACGTATTACAGGTCGCCGTAACCCAATGAACGCAATGCACGCTCGTCATCGGACCAGCCACCCTTAACCTTGACCCACAGGTTGAGCATGATCTTGGAGTCGAACAGCAGCTCCATGTCCTTGCGCGCTTCGGTGCCGATGCGCTTGATGCGCTCGCCCTTGTCGCCAATGATGATTTTCTTCTGGCCATCACGCTCGACGAGGATCAAGGCATGAATGTGCAGGGTCTTGCCCTGCTGCTTGAACTCTTCGATTTCAACGGTGATCTGGTACGGCAGCTCGGCGCCCATCTGGCGCATGATTTTCTCGCGCACCAGCTCGGCGGCGAGGAAACGGCTGCTGCGGTCGGTGATCTGGTCTTCCGGGAAGAAGTGATCGTTTTCCGGCAGGTGCTCGGCAATCACGCGTTCCAGTGCATCGAGGTTATGCCCGTGCTGCGCGGAAATCGGGATGATCTGCGCGTTCGGCAGCTGTTCCTGCAACCAGGACAGGTGCGGCATCAGCTCGGCCTTGTCTTCGATGCGGTCGGTCTTGTTCAACGCCACGATCAGCGGGCCGGTCACGTACTGGACGCGCTCGAGCACCATCTGGTCTTCTTCGGTCCACTTGGTCCGGTCGACCACGAAGATCACCACGTCGACGTCTTTCAGCGCCGCCGAAGCGGTCTTGTTCATGTAGCGGTTCAGGGCCTTTTCGCCGCCCTTGTGCATACCAGGGGTATCGACGTAGATCGCCTGCACATCGCCCTCGGTCTTGATACCGAGCATGTTGTGACGGGTGGTTTGCGGTTTGCGCGAGGTGATCGCCAGCTTCTGACCCAGGATGTGGTTCAGCAACGTGGACTTGCCCACGTTCGGACGGCCGACGATGGCAACATAGCCACAGCGAGTTGCGTTTGTATCAGTCATTGCCATTCTCCACACCCAGGGCAATCAGTGCTGCGGCGGCCGCTACCTGTTCGGCAATACGACGACTCACACCCTGACCTCGGCTTTTTTCATTCAGTAAGATGATTTCGCATTCGACGAAGAACGTCCGGCAATGCGGCTCACCCTGGATATCCACCACTTCGTAACGCGGCAGCTCACAACCACGGGACTGCAGGAACTCCTGCAGGCGGGTCTTTGGATCTTTGTTGGTGTCGACCAGCGTCAGGCCTTCGAACTCGCCGGCCAGCCAGGCGAGCACACGCTCGCGGGCCATTTCCATGCCAGCATCGAGGTAGATCGCACCGATCAGCGCTTCGAGGGCATCGGCCAGAATCGACTCGCGACGGAAACCGCCGCTTTTCAGCTCGCCCGAGCCCAGGCGCAGGTATTCGCCCAGATCGAAACCACGGGCCAGTACGGCCAGGGTCTCACCTTTGACCAGACGTGCGCGCAAACGCGACAACTGGCCTTCGCGAGCCAGCGGGAAGCGCTCGAACAACGCCTCGCCGGCGACGAAGTTGAGAATGGCGTCACCGAGGAATTCCAGGCGTTCGTTGTTACGCCCGGCAAAGCTGCGGTGAGTCAGGGCCAGGACCATCAGTTCCTGATCCTTGAAGGTGTAGCCGAGCTGACGCTCTAGACGGCTTAAGGAGACGCTCACGGTTTACCCACGCTGAGTTCGTGGCTGGATTCCACCGCCATCGCCGTAAGTTGGCGCAGGCTTGGGACAATTAAAGCTGTGTTCAAAAATAACGTCCTGAATATCATTGTTTTCATGCCTCTGGCGCCCATTGTGCCGGCTCCAGAAATGCATTCGGCGCTGTGTTCAACAGCGCCGTGTCTGATTACTTGATCAGGCCAACCCGCGAGAAATTCGGCAGGTGGCTGAGTTTGGGTTCCGGCCAGCTCATCCAGACCGCAAAGGCCTTGCCGACGATATTCTTGTCGGGAACCATGCCCAGCAGATCCTTGGGAATGTTCGGATCATCCCAGTAGCGACTGTCGTTCGAGTTGTCGCGGTTGTCGCCCATCATGAAGTAGTGCCCGGCCGGCACGGTCCACGAATGGTCCGGCATTGCGCGGTAGCGGCTCATTTCCTTGCGGATCATGTGCTCGGCCACACCGAGTTTTTCCTTGTAGAGCTCAGCGCTGCCCAGCGTGCCCGGCTCGGAGCCGACCAGTTGCTCGGCAATCGATTGACCGTTGACGAACAGGCGCTTGTCGGCGGTGTAGCGAACCGTGTCGCCCGGCAAACCAACCACACGCTTGATGTAGTTGACGTTCGGGTCGCTCGGGTAGCGGAACACCATCACATCGCCGCGCTGCGGATCACCGACTTCGATGACTTTCTTGTCGATCACCGGCAAGCGGATCCCGTAGGAAAACTTGCTCACCAGGATGAAGTCGCCGACATCCAGGGTTGGCTTCATCGAACCGGAAGGAATCTGGAACGGTTCCACCAGGAACGAACGCAGCACCAGCACGATGAACAACACCGGGAAAAACGACTTGCCGTATTCAACCAGCAGCGGCTCTTTGTTCAGCTTCTCGACCACGACCATGTCAGGCTGGCTGACGCTGCCCTGATAGGAAGCGATGGCGGCACGCCGACGCGGGGCCAGGATCAACAGATCGAGCAACGCCAACAGGCCGCAGACGAACACGGCAATGACCAGCAACAGCGGGAAATTTAGCGACATAGGACCTAACTATCCAACCTGAGCACTGCAAGGAAGGCTTCCTGTGGAATCTCCACGTTGCCGACCTGCTTCATGCGTTTCTTACCGGCCTTTTGCTTCTCCAGCAGTTTCTTCTTACGGCTGACGTCACCACCGTAGCATTTGGCCAATACGTTCTTTCTGAGCGCCTTGACGGTTGTCCGCGCTACAATCTGCCCGCCAATGGCGGCCTGGATTGCCACGTCGAACATCTGCCGCGGAATCAGTTCTTTCATCTTCTCGGTCAACTGGCGACCTTTGTAGTGCGAGTTGTCACGGTGCACGATCAGCGCCAGGGCGTCGACCTTGTCACCGTTGATCAGCACGTCCAGTTTCACCAGGCTAGCCGATTGATAACGATCGAAATGGTAGTCCAGCGAAGCATAGCCGCGGCTGGTGGATTTCAGGCGGTCGAAGAAGTCCAGCACCACTTCGTTCATCGGCAGGTCGTAGGTCACTTGTACCTGGGAGCCGAGGAACAGCATGTCAACCTGCACACCACGTTTTTCGATGCACAGGGTAATGACGTTGCCCAGGTGCTCTTGCGGCACAAGAATATTGGCCCGCACGATCGGCTCACGCATGTCTTCGATCGAGGACAGGTCCGGGAGCTTCGACGGGTTATCGACGTAGATCGTCTCGCCGGTCTTGAGCAGCAGCTCGAAGATTACCGTCGGCGCCGTGGTGATCAGGTCCAGGTTGTACTCGCGCTCCAGGCGCTCCTGGATGATTTCCATGTGCAGCATGCCGAGGAAGCCGCAACGGAAGCCGAAGCCCAGTGCGTCAGAGCTTTCCGGCGTGTATTGCAGCGACGAGTCGTTCAGGGTGAGCTTTTGCAGCGCTTCGCGGAAATCTTCGAAGTCGTCGGAGCTGACCGGGAACAGACCGGCGTAAACCTGCGGCTGAATACGTTTGAAGCCTGGCAGTACATCAACGTCCGGCGTCGAGCTCAAGGTCAGGGTGTCGCCCACTGGCGCACCGTGAATGTCCTTGATGCTGGCGATGATGAAGCCCACTTCACCGGCCTTGAGGTCAGCGGTAGGGGTGTGCTTCGGGTTGAATACACCGACGCTGTCTACCAGGTGGATCTTGCCGGTGGACTTGACCAGGATCTTGTCGCCCTTCTTCACACGACCGTGGCGCACGCGTACCAGGGAAACAACACCCAGGTAGTTGTCGAACCAGGAGTCGATGATCAACGCTTGCAGCGGATCTTCGTAGTTGCCGGTCGGTGCAGGAATGGTGGCGACCAGGCGCTCGAGCACTTCGTCGACGCCCAGGCCGGTCTTGGCCGAACACTCGACCGCATCGGTGGCATCGATGCCGATGATTTTTTCGATTTCTTCTTTAACACGGTCCGGATCGGCCTGTGGCAGGTCGATCTTGTTCAGCACCGGCATCACTTCCAGGCCCTGCTCGATGGCCGTGTAGCAGTTGGCAACCGACTGTGCTTCAACGCCTTGACCGGCATCGACCACCAGCAGCGCGCCTTCACAGGCAGCCAGCGAACGGCTCACCTCATAGGTGAAGTCAACGTGGCCGGGGGTATCAATGAAGTTCAGCTGGTAGTTGATACCGTCGCGAGCCTTGTAATACAGGGTGACGCTGTGCGCCTTGATGGTGATCCCGCGTTCACGCTCGAGGTCCATGGAGTCCAGGACCTGAGCTTCCATTTCGCGCTCGGCGAGGCCGCCACACATCTGGATGAAGCGATCGGCCAGCGTCGACTTGCCATGGTCAATGTGGGCGATGATGGAGAAATTGCGGATATGACTCAAATCACTCACGGATCAACACTCAAAAAGGCTGCAGGCATAGCCCGCCGAAAAATAGCCGGGAATTGTACCTGATCCACGGCGCAAGCGTCACGTTCGCAGGTCAGACGGCGCCTACAAAAACGCCCCGGTCTTGCGACAAGGGCGTTTTTTAACGTCAAAGCGGTCGGAAAATGCCCGCCATCAGCCAGCTCGACGCAACAGCCAGAGCCCCGCCACGGCGCAAACACCCGCCGGCACCAGCACCGAAAGCAACGGCGGGAAGCCGAACACCTGGCTCGAAGGCCCCAGCAGATCCTGAACGATGCGGAAGGTGAAGCCCACCAGCACGCCGGTGAACACCCGTTGACCCAGGGTCACCGAGCGCAGCGGACCAAAGATGAAGGAAATCGCCATCAACACCAGAGCGGCAGTCACCAGCGGCTGCAACACCTTGACCCAAAATGCCAGCCAGTAGCGGCCATTGTTCAGCCCCTGGTCCGCCAGATAATGGATGTAACTCCACAGGCCACTGATCGACAGCGACTCGGGCACCATGATCACGGTGTTCAGCAACTGCGGACTCAACGCAACGTCCCAGCGCTCTTGCGGGGTCGAAACCACTTCGGTGCTGCGCTCGTGGAACAGCGTGGTCGTGACATCCGACAACTGCCAGTGATCGTTTTCGAAGTTGGCACGCTTGGCGAAACTCGCCGACAGCATGTGCCGCTCTTTGTCGAAGCGATAACGGGTCACGCCATACAGGATGCCGTTGGGTTGTACCGAGTTGACGTGAATGAACTCATCACCCTGGCGGTGCCACAAGCCGTGCCTGGCGCTTTGTGCATCACCGCTGCCCTGGGCCAGCGAGCGATTGGCCTGCGCGGCGGTTTCAGCGGGCGGAGCGACGTACTCGCCGACCAGCACGCCGGCCAGCATCAATACCAGCATCGGCTTCATGACCGCCCAGACGATCCGGCCGATCGACACGCCGGCGGCGCGCATGATGGTCAGCTCACTGTTGCTGGCCAGGCTGCCCAGACCGATCAGACAGCCGATCAGCGCAGCCATCGGCAGCATTTCGTACATCCGGCGCGGAGCGGTCAACAACACGTAACTCAGCACATCGACCAGGGTGTAGGTATCGCTGATTTCCCCCATCTCGTCGATGAAGGCAAACAGTGTCGCCAGACCAAGAATGATCCCGAGCACCGCCAGGATCGCCATGAACACACTGCTACCAATGTAGCGATCAAGCTTAACCACGGGCCACCTCCAGCGCGCTGCGGCGACTCGCCCTCTTCAAGCGCAAGGGTTCCCAGTAGAGCAAGCCCAGGCCGATGGACAGGAAAATCCCGTGCACCCACCACAAGCCAAACACCGCAGGGATCTTGCCTTTGTCGAGGGCACCGCGAGCGGCAATCAGAATGCTCAGGTAAGCCATATAAAGAAGAATCGCCGGCAGTAACTTGAGGAATCGGCCCTGACGCGGGTTGACCCGTGACAGCGGCACCGCCATCAAGGTCACGATAAACACCAGCAACGGCAGAGACATGCGCCATTGCAGCTCGGCGCGCATGCGAATGTCGTCACTGCCGATCAATGTACGGGTCGGCATTGCGTCACGGTCGGTGACTTCGTCACTGACTTCCGGTTTTGGCAGCAACACACCGTACTCGTCATACTTGATCGCCCGGTAGTCGGCCTGCCCCGGACTACCGTCATAGCGATAGCCGTTATCAAGAATCAGGTAGCGGTTGCCGTCCGGACGAATTTCCTGGCGCCCCTTTTCCGCCACCAGCACAGAAATCCCGCGATCCTTGTTATTGGAACTGATGTTTTTTTGCGAGATGAACACACCACCCAGATTGACGCGGTCATCGGACATGCTCTCGGTGTAGGTGACCCGGGTGCCGTCGCGCAAAGCCTGGAAACGCCCTGGCTCCAGGGTATCGAATTCGGTCAGGGCATCCTGCTTGTTCAGCAGCAACTGAAACTGATTGGCCCCCTGTGGCGCCAGGCTCAGGCTCAGCCACGCCACGACGAGCGCAACCAGGGTGGCCGGGAACAGCGTCATGCAAAACAGCCGCTGCTGGCTCATGCCCGTGGCCGAGAGCACGGTCATTTCGCTTTCGAGGTACAGGCGACCGTAGGACAACAGGATCCCGAGAAACAGCCCCAGCGGCAGGATCAGCTGGAGGAAGCCCGGCAGGCGATAGCCCATGATCAGGAACAACGACCCCGGATCCAGCAGGCCCGAAGCCGCCTGGGCGAGGTATTTGATGAAGCGACCGCTCATGATGATGACCAGCAGCACGGCACTGACGGCGCTCAAGGTCAACAGGACTTCGCGGGATAGATAACGGAAGACGATCAAACCAGACACTCCAGGGTTGTCAGGCTAAGGCGGCCGAACAAGCAAACGTATCGGACAGCCCGCAAGGCAGAGCCGCCGAAAAAAGATGGCGCATTATCCTGTGATTGGGTGCGCCTGTCACTGCGCAATGCATCCCCCCCCCTTGTAGGAGCGAGCCTGCTCGCGATGGTCGTCAACGATAACGCGGGGAGCCTGACACCCTGCGTCACTCTTGGGTTCTTCGCGAGCAGGCTCGCTCCTACATTCGTGCGGCCGAGGGTTGTCAGGCGCAGCTGGCGAGGTTCAAACTGCGGCCTTTGTCGCCGGTCGATCCTGGCGCCTTTCTGTTTATAAGCAATCGACGCACATAAGGTGTCGGGCGCATGCGTGATAACCATCAATTCAGGGACCCGGACATGGAACTGGTTGTAAAAAGCGTCAACCCCGAAACGTTGAAGACCGCCACTCTCGTGGTCTCCGTCGGCGAAGGCCGCAAGCTCGGCGGTGTTGCCAGACAACTCGACGAACTGAGCGGCGGCGCGATCAGCACTGTGCTCAAGCGCGGCGACCTGGCCGGCAAGGTCGGCCAGAGCCTGCTGCTGCACAGCCTGCCGAACCTCAAGGCCGAGCGTGTGCTGCTGGTGGGCGTTGGCAAGGACGACGAACTGGGTGACCGCCCGTTCCGCAAGATCATCGCCGGCATCCTCAATACCCTCAAAAGCCTGGGCGGCAGCGATGCGGTGCTGGCCCTGGATGAAGTGGTCGTCAAAGGCCGCGACAGTTATGGCAAGACCCGCCTGCTGGCCGAAACCCTGGTGGACGGCGAGTACAGCTTCGACCAGTTCAAGAGCCAGAAGGCCGAACCCCGCGCGCTGAAGAAAATCACCCTGCTGACCATCAAGGCCGCTCAGGCTGAAGTGCAACGCGCCGTGACCCACGCCACCGCCATCGCCAACGGCATGGCCTTCACCCGCAACCTGGGTAACCTGCCGCCGAACATCTGTCACCCGACCTTCCTCGGTGAGCAGGCCAAAGACCTGGGCAAAGAATTCAAGGACCTGAAAGTCGAAGTCCTCGACGAGAAGAAGATCAAGGCCCTGGGCATGGGCTCGTTCTACGCCGTCGGCCAGGGCAGCGCCCAGCCTCCGCGCCTGATCGTCATGCAATACAACGGTGGCAAGAAATCCGAGAAGCCGTACGCGCTGGTCGGCAAAGGCATCACCTTCGACACCGGCGGCATCAGCCTCAAGCCGGGTGCCGGCATGGATGAAATGAAGTACGACATGGGCGGCGCCGCCAGCGTGTTCGGTACCCTGCGTGCCGTGCTCGAGCTGAAGCTGCCGATCAACCTGGTGTGCATCCTGGCCTGCGCCGAAAACATGCCGAGCGGCAACGCTTCGCGCCCGGGCGACATCGTCACCACCATGAGCGGCCAGACCGTGGAAATCCTCAACACCGACGCCGAAGGCCGTCTGGTGCTGTGCGACGCCCTGACCTACTCCGAGCGCTTCAAGCCGCAAGCGGTCATCGACATCGCGACCCTGACCGGCGCCTGCGTGGTTGCCCTGGGTTCGCACACCTCGGGCCTGCTGGGCAACAATGACGAACTGATCGGCCAACTGCTGAGCGCCGGCAAGGCTGCCGACGACCGCGCCTGGCAACTGCCGCTGTTCGATGAGTACCAGGAACAGCTGGACAGCCCGTTCGCCGACATCGCCAACATTGGCGGCCCGAAAGCCGGCACCATCACTGCGGCCTGCTTCCTGTCGCGCTTCACCAAGAACCTGAACTGGGCGCACCTGGACATCGCCGGCACGGCCTGGACCAGCGGCGGCAAGGACAAGGGCGCCACTGGCCGTCCGGTTCCCCTGCTGACCCAATACCTGCTGGACCGCGCCAAAGCCTGAAACCGTTGATGGGCCGCGGCGTCACTTTTCGGTGGCGCCGCTTGCCGCTCTGGAACCGCAATGACCAAAGTCGACTTCTATATCCTGCCCAGCGCCGATCCTTCGGCACGCCTGGACTTTGCCTGCAAGCTCACCGAGAAAGCCTGGCGCATGGGCCACCGCATCTACCTGCATTGCAGCGACGCGGCCCAGCGTGACGATCTCGATGCGCGGCTGTGGACGTTCAAGGGCGAAAGCTTCGTGCCCCACGGCCCTGCCGACAGCGAGCCTGAGGGTTTGATTGTCCTGGGGTTGGGCGATGACTGCGGTCAACATCAGGATTTGCTGGTCAATCTCGACCTGAAAGTCCCGGCCTTCGCCAACAGGTTCGCCCGGGTGGCGGAAGTGGTGGTGGAGGATCCGACGATCAGAGCGGCCGCGCGGGAGAGTTTCCGTTTCTACCGCGAACAGGGCTATCCTCTGCAAGATCACCGTTTACAGCGACTCTGAGCCTTCCAATGGACACTCCAAAACCGCTGCAACAGTCCGCGCACCTGCTGGACGACCTTGAGTCGATCCGCCAATTGCTCGGCGATGACAACCTGCAACCGCCTCTGCTGACCGACACGGTCGAGGAAGGTGATCAGGAACAGATTCCCATGTTGTTCGACGCCGTGAGCGAACCTTCGCCACCCGTCGTACCGACAACGCCTGCCCCGATCGTTGAACCCGTCACCGCGGCAACGTCGGCGCCCGCCCCCAGCAAGAACCCGGATGACTTGCTGCACCTGGACAGCGAATTGCGCGCCGCCGCGCAATTGATCATGCAAGACGTGATCGACGATTTCGCCCCGCACATCGAGACCGAAATCAAACGTCGCCTCAGTGCGCGACTGGAGCGTTTGTTGAACCAGTACAACGACTAAACAACTTGCAGTGGGGGGGCTCTTCTGTGGGAGCGAGCTTGCTCGCGATGACGATCTGTCTGGCACATCAATGCTGAATTTGCTGACCCCATCGCGAGCAAGCTCGCTCCCACACAAAGCGTCTCGCCACAAGTTGAATCTTCAGGTACTGAGATAGCGTCCGATCAACGCGATCCCACTGGCCAGCACCAGCCACGTCACCAGGCGCACAAACGCCTCGCGGGACAAGCGCATGGTCAACCTCCGGCCAACCCACAGCCCCAGCACCATCGCCGGCAACAGACAAACCGCCAGCACCAGCAACGGCAAATCGGCATACACACCGGCGATTGCAAACAGGCTCAAACGCACCACCGTACTGCAACTGATCAGCGCACTCTGGGTGGCCCGGGCCGCCTCCTTGGGCAACCGGCTGTTCAAATAGATCGCATAGAGAAAGCCGCCGCTGCCAAACAACGCGCCAAACATTCCGCCCACCGTCCCCATCGGCAGCGCCCACGCGGCGGACAACTGCGCCGGACGGACCTTTATCCACAGGCTGTAAATTGCATAGGCGCTGATAAACAGCCCCATCAGCAGCAGCAACAGGTCGGATTTCAGGTTCAGCAGGAATATCACGCCAAGTGTGCAGCCCACCGCCATGCACGGCAGCAACCGCAACAGCTCCGGCCTCGCCACATCTCGCCGTGACGGCAGCAGATTGCCGAATGCCGCGACAAAATCGAGCAACACCAGCAACGGCACGATCTTCGACAGTGGCATGAACAGAATCAGAATCGGCCCGGCGACCAATGCGGTACCGAAACCGGCGATGCCGAACACGATGTAGGCCAGGGCGATGCCCGCACCGATTACCAGCCAGTCCAGCAGGCCGAATGGCCATTGGTTCAACAGTTCAAACACATTCATCCGAACATCTTCCTTGATCACATGAGGTGACTTTACCTCTGTGGGAGCGAGCTTGCTCGCGATGGCGATCTGTCTGGCACATCAATGCTGAATTTGCTGGCCCCATCGCGAGCAAGCTCGCTCCCACATAAATGCCCTCAATGGATTTGTGAGCAGTCGTGGAGATTGCCAGGCAAATGCCTTTAAACTGCGCCCCATGATTAAAGATCCCTTTGCAAGACTCGGCCTGGACCGCGAAGTCCTGACCGTCAGCCAGCTCAACGGCCGCGCGCGGGTGTTGCTTGAAGACGTGTTCAGCAACATCTGGGTCGAAGGCGAAATCTCCAACCTCGCCCGCCCGGCTTCCGGCCACGTCTATTTCACCCTCAAGGACAGCGGCGCCCAAGTGCGTTGCGCGTTGTTCCGGCAGAACGCGGCACGGGTTCGCCAGGCCTTGAAAGACGGCCTAGCGGTCAAGGTGCGTGGCAAGGTCTCGCTGTTCGAGGGGCGCGGTGATTATCAGCTGATCCTCGACACCGTGGAGCCGGCCGGCGACGGCGCCTTGCGTCTGGCGTTCGATGCACTCAAGGAAAAGCTCAGCGCCGAAGGCCTGTTCAGTGCCGAGCGCAAGGTGCCGTTGCCGGCGCATCCGCAACGCATCGGCATCATCAGTTCGCCCACTGGGGCGGTGATCCGCGACATCATCAGCGTGTTCCGCCGTCGTGCACCGCAGGTGCAATTGACCCTGATCCCTACCGCCGTACAGGGCCGCGAAGCCACAGCGCAGATTGTCCGCGCCCTGAAACTGGCCGATGCCCGCGGTTTCGACGCACTGATCCTGGCCCGGGGCGGTGGCTCGCTGGAAGATCTCTGGTGCTTCAACGAAGAAGCCGTGGCCCGCGCCGTAGACGCTTGCGTGACGCCGATTGTCAGCGCGGTCGGCCATGAAACCGACGTATCGATCAGCGACTTCGTGGCCGACGTACGCGCGCCCACCCCCTCCGCTGCCGCCGAATTGCTGGCACCGGATTCCAGCGACCTGGTACGTCGGGTCGAAAGCCTGCACCGACGGCTGGTGATGCGCATGCGGGACCGCTTGATGCGCGACCGCCTGCGCCTGGAAGGCGTTTCCCGACGCCTGCGCCATCCCGGCGAGCGCCTGCGCCAGCAAGCGCAACGCCTGGATGACCTGGACATGCGCATGCGCCGCGCGTTCGAGCGCAGCCTCAACACCCGCCGCGAACGCTTGATCCGCCTGGAAACCCGTCTGGCTGCACAACATCCGGGCCGGCAACTGGCAATGCTTCGCCAGCGCCTCGACAGCCTGGCCGAACGCCTGCCGCGCGCGATCCGCGAAGGGCTGAAGAGCCGTCGCCTGCAGTTGCACAGCCAGATGCAGACACTGCATGTGGTCAGCCCGTTGGCGACCCTCGGCCGTGGCTACAGCATCTTGCTGGACGAGCGCGGCAACGCGATCCGCAACGCCGCGCAAACCCATACCGGCCAGCGCCTCAAGGCCAAACTAGGCGAAGGCGAACTGCAAGTGCGGGTCGAAGACAATCACCTGACGCCCGTCACCCTTTCTTTACTGGATTGATCCATGCCGCGTTTCTTTGCTCCGTTGCTGTTGCTGCTCCTGACCTTCAACGCCCATGCCGACAGCTACATTACTCGCCAGTTGAACAAACCGGTGCCGGGAGGCGTTGCGGTGGTGGACCTGGGCACGTCCGCCCAGGCACCAAAAGCCACTTATCAAGGCAAACCGGTGCTGGTAGTGAAGGAACAGAACAACTGGCTGGCCATTGTCGGCCTGCCGCTGACGGTCAAGCCGGGGGTTCAATCGGTCAGCAGCGGCGGCCGTAATCTGAATTTTACGGTTGGTAACAAGAAATACCCGGAACAGCGCATCACCCTGAAGAACACCCAACAGGTCAATCCGGACCCGGAAAATCTCAAGCGCATCGAGCGTGAACTGGCTGAGCAGATTACTGCCTACCGCACGTTCAGCCCCAACACCCCAAGCAACCTGCTGCTGGACAAACCAGTGAACGGGCCGCTGTCGAGCAAGTTCGGCGTGCGGCGCTTTTTCAACGGTGAAGAGCGCAACCCCCACTCAGGCCTGGACTTCGCCGTACCCGGCGGTACGCCAATCAAGACCCCGGCCGCCGGCAAAGTGATCCTGATCGGCAACTACTTCTTCAATGGCAACACAGTGTTCGTCGACCATGGCCAGGGCTTTATCAGCATGTTCTGCCACATGTCGAAAGTCGACGTGAAGGTGGGGCAGCCACTGGCCCGTGGTGACGTGGTCGGTAAAGTCGGCGCGACCGGCCGCGCGACCGGACCGCACATGCACTGGAACATCAGCCTGAACGATGCGCGGGTCGATCCGGCTATCTTCATTGGTGCGTTTCAGCCCTAGCTTTTTGTTGAGGCTGATGGCCTCATCGCGAGCAAGCTCGCTCCCACAGGGATTGCGCTGTACCTGTGGGAGCGGGCTTGCTCGCGATGGCAATATCACAGACACCGAAAGCAGTCCGGCAGTGTCACATCATCAATTGCGCACCACTCAAACCTCGCGCAAACAACAAAACAATCACTGCCAATCGCAGCAATAAAATCTCGATAAATACCCGTTCACGAGTATTCCTCTCAATTTTTTTCGACTGCTTGCCATCTTTCCCCCCCAAGGTTAGGGTTGAAGGCATGAAAACCTCTCACACCCTCATTCAGCTCCGCCAGCACCGCAGTCTGTGCCTTGTCAGTGCACGACTGCCGGGCTGAATCGTGGTGCCTCGTCCCAAGCGTTAGTCCAAGAACTTTTGATCCACCGGTAGGCCGCCTTTTTTCGGCCAACACAATAAGGATTTCCTGATGAGCATGCTCAAAGACCCGTCTTCGAAATACCGCGCGTTCCCGACCATCGACATTCCGGACCGCACCTGGCCGTCGAAAACCATCACCGCCGCGCCGATCTGGTGCAGCTCCGACCTGCGCGACGGCAACCAGTCGCTGATCGAACCGATGGACGCCGTCAAGAAGCTGCGTTTCTGGAAAACCCTGGTGCAGGTCGGTGTGAAGGAAATCGAAGCGTCGTTCCCGGCCGCCTCGCAAACCGACTTCGACTTCGTCCGCACCCTGATCGAAGGCAACCACATCCCGGACGACACCACCATCCAGGTGCTGACCCAGGGCCGTGAAGACCTGATCGAGCGCACCTTCGAATCCCTGCGCGGCGCGAAGAAAGCCATCGTTCACCTGTACAACGCGACCTCCCCTTCCTTCCGCCGCATTGTCTTCAACCAGGACAAGGACGGGGTCAAGGCCATCGCCGTAAACGCCGCCAAGCTGTTCGTCAAATACGCGGCCATGCAGCCGGACACCGAGTGGACCTTCGAATACTCGCCGGAAACCTTCAGCGCCACCGAAATGGAGTTCGCCAAGGAAGTCTGCGACGCGGTGATCGAAGTCTGGAACCCGACGCCCGAGCACAAGATGATCCTCAACCTGCCGGCCACGGTGGAATGCGCGACGCCGAACATCTATGCCGACCAGATCGAATGGTTTGGCCGTCACATCAACCGTCGTGACAGCGTGATCATCAGCCTGCACACCCACAACGACCGTGGCACCGGCGTTGCCGCCACCGAACTGGGCCTGATGGCTGGCGCCGACCGTGTCGAAGGCTGCCTGTTCGGCAACGGCGAGCGTACCGGTAACGTCGACCTCGTGACCGTGGCGTTGAACCTCTACACCCAGGGCGTGAACCCTGAGTTGGACTTCTCCGACATCGACGGCGTGCGCAAAGTCGTCGAAGAGTGCAACCAGATCCAGGTGCACCCGCGTCACCCGTACGTCGGCGACCTGGTGCATACCGCGTTCTCCGGCTCGCACCAGGATGCGATCCGCAAGGGCTTTGCCCAGCAGAAACCGGACGCGCTGTGGGAAGTACCGTACCTGCCGATCGACCCGGCCGACATCGGCCGCAGCTACGAGGCGGTCATCCGCGTCAACAGCCAGTCGGGCAAGGGCGGTATCGCCTACCTGCTGGAACAGGAATACGGCATCAGCCTGCCGCGTCGCATGCAGATCGAGTTCAGCCAGGTCGTGCAGCGTGAAACCGACCGCCTGGGCCTGGAAATGACCGCCCAGCAGATCCACGCATTGCTGCACAGCGAGTACTTGCAGGCCAACACCCCGTACGCGCTGGTCAGCCATCGCCTGCAGGAAGAAAACGGTCATAGCGCCGTCGAAGTGGAAGTGGCCAGCCAAGGCCAGGGCGAGACTAACCTGCACTGGCGCGGCAAGGGCAACGGCGCCCTGGAGGCGCTGGTGGCCGGCTTGCCGGTACCGGTGGAAATCATGGATTACAACGAGCACGCCATCGGCGCTGGCACCAATGCCAAGGCTGCGGCCTACATTGAACTGCGAGTGAACGGCGAACGCGCGGTGCATGGCGTCGGCATCGACGAAAACATCACCACCGCCAGCTTCAAGGCCCTGTTCAGCGCACTGAACCGTTCGCTGAGCCAGCCGGAAGCGAAAGCGGCGTAACCCATCGCTGAAATGCAAAAGGCCTCAAGGTGCGAACCTTGGGGCCTTTTTGTTTGCCTGCCTGATTTTGTGTTGCTTGTCCCGGCCCCATCGCGAGCAAGCTCGCTCCCACATTTGATCGGTGTGAACGCGGTCACTGTGGGAGCGAGCTTGCTCGCGATGAGGCCCTGTCAGACAGTAAAGATTTCAGGTGAACTCGAAGGTATCGGCATCCAGATTCGCCGGAAACCGCGTGCGATACGCCGCCAGTTCCGCAGCATCCAGCACCACCTTGAACACCCCATCAGCCTCTCCGGCACTGAGCAGCGTCTCGCCCTGGAAATCCAGGACCTGGCTGTCACCGGTATACGCAAAACCTTTGCCATCCGTGCCAATACGGTTCACCGCCGCCACATAGCACAGGTTCTCGATCGCCCGCGCCGGCAGCAAACGGTTCCAGTGCTGGCGCCGCGCACCAGGCCAGTTGGCGGTGTACAGCAGCAGGTCGGTGTCCTGGGCGTCACGGCTCCACACCGGGAAGCGCAGGTCGTAGCAAATCAGCGGCCGTACTCGCCAGCCCTTGAGCTCGAACTGCACCTGGCGCTCGCCGGGGGTGTAGTGGTTATGCTCACCGGCCATGCGGAACAGGTGACGCTTGTCGTAATGCCACACCTCGCCATCCGGGCGTGCCCACAACAGGCGATTGCGATGACTGCCGTCGGCGGCCTGGACGATCACGCTACCGGTGATCACCGCATCAAGCCTCAAAGCCTGAGCCCGCAGCCATTTGCTGGTGGGGCCGTTTTCCGCTTCGGCGAGGGTCTCGGACTCCATGGAGAAACCGGTGGTGAACATCTCCGGCAGAATGATCAGGTCGGCGCCGCGAGCCTGCTCCAGCAACGGTTCGAAATGCTCGAGGTTGGCCTGGCGGTCGTGCCAGGCCAGGGACGTCTGGATCAGCGCAACGGTCAGTTTCGGCAATGCACTCAGATCACGCATAGTTTTTCCGCTGCTTCACGCAGGGTCTCCTCACGCTTGGCAAAGCACAGCCGCACCAGGCGTTGGCCAACCGGTGGCGTCTGGTAGAACACCGAGATCGGGATACTGGCCACGCCGTGCTCGCGAGTCATCCACAGGGCCATCTCGACGTCATTGAGGTCCGGGCGGATCTGCGAGTAATCGACCAACTGGAAATAGGTGCCGGTCACCCGGGTGAAGCTGAAACGCGACGGTGCCAGCAGATCGCAGAACAGATCACGCTTGGCCTGATAGAAAGCAGGCAGCTCTTCGACGTGCTCGGGATGCTCGGCCATAAAATCGGCCAAGGCATATTGCAGCGGCGTCACACCACAGAAATTGACGTACTGGTGCACCTTGCGCAATTCCGCCGTCAGGGCCGGCGGTGCGATCACATAACCGGTTTTCCAGCCGGTGACGTGGTAGGTCTTGCCGAACGAACTGACGACGAATGCACGCTGATACAGCTCTTCATGGGCCAGCACGCTGACGTGAGGCACGCCGTCATACACCAGGTGCTCGTAGACTTCGTCGCTGATCACATAGATATCGCGATCACGGATTAACGTCGCCAACTGGTCGAGTTCGTCACGGCTGATCAACGCACCGCTAGGGTTGTGCGGGGTGTTGAGAATGATCATCCGCGTGCGCGGGCTCAGTGCCTGAGCAAGCTTTTCGAAGTCGATACTGAAATCGTTCAGGCCCAGTTGCACATGCACGCAACGGCCGCCTGCCAGCTCCACCGAAGGTTCGTAGCTGTCGTATGCCGGGTCAAACACAATGACTTCGTCACCGCTGTGGATAACCGCCTGAATGGCACAGAAAATCGCCTCGGTCGCGCCGGGGGTGACCGTCACTTCAGTATCCACATCCACCTGCGCGCCATAACTGCGGGCGATCTTCGCCGCGATCTGCTGACGCAACACCGGCAGCCCGGTCATTGGCGAATACTGGTTATGGCCGTTGGCGATATGCCGACCGACCGCATCGCACAGGGCCTGCGGGGCCGCGAAATCGGGAAAGCCCTGGGACAGATTGAGCGCGCCGGTCTGAGCCGCGAGCTGAGACATCTGAGTGAAGATAGTGATGCCGACATTCGGCAGCTTGCTGGTGATCATCGGTGGTTCCCTGCTCTACACCCGGCTCTACGGCGGCGCGGGGGAGTCCGAGGATAGCCCAAACGGCAAGCATGAAAAAGGGCGCCACACAGAGCGCCCTTCTTGAACATTCACCGCATTACCCTGTGGTGAGGGGGCTTGCCCCCGTTCGGCTGCGAAGCAGTCGTAAAACCTGCACCGCGGTTTGTTCGAGAGACCGCAGTGGATGGTTCCAGGGCGGCTACGCCACCCAACGGGGGCAAGCCCCCTCGCCACAACAAGCCCACCCCAAAAGAGTGAGCAAGCGCTGAATCAGCGCTTGTCGCGACGCTTCTTGTCGGCCTTCTTGTGGTGCGACATCAAACGACGCTTCTTGTTGACCTGACGGTCGGTGAGCGTGTTCTTGTTGCCTTCGTACGGGTTCTCGCCACCCTTGAACTCGATGCGGATCGGCGTACCGACCAGCTTCAGCACACGGCGGTAGGTGTTTTCCAGGTAACGCACGTAGGACTTCGGCACCTTCTCGATCTGGTTGCCGTGGATCACGATGATCGGCGGGTTCGCGCCACCGAGGTGGGCATAACGCAGCTTGATCCGGCGGCTGTTGACCATCGGCGGCTGGTGCTCGCTGACCGCGTCTTCCAGGATCTGGGTCAGGCGACTGGTCGGCCAACGGGTAACCGCGGACTTGAACGAGTTCTGTACCGACGCGTAGAGGTTGCCCACGCCGGTGCCGTGCAGTGCCGAGATAAAGTGAATATCGGCAAACTCGACGAAAAACAGACGACGCTGCAACTCGATCTTGACGAAGTCGCGCTCGCTCGGCGTCATGCCGTCCCACTTGTTGATCGCGATGACCAATGCACGACCGGCCTCAAGGGCAAAGCCCAGCAGGTTGAGGTCGTGATCCACCACGCCTTCGCGTGCGTCCATCACGAAGATCACCACGTTGGCGTCTTTGATCGCTTGCAGGGTTTTGACCACGGAGAACTTTTCGACTTCTTCGTGGATCTTGCCGCGCTTGCGCACACCGGCGGTGTCGATCAGCGTGTACTTCTCGTCGTTACGCTCGAACGGGATGTAGATACTGTCGCGGGTGGTGCCGGGTTGGTCATAGACGATTACCCGGTCT
This sequence comes from Pseudomonas sp. GW823-FHT02E01, assembly GCF_058797535.1. Lineage (NCBI taxonomy): Bacteria > Pseudomonadati > Pseudomonadota > Gammaproteobacteria > Pseudomonadales > Pseudomonadaceae > Pseudomonas > Pseudomonas sp. GW823-FHT02E01. The sequence continues at coordinate 113,735 of NZ_JBXAJS010000006.1, read as the reverse complement.
TCCCCGAGCATGCGGTTGACCAGGGTCGACTTGCCAACGTTCGGACGGCCGATGATGGCGATCTTGATCCCGTCTTTTTCGCTTGGGCCAGGAATGCGCTTGGCTTCCTCGCCTTCGGCTACATCTTCTTCCTCGCCTTCTTCCAGCTCGTCTTCGTCTTTCGGGAAGTCACTCAGTGCGATTTCCAGCAACTGGGTGATACCACGGCCGTGGGCACCGGCGATCGGGATCGCGTGGCCCATGCCCAACGGGGCGAATTCGGCGCGGGCCATTTCCGGGTCGATGTTGTCGACCTTGTTGGCCACGACGTGGGAACGCTTGTTACGTTTGCGCAAATGCTCGGCGATCATCTGGTCGGCGGCGGTGAAGCCGGCCTTGGCATCTACCAGGAACAGAACGACATCCGCTTCTTCAATGGCCAGCAGCGACTGCTCGGCCATTTTTTCGTCCATACCGTGCTCGTCACCGGAGATACCGCCGGTGTCGATCAGAATGTAGGAACGCCCTTGCCACTTGGCCTCACCGTACTGGCGATCACGGGTCAGACCGGACAAGTCGCCGACGATGGCGTCACGAGTCCTGGTCAGGCGGTTGAACAAGGTGGACTTGCCGACGTTCGGTCGGCCCACCAGGGCGATTACGGGAACCATGCGGCTCTCCACTTCGTTATTTCAGAAAATACAAAAGCCGCTGCGAGGCAGCGGCTGGTGCTCGGGGCAATCACCGTGTGTTTTTTTGTAGGAGCGAGCTTGCTCGCGAAAAACGCAAAGACACCGCGTTTATCCAGATTGCCAACGTAATCGTTGACGTCCATCGCGAGCAAGCTCGCTCCTACACTCTTACAAACGGTGAAGCAGCCTGGGGGGTTAACCCCAAGCATAGTCAAACCTTTACTTAATGGTCAGGGCTTCCAGTTTGCCGCTGTTGCCATATACATAAATCGTGTCACCCACCACCAGCGGACGGGCACGCAGGCCGTCGCTGTCGATGCGCTCGCGGCCGACGAAACGACCGTCCACCTGACTCAGCAGGTGCAGGTAACCTTCCAGGTCACCGACTGCAACGTAGCTGGAGAACACTTCCGGAGCCGACAGTTGACGGCGGGCCAGCGAGTCGTTGCTCCACAAGGCTGTGGTGGAACGCTCGTCGACGCCTTCAACGGTGCCCGAAGACAGGGTCACATAAACGGTACCGAAACCCTGGGCGACACCGGCATAGCTGGAAGCATCACGCTGCCAGAGCTGACGGCCGCTTTGCAGGTCCAGAGCAGCAACGCGCCCCTGATAGCTGGCGACATACAGCGTCTCGCCCGACAGCAGCAAGCCACCGTCGATGTCGACCACACGCTCCAGCTCCGAACGACCTTGCGGGATCGCTACGCGCTGTTCCCACACCGGTACGCCGTTGGAGATGTCCACGGCAACCACTTTACCGGTCGACAGGCCAGCCACCGCGAGGCGGTTGGTCACGATCGGCGCACTGGTGCCACGCAGGGTCAGTACCGCAGGCGTGCTGTCATAGATCCAGCGACGGTCACCGGTGGAGGCATCCAGGCCGATCAGACGATCGTCCTGGGTCTGAACCACCACGACGTCACCGTTGTTGGCTGGCGGCGCCAGTACTTCGCTGGACACGCGAGCGCGCCACTTTTCTTCACCGTTGATCGCGTCCAGGGCAACGATTTCACCCTTGATCGTACCAATGGTGACCAGACCGTAACCTACGCCAACGGCGCCGGAAACAGGCAACTCGAGGTCTTTCTTCCATTTGACGTCGCCGGTGTTGCGGTCCATCGCCATCAACACGCCAGTGACGTCGGCGGCATAGATGGTATCGCCATCGATGGCCGGAACCAGCATGTTGTAGGTTTCGCCCTGACCGTCACCGATCGAACGACTCCACTGCTTGTGCAGAACCACTTCTTCCTTGAAGTCGACCAGCTCGGCCGGAGGCAGTTCTTTTTTGCTGTTGCTGCTGCAACCCGCGGCCAAAATGGCCAGGGCCAGCAATGCTGCATGTTTCCAACGAATCACGTCACGCATCCCCTTTGGCCAGGTCGTCCAGCTTGATTTGCAGGCCACCGACCGCCGCTTCATCCGACAGTGCCGCCTTGGCTTTTTGATACGCCGCGCTCGCCTCGTCGGTACGACCCAGCTGCACCAGCAGGTCACCCTTGAGCTCTTCGCGAGTGGCCAGGAATGCCTTGTCGGCATCGCCTTCGAGCAGCTTCAGTGCTTCGTCGGCCTTGTTTTGCGCGCCGAGTACCTGGGCCAGACGCTGACGGGCGATTTCGCCCAGCGCCGGGTTGGCCGGTTTGGCGACAATGGCCTTGAGCTCGGTGACCGCGTCGTCCAGCTTGCCACTGTCGACCGCTACCTTGGCCACGAACAGGCTGCCGTACTGCGCATAGGCGCTGCCGCCAAACTCGCTGTTGAGCTTGCCGGCCAGGTCCGAAACACGGGCCGCATCAGGCTTGCCGTCAGGCGTCAGCGTGGTTTCGAGCAATTGCTGATAGAGAATCGAGGCGCCTTGCGACTGATTGCTCTGATACTTCTGGAACGCCTGCCAGCCGAACACGATGACCAGCGCCAACAGGCCGCCAGTGACCAGGGGCTTACCGTTGCGTGACCACCATTCCTTCAATTCCATCAAATGTTCGTCTTCGGTACTCGACACCCCAATACTCCTTAATCGCTAATTCGGCTGTTAAGACAGCTTCAACCCTGCACGACGCAGGTGGCCAGGTGTGCTGCAAGCGCATCCCAGGCAATGCTTTGTTGTTCGCCCTGGCCACGCAGGGGTTTGAAACCTACCACTTGCTGGGCCATTTCGTCGTCACCGAGGATCAGCGCGTACAGCGCGCCGCTCTTGTCGGCCTTCTTGAACTGGCTTTTGAAACTGCCGGCGCCGGCATTCACTTGCAGGCGCAGGTTGGGCAACTGGTCACGAACGCGCTCTGCCAGGGTCAGGCCGGCCAGTTCGGCGGCTTCACCGAAGGCGCAGAGGTAGACGTCGACCTGACGGGAGATCTCTTGCGGGATCTGCTCCAGGGTTTCGAGCAACAGCACCAGCCGTTCGATGCCCATGGCAAAGCCAACGCCGGCGGTCGGCTTGCCACCCATCTGCTCCACCAGACCGTCGTAGCGGCCACCGGCACACACGGTGCCCTGGGCGCCCAGCTTGTCGGTGACCCATTCGAAAACGGTCTTGCTGTAGTAATCCAGCCCGCGAACCAGCTTCGGGTTGATCACATAAGGAATGCCGGCGGCGTCCAGACGAGCCTTGAGGCCCTCGAAATGCACGCGGGATTCTTCGTCGAGGTAGTCGGCCATTTTCGGCGCATCGACCAGAATCGCCTGCGTCTCGGCGTTCTTGGTGTCCAGGACCCGCAACGGGTTGGTCTTCAGGCGGCGCTGGCTGTCTTCGTCCAGCTTGTCCAGATGCCGGGACAGGAACTCGACCAGTGCTTCGCGATAACGACCGCGAGACTCGCTGGTGCCCAGGCTGTTGAGCTCGAGCTTGACCGCATCGCGGATGCCCAGCTCGCCCCACAGGCGCCAGGTCAGCACGATCAACTCGGCGTCGATGTCCGGACCGTCGAGGTTGAACACTTCGACACCGATCTGGTGGAACTGGCGATAACGGCCTTTTTGCGGACGTTCGTGGCGGAACATCGGACCGATGTACCAGAGTTTCTGAACCTGGCCGCCGCCGGTGATGCCGTGTTCCAGCACCGCGCGCACACAGGCCGCCGTGCCTTCAGGGCGCAGGGTCAGGGAGTCGCCGTTGCGGTCGTCGAAGGTGTACATCTCTTTTTCGACGATGTCGGTCACTTCACCGATGGAACGCTTGAACAGTTCGGTGAACTCGACGATCGGCATGCGGATCTGCTTGTAACCGTAGTTATCCAGCAGGCGCGAAACGGTGCCTTCAAAATGACGCCACAGGGGAGTCTGTTCGGGCAGGATGTCGTTCATGCCACGAATGGCTTGCAGAGACTTGCTCACTTTAAATCCTTAAATTCATGCGGCTCGTTAGTCGGACTCAGCCGCGCGCAATGACTGCAGCGTCAGCTTCGACCTTTTCGGCCGCTTTCTGGCGGATCAAGCGTTCAAGCTCATCCACCAGATTGTCATTCGTCAGTTTCTGCGACGGCTTGCCGTCGATGTAAATCAGGTTCGGCGTGCCGCCGGTCAAGCCGATATGGGCTTCCTTGGCTTCGCCCGGGCCATTGACCACGCAACCGATAACCGCGACATCCAGCGGCACCAGCAAATCCTCGAGGCGCCCTTCCAGCTCGTTCATGGTCTTGACCACATCGAAGTTCTGCCGCGAGCAGCTCGGGCAGGCGATGAAGTTGATGCCACGGGAACGCAGGTGCAGGGATTTGAGAATGTCGTAGCCAACTTTCACTTCCTCGACCGGGTCGGCCGCCAACGAGATGCGGATAGTATCGCCAATCCCTTCGGCGAGCAGCATACCGAGGCCCACGGCAGATTTCACCGTGCCGGAACGCAATCCACCGGCTTCGGTGATGCCCAGGTGCAACGGCTGGACGATTTCCTTGGCCAGCAAGCGGTAGGCTTCGACGGCCATGAACACATCGGAGGCTTTCACGCTGACCTTGAAGTCCTGGAAGTTCAGGCGCTCAAGGTGCTCGACGTGGCGCAAGGCAGACTCGACCAGCGCTGCCGGGGTCGGCTCGCCGTATTTCTTTTGCAGGTCTTTTTCCAGGGAACCGGCGTTCACGCCGATACGGATCGGGATCCCGCGGTCACGGGCGGCATCCACCACCGCACGAACGCGGTCTTCGCGACCGATGTTGCCCGGGTTGATCCGCAGGCAATCGACACCCAGTTCGGCTACGCGCAAAGCGATCCGGTAGTCGAAGTGAATGTCGGCAACCAAGGGTACTTTGACCAGCTGCTTGATCTTGCCGAAGGCTTCGGCGGCGTCCATGTCCGGTACGGAGACCCGCACGATATCGACGCCGGCCGCTTCCAGGCGATTGATCTGCGCGACGGTGGCCGCAACATCGTTGGTGTCGCTGTTGGTCATGCTCTGCACAGCGATAGGCGCATCGCCGCCAACAGGCACGTTACCGACCCAGATTTTGCGGGATTCGCGACGTTTGATTGGAGATTCGCCGTGCATGACTTATTGACCCAACTTCAGGCGAGCAGTCTCGCCACTGGTGAACGGAGCGACATCAACCGGCTGGCCGTTGTAGCTGACCTGAGCGCCACGGGCAAAGCCCAGACGCACGGCAAACGGTGGTTTGCCATTGATTGCCAGGCTGTCGCCTTTGCGTTTGAGACCGCTGAACAGCACCTTGCCGCTACCGTCGGTCACTTGTGTCCAGCAATCGGAAGTGAACTGCACCTGAACCTGGCCTTGACCGGCCACCGGCGCGGCTGCCGCTGGAGCCGGAGCGACAGTGGCTACCGGTGCAGTCGCCACCGGGGCCGGGACGGCAGGAGCTGCCGGAGCCGGAGCTGCCGGGGTCACCGGCGCTGCGACAACGGGCGCAGTGGTGTGCGCGGGTGCGGCTGGCGTGGTCGGCGCTACCGGGGCGGCTGGCGCAGTCGCCTGAGCCTGCTCTGGTGCTTCAGCCGGAGCGTCGGCCTGTGGCAGCGCGAGGGCGGTTACGCCTTCGCTCTGACCTTCCACGACGGCCTGGTCTTCCGGCTCGTCCAGCGGGTGAATCTGTGTAGTACCGTCGGCGCCTTCGACTTCTACGTGCTCTGGTGCCAGACCGATCAGATCCTTGGTGCGCATCGAGGTCTGATCCTGCCACCAGACGAAACCGCCACCGATCACCGCGACCAGCAACAACAGGCTGACGATTCGCAAAATGGTGTGGGAAACCCGGACCGGCTCTTCAATACGGCCCAGGCTGTGAACATTGCTGCCCTGGGAGTCGGTACCGGTGGATTGATCGAATTGCTGGACCAGAACGGCCTGGTCCATGCCGAGCAATTTGGCATAGGCGCGAATGTAACCACGGGCAAAAGTATGCCCGGGCAGCTTGTCGAAGGCGCCGGCTTCCAGATTGCTCAGGGAAGTGGTGGTGAGGTTGAGCTTGAGGGCCACTTCGGCCAGCGACCAGCCATTGCTTTCGCGGGCCTGGCGCAAAGTCTCACCGGGGTTTACGCGATTCGCTGCTACAACTTCGGGATGCGCCGCTTTCATCATTGCTCCGACAGGTATTGCTGATATTCCGGCGTACCGGGATAGAGTCTTTTTAGTTGCAGGCCTGCACTTGCGGCCTTGTCGCGGTCTTCGAACACCTTTGCCAGCCGAATGCCGAGCAATAGACTACGTGCATTTTGCTCGGAGAGCTGGCTAAAACGGTCGTAATAGTCACGCGCAGGCACATAATGCCTGTCTTCGTAAGACAACTCAGCCATTTCCAGCAATGCACGTGGTTGTTGGCGGTTCAGGCGCAGGGCTTTTTCCAGTTGCTGCCGGGCCAGATCGCGCTGACCGAGCATCGCTGCGGTCATGCCCAGGTTCTCGAACACCCGCGAACGCTCAGGATACAGGGTATCGGCAGCGGCCTGCTCAAAGCGCTCGTAGGCTTCGTTGTAACGCTTCTGCTCGAACAAGAAACTGCCGTAGTTATTGAGGATTCGTGCATCGCCGGGACGGGAAGCCAGCGCCTTGCGAAAATGCTCGTCGGCAAGTTCCGGCTCCATCTCGGCCTGGAACACCAGCCCCAGCGCCGCGTTGGCATCGGGGTCGGAGCCATCCAGCTCCAATGCTTTCTTCAACGGAACCTTGGCGCGTTCGGTCATGCCTTGTTGCAAATACCCGATACCGAGTTGCACATAGGCCTCACGCGCTTCATCACGGCCCTTGCTGGTCTTCATCGGGTTGTAATCACCCGAAAGCACGCAGCCAGCACACAGGCTGGCCAACAGCAACAGCAGCGCAAAGCGCAGGGACATAGAGATCCTCTCTTGGTTATTTCGCGGCGTCTTGCGCTACATCGTTGTCGGCGTTGAGTTCACGCACGGCGATATAACGTTCGCTGCGACGGGTGCGATCCAGCACCTGCCCTACCAGTTGACCACAGGCCGCATCGATGTCTTCACCACGGGTGGTGCGGACGGTGACGTTGAAACCGGCATGATGAAGCTGATCCTGGAAACGACGAATGGCGTTGTTGCTCGGGCGCTCGTAACCGGAGTGCGGGAACGGGTTGAACGGGATCAGGTTGATCTTGCACGGGATGTTCTTGAGCAGCTCGATCATCTCCACGGCGTGCTCGACCTTGTCGTTGATATCTTTGAGCAAGGTGTACTCGATGGTCAGCACGCGCTTTTCGCCGAGATTCGACATGTAGCGCTGGCACGACTCAAGGAGCATCTTAAGCGGATACTTCTTGTTGATCGGCACCAATTGGTTACGCAATGCGTCATTCGGTGCGTGCAGGGACAACGCCAGGGAGACGTCGATGTGCTTGGAGAGCTCATCGATCATCGGCACCACGCCGGAGGTCGACAGGGTCACACGGCGCTTGGAAATGCCGTAGCCCAGGTCGTCCATCATCAAATGCATGGCCGCGACGACGTTGTCGAAGTTCAGCAGCGGCTCACCCATGCCCATCATCACCACGTTGGTGATGGCACGGTCGACGGTTGCCGGGACGCTGCCAAAGGATTTGTTGGCAATCCACACCTGCCCGATGACTTCGGCGGCGGTGAGGTTGCTGTTGAAGCCTTGCTTGCCGGTGGAGCAGAAACTGCAATCCAGGGCACAGCCTGCCTGGGACGAAACGCACAAGGTGCCGCGCTTGCCCTGGGGAATGTAAACGGTCTCGACGCAGCTGCCGGACGCCACGCGCACCACCCACTTGCGGGTGCCGTCGCTGGAGATGTCCTCGCTGACCACTTCCGGACCACGGACCTCAGCAACAACCTTGAGCTTTTCGCGCAAGGCCTTGCTGACGTTCGTCATGGCATCGAAATCATCGACACCAAAGTGGTGAATCCATTTCATTACCTGACCGGCACGGAAACGCTTCTCCCCGATTGAGTCGAAGAATTTTTCCATTTCCAGCTGGGTCAGACCCAGCAGGTTAGTTTTTACAGTCGATGTAGTCATGGATTCACCTTCACTCTTAAGCCAATGCTTAGCGAGTGGTTACTTCAGTAGCTGCGAAGAAGTACGAGATTTCGCGAGCGGCAGCGGCTTCGGAGTCCGAACCGTGTACGGCGTTGGCGTCGATGGAATCAGCGAAGTCAGCGCGGATGGTGCCGGCAGCAGCTTCTTTAGGGTTGGTAGCGCCCATCAGCTCACGGTTCAGAGCGATAGCGTTTTCGCCTTCCAGAACCTGAACGACAACCGGACCGGAGATCATGAAAGCAACCAGGTCGTTGAAGAAACCACGAGCGCTGTGCTCAGCGTAGAAGCCTTCAGCTTCGGCTTTGGACAGTTGCTTCAGTTTCGAAGCTACAACGCGCAGGCCAGCTTTTTCGAAACGAGTGGTGATCTCGCCGATAACGTTTTTAGCAACGGCGTCAGGCTTGATGATGGAGAAAGTACGTTGAACAGCCATGGTGTAACTCCAGAAACGGTAATTTACGAAAAATTAAACCCGCGAATTATACGCGGGTTCTCGGGTATTGCCTAACCTGCTCGACAGACTCAGTCTGCCTCTTCGATCCAGGCGGCCTGAATGGCTTCAAGCACTTTCTCGCCGCCGCGGGTCGGATCATCGCTGAACTCCGGCAATGCCAGCACCCATTGGTGCAGATCGACGAAGTTCACGTAACGCGGGTCCACCTCAGGCTTGCTTTCAGCCAACTGGATCGCGATTTCCAGCACATCAACCCATTTCAGACTCATTTCAGATCCTTGAATCAGTGCGGTGCTTCGGCCGCATGGTTGAGCGAATACTTCGGAATCTCGACGGTCAGGTCTTCGGTACCGACCTTGGCCTGGCACCCCAGACGGGACTCGCGCTCAAGACCCCAAGCCTTATCAAGGTAGTCCTCTTCCAGCTCGTCAGCCTCTTCCAGCGAGTCGAAACCCTCGCGGATGATGCAGTGGCAAGTGGTGCAGGCACAAACGCCGCCACAGGCACTTTCCATCTCGATGTGGTGCTCGTGGGCCAGTTCGAGGATGGAAATACCCGTCTCAGCTTCAACAACCATGCCTTCGGGGCAAAACTTCTCGTGTGGCAGAAAAATGACCTGCGGCATCGTTATTCCTCAATCTCATTCAGGTTGCGCCCCGCCAGCGCGGCTTTCACCGTCGAGTCCAGGCGGCGGGCAGCAAAGGCGTCGGTCACTTGCGACAGACGTTTGGTCTGCTGCTCGATGGCGTAACCATCGGTACCTTTCATCAGTTCGGTCAGTTCCTGCACCTGCAGGTCGATGACCATGCGCTCGTCGGCGTCGAGCAGTCGGTCGCCGTCGGCCTCCAGGGCAGCCTGCACCGCTTCGATCAGGCGCTGGGCATCGACCTGCTGCTCACGCAGTACGCGGGCAACCTTGTCGTCGTTGGCGTGCTGGAACGAATCCTTGAGCATCTTGGCGATTTCGCCGTCGGTCAGACCGTAGGACGGCTTGACCTGGATGCTGGCTTCGACGCCCGAACCCAGTTCGCGGGCGGACACACTGAGCAAGCCATCGGCATCGACCTGGAAGGTCACGCGAATCTTCGCTGCGCCGGCCACCATCGCTGGAATGCCACGCAGCTCAAAGCGCGCCAGGGAGCGACAGTCGCTGATCAGCTCGCGCTCGCCCTGCAACACATGGATGGCCATAGCCGACTGGCCGTCTTTGTAAGTGGTGAAGTCCTGGGCACGAGCGACGGGGATGGTGGTGTTGCGTGGAATCACCTTCTCCATCAGGCCGCCCATGGTTTCCAGCCCCAGGGACAACGGAATCACGTCGAGCAGCAGCAGTTCATCGCCATCGCGCTTGTTGCCGGCCAGGGTATCGGCCTGGATCGCAGCACCGATGGCCACCACTTGATCCGGATCGATTTCAGTCAGCGGCTGGCGACCGAAGGCTTCGGCGACGGCTTCGCGAACGCGAGGCACGCGAGTCGAACCACCAACCATGACCACGGCATGCACGTCTTCCAGTTCGACACCGGAATCACGTACCGCGCGGCGGCAGGCTTTCAGGCTGCGTGCGACCATCGGCTCGATCAACGCATCAAAGGCTTCACGGGTCAGTTCGGCTTTCCAGGCGCCATGCGCCACTTCGACCGACGAGGCACTGGTCAGCGCTTCTTTGGCGGCACAGGCAGTCTGCAGCAGTTGACGCTGCGCGCCTGGATCAAGGTCGGCCGACAAACCGGCGCCCTCAATGATCCAGCCAGCAATCGCGTGGTCGAAGTCATCGCCACCCAGGGCGCTGTCGCCGCCAGTGGCCAACACTTCGAAGACACCGCCGGTCAGGCGCAGAATCGAAATATCGAAGGTGCCGCCGCCCAGGTCGTAAATCGCGACCAGGCCTTCGGCGTGCTGGTCCAGACCGTAAGCCACGGCTGCCGCGGTCGGCTCATTGAGCAAGCGCAACACGTTCAGACCGGCCAGCTTGGCCGCGTCCTTGGTGGCTTGACGCTGAGCGTCGTCGAAATAGGCCGGAACGGTGATCACCGCGCCCACCAGCTCACCGCCCAGGGTCGCTTCGGCACGCTGACGCAGGACCTTGAGGATGTCGGCGGAGACTTCCACCGGGCTTTTCGGGCCCTGGATCGTCTCGATGAACGGCATGTGCGACTCGCCGTCGACAAAGCGGTACGGCAGTTGCTCGCCCAATTGCTTGACGTCGGACAGACCACGACCCATCAAGCGCTTGACCGACAGCACGGTGTTCAACGGATCGGTGGCGGCGGCCAGCTTGGCGGATTCGCCAACCTCGACGCGATCGGCGTGGTAGCGCACGGCAGACGGCAGGATGACCCGCCCTTCTGCGTCAGCCAGAGGCTCGGAAAGTCCACTGCGCAATGCAGCGACCAGCGAATTGGTAGTGCCCAAGTCGATCCCCACAGCCAGACGACGCTGGTGCGGTTGAGGACTTTGGCCGGGTTCGGCGATCTGCAGTAGGGCCATCGTTATCAGGACTTATCTGTATATCAGGCGTGCGACCGGAGCGGCACTGGGTTAATCGTCGAGGCGCTCTTCTAACTGGCGCACTTCGTAGGTGAGCTTGTCGAGGAACTGCATGCGCCGCATCAGGCGTTCGGCCCGTTCACGGTGCGCGGCATCGTTCCAGCAAGCTGCGAAGCTTTGGTTCAGTTCATCCTGGGCAGCCTTGAGGCGGCGCTTGAAGACGGCAACGCCATTCAGGTCGGCGCTGTCCTGCAGGTCTTCGAGCTCTTCGCGCAACTCCATCTGCTGCAGCAGAAACTCCGGATCATGCACCGTGACCTCCAGCGGCAGCTCGCCACCATTCAAGGCGAGCAGGTAACGCGCGCGCTTGGGTGGACTCTTGAGCGTCTGGTAGGCCTCGTTGAGGCTCGCGGATTGTTCCAGCGCCAACCGCTGCTCGCGCTCGGAAGCGTCAGCAAAACGGTCTGGATGAACGCCGCGCGCCAACTCACGGTAGCGCGTAGCCAGCTGATCGAGGTCCAGATCGAAACTCGGTTGCAGCTCAAATAAAGCGAAATGACAAGGAGTACCCACGACAAGCCTCAGATGTTGAAGCTTTCGCCGCAGCCACATTCACCGCGTACGTTGGGGTTGTTGAACTTGAAGCCTTCGTTCAACCCTTCCTTGACGAAATCGAGCTCGGTGCCGTCCAGGTAGGCCAGGCTCTTCGGGTCGATGATCACTTTCTCGCCGTGACTCTCGAACACCTGGTCCTCTGCAACCACCTCATCGACAAACTCCAGCACGTAGGCAAGGCCGGAACAGCCTGTGGTGCGAACACCCAGACGAATCCCTTCACCTTTGCCGCGCCCGTCGAGGGAGCGCCGCACGTGTCGAGCAGCCGCTTCTGTCATGCTGATAGCCATCGGTGACTCCTTACTCGTCGCCAAAACTCGAAAATCAGATCAAGCCTTTCTTCTGCTTGTAATCGCGAACAGCCGCCTTGATGGCGTCTTCAGCGAGTACCGAGCAGTGGATTTTCACTGGCGGCAGGGCCAGTTCTTCAGCCAGCTGGGTGTTCTTGATGGTTTCCGCTTCGTCCAGGGTCTTGCCCTTCATCCACTCGGTAGCGAGGGAGCTGGAAGCGATAGCCGAACCGCAGCCGTAAGTCTTGAACTTGGCATCTTCGATGATGCCGGCTTCGTTGACCTTGATCTGCAGGCGCATCACGTCGCCGCACGCCGGAGCGCCGACCATGCCGGTGCCGACATCAGGATCTTCCGCGTCCATCTTGCCGACGTTGCGCGGGTTTTCGTAGTGGTCGATGACCTTTTCGCTGTAAGCCATGATTCTCAATCCTCACTCATCAGGGCCGCTCTTGAGACCCTGCAGTTACGCTGCATGTACCGCCGCGCTGCTACAGGACCCGTATCCGGCGGCTTCTTTGTTTAGTGTGCCGCCCACTCGATCTTCGAGATATCGACGCCGTCTTTGTACATGTCCCACAGCGGCGACAGAGCGCGCAGCTTGGTAACGGCCTCGCAAACTTTCTGCGCGGCGTAATCGATTTCTTCTTCGGTGGTGAAACGGCCGAAGGTGAAGCGGATCGAGCTGTGTGCCAGTTCGTCGTTGCGGCCCAGGGCGCGCAGTACGTACGAAGGCTCAAGGGACGCCGAGGTGCAGGCCGAACCGGACGAAACCGCCAGATCCTTGAGCGCCATGATCAGCGACTCGCCTTCAACGTAGTTGAAGCTCAGGTTCAGGTTGTGCGGAACGCGGGCGGTCATGCTGCCGTTGACGTACAGCTCTTCCAGGTGCTCGACCTGCTTGTAGAAACGGTCGCTCAACGCCTTGATGCGCGCATTCTCGGCAGCCATGTCTTCCTTGGCTACGCGGAAAGCTTCACCCATGCCGACGATCTGGTGGGTCGCCAGGGTGCCGGAACGCATGCCGCGCTCGTGGCCGCCACCGTGCATGGTCGCTTCGATACGCACGCGCGGCTTGCGGCTTACGTACAGGGCGCCGATGCCTTTAGGACCATAGGTCTTGTGGGCGGAGAACGACATCATGTCGACTTTCAGCTTCTGCAGGTCGATCTCGACCTTGCCGGTGGACTGAGCGGCGTCGACGTGGAACAGGATGCCCCTGGAACGGAGCAATTCGCCGATCGCTGCGATGTCGTTGACGGTGCCGATTTCGTTGTTCACGTGCATGACCGAAACCAGGATGGTGTCGTCGCGCAGTTCGGCTTCGATCATCTCCGGGGTCACCAGGCCATCGGTACGAGGCTCGATGTAGGTCACTTCGAAGCCTTCACGCTCCAGTTGGCGCATGGTGTCCAGGACAGCCTTGTGCTCAATCTTGGTGGTGATCAGGTGCTTGCCTTTGGTGGCATAGAAATGTGCCGCACCCTTGATTGCCAGGTTGTCGGATTCGGTGGCACCGGAAGTCCAGACGATTTCACGCGGGTCGGCGTTGACCAGGTCAGCGACCTGACGACGAGCGTTTTCAACGGACTCTTCAGCTTTCCAGCCGAACACGTGGGAACGGGACGCCGGGTTACCGAAGTTTCCGTCGACCAGCAGGCATTCACTCATTTTTTGCGCAACACGCGGATCAACCGGGGTGGTCGCAGAGTAATCAAGGTAAATCGGCAATTTCATGGACTATCTCCTAAATCAGGCTGGCTGGCGTGCCGCTAGCTCTTTGGCTGTCATTCGACGGCGGACGCTTCAATCTTGTCCAGGCGTGGCGCCTTGCTGTTGCAACGGCGCTGGTCCTGACGCTGGGCTACTTCTTGCACCTCACGGCGAGTCACAAGGTCAGCCAAGCTGATACCGCTCAGAAATTCGTGAATTTGCAGGCTCAGATCGCACCACAAGTGGTGGGTCAGACAGGTGTCGCCTTGATGGCAATCACCCTGGCCCTGGCATTTGGTTGCATCGACCGATTCGTTCACCGCATCGATCACCTGGGCGACCTGGATGCCCTGCATGTCGCGGGACAATTGGTAGCCACCACCCGGACCACGCACGCTGGACACCAGATTGCTGCGGCGCAGCTTGGCGAAAAGCTGTTCGAGGTAGGACAGGGAGATGCCTTGGCGCTCGGAGATATCGGCCAGGGACACGGGCCCGTGCTGCGCGTGCAACGCCAGGTCAAGCATGGCGGTCACGGCGTATCGGCCTTTTGTAGTCAGTCGCATGGACAATTACCACGGAGTTCGGAATGAGGCGAGTATGCAATTCCCGAGTATTTAAGTCAACTATAAGACCTAGTACTTTAGTCAGGTTTACCCGCAAAAGAGCGGCAGCATCATAGCAAAGCCTGGCCGGTTACAGCCAGCAGTACTGTAGGAGCGAGCATGCTCGCGATGGTCGTCAACGATAACGCTGGGGGCCTGACACCCCACGGCGCTCTCAGGTCCATCGCGAGCATGCTCGCTCCTACAAAACGTCAGCTGGCTTGGCTTTGGTCTTTATCCTTCACACAGGCGAAATCTTCTTCGCGCAGCTCAGGCAGATCTTTCGCACAGTAATTGCTGCCCAGGTCCTTCAACGCCCCGCACATCCCCTCCAGACGTCCATCGACCGCCTGCAGGTGATCGAGCAGCTGACCAATGGCACGCGCCACCGGGTCAGGCATGTCTTCGCTGAGGCCGTAGGCATCAAAACCGATCTTCTCGGCCATGGCCTTGCGCTTGGCGTCCTGCTCGACATCGGACTTGACGATGATCCGCCCCGGAATACCCACCACAGTGGCACCCGGCGGCACTTCCTTGGTCACGACAGCGTTGGAACCCACCTTGGCACCGGCACCGACAGTGAACGGGCCGAGCACCTTCGCGCCCGCCCCGACCACGACGCCATCACCCAGCGTCGGGTGACGCTTGCCCTTGTTCCAGCTGGTGCCGCCCAGGGTCACGCCCTGATAAATAGTGACGTCATCGCCGATCTCGGCGGTTTCACCGATGACGATGCCCATGCCATGGTCAATGAAGAAACGACGACCGACCTTGGCCCCCGGATGGATCTCGATCCCGGTCAACCAGCGGCCGAAGTTCGACACCAGCCGCGCCAGCCATTTCAGGTCCGCGCGCCACAGCATCGCCGACAAACGGTGGATCCAGATGGCGTGCATGCCCGGATAGCAAGTCAGGACTTCAAAAGCGTTACGCGCCGCCGGGTCTCGGTGGAATACGCTCTGGATATCTTCACGCAAACGCTCGAACATCATTAATCCTTCCGCTTAAGGAGCTCACCACGGGCCGCTTTTTGGGTTTCCGTGAGGATGCCACGCAAAATATTCATTTCCGCCCGGCTGACCGAGCTGCGTCCGTACAACCGGCGCAGGCGCGCCATCAAGTGCCGTGGCTTTTCCGGATCGAGGAATTCGATGGCCACCAGGGTCTGCTCCAGGTGCTCATAGAATCGCTCCAGCTCGTCCATGGTCGCCAGCTCAGCGCTTTTGACCGAGGCCACTTCTTCCTTCTCGACCTTGCTCGGCTGACCTTGGGCCGCCAGCCAGGACATGCGCACTTCATAACCCAACACCTGCACCGCCGCCCCAAGGTTCAGCGAACTGAACTCAGGGTCTGATGGAATGTGCACGTGATAATGACACCGCTGCAGCTCTTCGTTGGTCAGGCCGGAATCTTCACGACCGAACACCAGAGCGATTTCCGCACCCTGCCCCGCTTCCTCGACCACCTTCGTTCCGCATTCGCGGGGATCGAGCAGCGGCCAGGGAATGCGCCGGTCGCGAGCACTGGTACCAAGCACCAGGTTGCAACCGACCAAGGCATCTTCCAAGGTGGCGACGACTTGCGCGTTTTCAAGGATGTCCCCGGCACCGGAGGCACGGGCATCGGCCTCGTGATGCGGGAACACACGAGGCTCGACCAGCACCAGCCGCGACAGCCCCATGTTCTTCATGGCACGCGCAGCCCCGCCGATATTGCCCGGATGGCTGGTATTGACCAGGACGACACGAATGTTTTGCAGCAAGGGAGGCGCTCTCGAACACAATAATCGGGAGCAGAATCTTACAGCTCATCCTACCGTTAAGCCATGAAAGCGAACGTCGTCCTTCTCCTGTAGAAACTTTCTGATAGAATGCCCGGCTTTCTTTAACAACCTTAGGTGACACATCCATGCAGCCCATGCTGAATATCGCGCTGCGCGCCGCCCGCAGCGCCAGTGAATTGATCTTCCGCTCCATCGAGCGCCTGGATACCATCAAGGTCGACGAAAAAGACGCCAAGGATTACGTATCCGAGGTGGATCGCGCCGCCGAACAGAAAATCATCGACGCCCTGCGCAAGGCGTACCCGAATCACTCGATCCTGGGTGAAGAAACCGGCATGCACGCCGGCACCGGCATCGAAGGCGAAGAGTACCTGTGGATCATCGATCCGCTGGACGGCACCACCAACTTCCTGCGCGGCATTCCTCACTTCGCTGTCAGCATCGCCTGCAAATACCGCGGTCGTCTTGAGCACGCTGTTGTTCTGGACCCGGTTCGCCAGGAAGAATTCACCGCCAGCCGTGGTCGCGGCGCTCAACTGAACGGTCGTCGCCTGCGCGTCAGCGGTCGCACCAGCCTCGACGGCGCCCTGCTGGGTACCGGTTTCCCGTTCCGTGACGACCAGATGGACAACCTCGACAACTACCTGGGCATGTTCCGCGCCCTGGTTGGCCAGACCGCCGGCATCCGCCGCGCCGGCTCTGCAAGCCTGGACCTGGCCTACGTGGCCGCCGGCCGCTTCGACGCCTTCTGGGAGTCGGGCCTGTCCGAGTGGGACATGGCAGCAGGCGCCCTGCTGATTCAGGAAGCTGGCGGCCTGGTGAGCGACTTCACCGGCGGTCACGACTTCCTTGAAAAAGGCCACGTCGTTGCCGGCAACACCAAGTGCTTCAAGGCAGTCCTGACGGCCATCCAGCCGCACCTGCCGGCCTCGCTGAAGCGCTAAGCTTCCAGCGACAGAAAAAGCACCCTTCGGGGTGCTTTTTTTATGCCTGGAATTTGTTCCTCAAAACACCGCAATCCTCTGTAGGAGCGAGCCTGCTCGCGAAGGTCGTCAACGATAACGCGGGAATTCTGGATAAACGCGGCGCCCTTGGGTTCTTCGCGAGCAGGCTCGCTCCTACAGGGGATTGCGGTGGCGCATAGATCGCGGGCACAAAAAAAGCACCCCGCAGGGTGCTTCTTTTTAATCCAGCGTCAGCAGATCAGTGAGCCGTCTGATTATCCGACAAGATCAACTTGCCCTCTTTATCCACAGGGATCTGGTTCCCCGGATCACGATCCATGCGCACCTTGCCTTCCTTGCCGTCCAGCGAATAACGCACGTCGTAACCTACAACCTTGTCACTGATGTCGTTAACCGTGTTACAGCGGGTCTGGGTGGTGGTGTAGGTGTCACGCTCCTGCATGCCTTCCTGCACCTTGTTACCGGCGTAACCGCCACCGACAGCACCTGCGACCGTGGCGATCTTCTTACCGCTGCCGCCACCGATCTGGTTACCCAGCAAACCACCTGCCAATGCACCGACCACCGTACCGGCGATCTGATGTTGATCTTTCACCGGCGCCTGCCGGGTGACCGCTACATCCTTGCACACTTCACGTGGAGTCTTGATTTGTGTCTTGACCGGCTCAACGGCGAGTACTTGTGCGAACTCCGGGCCGCTTTTAACCAGGCTGTAGGTGGCCACAGCACCCCCGGCAGTCACACCGACAGCACCCAGTACAGCACCAACCAGCATCGACTTGTTCACATGAACCTCCTGGACCATCACATGCGGGATAAACCCGCGCTTCTCCCTGCCTTGGAGCACAAAAAAAGGCGCGAGTTCAACTCGCGCCTTTTTCGGACTACATCGCTGAAAGAAGCTTCCTTCAAGGACGGTCGTCGACTTCCTTCTCGGTATTGGCCGGAGGAATCAGGTCTTCCGTGCTCAGGCTCAGCCAGATCAGCACCACGTTCGCGATGTAGATCGATGAGTAAGTACCCGCCAGAACACCGATGAACAGGGCGATGGAGAAGCCGAACAGGTTGTCGCCACCGAAGAACAGCAGGGCCGCGATCGCCAGCAAGGTGGAAATCGAAGTCGCCATGGTCCGCAGCAGGGTTTGCGTGGTCGAGATGTTGATGTTCTCGATCAGGCTGGCCTTGCGCAGTACCCGGAAGTTCTCACGAACCCGGTCGAATACCACGATGGTGTCGTTGAGCGAGTAACCGATGATCGCCAGCACCGCCGCCAGTACCGTCAGGTCGAAGGTGATCTGGAAGAACGACAGGATACCGATGGTCACGATCACGTCGTGGATCAGGGACACGATCGCACCGACCGCAAACTTCCACTGAAAGCGGAACGCCAGGTAGATCAGGATGCCGCCCAGCGCCATCAGCATGCCGAGGCCGCCCTGGTCGCGCAGCTCTTCACCCACCTGCGGGCCGACGAACTCGACGCGCTTGACCGTCGCCGGGTTCTCGCCGCCCACCTTCTGCAAGGCTTCGGCCACCTGGTGACCCAGTTGCGGGTCTTCGCCAGGCATGCGCACCAGCAGGTCGGTGGTTGCACCGAAGTTCTGCACGATGGCTTCGTGATAACCCGCGGTCACCAGCTGCTCACGCACCTGGGTGACGTCGGCCGGACGCTCGTAGGTCAGCTCGATGAGCGTACCGCCGGTGAAGTCCAGGCCCCAGTTCATGCCCTTGGTGGCGACGCTGAACAAGGCCAGCACCGTAAGGAACAATGTGACGCCGAACGCAAAGTTGCGAACGCCCATGAAGTTGATTGTACGTAACATGGCAGCCCCTTAAATCCACAACTTCTTGAAGTCACGACCGCCGAAGATCAGGTTGACCATCGCGCGGGTCACCATGATGGCCGTGAACATCGAGGTAAAGATCCCGAGGGACATGGTCACTGCGAAGCCCTTGACCGGGCCGGTGCCCATGGCAAAGAGGATGCCGCCGACCAACAGTGTTGTCAGGTTGGCGTCGAGAATCGCGGTGAATGCCCGGCCGAAGCCTTCGTTGATTGCGCGCTGCACGGTCATGCCGGCGGCGATCTCTTCACGGATCCGCGAGAAGATCAGCACGTTGGCGTCGACCGCCATACCCATGGTCAACACGATACCGGCGATACCCGGCAGGGTCAGCGTTGCACCCAGCAGAGACATCAAGGCCAGCAGCATCACCATGTTCACCGTCAGCGCGACAGTGGCGATGATGCCGAAGAAGCGGTAGATGGCGATGATGAACAGCGAGACGAACAGCATGCCCCACAGCGATGCATCGATACCCTTGGTGATGTTGTCGGCACCCAGGCTTGGACCGATGGTGCGTTCTTCAGCGAAGTACATCGGAGCGGCCAGACCACCGGCACGCAGCAGCAGCGCCAGTTCGGACGACTCGCCCTGGCCGTTCAGGCCAGTGATGCGGAACTGAGCACCCAGCGGCGACTGAATGGTCGCCAGGCTGATGATCTTCTTCTCTTCCTTGAAGGTCTGAACCGGCACGTCTTTCTCGACGCCGTTGACCACCTGCTTGGTGTAAGTGGTAACCGGACGCTGCTCGATGAAGATCACCGCCATGCTGCGACCGACGTTCGAACGGGTAGCACGGCTCATCAGCTCGCCGCCATGGCCATCCAGACGGATATTCACTTCTGGTCTGCCGTGCTCGTCGAAGCCAGCCTTGGCGTCGGTTACCTGGTCACCGGTGATGATCAGGCCACGCTCGATCAGCGCAGGAGGACGGTTGCCCTCACGGAACTCGAAGGATTCGGAAGTGGCTTTCGAAGCACCCGGCTCAGCCGCCAGACGGAACTCAAGGTTGGCCGTCTTGCCGAGGATACGCTTGGCTTCGGCAGTGTCCTGCACGCCCGGCAGCTCAACCACGATGCGGTTGGCGCCCTGACGCTGGACGATCGGTTCGGCAACACCCAGCTCGTTGACGCGGTTACGTACCGTGGTCAAGTTCTGCTTGATGGAGTATTCACGGATTTCCGCCAGCTTGGCCGGGGTCATCGCCAGACGCAGCACCGGTTGACCGTTGAGGTCGGCCGGAACAATGTCGAAATCGTTGAAGTTCTTGCGGATCAGCGTACGGGCCTGTTCGCGGGCTGCTTCATCAGTGAAGCCCAGCTGAATGGCACCGCCCAGTTGCGGCAGACTGCGATAGCGCAGCTTCTCTTTACGCAGCAGGCTCTTGACGTCGCCTTCGTAGACTTTCAGGCGCGCGTCGAGGGCTTTGTCCATGTCCACTTCCAGCAGGAAGTGCACACCACCGGACAAGTCCAGACCCAGCTTCATCGGGTGCGCAGCGAGGTTGCGCAGCCATTGCGGAGTGGTTTGTGCCAGGTTCAGCGCGACGACGTAGTCATCACCCAATGCCTTGCGCACGACGTCCTTGGCCGGCAGCTGGTCTTCAGCCTTGGTCAGGCGAATCAGACCGCCCTTGCCGCCCTCTGCCAGCGTGGCAGCCTTGACGTTGATCCCGGATTCCTTGAGCGCAGCGCTCACGCGATCCAGATCAGCCTGATTGACTTGCAGCGCAGTGCTTGCACCGCTGACCTGAATGGCCGGGTCATCAGGATAAAGATTGGGAGCGGAATAAATCAGACCGACCGCCAGCACCGCCAGGATCAGAATGTATTTCCACAGAGGATATTTGTTCAGCATCACGCCGCCCGTTTATGACGCGGGGCGCCTTGCGCGCCCCGTCGATTGAAAATGAAGTTGAAACTTAGATCGCTTTGAGCGTGCCTTTTGGCAGCGTGGCGGCGATGGCGCCTTTCTGGAACTTCATTTCGACGGTGTCGGAAACTTCCAGAACGACGAAATCGTCGGCCACTTTAGTGATCTTGCCGGCGATGCCGCCGGTGGTCACAACTTCGTCGCCTTTCTGCAGGCTGCTCAGCAGGTTTTTCTGCTCTTTGGCGCGTTTGGCCTGTGGACGCCAGATCATCAGGTAGAAGATGACCAGGAAGCCGACCAGGAAAATCCACTCGAAACCGCCGCCCATAGGGGCTGCCGCAGGTGCAGCAGCGTCTGCCATGGCATTAGAGATAAAAAAGCTCATTTAGCACTCCAGTTGCAAATGTTGAATCTTGGGGTCAGTAAACTCAGTCCAAAGGCGGAACAGGCAACCCGCGTTTGGCGTAGAAGGCATCGACAAAGGCGGCCAATGTACCCTGTTGAATAGCCTCGCGCAAACCAGCCATAAGCACTTGATAATGGCGCAAGTTATGGATGGTATTGAGCATGCTTCCCAGCATTTCGCCGCACTTGTCCAGGTGATGCAGATAAGCGCGGGAGAAGTTCTGGCAGGTATAGCAATCGCAGGTCGGATCGAGCGGCGAATCATCATGGCGATGGAACGCGTTACGGATCTTCAGCACACCGGTATCAATGAACAGATGCCCATTGCGGGCATTACGGGTTGGCATCACGCAATCGAACATGTCCACACCGCGGCGCACACCCTCAACCAAGTCTTCCGGTTTGCCAACGCCCATAAGGTAACGAGGTTTGTCAGCCGGCATCATGCCCGGCAGGTAATCCAGCACCTTGATCATCTCGTGCTTGGGCTCGCCCACCGACAGACCGCCGATGGCCAGGCCGTCGAAGCCGATCTTGTCGAGGCCTTCCAGGGAGCGCATGCGCAGGTCCTGGTGCATGCCGCCCTGAACGATACCGAACAGCGCCGCCGTGTTGTCGCCATGGGCTTCTTTCGAACGCTTGGCCCAACGCAGGGACAATTCCATGGAAATACGGGCAACGTCTTCGTCGGCCGGGTACGGCGTGCATTCGTCGAAAATCATCACGATGTCGGAGCCCAGGTCACGCTGGACCTGCATCGACTCTTCCGGGCCCATGAACACCTTGGCGCCGTCGACCGGGGAAGCGAAGGTCACGCCCTCCTCCTTGATCTTGCGCATGGCGCCCAGGCTGAACACCTGGAAACCGCCGGAGTCGGTCAAGATCGGACCTTTCCACTGCATGAAATCGTGCAGGTCGCCGTGCTTCTTGATCACTTCCGTGCCCGGGCGCAGCCACAGGTGGAAAGTGTTGCCCAGAATGATTTCCGCGCCCGTCGCCTCGATATCCCGTGGCAGCATGCCCTTGACCGTGCCGTAGGTGCCCACCGGCATGAAAGCCGGGGTCTCGACGGTACCGCGCGGGAAGGTCAAACGACCGCGACGAGCCTTGCCATCAGTGGCCAGCAGCTCGAAAGACATACGACAGGTGCGACTCATACAGTTTCCTCTGGGCCCGATTCTTTAGGGGCAGTCGGCGCAGGATTACGCGTGATGAACATCGCATCACCGTAGCTGAAAAAGCGGTAACCGTTGTCGACCGCGGCCTTGTAGGCAGCCATGGTCTCGGGATAACCGGCGAACGCCGAAACCAGCATCAACAGCGTGGATTCAGGCAAATGGAAGTTGGTGACCAGGGCATCGACCACATGAAACGGCCGGCCCGGGTAGATGAAAATGTCGGTGTCGCCGCTGAACGGCTTGAGCACACCATCGCGAGCGGCGCTTTCCAGGGAACGCACGCTGGTGGTCCCCACCGCCACCACGCGACCACCGCGAGCGCGGCAGGCGGCAACGGCATCGACCACGTCCTGGCCGACTTCCAGCCATTCGCTGTGCATGTGGTGGTCTTCGAGCTTCTCCACGCGCACCGGCTGGAACGTACCGGCGCCGACGTGCAGGGTCACGAACGCAGTCTCGACGCCCTTGGCGGCAATCGCCTCCATCAGCACCTGATCGAAATGCAGCCCCGCCGTCGGCGCCGCCACCGCGCCCAAACGCTCGGCGTAGACGGTCTGGTAACGCTCGCGGTCGGCGCCCTCGTCCGGGCGGTCTATATAAGGAGGCAGCGGCATGTGCCCGACACGGTCGAGCAACGGCAACACCTCCTCAGCGAACCCCAGCTCGAACAACGCATCGTGACGCGCCAGCATTTCAGCCTCGCCACCGCCGTCGATGAGAATCTTCGACCCAGGCTTGGGCGACTTGCTGGAACGCACATGGGCCAGCACGCGATGACTGTCGAGCACCCGCTCCACCAGGATTTCCAGCTTGCCGCCGGAAGCCTTCTGGCCAAACAGCCGCGCCGGAATCACCCGGGTATTGTTGAACACCATCAAGTCGCCAGGGCGCAAATGCTCCAGCAAATCAGTGAATTGACGGTGTGCCAGGGCGCCGCTGACCCCATCCAGGGTCAACAGGCGACTATTGCGCCGCTCGGCCAGCGGATGGCGGGCGATCAGCGAATCAGGGAGCTCGAAGGTAAAGTCAGCAACGCGCATGATGGGGTTCGTCTAGCAGGGCCGGGAAGTCTAGCGGAATTATCAAAAATTCTCCATGTACCTGATTGACCAGCGGTTATCTCATCTCTATACTTCGCCGCCATTGAGCCCTGATGGCGGAATTGGTAGACGCGGCGGATTCAAAATCCGTTTTCGAAAGGAGTGGGAGTTCGAGTCTCCCTCGGGGCACCATATAGCAGTATCTGAAAGTCTCTACCAGACTTTCAGACCCAGAGAAACCGGCCACTTGAGCCGGTTTTTTTGTGTCTGGCTATCTACCTCTGTATCCCCTTATCCGTTGTATCCCTGTATCCCTGCTTGTATCCTGAGAAAAATACCGAACTTTGGGATACAAGGATGAAGCGCGCAGACATCAAGCGCCGCCCTCTCGCAGATACAACACTTGCGGGACTGGAGCCGGAATCAAAGGAATACCGGGAGCTAGACGGAAACGGCCTGTATTTCCGGGTCAAACCTGATGGTGGTAAATCCTGGCAGCTCCGTTACAAACGCCCGGCGGGCAATTGGGCATGGATGGGGCTCGGGGGTTACCCGGAAGTAAGTGGTGCGTTGGCACGGGACAAAGCTGCCGAACTACGCAAGGTAGTTAGCAGCGGTGCCGATCCTCTCGAACAGAAACGCTCCGCCAGAGCTGCCATTGATGCTGCCAGGACTCGGACCTTCCGAGCTGCTGCTGAAGCTTGGCTCAAGGCCAAAGAAGAAAAGGGCCTCGCTCCCTCCACCCTTAACAAAATCCGCACCTACCTCGACAAAGACATACTCCCGGCGTTGGGAGATAAGCCGCTCGACGAAATCACCCGTACTGACTGCGCTGAACTCCAGGCATCCCTCGAAGCCCGAAACGCACACAACGTGGCGGAAAAGTGCCGCACCTGGATCAATCAGATCTTCGGTAGAGCTATTGGCTTAGGACTCACCGAAAACGATCCGGGCAGCCGCCTGCGTGACATTGCTGCACAAGCTCCTAAGACTCAGCAGCATCCACATTTGCTGGAGCCTGAGCTGGCTGAATTCCTCCAAGCGCTCAGAAACACACCGAGCAGACTGACAGCCCGCACTGCTGCTTGGCTTTGTGTCTGGACAGCATCACGACCCGGCATGGTTCGATTGGCTGAATGGAAAGAATTCGACCTTGAAAAATCCATTTGGACTACACCTGCTGCCAAGATGAAGATGCGCCGGGATTTTGTATGTCCCCTTCCCCACCAAGCCGTTGCGGCACTGAAAGAGCTGTATTGCTTAACCGGTCGCAGCCGCTGGCTCTTCCCAGGAGTGGGAGCAAAAAATCCGACCATCAGTGAAAACACAATCAACAAGGTCTTCGCCACCATAGGCTACAAAGGTCGTCTCGTTGGACACGGGACTCGCCACACAGCGAGCACATTGCTTCGAGAACATGGCTGGCCTAAAGAACACGTTGAGGCGCAGCTTGCCCACAAAGAGGAAGGTATTTCAGGGGTATATAACAAGGCTCAGTACCTAGAGCAGCGTGTAGTGATGATGCAGTGGTATGCCGATCACCTTGAGCAAATGGCAGCAGGTAATGTGGTGCAGGGACAGTTTGGGAAGGCGGTATGAGCGCACGTAATCGCCTCCCCTTAAAAATCGGTGTAACGCGTGTTACAGGTGTAACGCAGCCATCCAACTCATTGATAATAATGAATTATTTATCAGTTACACGTTGTTTTCACCTCGATTGCCTCAAGTGTAACGACACGAAGTCGTGTAACAGAAATATCCCCGAGTCCTTCCTGTCGGCAGCGGCTTTATCCAATCCACGACGCTGGAACAGCGCGCCTGTCTCGGGGCGAGGGGCGGCCTAAATGGATATCGAGCTAGGTATTGAACCTGAAGAACTAGAAATCGCAGGGACCGACGTGAAGTGTCTGATTTGGGACATGGGTGACGCCGAACTAGCAGTGCGTGAGTTAGCGTTGTTTCCCCATTTCCACGAGCATTTCCGAGAAGCTTTCGACCTCATCGGCGTGGCAACTTCGTTCTGGCTTGAGGATGGCTCTTACGCGACCTGTGCAGAATCAGTCACAAGAACCTTGTTTCGACTCCGGGATGCCATCGGTGAACGTGCAAGCTCTGCGGAAGCAGCTTCACTGCCTTACGTCATTCGAGGCTTTCTCGGGGTCGATCATCCAGCTACAGATTCACAACTCGCTGCAGCTTTTGCCCTGGTACTCGGCGTACAAGCTGTGGAAATACTTGCAAATTGGCTCTTCGAGCTCGAGGTCGCTACCTACGATATAGATGCGGATCTGATAGAGGGGCTAAGAAAGGACTCACCCCGCCAGTACGCGGCTCTTATCGATAAAGAACGAGATCGCCGCGCCGGCTTTGAAATAGAAGCGAGAGAGCAGTTTGCAGTCTTGAAAGGTGAGGCTAATCAGACATTGTTGATGGCAAGCCTCTATCGCCAGGTTGAGAGCATCGATGTATCCAAAAATGGCTTCAACACATCGAGTCTGATGCTTCGACTACTTGACGAAGCCTTCTCAGCGAAGGCATCTAAACGCGGGCAAGAGGCTGGCAAAGGTAATCAAGAGGCAGGCTCTAAAACGCAAATAGAAACGATGGATAGGCGCTCAAACATAAAGGCAGCCGCAGAGCAAATTATTGCAGGCCGGCGAATCGAGAAACGAAACCTGACAGATGCAGAGCTAACCAACCTACTGTTCGACCAGGCCGTTCACGGCACCAAGAAAACCATCCGCGATCATTTGACCGCGCTAGGTCTTCGACCACTCAAATAAAAAAGGGAACGGACACAGTCCGTTCCCCTCCCTCTCCGTAGCGTATGGCCTGTCGTCTCAATAAACGCAGGTTTGGATCGCTATGACTACCGCAATAAAACACCTTGCTTCACACGACCCCGCCACGACTCTCATCCGTATGCCAGAGGTGGTATCAATCGTTGGGCTTGCCCGCCCGACCATCTACAAGCTCATGCGCCAACCTGAGAGTGGATTTCCACTCCCAGTGAAGCTAAGTAACAGCAACGCCCGAAGTGCGCCAGTCGCGTGGGTGCTCGGAGAGATTCAAGCATGGACTCGCGCGCGCATCGCTGCACGTGATCGGGTGGCAGCATGAGAAAAAGACCTATCACTACGGCAGTGTTGCAACCCTTCTCAATTCTGCGCCAAGTCGGTTTTTCGCCGCGTTACATGCAACGCCTTGAGCGTTATCGCAGCCGGCAGGAAAAACAAAGTCGCGTCGTTGGTGTGCTCAGTTGGCCTGACGGCACCTGGTGCGCCATTACCTTCCACACCGAAAAATTCAATGCAGTGACTGTCGACGAAGGCCAGCAAGCAGCCGCCTACGAAGATGCTCGCGCCATGATCGATGGTGACTTCCTGCCCCTGCTTTCCCTGCGCTGGGAAGTTCATGCCTGAAATGAAAACGCCCCCGGGAGCGATCCGAAGGCGTTGAGGTAAATCTACATGCCAGAACAATTTATGCCCCACCTGAAAATTTCGCAAGTTATACGCACGGTTGCACTTTCGAAAAACGGACGTTACTCTCTGGCCGTCGCTGCAAAATCAGCGACCGGGTTTGACGGCCCGAGTACATACAGGCGCACAGGCGCCCCCATATCGATTGCAGGCGCTTTTTTTGTGCCCGCATTCCCGTTTTATGGCGGCTGTGCGTGGGAGATCTTCGGGTCTGCCGGGGTCCTGTATGCCCGGTCCGTCAACCTGCGCACAGCTGCCACCCCAATTCGTTTGACGGCGAACCGTGGCAGCTCCTCACATACAGGAGCTTCACCCCATGTACACCCTCAATCCGTCCAAAATTCGCGCCGCTGCCCATCGTGCAATGGCTCTCGCCGCTTTACACGCCAACTCCAGTCTCGCTACCCGTCTCGCCCGTTTCAATTCTCATATGGCCAAAGCCCGCGCTCTCGAAGCCGCAGGCGGTGCCCAATGAATTCCGCTCTGAGTTTCGCCCTGCCCGAGGACTTGCTTTGCGTCCACAACGACGCCGAAGCCGGTGTTCCGATTGATGCCCTTACCTGTGCTGTGGAACGCGCCAACTCTGTACTTTTGCTTCTTGAAGATCAGTTCGACTGCGACGGCCCTCGTTTAGCCAACCATGTCATCGCGGCTGCCCTATGGGACGTTCGGGGCACCTTGGGATTGATCCGCACCCTCGCCGTGCACGCCGACAACTCCACCCGGCAAGTTATGGACGGAGGCGCGCAATGAATCCTTCCATGGTGATCAATACCGTTGGCGGCGCTACCTTTGCTAAGTGCAACGCTCAGAATCAGCCACTGTTCCGAATCAATGCCGGCGTCTCGTGCGAAGAGGCGCTTGAGCAAGCCTCCCTGCTCATGGATTGCGTGAAAAAACTCACCTTCCTGAGCGGTATGGAGAATGACAACGCCTCAATGGTCTGGGCTTCGCATTACTTGAGTGAGATGGCCAAGGCGATCATCGATGACGTCACCAGTGGGTTGCAATTGGCCCAAGGCGGTGGCGCATGACCACCTCTACTTCCAACGTCCGTCGACCCACGTTCGCTCAAGTCAAAGCTGCTGCGTTGCAGAACATTGATCGTGTGCTTGCTCACTGGCTGCCCAACGGCAAGCGCGTGGATGGCGGCAAGGAATACACCGCTCCCAATCCAACTCGCACCGACAAGCGCGCAGGTTCCCTCAAGGTCAACTTGAGCAAAGGCACTTGGGCGGATTTTGCCACCGATGACAAAGGTGGCGACCTGATCGATCTGGTGCGCTATCTGGATGGCAGCACCGACGTCGAAGCCTGCAATAAGCTGGCGGATCTGCTGCACGTTACCGCTGGTGCGGTTCAATCGAAACCGAGCCCCAGCAAAAACAAAACACCGGAATGGATTGCCATTCAGCCGATCCCGGCCGAGGCCATGAGCAAGTGCCCGGCCAAACACCGGCAACACGGTACGCCGTCCAAAGTCTGGATTTACCGCGACGCTCAGGGCCAGCCAGTCATGGCGCTCTACCGCTTCGATTTGGGCCCGGATGAAGACGGCAAGCCACGCAAGGTGTTTGCCCCCTTGACCTGGTGCCAACGTGCCGACGGTCAAACGCAGCAATGGCGCTGGCAAGGTCTGCCGGAGCCGCGCCCACTGCTGCGCCTGGATGAACTGGCGCAACGCGCAGAGGCTCCGGTCATTCTGTGCGAAGGCGAAAAGGCCGCCGACGCCGTGACGGATCTGCTGCCCAATTACGTGGCCACGTGCTGGCCGAACGGCTCAAACTCCTGGCACAAAGCTGACCTGACACCGCTCAAAGGTCGGTCCGTGGTGTTGTGGCCAGACAATGACGCCAGTGGCAAAAGCTGCATGAATGCCGTCGCCGATCAACTTCACCAGATCGGCGCCGCGTCTGTGCGACTGATCGCCCTGGACGTCTTCAAACGCAAGCCCACGCTCAAGAATGACCAACCGACATTCGCTAAAGGTGGTCAATGGGATGACGGCGACGACGCGGCCGATGCGCAGGCCAAAGGCTGGACGGCGGCGCACTTCGCCGAGCTGGAACGCAGCGGTGAGTTGTTTGGCGTCGAGCCGGAGAAGGCACCAACCGAGCCACCCGAAGCCAAGACCAAGCCAACGACCAAACGTACCGCGAATCCCAAAAACGATCTGCTGCCCGGTGGCTTTCGCCTCACGCCGGAAGGTGTGTTTTACTCGGGTGATGATGGCGAAGCGCGCCCGGTGTGCTCACCACTGGAGATCCTGGCGCGCACCCGCGATGCACAAGGTCACAACTGGGGATTGTTAGTCGAATTCGACGATCCCGACGGGGCGAAAAAGCGCTGGAACATCCCGGCGCGGACCATGACCGGCGACTTCGGCAAAGACGTACTCGGCCCACTCGTGGACATGGGGTTGCGACTGGCCGGCAGTCGTTCCGGTCGCAACGCCCGCAACGACCTGCAGAGTTATCTCGGCGGCTTCGACAGCGCCCAGCGCGCACGACTGGTCACCCGTTTGGGCTGGCACGACAGCGCCTTCTTGCTGCCCGAAAAACAGGTCGGTGCGCATGTGGAGCACCTGCACTTCTATGAGGCCGGCGCGCAGCTCCCACCAATCAGCGAAGCCGGCACCCTGGAGCAATGGCAAGAGCAAATCGGCGCTTTGTGCATCGGCAATCACCGCTTGGCGTTTGTGGCCAGCGTGGCGTTTGCCGGTCCACTGCTGCACCTGCTTGGCCATGAGTCGGGCGGCTTTCACCTCTATGGTGACAGCTCGGGTGGCAAGACCACCCACCTGCAAGTGGCCGCCTCGATCTACGGTGGCCCGCGTCTGGTGCGTTCTTGGCGCTCGACGGACAACGCCTTGGAATCCATCGCCGCCGCACATTCCGACGGGCTCCTAGTGCTGGATGAAATCGGCATGTGCGACCCACGCATCATTGGCGAAACGGTGTACATGCTTGGCAATGGCACCGGTAAAGCCCGCGCCAACGACCGAGGACAAGCAGGCCGGCAGGTGCAGGAATGGCGTTTGCTGTTTCTGTCGACTGGTGAGAAGACGTTGGCGCAACACATGGCGGAAGCGAACAAGGAGCTCAAAGCAGGCATGGAAGTGCGGATGCTCGCCGTGCCAGCGGACGCCAGCAAAGGTCTGGGCATGTTCGACGTACTGAATGGTTTTGATGACGCCGCCGCCCTCTCCGATGCGCTCAAGGCAAGGGTAGCCAAATACTACGGCACACCACTCACCGCCTTCCTGTCGACCCTCTGTGAGCCC
Source organism: Pseudomonas sp. GW823-FHT02E01 (assembly GCF_058797535.1). Lineage (NCBI taxonomy): Bacteria > Pseudomonadati > Pseudomonadota > Gammaproteobacteria > Pseudomonadales > Pseudomonadaceae > Pseudomonas > Pseudomonas sp. GW823-FHT02E01. The sequence goes on along the minus strand of NZ_JBXAJS010000006.1, from coordinate 83,586 downwards.
GGCAAGCTGCATGGGTGGTCAACGATTCTGCGCCACACCTTGGAGGGTTTTATTGTCAAGGCACTGCCCGCCTCGGCCAGCGGTCAAGCGTACCGTGCGGCGGCCCGGTTTGGTCTGGCCGCCGCAGCAGGCGAGCTGGCCACCGCGATGGGGATCACTGGCTGGCCTGACGGCACCGCCACTACAGCCGCTCGGGTGTGTCTCAGTGCCTGGATGAATGAGCGCGGCGGCGCAGGGAACCTCGAAGGGGACGCGATCCTGGCGCGCCTGCGCCAGGTGATCGAGCGTTTCGGTGAAAGCCGCTTCACCCGCTGGGAGTCAGCCGCTGCGAAGATCGACGAGCACGGTCCGCGCACCATAGACCGATTGGGCTTTCGCAAGACGTTGGAGCACGGCCTAGGTGATGCCTTGCACACCACAAATACCTACTACGTGTTGCCCGAGGCATGGCGCTCTGAAGTGTTCAAGGGCATGAACCTCAATGCCGTGAACAAAGAGCTAATTCGCCGTGGCGTCCTTGAGCCAGGTCCAAATGGTAAAGCCTCCTGCTCCGTCCGCTTACCCGGCATGGGCACCCAGCGTTGCTATGTGGTGAAGACGATTCCGGGAACAGATGAGGGCGAGGCTCAGGCCGCCTGACGGCCAGCCTACTGACTGAGGTAGCGCCGGCTCATTCCGGCCTCGCCAGCCGCTCAACCATTCCACTATCGATTCACACAGAGACCAGTCAAATGAACGACATTCAAGAAATGAAAGACCGCCGCGACCAACTGACCAGTGAGATTGAGAGTCTTCAAGCCGCCCTGATTCCCTATGAAAGAGCGTTGGAGAACCCCGAAACGATTGAGCAGGGCCAGGAACGTGAAGTGCGTGAGCAGTACAACGAGCGAAAAAGAAAGATTGATTCGTTGGATATGGAACTCTACCGGCTGAACCCGAAGATTCACCGCCGCGAGAACCTTGCCAACTGCGACACCCTCATGGCGGACTACATCGCCGACATGGCGAACTGGGCTGCGGACGAGACCGAACTCAATACAAAACGACAGAGCCTCAGCACACGTTTGGAGGAAGTGCGTCAGCAAGCGCAGGAGGAAATAGCCAGTGCGCGCCAAGCGGAGACCCTCGCGGCCACCGCTTACGCACAGGCAGTGGCATGGGGCGATGTAGAGGGTGAGAAATCTGCCAGCAGTGACGCACAGAAAGCGGCAAAAAACCTCACCGCCACGACTGAACAACATCGTCGTCAGCACCTAATCATCACCGCCCTGGAGCAGGAGCTGGTGACTGTTGACCGACACATCACCGAGGCTCAGGAAGAGCAACAAAAGATAGAGAAAAAGGCCTTACACCTCGCTCATGACGTTTTGGAAGAACAGTGGAATGAAGCGGCCCATGAGCTACTTGAGGTAGGCGGCAAGCTCTATGCTGCTTCCCGCATGATCAACCGGGATCCGGTATCACTCTTTAAGCTCGATATTCCCCAACTAGGTGAGAATTTTGGTAGTTGGAAATGGAGTGAGCTCGCAGACCGTAGCAGCCGGCATCGCCTGCAGGACCTGCTCGCGATGTAACCGTCGATTTACCCTGAAACAGCCTGCTTTCGCGGGCTGTTTAAATCACTCCAAGGATCGATGCCATGAATGCAACGGCACAAAACACCTCGACTACTTCAGAAGCGCTTAATGCGAGAAAAGCCCACCTGACCGCCCTACTCAAAATCGTGGATACCAAAATCGGAAAAAGCACAGCGATGCAAAAGCTCACCATTACCGCGATCAAGGCGGAAATGGGGCACATTGAGCATAAGCTGAAAAAACGGTGATTCGGATAAGCGGAAGCTCGCGAAAGCTTCCGTTGCATTCAAATTCGGCAGGCAGCTTCCGGCCAAAAGCAGCCTGTCGATCCGGTCTGACAAACTCCCGTAGACATGACTCTTGCCATGACCCTTGTGAGTTTTGCTTGTGCCGGCAAGACCGGTCCGTATCAGTAAGGTAGACAATATGATGGCAAAGCAGTAGCGTCGAACTTTAGCAATGGGGCACTAGGGAAGTGCGGTTAGTCTGGTAGATAGAAATCAGTGGCCACCTTAACAGGGCTCTTGTTCATTTCATTTGGATCAATCGAAAATATCACGTACGAATGCGTTCACAAAATGTTCGAGGTCGTGAAACCGAGTTTACTCCCTTTGGCTTTCGATAAACTGTTAGGTGGTTGTAAATGACGGAAGAAAAACATGAATATCACTGCCCGTTGAGTGCAGTGGATCGCAGACTGAGTGATGTGCATCGTCATTGGCATGAGGCTGAACGTGGATATTTCGACCCTGACACATTTAGGGTTGCGATCCAGACTGCGATTCAAACGTTGCGCACTGTTAGCTTCATTTTGCAGAGCAATAAACGGATTTTTAGTAATTTTGACCCTTGGTATGAGTCTTGGCAGTTGAAGCTGCGCGCGGATCCGTTGATGCGCTGGATGGTGGATGCCCGTAACAGGATCGAAAAACAGGGAGATCTGGAGGCGCATAGCTTTGTTCGAGCCGAAATCGTCGCTTCATACTACGAAGAGGGCCCGCGCATCGACGTGCCCGCAGAACTCTTCCAAAGCCCAGCAGAACTAATTAACAGCATTCAATCTGAAGAACTAAGAAAGCATGTCTTTAAAGATGGCATCCTGCGTATACAAAGACGCTGGGTAGAAAATAGTTTGCCAGATTACGAGCTTTTAGACGCTGTAGGTATAGCTTACGGAAAAATAGCTGAATTAGTAGTTGATGCTCACCGTGAGCTAGGTTTGGAACCGCCTTCCACAATGGTCAACGATGTTGATCACACTTCAGGCAGAGAATCACGCGGTGGCAGATTACCCTGCATGATTGGTCACGGCGAATCCCGGAGTCACGATGTATGGCTTGCGACGGGGCAGGCAATGGAACTGACACAAAAAGAAGTCGAGATTGACTTGGCTGAAACGGAGCAAGCTGCCAAAAGATATGGGCTATCTCCGAAGGATATGTTCCCATCAACAGCCCCTGGCCCGGAATCGAAGTTGAATGATCTATTTGCTACTGCCCGCAAAATGTTCTTAGTAGATGGTCATCACATCACCATTGCATTCCTACTCAAGGGCACCAATATCGCACATATTTCCACTTTGGCTGTACAAGAACACGGGGAAAAGTACCTTGTCATGAGGGTGCTCGCAAATGAGGTCATCAAGCATGGAGCGGATGCTGTAATCATTATTGGTGAGGTCTGGTCCGCCCGTTTTGATCCGAGCAAACCTTATCGTCGAGCAGTGGATGCACCCGACAAAAATGAGTTCCTAACGGCCACCCTTGTGAGTAAAACTGGTGATCCGGTGCAATTACACGCCCAAATCATTCGGGATAATAATGTTACAACCCTCGCAGAAACGGAGATATTACGAGATCAGGCGCAAGTAGCGTTTGCTCCAATTTACTCCGCTTGGGGGCGCGAGATTCCCAGTGCATGGATCAATGTATTGAGGTCTCAAGACCAGTAACGTCTGAACGCATCCACAGCGAGATCTTTCTATAGACGTCTTAACACAAACCGGCCTGCTTTCACGCCCCATTGCAGTCGTCAGCGAACGGCTGCAATGGGTCGAAAGCTGCCACTCGTAGGCGGCGGCCTTCAGCCCATTGCAGCCTGTCAGTCGTAATATCAACGTTGATCCATAGTGATCCGCGGAATGCTCAGGAGTCTACACAGCATTCAAAGAGTTCAGGGTGCTCCATAAAGTGTAGATAATCCACCACCTCCGTTGGTACGCCAAGATATGAGTAGACGACGCGCGCTTTACTTGAAAAGCCTCCGTCATTGGTCACAAAGTAATCTGCGTGCGCCGCATAAATAGCGTGTGAAACATCATGCATCCGCGACCTGGACTTTTTAACAGCATCAGGCTTATATCGGATTTCCTCGAGGTGATTGAATACCACCTCGAAAACGTGCTCCATGACTTCTTGCGATTTAGATATGCTTTCCCACGTATAATTAGTGACCCCCGCACGCGCGCATTTCTCTGCGAGCGAAAGACTCGACTTCAACTTTTCCAACAGAGGGTTTTCATATTCTGGCTTACACAAAAAGTCCACCGGCATATTAGCCATTACATTAGAAGTTGCACCCTTAGGGTCTTGGGCTTTAAATCCTTCGAGCATGCTTCGTTCTTTCGGGTCAAGGTAATAGTTTCTATCAGCGTGCTTCAACACACGATCGAGACATCTGGCAGGAAACTCTCGTATGAATTTTGCCGGCTCACACCCTGTACCTGGAAAAACTTCAAGATCCTCAGTGATTTTGGAAATAGTTATAGCTTTGTTAATTGTTTGTTTCGCAATCTTTTTGGCTTCAGCTTTATTCTGGCCCCTATTCCACATAAGAGAAGATCCAATATCCTCCAAATGCGCGGGACTGTAACAGAATCTATATGCATCCCTTAGTTTATCAATACGCAAACGAACCCTAGGATCTTTGTTGTCGTGATAATAAGCAAACACATTGTAATCTAAGTAGATGAGCTTCTTGTTTGACACGTCAATCTCTCGAAATAATGAATAATGGTTTCTACCGATAAAATATAAAATATGCCTAACTTATAAGCCAAGCTCAACAGCTGTATTTTTTATCTCGCTTTACGACCGCACGGAAAAACAAATGACAGGTCATGATAGGAAACTGGTTATTCGTAGCTTTAATCCCCTAAGCAGGGCAAAAAATCGCCTAATTGCGGTCGATCTGTTGCCGGTCACAGATTCAGATATCTTTAGTCCACCGGGGCGCAATGCCCAGATCACTGTATATTGGCTCAAGCATCTGCAGATCAAAAGGCCAACATCCAGGAAGGGAACGTGATCGAGTTTTCACAAGAAAATATATAAGAGTGATTGCAGGAATACGATAGATCGCTTCTTTTGCATTTCTCTCCTCTATCTTGGCCTTGAGGACATTCGCAAATTTCTGTACAAAAGCGCCATACCCCTCGAGCCCATTACTCCCGATAGCAACTCGTAATTGGTCGATGATGTAATCATTTTCGCGAGACTTGGGCTCGAAAACAACAGTAGAAAGCTCTAAGGCATTTACTTTAGCCACCTCATCCTTAATAGCTTGGACAGTAGCGAGTGATGTTAAAGTACTTTTATTTGCCCTTAGCAGCATATCATCCGTTGTTTCCATAAGCGCCATGCTCTTGGCAAACAATCGATGAACATCGGGATGACTGGTTATGTTTGATTTATAAAGAGTATCGTGACTTAACTCAGCATAGGCGTGCTGAAGAAGAGTTCTAACCTGTATCTCACACTTGGTACCGACTGGTATCAGTACTCCCTCGTGAGATAACTCACTGTAGGATGTTACGATGAAATGGGCGGACTGATAGTCAAATATTCGAGGATCTTTTTCACGCCACTCATCGAATTCTTTACTACTCATCGTGTGCCAGTGATCCGATGCCTCAATGAGCCTTGAGACCTCTACAATCTGATCAGACAACCCCAACACAAAGCGGGCTCCTACTTTATCTGTAATATCCTCATAGTTGGAGAACCAGCCTTTGTTAAGCACAAATGCCTTAGCGATCAGTGAGCTCTCGTCCTTAACCCTGACCTCAGGCGGGATTTTCACCCACTTCTGATAGGCCTGAGTGCCAAAAGTACAGGTGATAGCTTCTGTTATTTTTTCAACGACAAATTGGCCCCAAGCCTTAAGGTATGGGGCCTCACTTCGGAACCGACTGAGGTAATCTTCCTCTGTCATTTGTCCTGGCTCACAAGAGCTCCTTGGATCATCAGCGTTGTATGCGTTTGAGTTGTTTCCACCACCTTCACAAGCTCTGCAAACGTATCAGCCGGCGCGGTGATCTTGACATCATTGGTGAAGCTTAGCTTGCGACGGGCCAATTTCCTGTTGATCGCCTTGGTATCTTTGACAATCGCAGAGTCAGGAAAGCCTTTCCTTCCCATGTAACCCACAAAATCATCCGATTCCTCAGGGCTCATATAACGCTCAGCGAATTCGGTACCTTCGATTGTGGTCGACGTATCCGTCTTGAGGTAGGTGTACAACGCTTGTTGCAAGTCGATTTTTCGCTCCGGTGGCACATCCATCCCTCCGATAAATTCGGCGGTGTAATCGAAAAAATCGCGGGTCCGCTGCACCGCGTTGTCCGGAATTCTGAGCCCTAAGAAGCTGGAGTAAAAATATTTCGCAGCTTGACGATCGTCATCGGATTTTATATTGCTGTCGAATACATGCGCATTAAGGTCAACAACCGCTCCGCTAGTTTTGGAAACCGTTTCGTAAAAAATACCGATCTTATAAAGTTTAGATTGCGGGGTGAGGATCAGGTTTTCAAGGTAAGCGAGAGTGATCTTGCCATCCTCTTCCGTTTCCGTGAAACCAGCTTGCTGTTCGGCCTTGATAATGATCAAGCACCGCTTGTTGTCTGTGTCCGTGGTCCCAGAAATAATCACCAAAGTGCCGCCAGGCCAGCGTTTGCTGGTGTGGATGGAAGTATGGTGGTGGGCAATCGCTGCCGAGGTGGTAATAAATCCCCGATCAGATGCTTGAACTAGTTGCTTAGAGTACTCGTAGCAACTCGCAGTCGTTTTGTTGGAGACATCCATTGCCAACGACCCTGACCCTGTCCCGAGAACCTTGCTGACCCGCTCCTGAAGCATTTGCTTACCCGCTTGATCGAGGGTAGTCAACTCAAGGCTGATTGTGGCGGGCGTAGCGCCATGCTCATTAGGCTTATGTACGTTATGCAAAATAATGCGATCAAAGATCAAGTTGTTGAATGGATTGCTCATTGACCATTCCTCTTCAACGCAGCGTCATAGACCCGCTTTGATACACTCGGACTTTCTGTTGCCAGTTTGTTCAACTCGGACTCAGCCTCCTTCAACCGGATTTCCTTTTCAGAACTTTCGAGTGCCATGGCTAACTCCAGTTTCCGACGGACATGGCCATAGCCAGCCCCAGAAATTCGGTGAAGGTTCGTGCGATCTTCAAGTTTCAAAAAAGTTTGTAATGAGGAGAGAATTGCTGCCAGCAGCGTGAAGAGAGCGAGCAACACTTTGGATACATCCCCAAGCGTCGCCAATAATGTGGTGGCACCTGCAATTGCAGTGATGCCGATGGTTAGCACACCCAGCCAGCGGTGGACCGAGCTTAGACGCTCTGCCATTAACTGATGCGACAGCTGTGACTCTCTGGATCGCTTGAGCCAGCGCTGCAAAACTTCAGCGCTGCTCCGAAACTCTAGTTCAGAACTCATGTACATCCCTTAGTGTAAAAATGCGAGGAAGGGATGTACGCAACTAGCTTAGACGTCCCTGCCAAGCGTGGAAATCAAACGTATCACAAGCAATGGCTCTTTAGCATCATCATTTCCTTCGTTACCAACTTGGAGAATCACTGGCGCACGATCTCGCAGATTTCCGGGGCAACGATCCGCACGGCCAAGGCAACTGTACATTCATACAGCTTTTCTGCGCAAGTCGACGCGAGACTAGGCGGAAGATGGCCTTTGTCGATAGTCGTTCTACACGAAAGGCAGCTATTGGCCGGAAGCAGCCACTCCTGAACGTCCTCTTCTGGCCGATTGCGGCTCACGGCTTACCCGAATTTGTAAACGCTGCTGTAACACCTATATGGCTTGTAACACCCGACGCACGTGACAGATGAACGGTGTGTAACTCCAAAAAAACCTCGTAAATTCAATTAGTTAACATCGTTCGTAACACCCGCAACACCTGTAACACGTCTTTTCGCCCCCCCACACCCCATCGGTGATAGCGCCGCCAGCGAAAGCAATGCTGGCTTGGTATCGACTAATGCAGAATTCGAACGCTGGGTTGCCGAACGCCAGGATGCTTTGGAGGTGCGTTCTGCCAACAAAGAACAGGCAAGATGCACGACGGGCATCGACACCTCCTGGGACCCTGGGGATGTTCGGTGGGTACGGGGTCGGAAACCCGCCGGACTCTGTTAGCGGACAGGTGCGCAGCTTAGTGAACAGGTGAACCGGGTGAACACACAGTTCACCAGTGCAACTGCACAAGGTGTTGAGAGGTCGCCGGGGACCCTGAGCTTTTCTGAATGGCACGGGGCACAAAACCCGCGCGTTCGTGTTAGCGGCTGGTTTTTTGAGGTTGGTTGACAGGTTGACGAAGTTGACACGGTTGACGAACCCCATGTGTGCGTTATCAGAAACACAAAGGGGCGTCTTTACCAACACGGTAACGATGCCCCTTTTTTCGTCAGGATCCTTTCAATTTCAACGTTGAAATTTCAGTAAGGTGGGATGCCTGTCGCTAACAAAATCCCGCGGGTTTCCGACCCCGTACTTTAGGAAAACACCCAGGGTCCCCAGCAGCATTCGGGGCGAACCGCCTGAGTCATGAAGGGCTTCATGGTGCCTATACGCTTTTCCCTTGGCCGACTGTGGCGCTAGTATGGAAGTCACCATATGGAGAATCATCATGGAAGACATTTCCCTACTCGCATCACTGCTCACACGGTTCAATGACAACCAATTGGGTGGAACAACGGGGCTCCTTTGATGTGGCTAACAATGTCAGAGGTGCACTTGAGACTCTGGATCAGAATATGGGCTTTATCAGCCTAGCGCTCATATCACCGGCGGCAGAGGGTAGGAAATAAGCTCCGAAACCTCGTGGACGCTATCGCTCTAGAGGTTCATGCCATGCGACGTCGCCGCACATGGCCACAAAGCCTGATCTGGGCGCACAGATGAAGGAAGCTATCTATCGTGACTACATGGAACCTGGAGGCGTTAAGGGATGCTGTGGAGAAATTGCACGGCTATGCCCAAAAAGAAGCTATCAACCCCTCTTTGAGTTCGGTTGTTCAGCGCATGAAATTTATGAGCTATTACTACCAAGAGGCGGCACGATTACTAGCGAATGCCACCGGTTCCCATACCGGCTCAGGTGCAATGGCGCGGCTGTTGCTCGGAGACGATGCTGCGAGCGAACAGTTCAAAGATGCACGGTTCCAAGCAACAGCTCACATCTCCTCCTGCGTGCAGAACATGCATTCGGTAGCAGATCTTCTTGCTCACACCGTATATTTCGCTCTCGGCATGAACTTAACCCAGGCGACGCGCCTCAGGTCGCGTGATATAGGAATGGCGAGGGTCATTGAGCTCCTACCAGTTGGACCGATTCACAACCTGCTCAAAACATTGGTGGAACATGATGATTTCCGCTATTTCTCCGCACTCAACAATCACGGCAAACATCGAAGCATTGTGGATACGCCCTATTCCCTAGATCTAGAACAAGAAGGGCAACCTCACGGGCTAGTGTTCGCCAGCTTTGAATATAAAAAGGAGCTTTTTGAGGAACGTTGGGCTATGCATGCTTTAAAGCTGGAATGTGCACGACAATCGCAGCTGATTGTTGAGATCGGGCGGTCACTCAACGCAGCATTGGGTGCAAACGGTTGACGATCCAAGGCGTGAAAAATTGCTCAATCGAATACGCGAGCATCATGACTAGCATGCGGTTTCGTGTATGCCTAACCGAAACACCACTAGCCAACCCCCTACAAAACGGGAGCCATAGCCTCCAGTTCAAACGACGCCTGGTCGAAGGGATTGCATGGTGCCGCATAGACTATTCATACTAGACCAGCACACGTGATCATGTATCCCTACATGTATCCCGAGATAGCAAACCTCTCTGGAGGCCTTGAGTTTACTGAAACACTACAGTCTCCCTCGGGCACCAAAATTAAGAAAGGTCTTGCACAGCAAGGCCTTTTTTTTCGCCTGTAGAAAAGCACCTGACACCCCACCGACCTGTAGGAGCTGGCTTGCCAGCGATTTCTTTGAACTTCACACCCCTCGGTCAGTAAGACACTCATCAAGGATTCCCAACCATGGAATTGCACCTGGAAACCGTCGCCCTCTTCTCCCTCAAACTGGCTTATGAGACGGAAGGTTCAAGCCCGATCTTGCGGGATGATTTGGTGATGGGGGATTACCAGCGGGATGTGTTTGAGCTGTTGGTGCGGCGGGGGGATGTTGAGGGGATTCAGGTGAAGGTGGGTGAGTGTGTGGGCGTGGCGCTGGAGGCTGTTGGGGGTGTGGATAAGCCGTTGGGGCGGGAGTTGCGGAGGTTGGCGGCTGATTTTGCCAGTGTTCAGACGATGGAGCTGATTGATGTCCCGCTCATTGCGCTGAAGGACTATTTAAAAGATATTCAATGAAGAACGCAGGGAGCCTTAAAGCGATAGTGCCCTTTAACCGAACCGACGTTGGTCGCTGCGTCTTAACCGATAAAGAATCTGTCCCTTTTTTCCTCCGTCCCCTCCCTTTTCCACCCCCCTTCCCCCCAGTTTTTTTACCGTCTATTAGCGTTTAGCCAAGTCCGCTTCCGGCCAATTGCTGCCGTTCACCTTGGGCAGCATTCGGCCAAAAGCACCCATTCGGGAGCAACCGCGTCCGACACTAAGCAGTCTGTCAGCAAAGACGGACGTTGATCCCCCAAGCTGCAAACGTGTCAAAAAATCGCAGAGGCGTTCGCCTCACTCATGCTTTGCCATCAATGTGACATTGCGCGCCACCGGTCCAGTCGGCACAATTGAATCTTCAAGGTATATCCGCCAATTACGCAGAGCAACTCGGCGCCCTGTAGTTGCATAACTAGGACTCCATATGATCAGTAATTTGACACCGGAAGATTTTCTTCACCGCAATCGAATCAGTCGAGACACGTGGGAGGCATCTGCTATTGATTGGGAAACGCTGATAGCAATCGGTCAAGATTATGAGCGCCATGGAGCTCAGTTACGGGAATATGCCGGGATGCTCGCAAGGGTAATGCAACAATATGATGGCGTGCATTCTGTTCGTTGGCGCATTAAAGACTGCGAACATATGCTAGAAAAAATTGTTAGAAAGCGGGCAGCAAAATCAGATAAATACCTCGAGATAGACGCGCAAAACTATTACTCAATTATTACCGATCTTATTGGCATTAGAGCCTTGCATCTTTTCAAAAATGAAGCCCTAGAGATCGATGCATCCATACGTGAGAATCAGCAACTAATTGATACAGAACAGCCACTGGTGTATACCAGAAAAGGTGACACCGTCTCCGAAGATGTCTTCCCCAAGGATCGGTTCGAGCATCGTGAGCACCCAGCTGGCTATCGATCAGTGCACTATATTATTAAAGCGCAACCTCAAAAGCGTCAGGTTTTTGCCGAAGTCCAAGTTCGAACAATATTTGAAGAAGGATGGAGTGAAATTGACCATCGGGTACGTTACCCAAATTTCAATGCGGACGAGATGGTTAATGTGTTTCTGGCCATATTTAACAGGTTGGCTGGACAGGCTGACGAAATGGGTAGCTTCGTACAAGCTTTGGCCCAAGCGTCCACCACTACTCAGGCTGAGCTAGCCGCTGCTCATGATGAAAAAAGAAAATCCTTAGAGGCCATGGGCGCGCTAATTTCCGAGTTGGAGCAGAAGACGGAGCAGCACGCTCAGTCACAAGGCGCAGTTCTTAAGCTTAAAGAAGAGCTTTCTCGTATGAGATCGGCAGCGGAAGTTGCGGAGATGAGTACTGGCGTATTTTCCGGAAAATGGATGGAGAATATTCAACGTAATAGCGAGTTTGCTAAAAATCTGGTCAATATAGATCTGGCAGCGCAGGCGAGATCAGTGCTAGCAAATACGATAGAACCTTCTAAGTACCTGCTAGGCTTACAAGGCTTGGATGAGATTAACAAGATGCTTAACATCGCAAATATTGCCTCTTACCCTCAGATTATAGACCAAGCATTGCAAGTATCGAAAACTCCCCGTAAGAAAAAAACAGAAAGTTAGGAAGAGAAGTAAACGAAAAATAAAAAGGTATAGACGGTTTTATATCCTATTAGCCGTAGCATCGCCATTCGCGACTGAATGACCGCTTGGCCGAGAGCTGCCTGCTGTGAAGGGCAGAAAGCGGCCAAAAATGGCCAATGGGGTATTTCTACGATACCAAGGACGATTGAGAGTCGCTTGGAGTTCTAGAGCGTACTTCTTGGCGAACTAGCAGGAATATCCCCGCTTCAAGCTCTGCCAGGCTGCCTGAAATAGAATGATCTACGGAAAACTTGCGCAAGGAACTCAGGAATAGCCGATAGCCTTTGCCGTTCAGGGCAAAACCCAGCCCTTCGCTGAGAACATCGTCCAGAACGGCGTACTTTTCGGGGGCAAGCATGCGTAGATGCTTGCTGGCGAACGAAACACCCAGCCCAAGGATATTGGTACCTCCAAGGATTGCGTCTTCGTCACTGGCGCCAGCAGCCCCTTTTAGCCACTCTCCCAACAGGTTCTCCAGTTTCTCCTTGCCGTTCCGGCGAAGGAGATTTGCCCATACCCGTTGCCCCTGCCCCCAATCGCAAACCTTTTGGCTAAACAGGAGCACATTTATGGGGCTCCCCGCCGAAAGAGCCGCTCCCAGGCTCTCCACATCGCTCGAGGTATCAAACTCCTTGCCTGCCAGCAGAATCGCGCTTTCAAGCGCAAACCTTGAGAACTTGAAACCGCAGAAATCTAAGTCCTCAGAGTCGAATTCATGAGTCTTCAGGTCGAAGTCGTTGACTGTGCGCATTACTCCGTCGAAACACGCAAAAGGCCATGGATGTATCGTCTCAGCGCCAAGTGCATAGGCGTCGCAAGCCGGGCAGACGCTGACCCACTGCGTATTCGAGAATAGTCCGAATTGGTGATTTGCCTTGGTCTCATTGAGTGCTGCTTTGAGCGTGCGACCGTTGATGCGTGAAAGGGGTGATCCGCAGGTGTGTTTCATAGCTGGCATATTGTATTTTTCGTTCTTAGTGGTGAAATCATAAACTGAGTTACGTAATCGTCCAGGCACCCCGGCAGCAGCGTCACTCGCGTCCGGGCCTCACCCTCAATGAATCGCCTCATGATCGTTCACCTCGCTATGAGCTCGCGATCAGAAGATTAGACAATCACTGGCGTTTTCACACAGGCGGGGTCGACTGTTGCCATCCGCCAAAGGCAGAAATGGCCAAAAGCGGTCTCTAGCGCCCAAGCTCAGGCGCTGCCACGTCGAAGGTGTGGGACGTCACACTGGAGGGCCTTGTTGGTGCCGAGCCGTAAACGTTCGCGTTACTCCGTTTGAAGTGCTTTATCAAGTTTCGCCCCCAGATCGCGGCGACATTGATTGTGCACGTGGTATCGCTGCATGACGGTTGCCGTCAAGGCTTCCTCGGAGAACGCCACGTCCATTTGCTCCACCCCCCACTCCTTACTGCCCTTGAGCTGTTGGAGTCCAATGACAGTCTCAATCAAGGCTTGCTCGAACCATGCGTGGACTACATCCGTAGGGTCTTCTCTGCCGGTCGTGGTTACGAAGCGTGCTGGTCAAATCCGATGCAATCCGTGGTCAGGTCGAATGCAAACGAGTGGTCAGATCCGTGCAATTACCCAGCGGGGGAGCTTCGGACTTTCGTGCTTGCTTCAAGCCACTGGTAACATGTGGCAAAAATTGGAAGGAAAGCCAGATGTCGAGATGGATTCATGAATTTGATCAGCTTCCGTTCAAGAGCTCATGGTCAACGCTGTTGGGGGAAGTTGACCCGCTAGATGTTGATGACCAAACAGTGTCGACAACGGTGGAGGAACTGGCGCGACTGAAAAAGGCGCTCGCGTTCGTCGACGGCATTATCGCTAATGCAGATATTGAACTTACCCCAAGATCCGTTTGGCAAAATTGTCATGGCCAAACCGACGCCTGCTTACTACAGGTACGAGCGTACGTCTCAAACCGGAACGCAGCGCACCTCGTTCAGGCAAACGAACACGCCGATAATCTCCTTACGTACGTACGTCCATACATGGTCGCTCCAGAACATGCTTTGAAGGCGTATGGGGACGGTGTTCGGAAATTTTCTGATCAGATCACGCAGTACATAGGTGCCTTCGAAAAGAAAGCCAAACGCGCTCAGATGAACCTAGAAAGTGTTACAACTGAGGCCGTCAGACAACAAAAGGAAATCGAGGCCATCGAGCTGCGTGCAAAGCAGTTCGACGATTACTTGTATGTAGGTGTAGAAGGAAACAAACCAGCAGAGACGTACATCCAAGAGATGGTTTCTCAAGTGGAAGTTAGCCAAAAAGAGGTGGAAGCTCTGTATCAGAAGCTTCTCGACGGACCTGAATCAACATCCGAGAAAATCTCGAGCTTTTCCAAAGAGATTCATCAGCATCTCGACTCACTTGACGAGATGCTGGACTCAGCCACATCAAGAAATAAGGAACTGGAGCGCTTCTACGAACGAATATTTGGTCGTCGGAAGGCTGACGATGACGAAGTTCCAGAGGATGGACTAAAGCAGGAACTCGACGCTCGACTTGAGCAGCTAGGCAGGCACGAAACTGAGCAAAAAACACGTCAGGAAGCGTTATTCCAAAGCATAGAATCGTTATTGCCCGGAGCTACAAGTGCAGGTCTGGCCTCAGCCTATACGACACTCAAGGAGCACTTTAAAACACCTATCATTCGGTACACGCGAGCTTTCTACGCCTCAATGCTGATTTTATTTCTGGGTGGGTTGGCACTAGTAACGGACCATATCGCTCTGGAGCCATTTCGCGTTGAATTCGTAAAAACAGCCGGCTGGGAGGAAATGCTACGCACGCTTCTTACGCGACTCCCGATTGTCCTACCGGTGGTTTGGGTCGCGATATTCTCAGCAACTCGCCGTAGCCAGTATGAACGGCTTCAACAAGAGTACGCCCATAAGGAGGCTTTTGCCTCTTCATATGAAAGCTACAAAAAGCAACTTGAGGCGCTTCAGGTAGACGAGGATGTTTTGCAAAAAGAACTGATTGCAAAAGCCATTGATGCCATTGCCTTCAACGCTTCCAATACGCTGGACGGCAAGCACACGGAAAAGCCGCCTGTCTATCAACTACTCGAAAAAATCAGTATTGAAGACTTAAAGAAAATATTGGACTTGGTAAAAAAACCTACGTGAAAACCAATGAAACGTGCCTCAGGCATGGACTGTCTCCTTGGTGGTCGCATTGTAGGTACGACCGCCGATACCAAGCGGTACTCACACCGTTTTCCTGATTGGCCGTCACCCGCCCAGCGGCGGTCTTCATTGCCTGCCTCGGTAATGTAGCTGCCGCCCAGGTACACGCCAAGCAGGGTATCGGAATCACCAAACGATGATCGGAAATTGATTGCGCTTGCAGCGTTCCGGGCGTATGTGCGGGATGCGGACACGAAAAAAAGCCCGGAACTTAGGCCGGGCTTCTCTTTGATCCTGGGCGGATTTACTAGGCTCGCTTTGCCTCAGCCTGCATCATCACAAGGTTCTGTTGTTTGGTCGCCTCTGTCAGAACCTCGCTGTAGATGCGCTTTTTCTGGTCCGACTTCGCGTTACGAATAAAATCGGCAAATGAGCTTTTAGCGCCCTTGGCTAAGCCTAGCTTAATCGAAATCATGAATGCGCTCCTGATGGTTACCCGAGCTTGGCCTCTAGATCGGCCCGTGTGTGTTGCTCAGGTATATGGTAGTCAATTTTATCGACACCAGCTTTGTAAAGTCGTCCCGAATTGTCGATATGCTTGAGCAGTAGATCCACGTGGACGTCGCCGCCGTACTCTAGCTTAAGTGAGTTCACTACGTCACGCGCTGCGAAATACTGATCGATGAAATGCTCCTTGCGAATCCTTCTTCCCTCAGCCTCCTCACGAGCCTTCACAAAGCCCCAAGCAAGAAAAGGGTTCTGATAGACATACAAGATCTGTACGAATCTGCCTTTTTTCAAGGAGCGCTCGACATTTTTCCTGGCTATATCGATGCTTGAAAATGTTCCGTCGAGCAGGAATGACTGTCTTTGATCGATCGCGAAATCATGGATTTTTTCAACCAAAATCGAAACACCTTTCTGAAAAAGCCAGGAGTTTCCTCCCGAATATTCAGAAAATTCGTTTCGAAGCTCATCCGGATCAATTCTTAGGATTTTCGTATCAGCGAAAAGGTTCACAAGGGCGATTGACGCTTCAGTCTTACCTGCTCCAGGGGAGCCGGCCATGAACACCGATACTGGGGCTTCCTCTGGCGGATAAATGGTTCTGTCCGTCTGACGCTTGGCGATTGCTTTCTTATTTGAGCGAGCGAAGCTGGCCGCTTGCTCCGAAATCTCAAGCTCTGCGGGCGTCATCGCTTGCGTTGCTGGTACTGCACCATTTTCCATAAAAAACCTTCCTGTCGGTTTATGCTGGCTAAAACTACCTCGGCACACGTCGGTTTCATTGGCTATCAGACCTGCAATCTAAGCATTAAGCGCCTTCAGTGCGAATCACTACCTTGCTCGCTCCAGACACCGCTGATGACCCACTCAGTTCTGGAAAATACATCAGAACCTACGCTTTCCCATTTTCTACCGCTCTAGAACGGGATTCTCATGATTTTGCTGCATGCGCGCCACCTAGTGTGCGGAGTCCAATGTAGTGAATCGCCCCTGATTAAATAGACACTCTGGAGCGACCGGTTGAATCCACAGCCGAAAGCGGACGATGAGCGTAGCGGCTGCCACACGCGCAACGAACAAATCGAGGACAGAACACATTTTTCGTCTCAGGTGGTTTGGGATCGAGGCCTTTGAAGGTTGCAGGAAAAGGATCTGGACTATAACCTCCCACCCGTCGCTGCCAATTCAGCGACCGGGTGTGGTAACCCGAGTTATTCAAGGCGCAACAGCGCCCCAATCACGTCATCAGGCGCTTTTTTTGTGCCTGCGGCGTGAGTTATGGCGGCTGTGCGTGGGACGCCCTCGGGCGTGCCGGTTTCCTTGATTCCCGGTTTACCACCCTGCGCACAGCTGTCACCCATTCGTGTGGTAACGAACGTGGCAGCTCCTCATATCAAGGAGTTGGATAATGCGCAGTATCAATCCGTTTGAAATTTGGTTTTTCCCTCTACGCAACTCCCAATCGTGTAAACCCCTCCCCCATTGCCTCTCCATCCTCGGAGGTGGCCAATGACTGAACAACCTGAACTCAAAACCATCGGTCTGACGCCGGCCATCTACTGCGCGGATCAAGCGCTGTTTCATGTCACTCGCGGCGTTCCTCTCGGCGATGCTTTGTCCATCGCCTCTGATTTCCTGTTCCTGGCCAAGACGCTCACTGAAGATGCTGCTTATGCCAGAGACACCGACCGTCACGCCTGGGCGGCGCATTATCTGACTTCGATGAGTAAGGCGTTGGTGGATGATGCGGTGAAGGTGCTTACTCGGGATCGGGATAATGAGCTGGCGTCTAAGCGGACGGGGGCTAAGGCTGAGGGGTAGTGGGCGAAGCGCCAGGATAGTTTTTGGTTTCAAAAGTCAGGCGTGACGCTGTGAGAGCGGGCTTGGTTGCGGTGGCCGGGGTATTCAGCGGGACACGTGGATGCCTTGCGTTTTTCGCGAGCAAGCCCGCTTCCACAGGGGGTTGCGGTGGGCTGGCGGGCATTGTTTGGCCCCAGTGTGTGAGTGGGTTTGTGGTGCAATCTTCAGCATTGAGGGTGGTTGGGCTGGCGCTATCGCGAGCAAGCTCGCTCCCACAGGGGGGTTGTGTGGCGGGTGGTATTTCGGCTTGGCCTTGAGGTTTTTCGGGGCTTTTTGTGTTCGGTTCGGGGGGGATGGCTTTCGGTTTGTAGCGGAATGGATCGGCGGATCTGCTCCGTAAAATTGCCCACGGTTCTGATGCTTCTTCTCACCTGTAATGCTTGCTATACATCAGCCATCGACAAGCCCTCCGGGCATTAGGCCGGTGGGTGAACGCCCCTTTCGGCACTCATCTAGACTAAATGGATAGTCGTAGGCAGAACCGAGCACGTCGCTTTGGTGCAGGTCGATCAACAGCAGCGTGGCAAGCTGCCCTTTATGCCCAGTAGAGGTGCGGCGAAGACCGCGCCGGGCACAACAAGATGCCCGCTCAGGGTGCCCTGGCCAACGGCCTGAAAATGCCACGATACCGTGACGTGGTGTGAGTGCCGCAGCCGACACTTTCGGACGACCGACGACCATCTGGTTTGTCCGTGACCGTGAGGATTGCTGAATGCCTGATGAGATGTTGCACCTGCCTGTGGTCAACAGTCTGCTGGAGCGCCACAAGGGCTCTGCGGGTGCGCTGTTGCCCATTCTTCATGATATTCAGGAACGCATCGGTTACATCCCCGATGTCGCCGTCCCCGAGATTGCTCATGCCCTCAATCTGAGTCAGGCCGAGGTTCGCGGGGTGATCAGTTTTTACCATGATTTCCGTACCGCGCCGCCGGCCAAACATATCCTGCGGCTGTGCCGGGCTGAGTCGTGCAAGAGTCGCGGTGCCGAGCAGTTGGCCGCGCAGTTGCGCGATCGTCTGCAACTGGACGATCACGGCAGCAGCGCCGATGGCAGCATCAGTTTGCGTCCGGTGTATTGCCTTGGTGCCTGCGCCTGTTCGCCTGCTTTGGAGCTGGATGGTCGGGTGCATGCGCGGCTCAGCGCTGAGCGTCTGGATGCCTTGCTCGACGCTTGCCGGGAGGACGCGTGATGCCGACTCTCTATCTGCCCTGTGATTCGCTAGCCCGTGCCGTGGGTGCCGATGAGGTATCCGTGGCCCTGATCACTCAGGCCAAGGAACGCAATCTGCCGCTGGAGCTACAGCGCACCAGTTCGCGCGGCCTGTACTGGCTGGAGCCGCTGCTGGAAGTGGACAGCCCGCAAGGTCGTATCGGCTTCGGCCCATTGACCGCTGCCGATGTGCCGTCTGTGCTCGATGCGCTGCAAGGTGAGCCGTCCAGCCATCCACTGGCCTTGGGTCTGGTGGAAGAATTGTCTTATCTGAAGACTCAACAACGCCTGTTGTTCGCCCGTGCTGGTATTACCCGGCCGCTGTCACTGGAGGATTACCGCGCCCATGGTGGTTTCGAGGGCTTGACCCAGGCCATCGCCCTTGGCGGCGAGCAGACCGCGACGGCGGTGTTCGATTCAGGCCTGCGTGGCCGTGGCGGCGCGGCTTTCCCCGCCGGGATCAAATGGCGCACGGTGCGCGCGACCGAAGCGGCGCAGAAGTACATCGTATGCAACGCCGACGAAGGCGATTCCGGCACCTTCGCCGACCGCATGTTGATGGAAGGCGACCCCTTCCTGCTGATCGAAGGCATGGCCATCGCCGGCATTACCGTCGGTGCCACTTACGGCTACATCTATGTTCGCTCGGAATATCCCGATGCTGTGGCCACGCTGCGTGCGGCGTTGAACATCGCCCGAGATGCCGGTTACCTCGGCGCCAATGTCGGCAGCAGCGGCTTGGCTTTCGATATGGAAGTGCGAGTCGGTGCCGGCGCTTACATCTGCGGTGAAGAAACCGCGTTGCTGGACTCCCTCGAAGGCAAGCGCGGGATCGTTCGTGCCAAGCCGCCAATTCCTGCCTTGAAGGGTCTGTTTGGCCTGCCGACGCTGGTGCACAACGTGCTGACTTTGGCCTCGGTACCGCTGATTCTGGCCAAGGGCGCTCAGTTCTATCGCGATTACGGCATGGGCCGCTCCTTGGGCACCATGCCTTTCCAGTTGGCGGGCAATGTTCGTCATGGCGGTCTGGTGGAACGGGCCTTTGGCCTGACCCTGCGGGAGCTGGTGGAAGACTACGGTGGTGGTACCGCCAGTGGCCGACCGCTGAAGGCCGCACAGGTTGGCGGCCCGCTTGGCGCCTGGGTGCCACCTTCGCAATTCGATACACCGCTGGATTACGAAGCCTTTACGGCCATCGGCGCCATGCTTGGTCACGGTGGTGTGGTGGTGGCTGACGACAGCCTGGACATGGCCCACATGGCGCGCTTCGCGATGCAGTTTTGCGCCGAGGAATCCTGTGGCAAATGCACCCCGTGCCGCATCGGCTCGACCCGTGGCGTTGAGGTGATCGACCGCCTGCTCGCCGCGCCAGACGCGAGCGGTCGCGATGAGCAGGTGATCATCCTCAAGGACCTGTGCGACACCCTGCAATACGGTTCGCTGTGCGCATTGGGTGGCATGGTTTCCTTCCCGGTCGCCAGCGCCCTCAAGCACTTCCCCGCCGACTTCGGCTTGCAGCCCTCGGAGGCCGAGCAATGATCACTCTCTTCGACCCGAAAACCGATATCGATCTGGGTACGCCTGCCCGCGACAGCCAGGTGCAAGTCACCCTGAACATCGACGGCCGCAGCATCAGCGTGCCCGAAGGCACCTCGGTGATGCGCGCCGCCGCGCTGCTGGGCACCACCATTCCCAAACTCTGTGCCACCGACAGCCTGGAAGCCTTCGGCTCCTGCCGCATGTGCCTGGTGGAGATCGACGGCATGCGCGGCTACCCCGCGTCCTGCACCACGCCGGTCACTGAAGGCATGACCGTGCATACCCAGACGCCAAAGCTCGCGACCCTGCGCCGTAACGTCATGGAGTTGTACATCTCCGATCACCCGCTGGACTGCCTGACCTGCTCGGCCAACGGCAACTGCGAGCTGCAAACCGTGGCCGGCCAGGTCGGCCTGCGGGAAGTGCGTTATGGCTATGAAGGCGAGAACCATCTGGAGGACGTGAAAGACACCTCCAACCCCTACTTCGACTACGACCCGAGCAAGTGCATCGTCTGTAACCGTTGCGTGCGTGCCTGCGAAGAAACCCAGGGCACCTTCGCCCTGACCATTACCGGGCGCGGTTTCGAATCCCGCGTGGCTGCCGCCGGTGGCGAGAACTTCCTCGACTCGGAATGCGTGTCCTGCGGCGCCTGCGTGCAGGCCTGCCCTACCGCGACCCTGATGGAAAAAAGCGTGGTCGAACTGGGCCAGCCGGAACGCAGCGTGATCACCACCTGCGCCTATTGCGGGGTGGGCTGCTCGTTCCGCGCCGAGATGAAAGGCGACCAGTTGGTGCGTATGGTTCCGGACAAGAACGGCCAGGCCAACCACGGCCACTCTTGCGTCAAAGGGCGCTTTGCCTGGGGCTACGCCACCCACCCGGATCGCATCACCAAGCCGATGATCCGCAAGCACATCAGCGACCCTTGGCAGGAAGTCAGCTGGGATGAAGCAGTGACTTACGCCGCCAGCGAATTCCGCCGTCTGCAGCAAAAATATGGCCGCGATTCCATCGGTGGCATCACCTCCAGCCGTTGCACCAACGAAGAAACCTATCTGGTGCAGAAACTGGTGCGTGCGGCCTTCGGCAACAACAACGTCGACACCTGTGCGCGGGTCTGCCACTCGCCGACCGGCTATGGCCTGAAACAAACCCTGGGCGAGTCCGCCGGCACCCAGAGTTTCGACTCGGTGATGCAGGCCGACGTGATCCTGGTGATGGGCGCCAACCCCAGCGACGCCCACCCGGTGTTCGCCTCGCAACTCAAGCGCCGCCTGCGTGAAGGCGCGCGGCTGATCGTCATCGATCCGCGACGCATCGATCTGGTGGACACGGTGCACGCCCGCGCCGAATATCACTTGGCGCTGCGCCCCGGCACCAACGTCGCCATGCTCAATGCCTTGGCCCACGTGATCATCACTGAAGGCCTGCAAAACCAGGCCTTTATCGACGCCCGTTGCGAGGGTAGCGATTTCGCGACCTGGAGTGAGTTTGTCAGCCGCGCGGAAAACTCGCCGGAAGCCCTTGGCCCGATCTGCGGTGTACCCGCTGCCGACATCCGTGCCGCTGCGCGCCTGTATGCCACCGGTGGCAACGCGGCGATCTACTACGGTTTGGGCGTCACCGAGCACAGCCAGGGCAGTACTTCCGTGATGGGCATTGCCAACCTGGCCATGGCCACGGGCAACATCGGCCGCGAAGGCGTGGGCGTGAACCCGCTGCGGGGGCAGAACAACGTTCAGGGCTCCTGCGACATGGGCTCCTTCCCCCACGAACTACCTGGCTACCGGCACATCTCCAACGAGGTGGTGCGGGCGCAGTTCGAACAGGCCTGGAACGTCACCCTGCAACCCGACCCGGGCCTGCGCATCCCCAACATGTTCGAGTCGGCCCTGGCCGGCAGTTTCAAGGGCCTGTATTGCCAGGGCGAAGACATCGCCCAGAGCGATCCGAATACCCAGCACGTCACCGCCGCTTTGTCGGCCATGGAGTGCGTGGTGGTGCAGGACATTTTCCTCAACGAAACCGCCAAGTTTGCCCATGTGTTCCTGCCGGGCAGTTCGTTCCTGGAAAAAGACGGCACCTTTACCAACGCCGAGCGGCGTATCTCGCGGGTACGCAAAGTCATGGACCCGCTGGGTGGCAAGGCTGACTGGGAAGGCACGGTGGCCCTGGCCAATGCCTTGGGTTACCCGATGAACTACACGCACCCGTCGCAAATCATGGATGAGATCGCCAGCCTGACGCCGACCTTCACCAACGTCAGCTACGCCGCACTGGATAGCCACGGCAGCCTGCAATGGCCGTGCAACGCCGAAGCACCGGACGGCACGCCGACCATGCACATCGAGGAATTCGTGCGCGGCAAGGGGCGCTTCATGCTCACCGGTTACGTGCCCACCGAGGAAAAGGTCAACAGTCGCTATCCGCTGCTGCTGACCACCGGGCGCATCCTCAGCCAGTACAACGTCGGTGCTCAAACCCGGCGTACCGACAACGTCGCCTGGCATGACGAAGACCGCCTGGAAATCCACCCGACCGACGCCGAAAGCCGTGGTATCAACGAAGGTGACTGGGTCGGTATCGGCAGCCGCGCCGGGCAAACCGTGCTGCGTGCGCGGATCACCGAACGGGTGGCACCGGGTGTGGTGTACACCACCTTCCACTTCCCGGAATCGGGCGCCAACGTGATCACCACCGACAACTCGGACTGGGCCACCAACTGTCCGGAGTACAAGGTCACCGCCGTGGAAGTCAGCCGCGTTTATCACCCTTCTGAGTGGCAAAAACGCTTCCAGGAATTCAGCGATGAACAGCATCGTCTGCTCAAGGACCGGGGCCGTGGCGCCAAAGCGGAGGTACGCCGATGAGCACGAACAACCTGATCAAGATGGCCAACCAGATCGCCCAGTACTTCGCCAGCCAGCCGGACCAGCAACAGGCGGTGCTGAGCGTGCGCAATCATATGCAGATGTACTGGGCGCCCAGCATGCGCAAGGAGTTGCTGGCCTGGCAGACGGAACATCAGGGGGCGGACTTGCACCCGCTGGTGCAGGCGGCGGTGACCGGGGCGGGTTGGGAGGCATAAAACTGTAGGAGCGAGCTTGCTCGCGATGGACTCAAAAACACCGCGCTAATCCTGGATTTGCGCGTTATCGTTGACGACCATCGCGAGCAAGCTCGCTCCTACGCGTCTTTGCGTGATGCCGTCACCGTCACTTCAATGGCCCGGACACTGATCGCCGCGAATGTCGCGGTCATCAGCACGCCGTTGAAACCCAGCAGGATCGCCAGCACTCGCGACACACCCAGTTTGGGCACCAGCTCTCCATAGCCGATGGTCAGGCCGGTCACGAAGGCGAAGTAGATACCGTCTAACGGGCCCCAGCCTTCCAGGTGGGCGATGATGAGGCCGAACGCAATGATCACCAAAAGCAGTATCGAGAAGATCGGCCAGACCACTTTTAAATAGAACCAGACGGCTTTGTAGAACTCGTGGCGAACGTTTGATGCACGGGCGAGGTTCATGGCATGGGCTTCCTGGGGGTTGACTGGCCGGCAGTTGAATGCCCGGCGCTAATACCCCGTTCAGCTTGGCACAGGCGCTGAAAACTGCGACTAACGGGGCGTTATCTCTGACGAGGACTATGACAAAGATGACACCAACCGGGCTATCCAGAAACCGCCTGCTGCTGGACTCGTTGTAGGAGCGAGCTTGCTCGCGATGGTCGTGAACGATAACGCGTGTTTACAGGATAAACGCGACGCCCTTGAGTCCATCGCGAGCAAGCTCGCTCCTACAGTGTTCGGGTCAGTTCGTGTCAGTTCGCTTCAGTTTCCCGGATCAGCTTCTTGTTGATCTTGCCGACGCTGGTCTTGGGGATTTCGGCGACGAACTTGAACTTCTTGGGAATCGCCCATTTGTTGATGCGGCCGCCATCGACAAAGGCTTGCAGGTGCGTCTCCAGAATCTTGCGGTCGAGGTATTGCCCGGGCTCGCAAACGACCATGGCCATCGGGCGTTCACCCCATTGTTCGTCGGCAATGCCCACCACGGCGACGGACATCACGCCCGGGTGTTCGCTGATCAGGCTTTCCAGTTCCAGGGAGCTGATCCACTCACCGCCGGTCTTGATCACGTCCTTGATGCGGTCCTTGATTTCCACGCCGCCCAGCTTGTCGATCGAGGCCATGTCGCCGGTGTGCAACCAGCCGTTGCGCCACAACTCCGCGCCTTTGTCCGGGGCTTTCAGATAGCCCTGGGTCAGCCACGGCGCGCGCACCACGATCTCGCCCAGGGACTCGCCGTCATGGGGCACATCTTTGCCGTCGGCGTCGATGATCTTCAGGTCGACCAATGGCACCGGGGTGCCGGTCTTGATGCGGATCGGCAGTTGCGCTTCGGCGGACAGCTGCAGGTCTTCATCGCGCAGGTACGTCAGGCACAGCAACGGGCAGGTCTCGGACATGCCGTAGCCTGCGTGCACCACCATGCCTTTGGCATTGGCTTCGCTGGCCACGCCGAGGGTCAGCGCGCTGCCGCCCAGGAGCATTTTCCAGCCATCGAAACGGGTTGCCTTGCCTTCCTCGCAGTTGAGGATCATCTGCAGGATGGTCGGCACGCAGTGGGAGAAGGTCACCTTCTCTTCACGGTACAGCTTGACCAGGCTGTTGGGTTCGTAGCGGCCCGGGTAGACCTGCTTGATGCCCATCAGAGTCGCGACATACGGCACGCCCCAGGCATGCACATGGAACATCGGCGTGATCGGCATGTACACGTCGTCGGAGCGCAGCAGCGGCTGGCCCTGATAGACGCCCAGGGTGCCGACGGCATTCAGGGTGTGCAGCACCAACTGGCGGTGGCTGAAGTACACGCCTTTCGGGTCGCCGGTGGTGCCGGTGGTGTAGAACAGTGTGGCGACCGAGTTCTCGTCGAAATCGGGGAAGTCGTACTGGTCCGAGGCCAGGGACAGCAGGTGCTCGTACTCGCCCAGCACCGGCAGCGAGGTCGTGGTCGCCTCGTCATCGGTGAGCTGCAGGTAGCCTTTTACGGTTTCCAGCCGACCGTGGATCTGCTCGACCAGGGGCAGGAAATCATCATGCACCAGCACCAGGTCATCCTCGGCGTGGTTCATGGTGAACAGCACCTGCTCCGGCGACAGGCGAATGTTCACCGTGTGCAGCACCGCGCCGATCATCGGCACGGCGAAGAAGCATTCCAGGTAGCGGTGGCTGTCCCAATCGAGCAGGGCCACGGTGTCACCGGCCTTGACCCCGGCTGCGGTCAGCGCATTGGCCAGGCGGCGAATACGCTTGTTGAGGGTCTGGTAGCTGTAGCGCAGCTTGTCGGCGTAGACGATTTCCCGGCCCGGCTCGTAGCGCACGCCGGACAGCAGCAATTGCTTGATCAGCAAGGGGTAGGCATAGGCGCCGTCGGCGGGCGGAATTATTTTTGTCGCCATCATGTTTAAGGTTCCTTGTCCTTTCGATCAGAACTGATCGGCTTGCAGCTCGTAGAGGCAGTCGCTGCCGGCCTTGGCCGATGCGCTCAACGAGTGGATACGCGGCAGTAACCGGGCGAAGTAGAAACGCGCGGTGGCCAGTTTGCTGGTGTAGAAATCGTCCTCGCCATCGCCGCTCATGACGGCCTTGGCCATGCGCGCCCACATGTAGGCGTAAGCGGTGTAGCCGAACACATGCAGGTACTCGACCGAGGCCGCGCCGATTTCGTTCGGGTTGTTTTGTGCCCGGTCCAGCAGCCACGCGGTCAGGTCGTCGAGAGTGTCGACGGCGGCGTTCAGCGGTTGGATGAACTCGGCAAGGTCAGCGCCAACGTTGGCGGTGAAGTTGCGGATTTCCGAAGCGAACAAGCGGTAGAGCGCCCCGCCGCTGCCAACGATCTTGCGCCCGGCCAGGTCCAGGGACTGGATGCCGTTGGTGCCTTCGTAGATCTGGGTGATGCGCACATCACGCACCAGTTGCTCCTGACCCCACTCACGGATGTAGCCGTGGCCGCCGAAGATCTGCTGGCCATGGAGGGTGGTTTCCAGGCCCATGTCGGTGAGGAAGGCCTTGGCCACCGGGGTCAGCAGCGATACCAGATCCTGCGCGCGCTGGCGTGTCGGTGCGTCTTCGCTGTACTTGGCGATGTCCAGTTGCAGGGCCACGTAGCTGGAGAACGCACGGCCGCCTTCGTTCAAGGCTTTCATGGTCAACAGCATGCGTCGCACGTCCGGGTGCACGATGATCGGGTCGGCGGCCTTGTCCTTGAATTGCGCACCGGTTGGCGCACGGCTTTGCAGACGGTCACGGGCGTATTCGACAGCGTTCTGGTACGAGCGCTCGCCTTGGGCCAAGCCCTGGATGCCAACGCCCAGACGCTCGTAGTTCATCATGGTGAACATCGCCGCCAGGCCTTTGTTCGGTGCGTCGACGATCCAGCCGGTGGCGCCGTCGAAGTTCATCACGCAGGTGGCGGACGCCTTGATGCCCATCTTGTGTTCGATGGAGCCGCAGGACAGCGCGTTGTTTTCACCCAGCGAACCGTCGGCGTTGACCAGCACTTTCGGCACCAGGAACAGCGAGATACCTTTCGGGCCGGCCGGTGCATCGGGCAGCCGCGCCAGTACCAGATGGATAATGTTTTCCGTCAGGTCGTGCTCTCCACCGGTGATGAAAATCTTGCTGCCGCTGACCTTGTAGCTGCCATCGGCCTGGGGTTCGGCCTTGGTGCGGATCAGGCCCAGGTCGGTGCCGGAATGGGCTTCGGTCAGGCACATCGAACCGGTCCAGATGCCGGCGTACATGTTCGGCAAGTAAGCCGCTTTCAGTTCTTCGCTGGCGTGGGCCTTGATCGACAGGCAGGCACCGGCGGTCAGCATCGGGTACAGGCCGAACGACAGGCTGGCCGAGTTGACCATCTCTTCGACCTGGGCCGAAATCGCCTTGGGCATGCCCATGCCGCCGTACTGCGGATCACCGCCGACACCCACCCAACCGCCTTCGGCGAAGGCTTGATAGGCCTGGGCAAAACCGTCCGGGGCGGTGACCGCGCCGTCGTTCCAGGTGCAACCCTGTTCGTCGCTGGCGCGGTTCAGTGGCGCGATCACTTCGCCGCTGATCTTGCCGGCCTCTTCGAGGATGGCGGCGGCGGTCTCTTCATCGATCACGTCGGCCAGGCCAGGCAATTGTGCCCAGAGCCGGGACACCTGGAAAACCTCGTTGAGTACGAAGCGCATGTCGCGCAGGGGAGCTTTGTAATCAGACATCTTGGCTTACTCGGAAGTGGTCACGGCATGGGGCATGCCGGGACGTTCAGTGGATTCGGTGTTTTCGGTTGCCGCGACAGAACCGGGCTTGGGTGCCCGTTCGCGCAGCAGGAAGTACGACAGAGCGGGAATCAGGATCAGCGCGCCGAGCATGTTCCACAGGAACATGAAGGTCAGCAGGATGCCCATGTCGGCCTGGAACTTGATCGGCGACCAGACCCAGCACACCACACCGGCGGCGAGGGTGATGCCCACCAGCCCGACCACGCGGCCGGTGAAGGACACGGCGTTGCGATACGCCTGGGACAGCGGCAAGCCCTGGCGCTGGAAGTGCAATTGCACACTGAGCAGGTACAAGGCGTAGTCGACGCCGATGCCCACCCCGAGGGCGATCACCGGCAAGGTTGCGACTTTTACGCCGATACCCATGGCCACCATCAAGGCTTCGCAAAGGATCGAGGTCAGCACCAGCGGCAACAGGGCCACCAGTGTGGCCCGCCAACTGCGGAAGGTGATCAGGCAGAACAGCGTCACCGCGGCATACACGTACAGCAGCATGGTGCGGTTGGCTTCGCGCACCACGATGTTGGTCGCCGCCTCAATCCCGGCAGTGCCGGCGGCGAGCAGAAACTGGCGATCCTCGCTGCTGTTTTCTCTGGCGAACTTGTCGGCAATCGCCACCACGGCATCGAGGGTTTCAGCCTTGTGATCCTTGAGGAAGGTGATCACCGGCATCAGCGAGCAGTCGGTGTTGAACAGCTCCGGCGAGTTGACCGAGGCTTGCTGGGCGGCGTAGTTGAGCACGTCCTGGTTGCGCTGGATGCTGTTGAGCTTGGGGTTGCCCTCATAAGTACCGGCAGTGATCTGCCGTACCGCGTTGACCAAGGACGCGGTCGCCTGCACGCCCGGATACTGTTGCAGCTCCCAGGCCAGGCGGTCGGCGAGCACCAGAGTCTTGTAGTTCAGGCAACCTTCCGGCGCGGTCTTGATCATCACCGCGAACAGGTCGCTGGACAGCGCGTAGTGGCTGGTGATGTAGGCGTTGTCACGGTTGTAGCGCGAGTCGGCGCGCAGCTCCGGCGCCCCGCTTTCCAGGTCGCCGATCTTCAGGTGCAGGCTGACCATGAAACCGCCGATGCCCATCAACACTGCGACCAATACGGCACCGGTGGCCCACTTGCGCGTGGTGAAGCGATCGAGCAAGTCCCACAGTTTGCCGAAGCCTTTGTGGTGTTCGGCGCGGTTGTCGATTTTCAGCGCACGCTCGGCGGCTTTCGCGCCCACACCGACATAGGACAGCGCCACCGGCATCAGCAACAGCGAGGTGAAGATCAGCACCGCGACGCCGATGCTGGCGGTGATCGCCAGGTCCTGGATCACCGGAATATCGATCAGCATCAACACGGCGAAGCCCACGGCGTCGGCCAACAGCGCGGTGACACCGGCGATGAACAGACGGCGGAAGGTGTAGCGCGCAGCGATCAGTTTGTGGGTGCCGCGGGCGATGTCCTGCATGATGCCGTTCATCTTCTGCGCGGCGTGGGATACACCGATGGCGAAGATCAGGAACGGCACCAGCACCGAGTACGGATCGATGGCGTAGCCCAGCCAGGCGACGATACCCAGTTGCCAGACCACCGCGACCAGCGAGCAGCCGACCACCAGCAGGGTGCTGCGCACGCAACGGGTGTAGGCGTAGATGATGATCAGCGACGTGACGACGGCCAGGCCGAAGAACATCATCACTTGAATGAGGCCGTCGATCAGGTCGCCCATAAGTTTGGCGAAGCCGATCACCCGCACCTTGTAATGACCGGTGCCTTCGACCCCGGATTTACGCGCAGCGCTGTCACCGGCGTATTCGATCTTGTCGCGCAACTGCTCTTCGAGCATCTGCGAGAAGGCGTGGTAGTTGATGCGTTGACCGCCGGCGGCGGCTTTGTCCATCAGCGGCACGATCAGCATGGTCGACTTGAAATCACTGGCTACCAGGCTGCCCACCACACCGGCGCGGGAAATGTTCTGGCGCAACTGTTCGATCTGTTCAGGCTGCCCCGAATAGGTGTCGGGCATCACCGGGCCACCCTGGAAACCGTCCTCGGTGACTTCGGTCCAGCGCACGGCCGGGCTCCACAGCGACTTCATCCACGCGCGGTCGACGCCTTCGGTGAGGAACAGCTGATCGTTGACCTGCTTGAGCACGTCGAGGTATTCGGGGTCGAAAATATCGCCCTGGGTGTTCTCGACCACCACGCGCACCGAGTTGCCCAGACCGCGCAGCGACTGGCGGTTTTCCAGGAAGTTCTGGATGTAGGGCTGGCTCTGGGGAATCATTTTTTCGAAGCTTGGGCGCAACTCCAGGCGAGTCACCGCCATGAAGCCCAGCACCACGGTGGCGAGCGCCATCAGCAGCATGAACAGCGGGCGGTAGTTGAACACCAGCCGTTCGAGGAGGTTGCCGGAGCGGTGGTCGAAATCCCGCAGTTCGCGGATCACCGGCATGGCGTCTTGTTTGATATTGCCCATGTCTGGGTTCTCGCTCTTAGGGTTCGAGGGCTGGATCGGCGGACAGCGTCCGGGCACCACGGCTGCCTGCCAGCACCAAGGCGCCATCGGCGGACTGGGTGGCGCCGGCGACCGGGGTCGGTGCCGGTTGCTGCTTCAGATGCAACTGGGCGCCCGTCCCTTGGCTGACCAGCATCTGCCCGCCCTGGGTGAACAAGCGATAATTGCCACGGGCATCGATCAGGCCCGCGGTGATGCTGACGTGCAGGCCGGTGTCCAGTGCGGTCCAGCTCTGGCCGCCATCGGTGCTGCGCAGCACGTTGCCGCGCAGGCCATAGATCAGCACTTCGCCAGGCTTGCCGAGCACGCCGAAGAAGCTGCCTTGATAAGGCGTCGGTACCGCGTTGAAGCGTTGGGCGCTGTCGTCCCATTTGAGCAGCAGGCCTTGCTCGCCCGCGATGTACACACTGTCGCCGGTAGAGGCGATGGCGTTGAGATGGAAACCCTGGGGGTTGTCGGTGCGGTCCTGGAATGGCGTCCAGGTCAGGCCACCGTCGTCGGTACGCAGGATCAGGTTGAATACCCCGACCACATAGCCGGTTTTGTCGTTGGCGAACCAGACGCCGAGCAGCGGTTTGTCCGCGCCCTGATCGGCTAGTCGTTGGCCTTCCATGGCCAACTGGGGCCATTGCTCATTGCCCGGTTCGGCGCTGGCCAGCGCCGTGTAATGCTTGACCAGCAAGGCGCCGATCTGACGACCGTCGAGCTGCTTTTGCCAAGTCGCGCCGGCGTCGCTGCTGTGCAGCACCACGCCGTCATTACCCACCGCCCAGCCTTGGGTGGTGGTCGGAAAATTCACCGCAGTGAGGTCGGCACTGGCCGGTACGGCGGCCTGTTGCCAGTGGTTTCCCGAATCATCGGAAAACAGAATATGGCCACGCTGGCCGACGGCAATCACGCGCCCGCCGGCGCGGGTCATGCCGGACAACGGGCTGTTGATCGCCAAGGCACTGACCCTGGCGGGCAGGTCCAGTACATCGACGTAATCGGCCGCCTGGGCGATGCCCTGCGACAGGCCGAGCACAACGCCAAACGCCAGCTGCAAAATATTGTTTTTATACGAACACATGCTGCGTCCTCTTCGGAAAACCGCGCCGGGACACACATCCGTGTGCCTGACGTTCAAACCTTGCGCCGTGCAGGTCATGCCGTTTGTAGGAGCGAGCTTGCTCGCGATGGGCGTTAACGATGACGCGTGCTGTCTGGACACCCGCGTCGCCCACTCGTCCATCGCGAGCAAGCTCGCTCCTACAACAACGCACCCGACCGTGCGGGTGCGTTGTTGCGGTTGGCTTAGCGAATACCGGCGCCGGCCAGGGATTCCGAAGACCACTGGGCCTTGGAGAGCGGCTCGATGTACTTGATGCCGCCGTAAGGGCCGACTACGCCGTTGATGTTGTAGGAACCACCGACCAGGTCGTAGATCATGAACGGCGTGGAGTCCGGAACCTGCTTGTCATAGCTCTGGCTCAGGAAGGCGAAGGAACCGCGATAGAGCTGACCACGGGCGTCATATTGATCCGAGGCCAAAGCGGTCCAGCTGTCTTCGTCGAGGTAGAAGCGGCGCTTCTGGTAGATGTGACGGGCACCGGCCTTGAGGTTGCCTTCGACGACCCATACACGGTGTTTTTCCCAGCGTACGAAGTCAGGTGACAGGTGATTGGCGGTGGTCAGCGACTTCGGATCCTGCACGTAGGTCAGCTTGTAGGTGTTGTAGGGCACGATCATTTCCTGCTTGCCCACCAGCTTCCAGTCGTAGCGATCCAGCGCACCGTTGAAGACGAACACGTCATCGTAGGTGCCCGCACCGGCGGTACCCGGGTTTGGCGTGTCGTAAGCCAGGCTCGGAGCCAGTTTCACTCGACGCTGCCCCGGCAAGTACTGCCAGGCGCGACGCGGTTGCTGCAACGGGTTGGCGGCATCCTTGAGCATGATCGCCTCACCGGCGCGGCGCGCAGGGCCGGTGTATGCCAGCTTCATCTGGTAGTACACGTCGGCGCTGCTGATCGGCTGCGAGAGGTTTTCATAGATCGGGTAGGAGATGTTCGCTTGCCCGGTGGTCGCCAGGCTTGGAACGCCCGCTGAGTCAACGTTCCAGGAGTCGTACTTGGAGCTGATGCTGACGCCTTGGTAGCGCAACAGGAAGTTCCACATCGCTTCGTTGCCCGACTGCGGAATCGGGAATGGAATGCCCGGCAGCACGTTGTCGATGGCCAGGCCACCTTCCAGGGACTTGGCGCCGCTGGCGTTCTTCACGCCGTTATCCAGAATCGCTTGAGGCAGCGAAACGGTGCGGTGCGTCGGGAACACGTCGACACGGAACGTCGGGAAACGCTTGGCCAGTTCTACCGTGGTCGCCGTGAGCATGCCTTTGTACTGATCGACGTTCTTGCCGTCGATCACCAGTACCGGTTTTTCACTGGCAAACGGGTCCGGGCGCATGCTGTCGCCGGCCTTGAAGCTGGCCGGCGGGGTGGTCAGACCACCGTTGTAGGCAGGAATGGAACCATCAGCGTTCCCGGCTTTTTCAGCCCCTACCTGTGTCAGGCTGGTGCCCAGCTTGGCAGCTTCCTGGGTTGAAACAGCAGCCTGTGCCTGAGCGGCGAAGACCATGGCCAGCGAAGCGGCCAACACGGTTTTTACAAATTTCATCTTGTTATTCTCCTGCTTGCATTGAGCAAATCAGTGGTGAATCAGAATGTTGTTTTCATCGTCAGGTACACGGCGCCACGGTCCTCAGTCGTGGCACCACCTCCGGAGAAGGACGAGTAGCCACCGGCGTAACAGGCGTAGTTTTCGTTGCCGCTAAAGGCGTTCGGGGTGGAGCCGTCACCGCCCTTGGAGCCGGTGCTCACACCGCTGACGTTGCACTTGTCGGTTTCGCCAAAGGAGTCCACGTACTTCAGGTCGACAAAGTATTTGTTGTAGACAATGGCCCCCACGCCCACGGCATAGTTGCCGGTGTCCTTGGCACCGCCACCGGAGACCGGCGACACACCATCGAGACCGACGTTGACGGACATCGGCGCGTTGAGATCGACACCCGGGAAGACCTGGTACCAGGTCGGTGTGAAGTTGACCGCCAGACCCCAGTTGTCACGGGTCGGCGCGTCGATGCCGCGATAGCTGTCCTTACCCTTGTAGAGCGCTTCGTTCTTGCTATCGAGCTTGAGCAGGTTGCTGTAGTACAGCTCGGCAAGCACAGTCGCCTGATCGAACACCGGGGTTTTCGGCAGGGTCATCAGACCGTTGAGCGTCCAGTGCAGGGTGTCGCCTGTGGCGCTCATGCTGTCGCCACGGCTCGGGGTGTCATAGACCACACCGGTGGCGTCCGTACGTGCAGGCAGCAGGCCAAGCCCTTGCCCCAGGCCCAGCGGGCTGCGGGTACTGACGATCGCCGGGATACTGGCCAGTGGCATGTTGTGACGAACGTTCAGGTCCGAACCCACGCTCACGCCACCCACGTCCTTGGACAAGCTCAAGCCAAGGATCTTGATGTTGTCGGCATAGGCCAGTTGATAGGTGGCGGTGTCCAGCGAATTGAGGGTGTTGATCACCGCTGGCACCTGCCCCGCCGGACGGGTGCCGTTCGGGTTGGCCGAGGTAATGCCTCTGGCGTCCAGATAGGCTTGTGGCAGGATTTCCGAGGTTTCGCGGTAGTAAACGCCAAGGGTGCCATCCAGCCAGGCCGGCGACCATTTGGCCATGACGCCCCAGTCACCGCTGTCATGCGGAGTCAGGTCCTTGCCACGACGCACATTGGTCAAGGCGTTGCACGGCGCCAGGCCACAACCTAGCGGGCTGCCCGGTACCACGGCGTTGGTGTTGCCCAACAGGAACGATTGCGCGCCGAAGCCGACCAGGTCGGAACCACCGTAATAGGTGCCCGCTTCCGGCAGACGCGCGGCATCCCAATTCAGGAAATACTGGGCACCCACGGTCAGCTCGGGATTGACGGTGAACGACATCGACACCTGGTTACGCGGAACGAACAGTTCCTTGGCCTCGGTACCCGGCGACGCGGCAAGCTTGGCCAGGTCGAGGCCGGACTGGCCATAGCTGACCGAGTGCACCGGGTTGAGAATGGTCTCGCCCCAGAACACGTTGTGCTGACCGGCCTTGGCGCTGAACATCGACTCCTCGCCCACTTCGGTGCTGTAGAACACGAAGGCATCGAGGATTTCGCCCGAAGGACCGCTGTAGTAGCGCTGGGCATAATTGCTCAGGTGCGAGCTGCCGTTGCCGACGTTGTCACGGGTGACCCCTGCCAGGCGCGGGTCATTGGCGATCAGGCCCGAGGTCGATCCATTGCCGTTGACGAACGGGTTGGAGTTGGAGCCGGTATTGTCATAGGCCTTGTCGTACCAGCTGGCGGCGCTGACGCGAAAGCCCATGGCGTTCTTGTAGACCACGTCCATTTCGGTCAACAGATCGATACGGTTGGTGATGTTGGTCCCGGCCTTGCGGAAGTTGTAGTCGCCGTCGTTATTGTTCGGCGTTCCCAACATGCGTTTGTCGGCGCTTTCGGTGCGCACGCCATAGTTGTA
Organism: Pseudomonas sp. GW823-FHT02E01; assembly: GCF_058797535.1. Classification (NCBI taxonomy): domain Bacteria; kingdom Pseudomonadati; phylum Pseudomonadota; class Gammaproteobacteria; order Pseudomonadales; family Pseudomonadaceae; genus Pseudomonas; species Pseudomonas sp. GW823-FHT02E01. The sequence continues at coordinate 49,026 of NZ_JBXAJS010000006.1, read as the reverse complement.
CTTGATGGTGTTATCCACGCGGACGTTCCAGTCCGGATTCCCCGTCTCGATCTCGACCGCATGGGCCGCAGGTACCGTTGCCGCAAGAATGGCTGAGGCCAGCAAGGTGTAGCGTGGAGCGGTGAAGCCGTGACTCTTATTGTTGTGCATTGCGTTGTCTCCGCTTTTTTGTCTTTGTTTTAAGCGCAGCCGCCCTCGCGCAAACATTGATGGGTTTGCGTTTAAGGAATGAGGGCAAATGCCGGTTGGCGTACTGCCAGTCCAGCTCCTTGTACTAGCGATCGAGCTCCAGGATGAGTGCTTCAGCTTGCTGCCAGTGGCCAAATCCTGCGGCCGGATTGAGGTGGCCGACATCGCCCAGATTGAGCAATTCGGCGCCCCAGCCTTCTGCCATGCGGGTGACCGCAGGAAGGCTGGCCAAGTGATCGTTGGTGCTGCCGGCCACGATGCTGCGAAATGGCAGCGGGCCTTGTGGCAGAGGATTCCAGCCCTGGCTACGCAGGGTTTCGGAAGACGGATAGTTTGACGGCCAGACCGCATCGAGGTCCGGTGGCGCGGCCAGCAAAGCGCCCTTGATCGGACGGCTGTAGTGCGCAGCCCAGTGCGCGACCATCAGCACACCGGCGCTGTGGGCCACCAGAATCACGGGGCCGTCGATTTGTTCGAGTTCGTGTTGAATCGCCCGCACACGGGCCATGCAATCGAGTTTGTCGGTCTCCAGCGGCGCAACACTACGCACGTTGCTCAGCCTGGCGGCAAGCAATGTTTGCCAATGTTCGGCCACGTGCTCGCGCAGACCCGGAACGATCAGAATGGTGGCGGCAGTTTGCAGTTTATCCACGGTCAACACCTTCGCTTTCTCGATAACTCGACTGGCTATTTTCGCCAGGGGCTTTTTGTAGTGTCGACATTAAAGAGCGCCCACCCGAAGCGCTTTACATTGGACGTCATGCACTTTTCTTTTGATGACAAATTGTCCGACAGCAGGACAGTGCGACCACTGGTCGAAAATCCCCGCAGGTTGGCGCAAGGTCACTGTAATCAACGGATGAGCGCTGATGGCTCCATGCAGCGTAGAAGATTGGTGACCGTATGGCATGAAATCCATCAACGACATGACAACTGTTCAACTGTTGATACGCTGGATATAGTCGCCACGCTCACGCCAACCGCCATCGGCACAGGGAAGACTTTCGCATGACCAAGCTTGTTCGCGCCGCTGTCTTGACCAACTACCTGGAGGTCACCCAGTACCTGGGTTTCAACCCGCGCGACGTGCTGGCCGGTGTCGGCTTGAGCAGGGCCCAACTGCAAGCCCCTGAACACCGCATCCATATCGATGCCGCCGTCCGTTTGCTGGAAGACTCGGCCGCCGCCAGCGGCTGCCAGACCTTCGGCCTGAGCATGGCCGAATCGCGCCAGCTTTCGGACTTCGGCGTGGTCAGCCTGCTGCTCAGCCACCAGCGCACACTGCGCGATGCCTTGCAGGTCGTCGTGGATTACCGGCACCTGATGAATGACTCGCTGGCCATCTTCATTGAGGAGGCCGGCAAGATGGTGATCATTCGCGAAGAGGTGGTCACCGAAACGCCGATGCCCAGCCGCCAGGCCACGGAGCTGGCCATCGGTGTAATGTTCCGGCTGTGCTCGGCCCTGCTGGGCTCACACTGGCATCCCTACAGCGTCAACTTCATGCACCAGCCACCGGACAACCTGCACCTGCATCGCCGCCTGTTCGGCTGCAACCTGGAGTTCGGCAGCGAGTTCAACGGCATTGTCTGCCCTGACATCAGCCTCGACATGACCAACCCCAACGCAGACCCGGCCATGGCCCGCTATGCCCAGGGCTACCTCGACTCGCTGCAGAACCACGAAGGCGCCTCGATGCTGTTCGAGGTGCGCAAGGCCATCTACCTGCTGTTGCCCATGGGGCGCGCCACCATTGAGCAGGTGGCCCAGAGCCAGGGCATGAACGTGCGCACCCTGCAACGCCGCCTCAAGGACGACGGCTGCGCCTTCAACGACGTGATCAACGACGTGCGCCGCGACCTGGTGCTGCGTTACCTGGACAACCCCAACTACTCCCTCAGCCGCATTGCCGACATGCTCGGCTACTCGATGGCGAGCTCGTTTACCCGCTGGTTCATCAGCCAGTTCGGCATGCCGCCGGCGACGTGGCGCGCGCAGAAACAGGCTGGGGCGAAACCGTCCTGACAGCAGGGCAAAAAAAACGGCGACTGCTGGTACAGTCGCCGAAAGCGCGAGATTGGAACTGCAATCCTTGTGGGAGCGAGCCTGCTCGCGATGGTCGTGAACGATTACGCGTAATACCAGATGCCCCGCGGTGCTCTTGGGTTTTTCGCGAGCAGGCTCGCTCCTACAGGGATCTACGCACATCCTGTAGGAGCGAGCTCGCTCGCGATGGTCGTGAACGATTACGCGTAAAACCAGATGCCCCGCGGTGCTCTTGGGTTTTTCGCGAGCAGGCTCGCTCCTACAGGTTTTGATCCTGGCCGATGTTCAGAGCCCCCAGCGCAGCAACAACAGCACCAGCACGACCAGGAACACCGTCTCCCCCACCATCAGCAGAATCGGCTTGATCCCGACCGCTGCCAGCTCGCGCAAGCGGGTCTTCATGCCCAGGGCACTGATGGAAATCACCAGGCACCAGCGCGACAGTTCGTTGACCGATCCCTGCACCGCAGGCGCTATCCATCCGGTGCTGTTGATGCAGGCCAGAATCAGAAAACCGACGGCAAACCACGGCAACAGCGGCGGGCGCTTGCCGGTCGGATCGGCGCCTTGCATGCGGGTGATCATCGCCGCAGTGACGATCACCGGCAGCAGCATCGCAACGCGCATCAGCTTGACCACCGTGGCCGTGTCGCCGGTCTCGGTCGACATGCTGTAGCCGGCGCCGACCACCTGGGCCACGTCGTGGATCGTGGCGCCGAGGAACACACCCGCCACCTGCGGTGACAACTGCAGCCAGTTGGCGATCATCGGATAGACAATCATCGCCAGAGTCGACAGCGCGGAAACCCCGATGACGGTGAACAGGGTCGCCCGCTCTTTCTGCGGATGGTTCGGCAGCGCCGCTGCCAACGCCAAGGCCGCCGAAGCCCCACAGATGGCCGTCGCGCCGCCGGTGAGCATGCCGAACAGACGCTGGAAGCCCAGGGCCTTGGCGGCGATCACAGACACGCTGATGGTCACCACCACCAGGATCACCACCAGTGCAATCGGCTTCCAGCCCAGCGCGGCCATTTGCTCCAGGGTGATGCGCATGCCCAGCAGCGCCACGCCGATGCGCAGCACGGTGCGGGCGGTGAACTCGATACCGGCCTTGCAGGGACCGTCATCGGCGAGAAAATTCAGGGCCATGCCCAACAGCAAGGCAAACAGCATGACCGGCGCACCGTAGTGCTCGGACAAGAACGACGCGGCGGCCGCGACAATCAAACTGACAATAAACCCCGGTGCCAGTTCGCGCGTGCGACTATGGATACGGGTAAGAGCAATGGCGCTCATGGCGCGGACTCCTCGGATGCGATGACGATAAACGCCTGGCCGTCGATGATCTCGACCGGGTAGTTGGTGACTTTGACCTGCCTGGAGTTGAGCAGGTAGCCGCTGTGCAAATCGAAGCGCAAACCATGAGCGAGGCATTGAATCACCCGGCCTTCAAGACGCCCTCCGCATAGGGAAGAGCCCTGGTGCGGGCAGCTGTCGTCAATGGCAAACAACTGCCCGTCGACGTTGAACAGCGCCAGGCTTTTGTCTTCGAATTCGAACAGCGCCCGGCCTCCAGCCTGCGGGTGTTTGCCGGCTGGCACGGGAATGCGTCGGGTCATGCTGGCTGCCGCTCGCGATCACTTTCCTTGAGGGCTTCGGTCATGGCCGCGAGCAGCGCCTGAGCAGGTTGTGCGCCGATCACCGTCATGCGGTTGTCGAACTTGAAGCTCGGCACGCCACTGGTCGCGTCGGGGGATCCTTCAAACGGCGTGGCATCGCCCTTCAGGCAATCGAGCACCCCGTCCGGAGCGACGCCGCAGGAGCGGGCAATGGCAAGCAAGGTCTCACGGCAACCGAGGTTTTCGCGCCTCAGGAAATAAGCGGCGAACAGTCGCTCGAGCAACATTTCACGCTGACTGGCATTGCCCAGTGCGCTGGCACGCTCGAACAAACGATGGGCGTCCGCGGTGTTGGGCATCGTCTCGATACGGCTGAGGTCGATGGCCAGTCCAACCGCCCCGGCAGCCTGCTGTACCTGATTCTGGCGCATGGTCATTGCGTCGGCATTGCCCAGGCGCTTGCGGTAGAAATCGGCGAAAGGTTCACCTTCTACCGGTATCTGGGGCAGCAACTGCACGCCATGCCACACCGTGGTGATCTGCACATCCGGGTGGCGACTGCGAAACTGCACCTGCGCATGCTCCAGTTGGCGTTTGCCGATCAGGCACCAGGGGCAGATAAAATCGAAAAACACATCAATACGTAAACGACGACTCACAACTTCACCTCTATCCCGGCTGCACTGACAGGCTCAGGCACGCTCTGACCCTCAAGCCGGGCGATATCTTTTTGGTAATGACACTTGGCATAGAAGAACACCGCTGCCGCCGCGAGGCTGACCAGTGGCACTAATTGGAAAGCGGCATGCAGGCCGATGAGGTCGGACACACGGCCAGTCAGGAACGGCCCGGGTGCCAGCCCCAGCAGGTTATTGGCCAGGGTCAGCGTGGCGAACGCCGTACCGTGGACGGAGTAATGGGTCAGGTTGGCAACCATCGCACCGGCGGGGCCGGTGGTGCCGGTGGCAATCGCCATACCCAGACAGATCAGCGCCAATTGCACAGGCCCTGCCGACAATGCGAACGCTGCCGACAGCAACAGGCAACTGCCCAGGCAAAAACCAATGGCCAGGCTGACCTTGCGCTCCGGCGAGTTCCGACACAGGCGGTCGCTGAGCATGCCGCACAGGATCATCCCCGCACCGCTGCACAACACGATGATTGCCGCCATGCCACCGGCCTTGTCGGTAGGCATGTCGTAGTAGCGGTTGAGGTAGCTGGGAATCCACACCATCACCGTACCGCCGACGAACAACTGCAAACCGCTGGCGATGTAGGTCGACACCACCGAACGGCTGGACCACAGCGTGCGCAGCGGACGCTTGACCGCGGCAGCCGTCTTGTTCGCAATCTGCGCGGCACGTCGTGGCGCTATGCGCGCTTCCTTGACGATGAGCGGATAGAGCATCGCCAGCACCAGGCCAAACAGCGACATGCCGGCGAACGACCAGCGCCAGCCCAGCTTGGCGGCAATCGCACCGCCCAAAGCCATGCCCAACACCGAACCGAACATGCCGCCAGCCATGAAGGCACTGGCCAGGGTGGCCCGCATGTGTTTGGGGAACACCGAAATCACCACCGCGATGCCCACGCTGCCGTAGGCGGCTTCGCCGACGCCGACCATGAACCGCGCAATGAACATCTGCTGGTAGTCCTGAGCCAGCGCGCAACCCAGGGTCGCTACGCTCCACAGGAAAGCCATCAGCGCCAGGCTCTTGACCCGACCGAAGCGGTCGGCCATCAACGACAGGGGAAATGTCAGCAGGCCGACCATCAGGGCAACGATGCCGCTAAGCAGACCCAGTTGTCCGTCGCTCAACGCCCACTCAGTCTTGAGCAGAGGGAATACCGCGTTCAGTACCTGACGCGACATGTAATCGGAAATCAACAGACCGAACGTCAGGGCAAAGACGATCCAGGCATATTGGCGCGCAACGCCGACTCCGCAGGAGTCGTCATCGTCAGCGGCTATTGGGTGAAAGGCCATGCAGCCTCCTCAAGAGCTTTGTTTTATTTTTCTTATCAAGCGTGTAACGGTCAGGCGGACGAGAGGTCACGGCCTCTCGCCCCGACCCTCGGTCATCCGCGTTGCGGTACACCTTTCTGCCCAGCCTTGCGGTTGGGGGCCATGCCGTTGGCCAACAGGGTTTCTTCGATGGTTTCGTACTGCACGCCGATACGGTAGATCTCGCGGGCTTCTTTGCCGGTGGCGATTTCACGGCCCAGTTCATGGGCAATGCGCACGGTTTGCTGGATCTGTGCAACCGAGCCGAAACGATCGCCCTTGTGATCAATGATAGTGTCTTCATTGCCCACGCGCGGGTGCATGCCCATGGCCATCGACATGGTGTTGAACGGCATGACGTTCTTGAGCAACGATTCGGAAGTCAGGGTGCAACCGTCCGGCGCGCGGTGGATGAAGTTGAAGAAGTTGAACGGGTTCGGGCCGTCGAAACCGCCGCCGATGCCGATCCAGGTCAGGTTCAGCGGGCCCTTGTAGATGCCCCTGCGCACCAGGCGCTCGAGGGTTTCCATGGCGTGCATGCCGGTCAACTGGAAGTGTGGCTGGATGCCGTTGTCCATCAGGCGCTTGAGGTGCTCGGCCACCCAGGCCGGACCTGCCGGCACGGTCATTTCGCTGTAGGCGGCGTGGATCAACGGGTTGTCCAGGGAAGTGCCTTTCAGGTACTCCGGATACAACAACTCCATGATGTTCATTTGCGTGGTGTTGATCGCGACCGTGACCTGATCCGGTTTCGGCGTCAGCTCGGCCAGCATGTGGCGAGTGTCGTCGGACAGCCACTTGGCCGCTTCGCCATCGCTTTCCGGAGCGAAGGAAATCGAGCCGCCAACCTGGATGATCATGTCTGGCACGGCTTCACGCACACCGGCGATCAGCTCGTTGAACTTCGACAGGCGCTTGGAGCCCTTGCCGTCCAGTTCGCGCACATGCAGGTGCAGCACGGTGGCGCCGGCTTCATAGCATTCGACCGCTTTCTGGACTTGCTCATCCATGGTCAACGGGATGTCTTCCGGGAAGTCTTCCGGCATCCACTCCGGGCCGTACGGGGCCACGGTAATGACTACCTTTTCCATGTTTTCCGGGTGCAGGGAATCGTCGAAGAATTGCATGGTTAACTCCAGTTCTTATGCCAGTTCTTATGATTGTTCCGCCCACCCGGGGTCGTGCCGGGCAGACGTGTTTACGAGTGCGAATGCTGCGAGTGCGGATGCAGGTGGCGTTCGATCAGAACGTCTTGTCGCCGATAATTCCGGCACGCTCCATCTTGCGATGGCACGGCGGGTAATCCATGACGGCGTAGTGCTGGGTACTGCGGTTGTCCCAGATGGCGATGCTGTTGGGCTTCCAGCGCCAGCGCACCTGATACTCAGGGATGTACGCCTGGCTGATCAGGTAACGCAGCAACTCGCCAGCGCCGGGGTTGGCGTCCTGGCCGAAGCGCACCCGCTCAGGGGTGTGGTAGTTGCTGAAGTGGGTGGTGAAAGCGTTGACGAACAGCACCTTCTCGCCCGTTTCCGGATGGGTGCGCACCACCGGGTGTTCGGCGTCCGGGTACATCGCCTTGAGCGCCAGGCGTTTTTCAATCGGCATGGCGGCACCGAAGCTCGCTTCGATGCTGTGGCGGGCACGCAGGTCGGCGATCTTGACCTTTACGTCTTCCGGCAAGTTCGCATAGGCCTGGACCATGTTGGCCCACATGGTGTCGCCGCCCACTGGCGGACATTCCACGCAACGCAGCACGCAGCCCATCGGCGGTGCTTCGCGCCAGGTGGCGTCGGTGTGCCAGGCGTTTTCATAGCGGTCCATCGGCTGGTCAGGATTCTTGTAGATCTGCACCAGCCCCGGATGCTCCGGATCACTGCCGGCCACCGGATGATCCTCCAGCTCGCCGAAGCGCCGGGCGAAGGCCACGTGCTCGGCGCGGGTGATGTCCTGATCACGCAGGAACACCACGCGGTGCTTGAGCAACTGGGCACGAATCTCCGCAAACAGACCATCGTCATGCACCGCGTCGGCCAGGTTGACGCCGATCAGTTCGGCGCCAATGCTGCAGGTCAATTGTTCGACTTTCATGGCTGGCCGCTCCTTAAACGACGAAAATCGATGAGCCGGTAGTCTTGCGCGATTCAAGGTCGCGATGGGCCTGCACGGCGTCCTGCAGGGCGTAGTGCTGGTTGATCTCGATCTTGATCCGGCCGCTGCCGACATGGTCGAACAACTCGCCGGCCAGGGCGGCTTTTTCCGCAGGGTCGCTGATGTAGTTGGCCAGGGCAGGACGGGTCAGGTACAGCGAACCTTTCATCGCCAGCATCACCGGGTCGAACGCCGGGATCGGGCCGGACGCGGTACCCACGCAGACCATCAGGCCACGGGGTTTCAACGAATCCAGCGACCCCATGAAGGTGTTCTTGCCAACGCTGTCGAACACTACGTTGACGCCCACGCCGTCGGTCAGTTCGCGAACGCGAGCGGCGACGTCTTCATGGCTGTAATTGATCGTATGGTCGCAACCGTGAGCCCGGGCGATTTCCGCTTTTTGCTCGGTCGAAACCGTGCCGATCACGTTCAGGCCCAGCAACTTGGCCCACTGCGAAACGATCAGACCGACACCGCCAGCGGCGGCATGCAACAGGATGCTGTCGCCCGGTTTGAAGTCGTAGATGCGGCGCATCAGGTACGAGGACGTCAGGCCACGCATGGTCATCGCGGCAGCGGTCTCGAAGCTGATGGTTTCCGGCAGCTTGATCAGCGGCGCGGCCGGGATCAGGCGCTCGGTGCTGTAGGCGCCGAGGGTGTTGAGGAAACCGGTGTAGGTGACGCGATCACCGACCTCGACGTTGGTGACCCCTTCACCAACGGCCTGGACTACGCCAGAGGCCTCGACGCCCATGCCGTTGGGCATCGGAATCGGGTAGGTACCGTTACGGAAATAGGTGTCGGCATAGTTCAGGCCAACCGCCACATGACGAAGGCGAACCTGGCCGGGACCGGGCTCGCCGACTTCGACGTCCTCATAACGTAGAACTTCGGGACCACCGGTTTCGTAGAAGCGTACGGCTTTGGCCATTTTTCTTATTCTCCAATCTGCAATATGGGCGTGTTGCATCGAATTGCGCTGATTGGACTGTAGGACGAGGCCTGTTGAGACGCTTCTCATCAGACGACAATGGCTTTTCATTTGGTGACAGGCAGAAACGGGATCGTTCTAGCCGGTCCCGTCGTCACCTGCGCTATCATCGCCCGCCTCGATTCCCCAAGAGCCTTGACCCCGGATGTCCGAAGCACTGCCACTGTCCAACGATCACCCAGCCCTGCCGCCGGTCCTGGCCGGCCCGCTGTTGCGGCGTCTTGAGCCCATGCGGCTGGTGCTGTGGCTGGTGGGTTCCCGGGCGCTGGCGCTGACCTTGCGTTTGCAGGGCGTCGGCGATATCCGACTCGATGCCGGGCAATGCACGGTGATTGCGGTGGGGGCTCATGCCTTTGTGCACTTGATCGATGTGCAACTCGATTGCGCCCTGCCCCGGGATGAGTCGATCGACTATGACCTGTTGATCGATGGCACAGAAAAAGGCATCGCCGACTGGGCACCGCACCTGCTGTATGGCGATGCCCATTGCCCGAACTTCGTCCTGCGCGCACGGGTCGATCAGTTGCTGCACGGTTCTTGCCGCAAACCTCATCACCCGGCGACAGACGGCTTGCTGTGCGTCGACCGGTTGCTGGCCCAGGAACACGAGGCAAAGGACCGCCCGGCACTGCTGATGATGACTGGCGATCAGGTCTACGCCGACGATGTCGCGGGGCCGATGTTGCGGGCGATTCACGCCTTGATCGCGCGTCTGGGGCTGTTCGGGGAGCACCTCGAAGGCGCGGTGGTCAGCGACAGCGCCAGGCTCTACGAGCATCCGGCCAGTTACTACCACCGCGCGGATCTGCTACCGGCACTGCAAAGCAATGAAACCCTGCGCGAGCGATTTTTCGGTGGCGCGCGCAAGCCGATTTTCACCAGCAGCAGCGCCGACAATCACCTGGTGACCTTCGCCGAAGTCATGGCCATGTACTTGTTGGTCTGGTCGCCAGTGCCCTGGACCCTGATCGCGCCCCAGGCACCGACGCTGACGCCGCAAAGGCTCAAGCGCTACGCCCTTGAGCAGACGCGCATCGATGCCTTCAAGGCAAGCCTTGGCAACGTCGCGCGGGCACTGGCGCATCTGCCGACGCTGATGATTTTCGACGACCACGACATCACCGATGACTGGAACCTTTCCGCGCAATGGGAAGAAACGGCCTACGGCCATCCGTTCTCCCGGCGCATCATCGGCAACGCGCTGCTGGCGTACATGTTGTGCCAGGGCTGGGGCAACAACCCGGATGCGTTCGCTACCCTGTTGGAAAAGTCCGGAGCCTTGAGCGCCAGCGCACGCGACCTTCACCTCGACAGCACGGTTCAGGATGACTTGATCAGTGATCTGCTGAAGTTTCAGCACTGGCATTACGTGCTGCCGACCACCCCGGCCATGGTGGTGATCGACACCCGCACCCGGCGCTGGCGCAGCGAGATGAACCTCAAGCAGCCTTCCGGTTTGCTCGACTGGGAAGCCCTCAGCGAACTGCAACAGGAACTGCTGGACCACCCGAGCGCAATCATCGTTTCACCGGCACCGATCTTCGGCGTCAAACTGATTGAAACCGTGCAGCGGGTATTCAGCTGGTGCGGTTATCCACTGCTGGTGGACGCGGAAAACTGGATGGCCCATCGCGGCGCGGCACAGGTGATCCTGAACATTTTCCGCCACTCGCGCACCCCGGGTAACTACGTGGTGCTGTCGGGCGATGTGCACTATTCCTTCGTCTACGAAGTGCTGATCCGCCACCGCAAGGCCGGACCGCGCATCTGGCAGATCACCAGCAGCGGCATCAAGAATGAATTCCCGCCCAGCCTGCTTGAGTGGTTCGACCGCCTCAACCGCTGGTTGTACTCGCCACGCTCACCGTTGAACTGGCTGACCAAACGTCGACGCATGCGCATCGTGCCCCACGTGCCCGAACACGCCGAAGCGGGTGAGCGGCTATGGAACTCGGCGGGGATCGGCCAGGTGTATTTCAATGACCTGGGACAGCCGCAGACCATCTATCAGCACAATTCGAACGGCTCACCGAAGACCCGGATGATTGCGCCGGCAAGCGATGATTGAGGCAGAGAAGACACCACAAAAAACTGTGGAAGCGACGGTGCCGCGATCTGACCTGCTCCGGGCGGCGTACCGACGAATGCTGTCTGTCAGACTCTACAATTGTGACTGTCATACCGCCTTCGCAAGCAGGCTCGCACACACTGGATTTCTGGCGTATACACTTCTTGTGCTATTTCCAGATCCTGTGGGCCTGCTCGCGAAGAGGCCAGTTAAATATTGGGGGAATCCATTCTGTAACCCGCCCCCGGCGTACCTTCATGGAGTGCCACCTGAATTTTCGAATACAAGGCATTCGCCTCAGCAGTGGTGATTGATCGCGAACAATCACGCAGTACAACACGTAGTAGCACATTTTCCTGCCCCGGCAGCAATCCGAGGCGATCAATGGCCTGCAGAGGCAGTTCTGTGAACGCCCAGCGCCCTTTGATCTGCATTTCCTCGATCCAATCTGAACAATCGCCAGCTGCCTGCAACATCCTTTCAGTCAACACCTCCTCGCTCAGCCCCGGCGTTACCGCCAACGAAAAATCTCGAGTAATCGAAGGCAACCGAGAGACGGCGCTCCACAGATTCAGATCATGCATCTGTGCCTGTACTCGTTCGTTCTGATCACGTAGCAAACGAATATCCGGGATGCCTTTGCGCAGCATGGTCAAGCGATCCAATCCCATTCCCAGCGCCAGTCCTCCATGACGCAAAGGATCGATCTTCAGTCGCTCCAATAATGATTTGGCAATTCGACCGCACTCCAGAACCTCTACCGGGACGCCGTCATTCAACAGGTTTACTTCGATCCCGCCCTCAGTGTAGTGATGCGGACTATCACTGTAGATCCAAGGCATATCTGGCACGGCAGATTTGAGGATATCGCCGACCAAGCAAAGTAAATGCTCATGCGTCGACAAATCAGGATCACCGAGCACCCAGATATCCATCTGATGGGGTTCCGCACAATGCCAACGATCCCGGCTGTCGCGACGAAAAGTGATACCAGGCGCGGCCAATAATATTGACTGCCCCGGTTGCCGTAGCTGGGCAGCTCGCTGAAGCGCTGCTGGAATTTGACTGGTGGTTTGCGTTCGCAGCAACGAACACTCATCAACCCAGCGGGTGTGTGCACTTCCGAGGGTGATTTCTGCTGGGTCATAACCGAGCAATCCGTAGTTTTCTTCAGCTGAGACAATTCTCGGCCCCGTCTGCACTTGCGCTTGTGGCCAGCCTTTATCCGTTAATCCTTGAAGGACCTCCTTGAGTAATAATCGAATGGCGTGATCGGGTGCAGCGGGTTCTGTTAGATCAGCCAGTAACAAGGCTTGGTGTACGGACGTATCCGTCAGATATTTCTTTGATTCCTGCACTAAACAACCTCCTTATTAACAATTGAATGTAGCCCCCCGTAAAAAGAGCCCCGTAGACCAACCTAACGATTTCAGATCGTCCATCACAACCAAACTCGGTGAAAAACTAAATTTTCAGAAGAGGACTACAGCCACTACTTACACAAATAACCAAGAGCCTCTTACAAGACACTTCACAAGCATCATTAGTTCTAAAAAAACCTCAAGCAACCTATTTAATACATCAAAAAAACCTATATTAATTATTTCACCCCTCAGGACCACCAGGGAGCACAAAACCAACAAAATGAAAAATGACGATCAAATGAAAAAGAAAAATGTCGTTAAAGAAAAGCTCACCCGCATAACTTCCGGCCCGGAAAATTTTGGCTGGGCGCCGTTAGCTTGGGCTCATACTGAAGAGTAAATGATGAAAATGGGCGTCAAGATCACTCTTGCCGCCCACCGACAAAAAAGGAGGTACCAATGTTATCCAGAACGATGATAACAACGCTCTTTGGTCAAGAAGAGCCTTCCATAATTGCGGACTTTGAGGAGTTCCTCCAAGAGTGCTCTAATTTAGGATTCAAGACACTCAACATTTCTGACATCGACAGACTCCCAAAAAACAGCATCATCTTTTCATTCACTAATGATGCAGCGAAAAAGACATTTGAAATTGCGAAAAATACCAAACACAAAAAAAGCATCTTTTGTGCAACACAAGTATTCGAGCCTACTTTAAAAGCAGCACTTTATAGTTTGAATCTGTTATTTATAAGCGACTTTCAACAAGCGCTAAGCACACAAAGACGTGTACTGAACATGCTCAATTCACACAACTCATTTTTCTTGACCGGAAATGACGCTGACGCGCAAATAACGATAGCCCCTCACGCTCAGCCTTATGCTTTGATTACCGAGGATATAGAAAACGATTTCATTCAGTCCGTGGCGGAGTTTTTTGAAGTCCATTATGCTCACATGAAGCCACAAGAGCCGAGTCCGTTTTCCTTTCACGGAACATTAAAAATATCCGGCATACTTACAGCTCTTAGAATACCCAACCCAGCTTTACCAGAAGGCTTAAATACTTCTTTAAAATGGTTGAGTGATCGCATATCTGAAGAAAGCGCACTATTGACCATTGAAGAAAACACAATCACCTCACTGAAAATAAATGGCAATGAACACATAAAACTATTGGATCTTGCAGCAGGACCTAGAGGCCTCAAGCTGACTGAGTTTGCTATTGGAGTAAACGAAACAATCGCAAATAGCATTGACTACAAAATCAACTCTCAATTAAACGAAGGAATTAATGGCGTTCATATAGCAATTGGGGACGGTTCCTCTGGCTATCACATAGATTTCCTGAGCCCAGCAGTAAAGGTAAGCCCAACTCACAACTGAGCCAACCTAATCGCTCTCACTACAACCACCCACATCACAGCGATGTCTAAAAACTGACACTATAAAAGGGCTTACAGAAATGATGAATAGTGACGCACGGCAAGTTACCGATGGACCTCAAGGCGCACAGGCCGGCAGATTCTGGTGTACCTGCAGGCTTGCCCGCGATAAGACCAGCACATCCAGCATCAATGCTGACTGAAGCACCGCTTTCGCGAGCAGGTTCACACCCACAATTGATCGGTGTCTCTCATGAACCTCACCCGAACCTTGATCATCGGCAACTCCGGCTCGGGCAAGAGCTGGCTGGCGCAGCGGCTGGCCGAGCAATTGAGTGTGCCCTGGACCGATCTCGACCGGATTCACTGGCTGTCCGACGAACACAGCATCCCCCGACCCCGAAATGAAGCGCTGGGAATGGCGCGGATCGCTGCCGATGAAGAGCGCTGGGTGATTGAAGGGGGTTACGGCTGGATCGTCAGTGAAATCCTCCACCGGGCCACGGCGTTGATCTGGCTGTGTATCGATGACGTCGATTGCGTTGCCAACATTCGCCGGCGGGAAGCCAACGATGACGAACGATTCATTGCAATGCTGGAGTGGGCTAGCAACTATCGCACCCGTGACGACTCAAGTGGATTTGCGGCGCATCAGCGGATGTTCGATGACTTTGGTGCCTCGAAGATCCGCCTGACCAATCGGGTTGAAATCACCGACTTCGCTTCAGAAGCAGCAATATTACCCATCGGTTAAAGCACAAAACCTGTGGGAGCGAGCTTGCTCGCGATGACGGCAGCACATTCGACATCAATGGTGACTGACCCATCGCTATCGCGAGCAAGCTCGCTCCCACAGGTATTGCGGTGCCCAGGGAGCGTATTTCAAGCCACCTTCACTACACCACTCACCCCTCTGACAATCATCTCCACTTCCCGCTCATCGACGGTCAGCGGCGGCAGCAGGCGAATGGTGTTGCCCCGCGTGACGTTGATCAACAAGCCATGATCCCGGGCGGCGATCAGGCTCAGGTCGCGGATCGGTTTCTTGAGTTCGATGCCGATCATCAGCCCCTGGCCGCGTATTTGCGAGACGTTCGGGTTGCCCGCCAGTTCTGTGCGCAATCTTTCGAGCAGGCGCGCCCCCTGAAGCCGGGCGTTTTCCAGCAGCCCTTGTTCTTCGACGATCTCCAGCACGGTGCATCCGACCCGGCAGGCCAGCGGATTACCGCCGAACGTGCTGCCGTGGCTGCCCGGCGTGAACAGTTCGGCCGCCTTGCCACGGGCCAGGCAAGCGCCGATGGGCACGCCGTTGCCCAGGCCTTTGGCCAGGGTCATGACGTCCGGGACGATGCCTTCGTGCTGGAACGCGAACCACTGGCCGGTGCGGCCGATGCCGGTCTGGATTTCATCGAGCATCATCAGCCATGAGCGCCGGTTGCACAGTTCCCGCACGGCCTTGAGATAGCCCGGCGGCGCCAGTTGCACGCCGCTTTCGCCCTGGATCGGCTCCATCAGGATCGCCACGATCCGCGAGCCAAAGGCCTGTTGCACCTTGTCCAGCGCGCCGAGGTCGCCGAACGGCACTTTGACGAAATCCCCCGGCAGCTTGTTGAAACCCAGGCGCACCGCCGGGCCATCGCTGGCAGACAAGGTGCCGAGGGTGCGGCCATGGAACGCATTCTCCATGACCACTACCAGCGGCTGCTCGATGCCCTTGTGCCAGCCATGCAGCCGGGCGATTTTCAGTGCGGTTTCGTTGGCTTCGGCCCCGGAGTTGTTGAAAAACGCCCGGTCCATGCCCGCTAGCTGCGTCAGTTTCTGCGCCAGCCGTTGCTGCCAGTCGATGCTGTAGAGGTTCGAGGTGTGCAGCAACAACCCGGCCTGCTCGGTAATGGCGGCAACGATTTTCGGATGGGAGTGGCCGACGTTGGTCACCGCCACACCGGCGACCGCATCCAGGTATTCGCGACCGGCCTGATCCCACAGGCGAGTGCCCAGGCCCTTGTTGAAACTCAAGGCCAGGGGTTGGTAAGTGCTCATCAGGCAGGCGGCGGTCATGACATCAAGCTCCAGCAAGGGTCGGTGTTTTTGTAGTATGGTTAGCCACCAGAGCTGGATAAAGACCGTAAAACTTCAATCATTTAAAAGCAGAGCTTGATAATGGATTTATTCCAGGCAATGACCGTCTACGTGAAAGTGGTGGAGACCGGCAGCATGACCGCCGCCGCTTTGCAGTGCGAAATGTCCACGACCATGGTCGGCAATCACCTCAAGGCCCTGGAGCAACGGCTGGGTGTGCGCCTGCTCAACCGCACGACGCGGCGCCAGCGGCTGACCGAGTTCGGCGCCGCGTATTACCAGCGCTGCCTGGAAGTGCTGGGGTTGGTGGCCGATTCCGAGCGACTGGCCGAGCAGGCTCTGGACGAACCGAGCGGCACCTTGCGCATCACCGCGCCCCTGACCTTCGGGACCGAGCGCCTGGCCCCGGCACTGAGTGAGTTCAGCCGGCAAAACCCGCGGGTGAAACTTGACGTGGTGCTGACCAACCGACGCCCGGATCTGCTGGAAAACGGCCTCGATGTAGCGTTTCGCCTTGGGGCGCTGGAGCCCTCCAACCTGATCGCCCGCCCGCTGATCGACTACACCCTGACCATGTGCGCGTCACCGGACTACCTGGCCCGTCGCGGCACTCCGCAAACACCTGAAGACCTGCGCCATCACGACTGCCTGTCCTTTGCCTATCCGGCCGGAGATGACTGGCAATCGGTGCAAAAGGAATGGCGCCTGGCCGGTCCCGATGGCGAAGTCAGCGTGGGGGTCGGCGGGCCGATGCTGATCAACAGTTCGGCCGGACTGCATCAAGCGGCGCGCACCGGCATGGGCATCGTGATGATGCCCGACGCCTTGGTCGAGCAGGACCTCAAGGACGGAAAGCTGTTGGCCCTGATGCCCGATTACTGTCCGCCCAGCCGGCCGATGCACCTGGTCTATGCCCAGGATCGCCACCGTTTGCCGAAGTTGCGCCGCTTCGTCGAATTCGCCATGCAGCTGTGGGGCAAGCACTGATCCGCTGACCGACGATTCAGTGCCAGGGTCGTCGATTCCCCATTCACTACATCCCCGCCTTCACCAGCACCGGCTGTTCCTGATAACGATCCGGGTACAGCTGTTTCAACTGCGCCACTTTTGGCAAATCGTTGATCACGATGTATGGATAGGTCGGATGCTCGGTCAGGAAGTCCTGGTGTTCTTCCTCCGCCGGGTAGAAACCGTTGAAGGTTTCGAGTTTGGTCACGATCGGTTTGTCGAAGACATGCGCGGCGTCGAGCTGGGTGATGTAGGCCTGTGCGACCCGCTGCTGCTCAGCGTTTTTGGTAAAGATCGCCGAGCGGTACTGGGTGCCGCTGTCCGGGCCCTGGCGGTTGAGTTCGGTCGGGTTGTGCGCCACGGAAAAGTAGATCTGCAGCAAGGTGCCGTAACTGACCTGGGCTGGATCGAACGTGACTTCGACCGACTCCGCATGGCCGGTATTGCCGTTGCTGACGCGCTCGTATTGCGCGGTATTGGCCGCCCCGCCCGCGTAGCCGGAGACGGCGTTCTTCACGCCTTTGACATGCTGGAACACACCTTGAACACCCCAGAAGCAGCCACCGGCGAACACCGCGGTTTCGCTGCGGGCCTGGGTGGTTTCATCGAGTGCCGGCGGTGGAATGATCACCGCCTCTTCGGCACCGCCGAAGGAGAAGGCCGAGCATTGGCTGATGATGCCGGCAGCCGCCAGCCCCAGCAGGGTACGGCGCCAGGTAAAGAGTGTTTTCATGGGGCGAACTCCTGAAGCGTTGAACAGTTATCAGCCGAAAGTGAAGGCGTAAGCCGACGCCCCCGGATCAAGAAACTCGATACTGAAGGTCCGGTCGGTCACGCCGCCGCTCTGGCGCACCAGTTGATACAAGCGCTGGTCCGTCACGGTGCCGCTGCCATCGGGTGCCACGTCCATGCCATGGGCATCGCCGGGGGCCTTGCCGTCGATCAGCACTTTGAAACGCACCGGTTTGCCATCGGCGCCAGGGCCGAGCACCAAATGCAAATCACGGGCGTGGAAGCGATAGACGATGCGGCTGGCCGGTGCGCTGGCGGTGGCCCGCTCCGGGCCGACATGCCACTGGCCGCCCAGGCTCCAGTCGTTAAGGGCCAGTTGCGCCGGCGGGTTGTAGGCCGCGACCTTGTCCGGCACTAGCGCGGTTTCGGGCACGAAATGCTCAGCGCGCTGGTAGCCGACATAGGTTTCCGGCGACTGCACGGCGTCCTTGTCCGGGGCCATTTGCACGCCATCGGCCTTGGCACTGATCAGCCCGTCGGCGACCTTGGCCGCCCCCGCCTCGCGCAGCAATTGCTGGATGACCCGCTCCGATTCGGCGTACGCGCCTTCGCCGAAATGGTGATAACGAATGCGTCCCTGGGCGTCGGCAAAGTAATGCGCCGGCCAGTACTCGTTGTTGAAGGCGCGCCAGATCTTGAACTCGTTATCGATGGCCACCGGGTAGTTGATGCCCAGGTCTTTCATGGCCTTGGTGACGTTGCTGACGTCGCGTTCGAAGGCAAACTCCGGCGCATGCACGCCGATCACCACCAGGCCTTGATCGCGATACTTCTCGGCCCAGGCTTTCACATAGGGCAGCGAGCGCAGGCAGTTGATGCAGGAGTAGGTCCAGAAATCCACCAGCACGACCTTGCCTTTCAAGGCCTGGGCATCGAGGGGGGGCGAGTTGAGCCATTGCACGGCGCCCTCCAGTGACGGCAGGTTGCCTTCGACCGGCAAGGTGCCCGGGGTTTTGTCAGCCACTTGCACCGCGCCGGCGGAGGTCGAGTTTTGCGCCATCATCGCCCCGCTGTTACGCGGTAACTTGCCGGACAGTTTCTCCACCAGCGCTTGCTCGATACCACTGGTCGACGCCGTGGAAAACCGCGCCAGAATCCCCGTGTCCAGACCTAGGGCAATCGCTGCCACACCGGCCAGCATCGCCCCGCCAAGGCCGCGACGCAGCCATTCGCCCGCGCCAATCGAACGCTTCATCGCGGTGAAGACTTTGCCGCCCAGCAACAAAGCCAGCGCGAGGGAAGTGGCGGCACCGGCGGCGTACGCCAGCAGCAAAAAGGTGGTTTGAATGCTGGCGCCTTGCAGCGCCGCACCGGTCAGCAGCAGGCCCAGGATCGGCCCGGCGCACGGCGCCCACAGCAGGCCGGTGGCCACGCCGATCAGGAGCGAAGCACCAGGACGTGGCCGTGCATCGGCACCCGCCGCCTCCGACAAACGACTGCCCGCCGCCACCAGTGGCCGGGTCAGACGCTCGGCCAGTTGCGGCAGCAACAGCGTCAGACCGAACAACGCCACGAACACCAGCGCCAGCCAGCGCCCGTACTGATTGAGTTGCACCACCCAGCCGCCGCCCACCGCCGCCAACGTGGCGACCAGCGCGAAGGTCAGCGCCATGCCCACCAGCAGCGGCAACCCGCTTTTGACGAAGGGTTGCCCGGTGCGGGCGAAGACAAACGGCAATACCGGCAGAATGCACGGGCTGACAATCGTCAGCACACCACCGAGATAAGCGAGGACCAGCAGCCACATGGCGATTACCTGCAAAAAGTGAGTGGAATGGAATCACACCGTCTTGGGCACGAATTTCATCGCCAGGCCGTTCATGCAGTAACGCAGGCCGGTGGGTTTCGGGCCGTCGTCGAAGACATGCCCCAGATGCCCGCCACAGCGCCGGCAATGAACCTCTTCACGGACCATGCCGAACGCACGGTCCTGGCGGGTCGCCACGGCCTTGTCCAGCGGTGCCCAGAAACTTGGCCAACCGGTGCGGCTGTCGAATTTGGTCGCCGAGGAAAACAGCGGCAGCTCGCAACCGGCACAGACGAACGTGCCATCGCGGTGCTCGTTGTTCAGCGGGCTGCTGTAGGCCCGTTCGGTGCCCTCTTCGCGCAGGATGTCGTACTGCTCGTCACTGAGGATCGCGTGCCATTCGCTGTCGCTGTGGGTCACTTCGAATACCTCCGCTGCGCTGGCTTCACTGATCAAGGCCGAGCCTGTGGAAAACTTCGGCAACAGGCCGATCGCCAGGGCTGCCACCCCCAGCCCGCCGCTCGCTACAAGAAATTGCCGTCGTGAAAACATGTTCGTCTCCAAAAATCCAGGGGTGTTTCATAGAACACAGCCTAGGCTTTGGGTGATCGCCAAATCCTCACGGGAAGTTAAACAATTCGTGATAACTCGGGCGCCGAAAAACCCGCACAATGCATATGCCAATTTTGAACAATGCATTTCCTGTGGGAGCGAGCTTGCTCGCGATGACGATTGCACAGTCAGCATCGTCGTTGACTGACATTGCGCCATCGCGAGCAAGCTCGCTCCCACAGTTTTTGCACCTTGACCGAGTGGCATTACGCACAATGCGCCGAAGGATTGAGCTGTATGGAACAGACCAAACGCGTCCTGGTGGTCGAGGACGATATGCATATCGCCGACCTGATCTGCCTGCATCTTCGCGACGAGCAGTTCGAGGTGGTGCACAGCGCCGATGGCAATGAAGGCATGCGCCTGCTGCAGCAAGGCAACTGGGATGCACTGGTCCTCGACCTGATGCTGCCCGGTGTCGACGGCCTGGAAATCTGCCGTCGCGCCCGCGCCATGGCCCGCTACACGCCGATCATCATCACCAGCGCGCGCTCCAGCGAAGTGCACCGGATTCTCGGCCTCGAACTGGGTGCCGACGACTACCTGGCCAAGCCCTTTTCCATGCTTGAACTGGTGGCCCGGGTCAAGGCGTTGCTGCGCCGGGTAGATGCCATGGCGCGCAACCTGAAGATGGACGCCGGCAGCCTGCTCACTGACGGCCTGGCCATCGACCCGATCACCCGCGAAGTGTCCCTCGATGGACGACGCCTGGACCTCACGCCCCGGGAGTTCGACTTGCTGTATTTCTTCGCCCGCCAGCCCGGCAAGGTGTTTTCGCGCATGGACCTGCTCAATGCCGTGTGGGGCTACAGCCACGAAGGCTACGAGCACACGGTCAACACCCACATCAACCGCCTGCGTGCCAAGATCGAGGCCGACCCGGCGCAACCGGTGCGCATCCTCACGGTCTGGGGGCGCGGCTACAAATTCGCCACCGGGGAGGAACCACGGCCATGAGGCTGACCCTGACGCAACGCCTGTCCCTGGTGTTCGCCGTGCTGCTGCTGGTGTGCTGCGGCACGTCGGCGTGGATGCAGGTGCGCTCCAACCAGATGCATGAGCAGGAAGTGGTGCAAGGCTTGTCCCGGGACCTGGCGCAGCACATCGCCCGCGACACGGTGCTGATGGACACACAGGGCCTGATGCCCAATGCCGTGCGTGACCTGTTCAGCAAGCTGATGCAGGTCAACCCGAGTGTCGAGGTGTACCTGCTGGACACCGAGGGCAAGATTGTCGGCAGCGCCGCGCCCGAAGGCCGGATCCGTCGTGAGCGGATCGACCTGGCGCCGATCCAGCGCCTGTTGCGGGGCGATGCCCTGCCGATTCTCGGCGACGACCCGCGCAGCGTCGATGCGCGCAAGGTGTTCAGTGCTGCGCCGCTGAAGGTCGACGGCAAGCCGGCCGGTTATCTCTACGTGGTGTTGCTCGGTGAAGACCACGACCGCCTGGCCGAACGCGGTGCGACCAGTGCAGCGCTCAACACCGCGCTGTTGTCCATCGGGCTGGTGGCGTTGCTGTGCCTGATTGCCGGTCTCACCGCATTTGCCCTGATCACCCGGCCGTTACGCCGCTTGACCGAAACCGTCAGCCAGTTCGACATCGATGGGGTGCCGGTCACACCGGCCCTGCCCGTCGTGGTGGAAAAAGCCGCGAGCCACGATGAAATCGCCGTACTCGATGCGGCGTTCCGACAGATGCAGACACGCCTGGGCGAGCAATGGCGCTCGTTGACCCGCCAGGATCAGGAGCGCCGCGAACTGGTGGCGAACATCTCCCACGACTTGCGCACGCCGCTGGCCTCGTTGCACGGTTATCTGGAAACCCTGTCGCTCAAGGACGCCACGCTGTCCCCTGCCGACCGCCGCCGCTATCTCGGCATCGCCCTGGACCAGAGCCGCAAGGTGGGTGGTCTGGCGCAGTCGCTGCTGGAACTGGTGCGGCTGGAACATGGCTTCGTACAGCCGGTGCTGGAACGCTTTTCCCTGACTGACCTGGCCCAGGACATCTTCCAGAAATTCGAACTCACCGCCGAAGCGCGTCAAGTCGAGTTGAAGGCCACTTTTGCCGCCAACGTCTCGGCGGCCTGCGCCGACCTTGGGCTAATCGAGCGGGTGCTGACCAACTTGTTCGACAACGCCCTGCGCCATACCCCGGCCGGTGGCGAGGTCGAACTGGGCCTGCGCCCGCAAGGCTCATTCATCGAAGTCACGGTCAGCGATACCGGCCCCGGCATCGCCCCGGAACTGCGCGAAGGGTTGTTCCTGCGGCCGTTCAATATCGGCGGCGCACGCCGTGATGGCGGGTTGGGGTTGCGGATCGTGCATCGCATCCTGCAATTGCACGGGCGCGAGATTCAGTTGATCGATGTGCCGGGGCGGGGTGCGACGTTCCGGTTTTCGCTGCCGATCGATGAGGAAACGGCGACTGCGTTGGCGGTGCGGTCGATGAACCTCAATACACCGAGGCAGGCCTGAAAAACTTTGGTGCTGACAAGGCCCCATCGCGAGCAAGCTCGCTCCCACAGTTTTTTCGGGTGCTTACAGATTTTGCGTACCCCCACTAACCCTGTGGGAGCGAGCTTGCTCGCGATGGTCTCAAGGGCACCGCGTTCATCCAGAATGAACGCGTTATCGATAACGTCCATCGCGAGCAGGCTCGCTCCTACAGGGGAGCAAAAACATGACCGGCCGCCTGTTGATCCGTGACAACACCGCCCCGGTCCAATAGATTAGGCCACCTGAAAAAGCCCCCAGGCTTTCTCGCCCCAATTCAAGTTATAGAAGTAGTGAAATTTCAATGTCCGATTCCAATACCGCTGAAACCGTTGTCACCTTGTCGTCCAAAGCGGAATACGAAAACTCCATCAATCTTTCACAACACGTGCCTCAGGCCAAGACCATCAGCGAGATGGTGCTGGACGCGTTCCAGTCCACCCGCGAAAGCGACCAGATCCGCGAACTCCGCGCCGCGATCCGCCAGGCCCACGACAGCTTCGATGACGATAAAGCCTACGAACTGATGGGCCAGCTCAAGCAGCTCAAGGACGCCGAGGCCGCCGATATCGCCGCCCTCGAAGACCTGAGCAGCAAATTCCCGATCAGCCGCATCCTGTCCAGCTTCAAGGACGATCCGGCGTTCCAGGAAATCGTCTACGGCCTGGCCCTGAAGGTGCTGAACCAGACCCACCAGGCCATCAGCAACCCGAGCGGCGGCAAGAGCAAAGCCGCCAAGGCGAAGAAAGAAGTCGAAGTGTTCACCATCAGCAAGGACGGCATCAGCGTCACCCTGCCGCTGCGCACCCCGCGCTCGCGCCTGAGCGTCGACCGTGAAGCCCTGGAATTCCTCGGCCTCACCTTCGTTGGCGAAGGCGAAGAGGCGGAACTGGAAAGCGAGACGTTCCTGGACAACAGCGGCGCCGAGCAAGCGGTCAACCGCAAGAACATCATCACCGCTCTGCAGCAGCAGACCGCGTTCGACGGGTACAGCATCGCCGCTCAGTAATACCTATTGTTGTGGCAAGCCCTCTCGCCACACGGTCCTGAGCAACCGACTCAAGAGCCCCGCCATCAGTGCGGGGCTTTTTATTGCCCGTGATTCGGGCAAAACCGCGATTACTCTTCCAGTATCGACGCAGAACACCACTTCCCTTCACCCATGAGCACCACGGGTCCGCCTGCGGGGAGCGTCAACTCACTTTCCAGCCCAGACCTCAGTGGTGCAACTGCCGAGGTCATCATGAACACGCCCCCCTTGTATCGCCAGCTGGCCAACCACTACCTGGACGCTATCCGCAGCGGCACCCTGAAAACCGGTGAACGCCTGCCCTCGATTCGGTTGATGATGGAAAAACACGCCGTCAGCCTGTCGACCGCCGTGCAGGTGTGCCGGGAGCTGGAGGACTATGGCGTGCTGGAAGCCCGGCCACGCTCCGGCAACTACATTCGCCAGCCCGACACCCTGCCCAGGCCCGCCCCGACGACCTCGGCGCCAGCGCTGGATACCCGCGCGTATGTCGGCATTCATGAACAGGTCTGTGCGGTGCTCAAGGCCAGTCAGCGCGCGACGATCAAGGTCAATTTCGCCAGCGCCTACTGCGCGCCGCAGCTTTACCCACTGAAGACCTTGCAAGACAACATGATCAAGGCGCTGCGCTACGACGCCTGCCTGCTCGGCACCGCGGGCGGCGCCTGCGGCAACAGCGCATTGCGCAACATCCTGGCCCGGCGGGCACTGGCCAGCAAGACCCACCTGGCCTCCGAGCGGATCGTGATCACCAACGGCGCCACCGAGGCGATCAATCTGGCCTTGCGTGCGGTCACCCGCCCCGGCGACACCGTGGCCGTGGAGTCGCCGACCTTCTACGGTCTGCTGCAAATTCTCGAAAGCCTGAACCTGCGCGTGCTGGAAGTCCCGGCCTCGGCCCATACCGGGCTGAATCTGCAGGCCCTGCAACGGCTGCTGCAAGGCCCCGAACGGGTCAAGGCGCTGATCGTCATCCCCAACCTGCAAAACCCGTTGGGCAGCATCATGCCCGACGCCAACAAGGCACGGCTGGTGAAACTGTGCGCCGAGCACGACACCGTGCTGATCGAGGACGACACCTACGGCGACCTGGTGGACACCGAGCAGCCGCTGTCCACGCTCAAACATTGGGATAGCACCGACAACGTGATCTATTGCGCCTCGCTGAACAAAACCCTGGCACCGGGCATGCGCCTTGGCTGGATCAGCGCCGGCAAATGGCACGACCGCGTGGAGATGCTCAAGCATACGCAGTCGCGCGGGTGCGAGGCGTTATCGCAACTGGCGGCCAGTGCGTTCATGAAGACACCGTCCTACGAACGTTACCTGCGGCGGTTGAGGAAAACCCTGACCGTACAACGTGAGCAGATGAGCGCAGCGATCACCCGTTATTTTCCCATCGGCACCAGCGTGACCCACCCGCAAGGCGGCACGCTGTTATGGGTGGAACTGCCTCGCCGGCATTCATCGATGACGTTTTTTCACGACGCGTTGAAGGCCGGCATCCAGATTTCACCTGGGGATATCTTTTCCAATGCCCGGCGTTTCGATCACTTTGTGCGCATTGGCTGTGGCGCGCCGTATTCGCCGCGGGTTGATGAGGCACTGCAGACGTTGGGACGTATCCTGAAAAATCAGGGTTGACCGCGACCCTGTGGGAGCGAGCTTGCTCGCGATGGCGGTGTGTCAGACACATCAATTTTGAATGTACTGACGCCTTCGCGAGCAAGCTCGCTCCCACAGGGTTGTAGGTGATCTTCAGAGCGGATTCTGGTGCAGGCAAATGATATGCGGGTCGTCATTCCAGTGCGGAAAACGCTCGGCGATCAGCGGGTCGTGGCCGGGGATGACATGGTCTTCGCTGTCGGCCAGACGGTCGATCTCGGTGAAGGCTTCAAGGGTTTGCGCCAGGTCATCGAGGATCGGAAACGGACTTCGCCCGCGAATGTTGGCCCACAAATGCGCCGCATCCGAGGCCAGCACAATCCAGCCGCGCTCGGTCGCTACCCGCACCACCTGACTGCCCGGTGTATGTCCGCCTACCGGATGCAGGGTCACGCCCGGAACGACCTCGACAACACCGTCGTGCAAACGCATCCGCCCTTCGAACAGCGGCGGCAACGCCGACATCACGTCCTCGACTTCGTAGGTTTTGTTCACCGTGCGATGGACCATTTTCGGCCCGGTGCAGAAACGCAACTCCGCGTCCTGCAAATGCACGGTCGCCTTGGGGAACAACCCGAGGTTGCCGGCATGATCCCAATGCAAATGGGTCAGGATCAGGTGCTCGACCCGGGCCGGATCGATGTCCAGTTGCCGCAGGGATTCTTCCGGCAGGCGATACATCTGGCGATCGCGCCGGTGCGCCGTGGCCGGCTGGAAACAGGTGTCGACCACGATCACCTGCTGTTCGTTGCGGATGACCCAGAAGTAGTAGTCCAGCGGCATCGGCGCATTCGGATCACCGCAACAAGCGTCGTAGAGAAAATTCTCCCTGGCGGTGCGCTGGGCGTTTGCACCGACACGGATGGCGAACACTTCGTACACAGGCGTGGACATAAGCACCTCCGGGTTCAGGCGACCGCCGTGGTTTTGAGGGTCGGACGAAAGTCGAAATCGATCTGGTCGCTGATGCCCAGGTCATGGGCCAATTTATGCAGGCCACTGTAGTCGCGCATGATGGTCGCGTTCCTGTTGCTCTCGCGGGTGTCGGCAATGATCAGCGCCGCCTCCTCGACCCCGAGCTGCGTCAGAATCGCCTCCCACATGGAGTAGTCCTGAGCGATAAAAGCACTCAGCGCCACTGACAGGTTGCGTGCGAAAAATTCCCGTTGAGTGGGCTGCATGTTGGCGTACATGACCTTCGCCACTTCGGCCAGCACCTTGCTGTGGGCGTACTCGTCGCGGTTGTGCAGTTCGGCCACTCGGCGGTTCTGCGGCTGGATGGTCTGGTCGTCCGCCAGCAAGTCCAGATAGGCGTTGACGCTGATCTCGGCCACCACCGCAAACGTGATCGCCGCCAGATCCCGCTGCCATTGCTCGGGCAGTGCTTCACGCTGGGCTTTCAGGCGCAGGTAAGTGACGGAGGGTGGCAAGTCCAGATCCTGGTCCAGCGCCCGGTCGAGTTTGGTCCGCTCGATGGCGCGCAGGTGCATCAGCGTGTGGTAGTGCTCGTCGATCAGGGTCTGTTGCATGGCCTCGCGAAAATGCCAGTCATCCTTGCCCAGGTACTGATTGGCGATGACACTGAGTGCCGGGTTGACCACGTGTTCTTCGGCGGTGACGGTGCGCAGGTTGTAGCCGATCCAGCCCCAGGTCACCACGCTGCTTTTGAGCTCGTCGCTCAAGGCCTGGAATTTCGGATGATGGAAGAACGGCACCATGCACTCCGGGTAGTCCGGCCGCGCGGGGTCAAAAACTTCCTCCACCTGGCCCCTGTCCGGCGAACACACCGTGGCGCGCTTGGTCCAGGCCTGGTTGAGCCGCACGATCAGTTGATGATCGACCTGGGCGATCTCGATTGCTGTTTGCATGACGCGATACCTGTAAGGCGCGTACCCGCCAGGGGTACGCCAAAAGAATGTAGGGCGACGGAAAAATCAGGCCAGCCAATAGCGGGTCAGGTTGCGCGCCGGGTCAGTGTAACGACTGCGGGCGTGAATCATCCGCCAGTTATCCCAAATCAGCAGGCATCCGTCGGGAATCAGCACCGGAACGTTGTGCTCGACGAAATACGCTTCGCCGAGCACGGCAAACCTGGCCAGCGGCGAGGTGTTGTTGGTCACCAGTGATTGCTGCAACGCTTCCTTGGACGGGTTTACGTCGCCGTAGTGAAACTGGTTGTAGCTGAAGCGGAAAATATCCCCGTCTTCCGTAGGCGTGAGGATGTACTCCTTGACCCGCCGCTGTCCCGGTTCACCCGGTTTGGCGGTGGCGACAAATTCTACCGGCGTGTCATCCAGCCACTCACGCAGTTCCGGTTCACTGCGCTCCAGGGACTTGAGAAATTCGTAGCCGTCCACCAACCCGGTGTGCCCGCCACCGCACCTGGCCTGTTTATGGCAATGCAACGCCAGATAGCGTGGCGGCGGCCCGTACACCGGCGCTTCAGTGTGCGGGCCGATGCCGTTCATGCTCTGGGAGTACGGCAAGTCTTCGTAACCCGGCTTGCGGGTAATGGCAAAGGCCGTCTGGCCGTTGAACTGCGGAATGATCCGACCGAACTCGCACAAGGTACCTACGACACCATCGGCAAATTCGTCCGGGGTCAGCACCGTCCAGCCCAACGTCGACAGTTCTTCGTGACGATGGCCGAGCGAAATGCAAGGTTGAGACGCAACAATCCCTTGGTCTGACATGGTGAGATTCCTGGCGGGTTATCCGGCGTTGACGGTTGAGGTGTAAGCGGCGATGAAGTCGCGGCAGGCGTCACCCGGTCGATAGTGCTGCTCATCGATGCTCTGCACCGGGGTGATTTCGGCGGCGGTGCCGGTGAGAAAACACTCATCGAAGTCGCCAAGCTCTGTAGGCAAAATCGTGCGTTCGACCACCTGATAGTCCAGCGCTTTGGCCAGTTCGATCACGGTCTGGCGGGTGATGCCGTTGAGGAAACAATCCGGCAGCGGCGTATGCAGCGTCCGGCCTTTGACGAAGAACACATTGGCGCTGGTGGCCTCGGCAACGTGGCCGCGCCAGTCGAGCATCAGCGCATCGTGGTACCCCGTGTTCTCGGCGTCGTGCTTGCTCAGCGTGGCTATCTGGTAATGCCCGGAGGCCTTGGCCTGGAACGGGCTGCTGCTCGGCGGCGGGCGGCGCCAGCTCGCGGTCTTCAAGCGGATACCAGCCATGCGCGCCGCCGGGTCGAAATAGCTCGGCCACTGCCAGCAAGCGATTGCCACATGCACACGGTTGAAACGTGCCGAGGTGGAGATCATCTCGCTGCCACGCCAGGCCACCGGGCGCAGGTAGCCGTCGACAACCTTGTTGAGTTGCAGCAGTTCATGGCTCGCCGCTTCCAGTTCAGCCATCTCATAGGGGATGGCAAAGTCCATCCATTGCGCCGAGCGATACAAGCGCTCGCTGTGTTCGCGCAGCTTGAAAATCCTGCCGTTGTAGACCCGCTCGCCTTCATACACGGTGCTCGCGTAATGCAGGCCATGGGTCAGCACATGCAACTGCGCCCGGGACCACTCGACGAACTCGCCGTCGAGCCAGATAACGCCCTCGCGCTGATCAAACGGGATACTGCTCATATCCATATCTCCCCATTGTTCATGAATTTTCCTACGCCGTTTCCAGCAACACGGGTATCAATTCCGGCACGGCGGTGAGCTCGGTCTGAAAGAAGAACGCACGCTCGCCGAAGGCCGGTTGCAAGTCGTCGAACCAGGTCACTTGCGGATCGAATCGCGCGTAGAACGTGCGCAACACCCATTGCGGATTGCGTGCCTGGAGGAACTGCAAGACGAAGACCTTTTCCCCGGCGACGGTCTCGATGCCATTGATCAACACCTTGCCGTAGAAGGTACTCATGGACGGCCCGCGCACCGTTCGCGCCAGCCCCGATACCGTGCGGTACGCCGCCTGGAAGATCTCGAAAGCCCGGGCCAGCGGCATCGCGAAGTAGTGGCTGGGCCCGGTGTCACGCTCGACGAACATGTAATAAGGCACCGCCCCGAGCCGCACCCCTTCGGTCCACAGCGCCGCCCAGTCAGCGGGGTTTTCGTTGACGTGGCGGATAAGCGGTGCCTGCATGCGCACCGTCGCGCCCGTCGAGCGAATACGCTCGATGGCCTGGCGGGCGATGACCTGGCGGATCTCCACCGGGTGGTTGTAGTGGCCCATGATCGACAGGTTTTTCCCCGCCGCGACGATGCGCTGGAACAGCTCCAGCAGCTCAGGTGCATCCTTGTCGCTGACAAAACGCTGCGGCCAGTACGCCACGGACTTGGTGCCGATGCGGATGTTCTTCAGGTGTGGCAAATCCAGCAGCGGCTCGATGTAACCGGCCAGGGAGCGGGTGTTCATGATCATCGGGTCGCCGCCGGTAATCAGCACGTCGGTCACTTCGGTGTGCACCCTCAGGTAACTGACCAGCTCCTGGGACTCACGGGCGTTGAACTTGAGTTCTTCCTCGCCGATGAACTGCGCCCAGCGGAAACAGAAGGTGCAGTACGCGTGACAGGTCTGACCGGCACCGGGGAAAAACAGCACGGTCTCGCGGTACTTGTGCTGGATGCCCGGCAGGACCTTGCCGTTGAGGGTGACTCCGTTGTGGGTCAACTGCCCGGCCGGATGCGGGTTCATGCGCCGCCAGATCGCCTCGATCCGACGCTTGATCGCCGCGCTGTCATCCTGCTCGATCAGTTGTTTGAGCGAGGCATATTCCTCCGCCAGCAACATGTCCTTGTGGGGAAAAGTCATGCGCAAAACCGGATCGTCTGGAATGTTGTTCCAGTCGATCAGCGTGCCCAGCACGTATTCGTTGGTGCGAAACGGCATGACTCTGGCCACCACGGTCATGGCCTCCTGCAACGCCGGCGTCAGCTTGTGCCAGTACGGTGTGTCGCGGATGGTGCGTGAGTTATAGGGTTTGTAGCGTTCGTGCTCCGACAGTCCTTGCATGGCCGCGCTCCTGGTGATTGCCCTGAGTGTTGTTACGCGATGGCCGGCGCTTTGCGCTCTATGTCCATCCACGCCCGAACGCTGTCGCGATCCCACTGGCGACGCACATATGCCGTGAGCCGTGCCGGCACCGTATCGCCGTTGGCAACCAGTCGGTTGAGCATGATTGCCAGGTCGGTGTCGGCAATGCTCCAGTCACCGAACAGATGCTCGGCGCCCTCTTCCAGCAAATACCCGGCGACGAAGAACAGGCGCTCGACGGCGGCTTGGGCCTCGTCGGACAGCACAGTGTTTTTCTTGCCGAAGTACACCAGGTCAAACGGGCGCTCCTTGCGCACCACCAACAAGTCACTGCGCAACCAGGCCTGCAATTGACGGGCACGGGCGCGCTGGCGAATGTCCTGCGGATAGAGTTTTTTATGCCCCGGGGAGAGTTCATCAAGGTATTCGGCAATCGCCGATGATTCCGACAAGGCAAAATCGTCGTGAACCAGCGTTGGAATCTTGCAGGTCAGCGAAAGATTGCGATAAGTCGCCAGATAGTTTTCGCGTACTTTTAGATCGACAGTAACAAGTTCAAATGAAAGTTGCTTTTCCTTGAGCGCCACAAAAGCCGACATCGCAAAAGCGCTGACATGATCGGCGCCGACATACAGTTTTAGCTTCCTGTTATCCATAGAACACTCCATTCACTGACTGCAGGGATTAACGTGCATTGGAAATGATCGTAATTAGTTGAATGAAGGCTGAATAGATACAGAATTTGCCTGTTTCAATCGATACAGAAAGTTGTTTTTCACCGACCGATACGCAGCGAAAATCCCGGCAATAGCGCTGCAAAAGGCGATACCGGTGGCAGGTCTGAAAAACAAAAAAGGGAGCCAACGATGGTTGGCTCCCTTGGCTGATGCGCTGGGAAATTACGGCTGGGTGGTGATCAGGCCATGGCTGTCGGCAAAGTTCGAAAGCAGTGCCATTTGCGGCATATTGCTCATGTTCAGCATCGCCAAAGGCTCGTGTTTACTGGTGTTGACGAAGCCGTGTCTGGTCCACGCCGGTACCAGTAGCACATCGCCGTTGCTGACGTTGACCCCGTCGGCATCGCCTAGGGTCAACACGCCGCTGCCGCACTGGATGACAAACAGATGCCACCAGGAATGGGCATGACCGTTGAGCGTCACACCGGGGTTGAGCCATTGCATGGCGATCGCCATGCCAGGCGTCACTTCACAGCCTTCAATGCTCTTTTCATGAGCCAACGCGACAATATCAACGTCGCTGGCTTCAAGGGTCTGGCGCATATCCGTCAGTTCAGTGCCTTTCCATACCTTGGGACTTGGCGTTCGATGGTGCAGGCTCAGACGAAAGTCCTTATATGAAAAAAACGCACCTTGAAAGTTATCCATTCGCACGTCCTTTCTTATTATTTCCCATACTTTAGCGCTAAACCTTAAGTTAACGGCTCAGCGCTGTAAAGTCTGGAAATAACTTATAAAACCGATGGGCGCAAGGCGGCAATCATGTCCACTTCTATCGCGGCATTCTTGGGTAACTGATAAACACCTACTGTGGTGCGCGTATGTTTGCCGGCATCGCCCAGTACATGGCTGAACACATCCGAGGCGCCGTTGGCCACTTCGCTCAAATCGACAAAGTCCGCCGTGGACTTCACATACACCGTTACCCGGATCAGTGACTTGATCTTGTCCAGCGAACCAATGGCATCAACGATCAACGCCAGCCCACGCATCGCACTGATGCTGGCGGCCGCCTGCGCATCAGCCATGGTGAGATCCAGTCCGACGCGGCCGGGGTAATGGATCTTGCCGTTCATGCGCGGCACCAGGCCGCTGATGTACAGCTCATCGTGATGACGGATCAGCGGCGCGTAATGCCCGCCTGCGGTGTTTTCGCCGTAAATGTCATAACCAAACTCTTTGGCCAGGGCGATAAAGCGTTCATCGCAGGTCATGTGCTGGATCATTGATCGAACCCTCTTGATCAGTAATGCAAAAAACGGGTGCTTGCTGGCTCAACACACGGCGCGAGTGACCGGTGCCAGGCAAGTCACCTCGATGCGTGACTCAATCACCTCGGCCAGACGCAACAGGTCGTTGCTCAGTTGCCCGTAGTGTTCGTTGAACAACACGATGTGGCCGATGAATGAGAAGTTGTCCTTGACCTGCGCGCTGACCGAGTCACCGATGCGCTTGGCGTACTGGCCTTCCACCAGTTCAATGCGCAGCGAACGGGCCACGGTGGCGATGTCGGGCGTTGCCCGCAGGATGCCGCCGGCCGGCGCCCGCAGCAGGCGAATGCCGCAGTAGCCGCGGGCCACTGGCTCATGCTGTTCGGTCTTGCCTTCCACCGCCCAGCGCACCCAGCGTTCCCACGGATCGAAATTGACGAAGGCGCGTTTGGCCAGGTCCCAGATGTGCATGCCGCCGGGGCGCATGTTGGTTTCCACGGCCGAGGTCAGGTTGTCGCTGCGCAGGAACACTTCGTTGTGCCAGGCACCGTTGTCCTGGGAGACCAGCGCCGACATGTGCCGGCCAGCCGCCATCAGCCGCGCCTGCACGTCCACCGACAACGGCGCAGGCACCACTTGCTGGATCTCGGCGCGGTAGGCGCCTTCGGTGGTGGTTTTTTCCGTCACCCAGGTGCTGCCGGCCACACAGTCCCAGCTGTATTCACGGGCGTTCTGCACCAGCGCTTCAAGGACGATGCCGCCGTCGCGGTAAGGCTTCAGGGCCAGCCAGGCGTCATCGCATTCCGACGGGTGATGGATGACGCGACAGCCCCGGCTCGCACCTTCGCAGGCCGGTTTGATGAAGGCCTTGCCGCCCAGTTCGACGACGCGCTGGCGCAGTTCCGACAGGTTTTCGACCCGCGCGGAAAACACCGGCCGGTAATCTCCGGGGGAGGTGCTGGCCGCCGCTTCGAGCCGACGGAAGATCTGCTTGTCCAGGCCCGCCCGCGCTTCTTCCGGGGTGATGCCCGGCAGGCCGAAGTGAGTGGCCAGCGCTGCACCGAGCAGCACGCCGCGATCGGAGAACGGCAGTATGCCGATCAGCTTCCAGCTGTCGGCATTCAGGCACCCCACCACCAGTTCAAGGGACGCCGCCACATCTTCTTCCGCCAGCGAAGTGCTGCAGACGTGATCGGCCACCTGGTCGTCATGGGGCTGGATTTTCTCGACCAGCAGGATGAGCCTGGCGTTGTAGAGCGACTTGCACAGCTCGCGCAGTTTCTGGATGTCGTGCACCCGATTGCCGTTGTAACCGACCACTACTACACATGAAGTCGTATTCATAATGCCCCTGACCTGCAAAGTGAAAACCGCAACGGCAATGACTCAGTCATGCAACGACGCATTGGATTTACGGTTGAGCCAGTACCAGGCCAGGATCCCTGCGGCACCGATGGCGGCCAGCACCAGCGCGTTGTACGGCGCCGGCACCACCCGCATGATCAACACGGTCAGCCCGGCCCCGACGCCCAGGGACACTTCCTTGACGAACATGTTGTTCTGTTTGACGGAGAAGTAATCGAGGTAGCTGAAGGCGCATTCGGCAATGGACAGCAGTGCCACCCAGACCAGCGCCCCGGCGAGGGTTTCGACGTGGAACGCGGCAGGCGAAGACAGCACCGCAAAACCGCCGACGATGATCCCGATCACCGCCACGACCTTGTAGCGCCCGGTGCGCTCGATCAGCTTCATCACCGGCACTTGGGCGAAGACCACCACGGCGCTGTTGAGGATCAGCATCAAGCCGTACCAGGCCGGCAACTCGCCGGTCTTGAGCAGGATTGCCTGTGGCAGGATCGAGAACACCCCGAACAGCTTGATGCCCATGATGATCCCGGCGATCACCCAGGGCAGTTTGTTGCCCCAGTTGCTGCCGACCTGAGTGGCCGGGCGGGCTACCACCGGCTCGGTGGTGAATGTCGCGCCGAGGGCGATCGGCAGGCACAGCAACACGAACGCCGCCGCACCGAGGAAAAACATCGTCGGCGTGAGAAGCGGCGACAGCAGGATCAAACCGGCCACCAGGCTGCCCAAGTTCATGGCGACGCGGTTGTAGGCCGCGCCTTCCTTGGTCTGGGCCGCTTCGCTCTTGATCAGGTAACCGGCAATGGCAATGCCGTAGGCAAACAACGCGGCAGCAAACATCACCATGCCTTGATTGCTGGTCAGCGCCAGCAGCACCAGGCCAAGGCCGGCACACAGCAGCGTGACGCTCAGGGAACGACGACCAAGTACCAGTAAAGTCAGGGGCAACAGCAGCAACAAGGCGCGATATCCAAGGGCCAGGATGCTGTTGGTTGCCGTGTCGAGCCAGACGTTGGCCTTGCCCAGTACCGCGAACAGCGAGACGGCGGTGATGATCCGGATCGTGAATAACCGCAGGTTAATGACCGGTTTAGCCACCGCGACCGTTGTTTCGACACTCATGCAGCACCTCAGGAACCGGGTGAACGCCCGCCGACAAAGGCTGACATTCAGAAAAGTCTGTAAGGGCATGGTAGAGAGAGAGGCGTGTCCTGATCAGGGCAAGTTCGTATAGAATCCAACGAACTTTACTGCCGGAGAGACCAGTAAAATGCAGGTTCAACGTGCAGTCATTGCCGCCATTGAATTCCAGCCCGGTGCGCCGCTGGTGCAGCAGATCGTCGATCAGCTGACGCATGCCATCAGCACCGGGGGCCTGCCCCACGGCGCCAAGCTGCCGCCGATTCGCGAACTCTCCGACTTGATGAACGTGGGCAAGTCCACGGTGGTCGATGCCCTGGACCGCATGCGGGCCAAGGGGTTGGTGGTGTCGCGCCAGGGCTCCGGGCATTACGTGCATCGCTCCGAAGCGGCGCTGAAAAGCGGCACCGGCCCGGACCTGCAACCCCAGGACACCCTCAGTGTGATTCGTCGCGCCTTGCTGCTGGACAACGGCGCGCTGCGCCCCGGCTGCGGTTTTCTGCCGACCTCGTGGCTACCCGCCGAAGAATTGCAGAAAGCCGTGCGCAGTACCCTGCGAGCAACGTCGTTGCGCATGGGCGAGTACGGCGTGGCCGGCGGTTACTTGCCGTTGCGCCAGGCCCTGCGGGTGAAACTGGCGACCTTCGGCATCGAAGCGCCGGTGGACCAGATCATTACCACCGCCAACACCATGCAGGCCATCGACCTGCTGATGCGCCTGCTGGTCAAACCCGGCGACACCGTACTGCTCGACGACCCCTGCTACTTCAACATGCACGCCAACCTGGCGCTGCACGGGGCCAAAGTCATCACCATCGCCCGGGATTGCGACGGCATGGACCTCGACGCGTTCGAGCAACTTCTGATCGCCCACAAACCCGTGCTGTACATGACCAACAGCACGCTGCATAACCCCACCGGCCACTCGTTCACCCCGGCCCAGGTTTACCGCTTGCTGGAACTGAGCCACCGCCATGGCTTCCACATCGTCGAAGACGACCTGTACTGCGACATCCAGCAACGCCGCACCCCGCGCCTGGCCGCCAGCGGGCTGGACAACGTGAGTTATGTCTCCGGCTTCTCCAAGACCCTGACCGCCAACAGCCGGGTCAGCTACACCGTGCTCTCGCCACAATTGGCGGCGCGGATGGTCGCGTTGAAAATGGCCTGTGGTGGCGTGACCTCGGAACTGGCGGAGCAGATCACCTGCACCATGCTCAGCGACGGCAGCTATGCCAAGCATGCGCGGCGCACGGTGGATCGGCTCTATGAATCGAACAGTCGTGTGGCCAGTTGGTTGGCGGAGGCCGGGTGTTCGCTTTCCTCGCTTCCCGGGGAAGGGGTGTTTATATGGGCGCGGTTGCCGGACGGCCTGCATGCCGAAAACCTGGCTCGCCAAGGGCTGGAGAACAATATGGTATTGGCGCCGGGCACCTTGCTGAGCAAAGGGCCGGATGCCAGCCAGTTCCTGCGCTTCAATGTGGCGCACAGCGATAGCTTGCAAGTGCGCGAGCGGTTTTTCCGGTTGCTTGATAAGCAAAGCAAGTAACCGACGACCACCGATCTTGTGGGAGCGAGCTTGCTCGCGATGAGGCCGTCACATTCAAAATTGATGTTGCCTGACACGCCGCCATCGCGAGCAAGCTCGCTCCCACAGGGGCCCGCGTCATGCTCGATATCAGCGATGACGCTAGTCCAATGTGGGAGCGGGCTTGCTCGCGAAGAGGCCGTCACATCCAGCATCAATATTGCCTGACACACCGCCTTCGCGAGCTAGCCCGCCCCCACAGGGATTGCGGTGTCCAATGGGATCCCCGGCCACCAGATCGCTACGATTGCCGACCTCATCCTTGCCGGCTAACTTCGCCCGGTCGCTGCCAATTCAGCGACCGGGCCTGAGAATCCGAGTAAGATACGGGCGCACAAGCGCCACCAATCACGATTGCCGGCGCTTTTTTTATGCCAGTACAGTCGTGCAATGGCGGCTGTGCGTGGGAGACCTGCGGGTCTGCCGGATTCCTGTATCTCCGGTTTCTCAGCCCGCGCATAGCTGCCACCCATTCGCCTGAGAACGAACGTGGTAGCTCTCAATTTGATACGGGAGTTTTACTCATGAACGCTATTGACCCGTCTGTTACACCAGTCATGGCCCTCCACCTCCCAACCAACAAGAGGTGACGCCAAATGACCAACCCCCAAGACCTCAAAACCATCGGCCTCACCCCCTTCTCCTACCACGCCAACGAACCCCTGTTCCGCATCAACGCCGGTGTCCCGGTGATCGAAGCCCTCTACCACGCCTCCGACCTGCTTCACCTCGCAAAACTGCTCGCCTCAGATGCCGCCATGGTTCGCGACTCCGACCGGCACGCCTGGGCCTCGCACTTTTTGCAGGACATGAGCAAGGCAATCATCGACGACGTGGTGAAGGTGCTCGACGCACCGTGTAACAACCGTGCGTGAATGAAAAAAGCCCCGCGTTTCGTTTGAAACGCGGGGCTTTTCAGATATTCGACGATGTGATCAGACGACTGCCAGTCGATCAACCATATCCGGAAACTTCTCAACCAACCTGATCAGCAAGGCGGCCTGAGCATTGGGCTTCGACTTTTCCTGCTCCCAGTTTCTCAGGGTGCTGGGACTGGTTCGAATTCGCTTGGCGAAAACAGCCTGGGACATGTGTAGCTTTTCCCGTAGCGCAACGATTTCTTGCGCCCCCACCTCTGGTGCAGGGATGTCCTCCACAACCGTATTGCGCAATGTAATCTTGCCTTCGCGTTGAGCCGCCATCTCATCAACGCCCTGCATCAACTCTGCAAACAGGTCGCGTTTTTTCATGGGGTACCTCGTTTTTTCAACTCTATCTCTATGGCTTTCTTGAGCACCTTCTCTTGGTCGGCGGTCAAATTCTCAAGCTCATCTTTGTCATAAATTGCAAACATCCAGAACTGACCATCATTCATAAGCCAATAATAGATAAGCCGCAAGCCACCTCGCCTACCTTTACCGCGGCGTCCATCTGCCCAACGCAGCTTTCGGAAACCGCCTGTTCGAGGCATGACATCTCCCGCTTGCGGGTTCAACTGCATGTGGGACTGCAACGCACGATACTCATCGTCCGTCAGATAATTACCAACGGTAGCAGTGAAAGATGTGGTTTCGAAGAACACGGTTCGCATTAGCCAACTATAAGCAAGTTGCCTATAGCCAGGCAACCATCGAAACATCTTTCTGACGAGCAGCCCTTGCGACTTACCCCAACAAAAAGCCCCGCTCTTCTCTCGAAGGCGGGGCTTTTCGTTACAGCATCTAAACCTTAAGGCGCGTACGTCAGCAACAACTCCGCCGGCACTTTGAAGTCCAGGGACATCATCACGCTCAACGCGGTAATGGTGAAGATCGAGAACACGAACAGCTTGCGTGCCCAGACCGTGTCATCCACTGCCTTGTAGCCGGTCCAGGCCATGTACAGCCAGTACATGCCCATGGCGGCGGCGACGGCGAGGTAGCTCATGCCGGCGTAGCCGCTGAAGGTCAGCATCAAGGTCGCCACGAGGAACGCCAGGATGTAGAGCAGGATGTGCTTCTTGGCCACCTGGATGCCGCGCTTCACCGGCAGCACCGGAATCGATGCGGCCAGGTAATCGTTGAAGCGGAAGATCGCGATGGCGTAGGAATGCGGCATCTGCCACAGGCTGAACATCACCAGCAGGGTCAGCGCGGCCATGTCGAAGGTGTTGCTGACTGCGACGTAGCCAATCACCGGCGGCATGGCGCCCGACAGACTGCCCACCAGCGTGCCGTGAACCGACTTGCGCTTGAGGTACAGGCTGTAGAAGCCGACGTAGATCACGAAGCCGATGACTGCGAACAGTGCGGCCAACGGGTTGGCCACCTTGTACAACAGCGCAACGCCGGCGACACCCAGGACGGTCGCGTAGATCAGGGCCAGTTTCAGGGAGATCAAGCCCTGGACCAGCACCCGGTTCTTGGTGCGTTCCATCTTCAGGTCGATGTCGCGGTCGATGCAGTTGTTGAACACGCAACCGGAGGCAACCACCAGGGACGTGCCGATCATGGCGGCCAGGAAGATGGCCAGATCGACATGCCCTTTGGAGGCCAGGAAAAATCCGCCTGCCACAGAAAGCACGTTACCGAAAATGATCCCCGGTTTGGTGATTTGGATAAAGTGCTTGAGGGACATGCGGACTTACCTCACTTCGCCATCATGAACGTGTGGATGCTGAACATGATCCACAGCGACAGGCCAACCAGCAGGACAATCACGATCGCGGCGAAGACAAACGCAATCACGTTGTTTCGCTGCGCGGCCGAACGGTCCAGGTGCAGGAAGTACACCAGGTGCACCAGCACCTGGACGATCGCGAACGCCAGGACGATCAACAGGGTGATCGACTTCGGCAGTGTCGGGTACATCACCAGACCGAATGGAATGGCGGTCAGGATCACCGACAGGATGAAGCCGATGACGTACGACTTGTAGCTGCCGTGACCGGCGTCGTCGTGGCCATGGTGGGAATGAGCTGGGTTAGCCATTTACATAGTCCCCATCAGATAAACAACGGTGAATACGCAGATCCAGACGACGTCCAGGAAGTGCCAGAACAGGCTCAGGCAACTCAGACGGGTCTTGTTGGTCGAGGTCAGGCCATGCTTGTTGACCTGATACATCATGATCGCCATCCAGATCAGACCGCTGGTCACGTGCAGACCGTGGGTACCGACCAGGGTGAAGAACCCGGACAGGAAGCCGGAACGGCTAGGGCCGTAGCCTTCGGAGATCAAGATGTGGAACTCGTTGATCTCCATGCCGATGAAGCCCAGGCCGAACAGGAAGGTCATGGCCAACCAGCCCAGGACCTGCTTCTTGTTGCCCCGGTAGAACGCCAGCATGGCGAAGCCGTAGGTGATCGAACTGAACAACAGCAGAGCGGTTTCGCCCAGCACGTATGGCAGTTCGAAGATGTCGTGGCCCGACGGACCACCCGCTACGTTGTTAACCAGTACCGCGTACACCGCGAAGATCGACGCAAACAGAATGCAGTCGGTCATCAGGTAGAGCCAGAAACCGTATACGGTCATCTCGCCCGAGTCGTGGTGGTCATCGTGCCCATGGTCACCATGGGCGTGTCCAACATTGGTCACTAAATTCGACATGGTTTAAGCCTGTTCCAACGAGGTTTCAACACGGGTGGCGGTGGCCGGGATTTTCCCTGCCGCTACCAGGCGCTTGTGCTGCTCGGCTTCGATGCGCTCGATCACGTCGACCGGCACCATATAGCCTTGATCATCACGGGCCGCGTGGATCACGAAGTAGATCACGGTGCCGGCCAGGCTAGCGATTGCCAGCCACCAGATGTGCCAGATCATCGCGAAACCGAACACGGTCAACAGCGCGCCCATGACCACACCGGTGGCGGTGTTGTTAGGCATGTGGATCGGCTGGTACTTGGCCGGAGCCTTGTACGCGGTGCCGTTTTCCTTGGCTTCGGTGAACGGGTCGATGCAGTCGGCTTTCGGCAGCACGGCAAAGTTGTAGAACGGTGGTGGCGACGAGGTCGACCATTCCAGGGTGTGGGCATTCCACGGGTCGCCGTGTTCGCACATGTTTTCCGGCTTGTTGCGGTCACGCACGCTGACGTACAGCTGGATCAGCTGGCAAGCGATACCCACGGCGATCATCACCGCACCGAACATGGCGACGTACAGGTACGGCACCCACTCAGGGTTGGTGGTGGCGTTCAGACGACGGGTCATGCCCATGAAGCCCAGCGCGTAGAGCGGCATGAACGCGACGAAGAAGCCCGAGATCCAGAACCAGAACGCTGCCTTGCCCCAGCCTTCGTGCAGCTTGAAGCCGAACGCTTTAGGGAAGTAGAACGCGAAACCTGCGATGTAACCGAATACCGCACCGCCGATGATCACGTTATGGAAGTGCGCGATCACGAACAGGCTGTTGTGCAGAACGAAGTCAGCACCCGGGATGGCCAGCAGTACGCCGGTCATGCCGCCGATGGCGAAGGTCACCATGAAGCCCAGGGTCCACAGAACCTGGCTGGTGAAACGCAGACGGCCCTGGTAGATGGTGAACAGCCAGTTGAACAGCTTCACACCCGTCGGGATGGAAATCAGCATCGTCGCCAGACCGAAGAAGGCGTTGACGCTGGCACCCGAACCCATGGTGAAGAAGTGGTGCAGCCAAACCATGAAGCCCAGGATCGAGATCGCGCCCGATGCGTAGACCATCGAGTGGTGGCCGAACAGTTTCTTGCCGGTGAAGGTCGAGATGACTTCGGAGAAGATACCGAACGCTGGCAGGATCAGGATGTACACCTCAGGGTGACCCCATGCCCAGAACAGGTTCACGTACATCATCGGATTGCCACCAAGTTCATTGGTGAAAATGTGGAAATCCATGTAACGGTCAAGCGTCAGCAGAGCCAGGGTAGCGGTCAGGATCGGGAACGAAGCCA
Organism: Pseudomonas sp. GW823-FHT02E01; assembly: GCF_058797535.1. Classification (NCBI taxonomy): domain Bacteria; kingdom Pseudomonadati; phylum Pseudomonadota; class Gammaproteobacteria; order Pseudomonadales; family Pseudomonadaceae; genus Pseudomonas; species Pseudomonas sp. GW823-FHT02E01. Next base: position 7,853 of record NZ_JBXAJS010000006.1, on the reverse strand, counting down.
CGATCAGGACGTTGGCCCAGGTGCAGGTCCAGGTGAAGATCGGCATGTCCATCAGCTTCATGCCAGGGGTACGCATTTTCAGCACGGTGGCCAGGAAGTTGACCCCCGTCAGCGTCGTACCCAGGCCGGATAGCTGTAGCGCCCAGATGTAGTAATCCATCCCCACGCCAGGGCTGTATTGCAGACCCGACAGCGGCGGATAGGCAACCCAGCCGGTCTTGGCGAATTCGCCGACGCCCAGGGACAGGTTGATCAGCACCACACCGGAAACCAGCAGCCAGAAGCTCAGGGAGTTCAGGAACGGGTAGGCAACGTCACGCGCGCCGATCTGCAGCGGCACTGCAAGGTTCATCAGGCCGGTGAAGAATGGCATCGCCATGAAGATGATCATGATCACACCGTGGGCGGTGAAGATCTGGTCATAGTGTTCAGGTGGCAGGTAGCCAGGCGAACCCTCGGTGGCCATGGCCAGCTGGGTACGCATCATGATGGCGTCGGCAAAGCCGCGCAGCAGCATGACCATGGCGACGATGATGTACATCACGCCGATTTTCTTGTGGTCGACCGACGTCAGCCACTCGGTCCACAGGTAGGTCCACTTCTTGAAGTAGGTGATTGCAGCGAACAGCGCCAGACCACCGAGCGCGATCATGGCGATGGTCACCATTACGATCGGCTCGTGGAACGGGACTGCTTCCCAACTTAATTTACCAAACATCGTTTACTCCTCTGCCCCGGCAGCTGAATGCGAGTTCATGTCCATTCCTTGCGTAGCGGCCACTTCTTTCTCTTCTTTCTCGTGCTTCACTTTCGGACCCGGTTTCATGCCTTCGTACTTGTCGACGATGGTCTGGAACAGGTTCGGCGTCACCGAGGAGTAGAGCTCGACTGGGTTGTTCTGGCTTTGCTTGGCAAGGGCTGCGTATTCAGCTTGTTCAAGCTGCTTAGGTGCCTTTTTGACTTCACTTACCCAGGCGTCGAAATCTTCCTGGGAAGTTGCGATCGCTTTGAATTTCATACCGGTGAAACCCGCGCCGCTGTAGTTGGCGGAGATACCGTCCATCTCGGCGTTCTCGTTGGCGATCAGGTGCAGCTTGGTCTGCATGCCCGCCATCGCGTAGATCTGGCCGCCCAGCGCAGGGATGAAGAACGAGTTCATCACGGCGTCGGAAGTGATCTTGAAGTTGATCGGGGTGTGCGCCGGGAACACGATCTTGTTGACCGTGGCGATGCCTTGTTCCGGGTAGATGAACAGCCACTTCCAGTCCAGCGCGACCACTTCGATGGTCACAGGCTTGACATCGGATTCCAGCGGCTTGTACGGGTCAAGGGCGTGGGTCGACTTGTAGGTGACGTAACCCAGGGCAATGATGATCAGCACTGGAACAGCCCACACCGCGATCTCGATCTTGGTGGAGTGGTTCCATTTCGGGGTGTAGGTAGCGTTGGTGTTGGACGCGCGGTATTTCCAGGCGAACAGGAAGGTCATGATGATGACCGGAACGACGACCAACAGCATCAGCAGCGTTGCGGTGATGATCAGGTTTCGCTCGTCCAGACCAACCTGGCCCTTGGGATTGAGCAAGGTCATGTTGCAGCCTGACAGCAACAACGTGCCGATCAGCGGCAATAAGCCTAGTAGTCTGGGGTACCTGTTTTTACTCATCTCACGACCTCTAAAGCAGCTTGCGCAATGCAGTTGGGTTTTGATCGCCAACACTTCACCCTGCCAAGGGTTGGCATTTTTCTTGGATTGAATAAGGGCATGCCCGTCGTGCGTCAGACGCTGTACGACAAATCCCGGGCCTGCGGTGAGTTCTTATTCGAATACGTGGTCAAAGGCCTTGTTACAGACCAATTCCATTTGGTGCGGGTAATTGGAGGCTCCGACACCTGGGAATCGCATGAAGCCACCAGACCTCTCGACACCCTGTTTCTGCTCACCCCTGGTTAAGATTTGAGCAGTGCCGGGAATTCAGTGCGGGCGATTGTAGATATGTAACGTTCCATAAACCATGTCTCATCCCGAAATAATTTTTATCCGAACCGGCAACAATCATTAACCGTTTTCGCAAAAGTGGCGCATCTTATCGAAATTAATTCTCAACAAAAACACCAAAATAAGTAGGTCTTCCACCCACGGTTCAGACAGTATCGTGTCCCTCTTCTCGGCCCTTGACCTTGCCCAAGGCCCGATATGACGGGGGCTCTGGCCATTCGCCAGAGCCTGTTAAAACTGCCTGTTCGTGCCCGTAATGGAAAAAACCGGAAGCCTGCAAAACAAGCCAATTTCGTTACGTTTCCATGTACCAATCCGGCCTTCTCGAACGCCCTGCTGCGCTCACTCTGTGACAACATGTCGCACACGTGTCGCACCCTTGATTGCCACCCGTCACAGTCTTTTTACCCGGCCTCTGAAATGTGCTCTGCAGACAAAAAAAACCCCGGCCCTCTCTTCGAGGACCGGGGCTTTTTTGTCCGACAATAGGAGGCGGCAGTTGACCTCAGCGCAGGGTTTTGCGGTTACGCGAAGTCAGCAACGGCACCAGCACCACGATCAGCACGAAGGCAACCAGCGCCCACTGCGCCAGCGACAGACCGAGGATCGGCGGGTATGGCGTGGAGCAGAAACCATCGACCTGGAAACCCAGCGGGAAGATCTTCGCCAGCGGCAAGTCATCGACAATCGGTTGCAGCACATCGATGCCGCAGCTGACCGCCGGATAGAACTGCGTATAGACGTGATGCCCGGCAACGCCTGCACCTGCCACTGCACAAATCACCACCAGGGTTTCAAACACCGTGATGCTGCGACGGCCGCGCATGGCCGCGCCGATGAAGGCAAAGATCGCGATCAGCAGCAACGCGTAACGTTGCAGGATGCACAACGGGCAAGGGGCCTCGCCCAGAACAATTTGCATGTACAGCGCGCCGCCGATCAGCGCCAGGCAAATGATGCCCAAAAACACCAGATAGCGCCGTTCACGCCCCAACCGCATGGATTCATCGCTCATCGCGTTTCCCTTCAATATTTCGATTGCCCGTCAGTCTACACGCTGGCCCGGACCTTTGAGAGTCTGGCGCATGTGAGGGGGATTCGGGGGGAATAGACGATAAGGCGGTTAAGAAGGGATTAACTTTCTGACTTTTTTCAGTTCAGGACCGAGGTGAAGCAATCGCGGGCAAGCCACGCTCCCACAGGGGGGGTATGTCGTTCACATCAATCCGGATCGACACAAATCCCTGTGGGAGCGTGGTTTGCCCGCGATGAAGGCGACGCGGTGAGCCTACTGACCCACCGCGCCAACCCCTTACTCCAGCGCCGCTGCCGGCCCGAAGAACTCATAACGGCTTTGCTTCTCCGGCACACCCAATGCTTTGAGGTGGCGTTTGATCGCGACCATGAAGCCTTTTGGCCCCAGGAAGTAGGCATCCAGATCGCGCTCTTGCGGCAGCCATTGATGCAACTGCTGCTGGCTCAACAACCCCATCTTGTGCGCCGCCGGGCTCACGCCGTCGTCCTCGGAATAGCAGTAAAAGCGCTTGAGTTGCGGGTGACGCTCAGCCAGGCCATCGATCCAGTCGCGGAAGGCATGGACGCTGCCGTTGCGCGCGCAGTGGATGAAATGCACCGGCCGCTGGGTTTCCAGCGCCGCTTCGAGCATCGCCAGGGTCGGGGTGATGCCCACGCCACCGCTGATCAGAACCAGTGGCTTGTCGCTGGCGGTCAGGACGAACTCGCCCGATGGCGGGAACAACTGGATGCTGGCGCCGACATGCAACTGGTCGTGCAGGAAGTTGGAAGCGCGGCCACCGGCCTCGCGTTTGACGCTGATGCGGTACTGGCCTTTGTTTGCCAGCGCCGACAGCGAGTAGTTACGACGGATCTCTTCACCGTCGAGGATCAGTTTCATGCCGATGTACTGGCCGGGTTCTGCCAGCAGGATCGGGCCTTTGTCCGCGGGTTCGAAGTAGAACGAAGTGATCTCGGCGCTCTCCTCGACCTTGTCTGCCACGATGAATTCCCGCGCCCCGCGCCAACCGCCCGGTGCCTGTTCCTTCTGGTCGTAGATGCTGGTTTCGGCACCGATCAGGATGTCAGCCAGTTGACCGTAGGCCGCGCCCCAGGCCGCGATCACTTCAGGAGTGGCGATCTCTTCGCCCAATACTTCGGCGATGGCCCGCAGCAGGCAGCTGCCGACAATCGGATAGTGCTCCGGGAGGATCTGCAGGGCCACGTGCTTGTTGATGATCTTGGCCACCAGGTCGCCCAACTGGTCGAGCTGGTCGATATGGCGCGCATACATCAATACGCCGTTGGCCAGGGCACGCGGCTGATCACCGCTGGCCTGGTGGGCCTGGTTGAACAGCGGGCGGACTTGCGGATATTCGGAGAGCATCATGCGGTAGAAGTGCGTGATCAGCGCCTCACCACCGCTTTCGAGCAGCGGCACGGTGGATTTGACGATGGCACGGTCTTGAGCGCTCAGCATAAGGTGACTCCTGGTCTTCTTGGGTTGCTAACGGACTACCCTATGCTTATCAGCTTTCATGCCAACTATTTAATCGTTATAAATCAATAACTTAATAAATGAATAGTCATTTAGACACTGCCTGGTTTATAGTCATACCGACTACACGGAGTCACTATGACTGCAAAACCCCTGCTCACTGCTCTGCTGCCCCTGGTCGCCGACCTGTCCCGCGAACTGCCCGAGGGTGAGCGTTATCGCCGCCTGTTGGAAGCCATGCGCGCCCTGCTCCCGTGCGACGCCGCCGCCCTGCTGCGTCTTGATGGTGAATGGCTGGTGCCGCTGGCCGTCGACGGCTTGAGTACCGACACTCTCGGCCGGCGCTTCAAGGTCAGCGAGCACCCGCGTTTCGAAGCGCTGCTCAGCGGCCCCGGCCCGACCCGTTTCGCTGCCGACAGCGACTTGCCTGACCCCTATGACGGCCTGGTCGATGGCCTGGATGATCATCTGGAAGTCCACGACTGCATGGGTTGCCCGTTGTTCATCGACGAGCGCCCATGGGGCCTGCTGACCCTCGATGCCCTCGACCCGGAGCGCTTCGAACCGATCGAACTGGATGCCCTGCAAGCCTTCGCCAGCCTCGCGGCCGCTACGGTCAACGCCGCCGAGCGCATCGAGCGGTTGAACAACCGGGTCGAAGATGAGCATCAGCGCGCCGAGGTCTACCGCCAGGCCAGCGGCCAGCAGAATCGCGAGATGATTGGCCAGAGCAAGGCCCACAAGCGCCTGGTCGAAGAAATCAGCCTGGTGGGCGGCAGCGACCTGACCGTGTTGATCACCGGCGAAACCGGGGTCGGCAAGGAGCTGGTGGCCCAAGCCATCCATGCCGCCTCGCCCCGCGCCGACAAACCGATCATCAGCCTCAACTGCGCCGCGCTGCCCGACACCCTGGTGGAAAGCGAGTTGTTCGGCCATGTTCGCGGCGCCTTCACTGGGGCGATGAACGACCGCCGTGGCAAGTTCGAACTGGCCAATGGCGGCACGCTGTTCCTAGATGAAGTCGGCGAGTTGTCGCTGACCGTGCAGGCCAAGTTGTTGCGGGTGCTGCAAAGCGGTCAACTGCAGCGACTGGGTTCGGACCAGGAACATCAGGTCGACGTGCGCCTGATCGCGGCGACCAACCGCGACCTCGCCGAAGAAGTACGCAGCGGCCGTTACCGCGCCGACTTCTACCATCGCCTCAGCGTGTATCCGCTGCTGGTGCCGGCCCTGCGCGATCGCGGCCGCGATGTGCTGCTGCTCAGCGGTTACTTCCTGGAGCAGAACCGCTCGCGCATGGGCCTCAACAGCCTGCGCCTGAACAGCGACGCCCAGGCCGCGTTATTGGCCTACGACTGGCCCGGCAATGTGCGCGAGCTTGAACATTTGATCGGCCGCAGCGCCTTGAAAGCCCTGGGCAATTGCAAGGAGCGGCCAAAGATTCTCAGCTTGAGCGCAGCCGACCTCGACTTGCCCAGCGCCAGCGTTGAAACCGCTGCCGAGCAACCCGCCATCGCCGCTGTGGCGTTGGTAGCAGGTGATTTGCGCGAGGCGACCGAAAACTATCAGCGCCAGTTGATCGGTGCCTGCCTGGAGCGGCACAACAACAACTGGGCAAGCGCGGCCCGTGAGCTAGGCTTGGATCGGGCGAATCTTGGGCGGATGGCCAAAAGGCTCGGCATGAAGTGATGACCCCATCGCGAGCAAGCTCGCTCCCACAGGATATGTGAACGACGACGATCCAATGTGGGAGCGAGCTTGCTCGCGATGGCGTCTTACTGTTCACCGCAATTGTTAAAGCCTGCCCCAAACAAGTCGATAACCCGGCATCGAAGTCATTGGCGATCCCTGGATTGCCCGTCACCTTTTTCCAGAGAAGGTTTATATGTCCTCCACCAAAGCCCGCGCAGACTCACTTTCGCTTCTGCTGTTTACCTTGCGCAGCGGCAAGCTGATGGCGATCAACCTGCTCAAGGTCAGTGAAATCATTCCCTGCCCGCCGCTGACCAGGCTGCCGGAGTCACATCCCCACGTCAAAGGCATCGCCACCCTGCGCGGTGCCTCGCTGTCGGTGATCGACCTCAGCCGTGCCATTGGCGAGCGTCCGCTGGAAGACCCCAACGGCGGCTGCCTGATCGTCACCGACGTCAGCCGCTCCAAGCAGGGCCTGCACGTACAGGCCGTGAGCAAGATCGTCCATTGCCTGACCACCGACATCCGCCCGCCGCCCTTCGGCTCCGGTGGTTTGCGTGCCTACATCACTGGCGTGACGTCGGTCGATGGCACCCTGGTACAAGTGCTGGACATCGAAAAAGTCATCCATGGCATCGCCCCGGCACAAATCGAAATGGCGCCGACCGAACTGAGCATGGAAGACGCCGAACTGCTCGGCAACGCGCGCATCCTGGTGGTCGATGACAGTCAGGTCGCCTTGCAGCAATCGGTGCACACCCTGCGTAACCTCGGCCTGCAGTGCCATACGGCCCGCAGCGCCAAGGAAGCCATCGACTGCCTGCTGGACCTGCAAGGCACCGCGCAGCAGATCAACCTGATCGTCTCGGACATCGAGATGTCGGAGATGGACGGTTACGCCTTCACCCGCACCCTGCGGGAAACCCCGGATTTCGCGCATCTTTATGTACTGCTGCACACCTCGCTGGACAGTGCGATGAACGCCGAGAAAGCACGACTGGCGGGGGCGAACGCGGTGCTGACCAAGTTTTCTTCGCCGGAATTGACCCAGTGCCTGATCACCGCGGCCAAGGCTGTCGCCGAACAGGGTTATTGAGTGTTGACCGAAGAATTCTGCTGGCTGATGCGGCGCGACCTCTCTGTCGTCGTGCCGCCCCCTGATTGGCCAACCGGCCTTCAACTGAGCGAATACCGCCCCGAACTGGGCGCCGCCGTGCACCGGTTGATGGAGTTCGGTTATCTCGACGGCGGTGGTCGCGTAGCCGCGCTGGACATGTGGCAACGGCAGTTCGAAACCGATCCGGAATATGACCCGGCCCTGTGCTTCATTGCCCTGGATGCCGAGGAAGTGGTCGGCGTTTGCCAGTGCTGGACCAGTGCCTATATCAAGAACCTGGTGGTGCACCCGCGGTTTCAGGGTCGGGGGTTGGGGCGTGCGCTGTTGTTGCAGGCGTTCAAGGTGTTCCAGCAGCGGCATGAAGGTTTCGTGGACCTGAAGGTACGTGAAGACAACCTTCGTGCGCGGCGCTTGTATGAAAACGTCGGGATGCGCGCGATCCGCCGGGAGCCGGTTTGAACTGGTCAAGTAATCCCGGACACCGGTTACGGTGTTTATGCCGCTTTTTGCTCCATGGCTATTGGCGACAGATA
>NZ_JBXAJS010000005.1:0-562205 GCF_058797535.1 Pseudomonas sp. GW823-FHT02E01 | reverse complement strand
CGTAAGCCCACGCCGGTCGAAGATACCAGGCCGCTGCGACTGTTTATTAAAAACACAGCACTCTGCAAACACGAAAGTGGACGTATAGGGTGTGACGCCTGCCCGGTGCCGGAAGGTTAATTGATGGGGTTAGCTAACGCGAAGCTCTTGATCGAAGCCCCGGTAAACGGCGGCCGTAACTATAACGGTCCTAAGGTAGCGAAATTCCTTGTCGGGTAAGTTCCGACCTGCACGAATGGCGTAACGATGGCGGCGCTGTCTCCACCCGAGACTCAGTGAAATTGAAATCGCTGTGAAGATGCAGTGTATCCGCGGCTAGACGGAAAGACCCCGTGAACCTTTACTATAGCTTTGCACTGGACTTTGAATTTGCTTGTGTAGGATAGGTGGGAGGCTTTGAAGCGTGGACGCCAGTTCGCGTGGAGCCATCCTTGAAATACCACCCTGGCAACTTTGAGGTTCTAACTCAGGTCCGTTATCCGGATCGAGGACAGTGTATGGTGGGTAGTTTGACTGGGGCGGTCTCCTCCTAAAGAGTAACGGAGGAGTACGAAGGTGCGCTCAGACCGGTCGGAAATCGGTCGTAGAGTATAAAGGCAAAAGCGCGCTTGACTGCGAGACAGACACGTCGAGCAGGTACGAAAGTAGGTCTTAGTGATCCGGTGGTTCTGTATGGAAGGGCCATCGCTCAACGGATAAAAGGTACTCCGGGGATAACAGGCTGATACCGCCCAAGAGTTCATATCGACGGCGGTGTTTGGCACCTCGATGTCGGCTCATCACATCCTGGGGCTGAAGCCGGTCCCAAGGGTATGGCTGTTCGCCATTTAAAGTGGTACGCGAGCTGGGTTTAGAACGTCGTGAGACAGTTCGGTCCCTATCTGCCGTGGACGTTTGAGATTTGAGAGGGGCTGCTCCTAGTACGAGAGGACCGGAGTGGACGAACCTCTGGTGTTCCGGTTGTCACGCCAGTGGCATTGCCGGGTAGCTATGTTCGGAAAAGATAACCGCTGAAAGCATCTAAGCGGGAAACTTGCCTCAAGATGAGATCTCACTGGGACCTTGAGTCCCCTGAAGGGCCGTCGAAGACTACGACGTTGATAGGTTGGGTGTGTAAGCGCTGTGAGGCGTTGAGCTAACCAATACTAATTGCCCGTGAGGCTTGACCATATAACACCCAAGCAATTTGACTACTCGAAAGAGCATCAGATTGCGGTGTGTGAAGACGAAAGAACCGAAAGTTCGACTCTTGCAAAACACCGAAAGCTGTCACATACCCAATTTGCTGAAGCGAGGCCAACCGGCCGCGACTCAGTACCCGAATTTCTTGACGACCATAGAGCGTTGGAACCACCTGATCCCATCCCGAACTCAGCAGTGAAACGATGCATCGCCGATGGTAGTGTGGGGTTTCCCCATGTGAGAGTAGGTCATCGTCAAGATTAAATTCCGAAACCCCTATCTGCGTATGCAGGTAGGGGTTTTGTTTTTGTCGTAGAAAAAGCACGATCAATCAAGCACAAATTGGCGCAGTTATTTTTGTCCCGGGACACTAGAATAGGTCCAACTTTTTCAGAGTCAGAGCGCTTATGCCGGATTCGGTTGACGCCAAAGAGCTGTCAGAAATACCACTGGAAAATCTGGTTGCCTGCCATGAGTGCGACTTGCTCATGCGTAAACCCGAACTCGCCCATGGCGAAAAAGCCATGTGCCCGCGCTGTGGCTACGAGCTTTATGCCAATCGGTACAACGTCGTACAGCGCAGTCTCGCCCTTGTCATAGCCGCCTTGTTGTTGTTTATTCCGGCGAACTTTTTACCCATCATGCAGCTCAATCTACTCGGGCAGTCTTCGCAAGACACTGTCTGGAGCGGCGTTGTTGCCCTTTTTGACACGGGTATGCAAAGCGTTTCAGTGATTGTATTCCTGTGCAGCATGGGGATCCCGCTGCTCAAGCTGCTGTGCCAACTGACCGTATTGTTGAGTATCCGTTTTGATGTCGGACGCAGCTACGGCTTGCTGCTCTATCGCATTTATCACCATATACGCGAATGGGGGATGCTCGAGGTTTACTTCATGGGCGTACTGGTAGCGATCGTAAAACTGGCAGATATGGCAGCCATCACCGTAGGCCTCGGCCTGGTGTGCTTCATTGGTTTGTTGCTGATTCAAGTCTGGCTGGAGGTCGTAATGTCTCCACACCAGATCTGGCAAGCGTTATCAGGAGAGGATGCCCATGCGGGCGATTGATGCGGGCATTCTGATTTGCAAGGAATGTCATGAATTGAACAGGCAGGAAGCTGATACCGATGAGCAAGTCTGTACGCGCTGCGGGGCGCTGGTACACGCCCGCAGCCCGAATAGCCTGGTGCGCACCTGGGCATTGCTGATTACCGCCGCCATTCTTTACATACCGGCCAATTTGCTGCCGATCATGACCGTGAACTCCTTGGGCAAAGGTGCGCCGAGCACGATCATGGCAGGTGTGATCGAACTGATGCACTACGGAATGTTCCCCATTGCGGCCGTGGTGTTTATCGCCAGTATCGTGGTGCCCACGTTCAAGCTGGTGGGCATCGCTCTGCTGCTGTTTTCCGTGCAGCGCCGTCAGCCCCTTTCGGCTCGCCAGCGTATATGGATGTACCGTTTCATTGAATTCATCGGCCGCTGGTCGATGCTCGATATCTTTGTGATTGCCATCCTCGTGGCGGTCGTGAATTTTGGGCGGCTTGCCAGCATTGAAGCCAATCTTGGCGCCATCGCTTTCGCCACGGTGGTGATTCTGACGATGCTTGCCGCGGTAACTTTTGATCCCCGACTGATTTGGGATAACACGGAGTCGGACGACGACCATGACTGATTTGCCTGTAGCGAAAACCCGACCGGCTTCGAACTGGTCTGCCATTTGGGTGTTGCCCCTGATCGCCTTGATCATCGGCGGCTGGCTCGGCTGGCGTGCCTATAACGAGACCGGTATCGAGATTCAGGTGCGTTTTGAGAGCGGCGAGGGCATTCAGGCCAACAAGACCGAAGTTGTCTATAAAGGCATGTCGGTCGGTAAGGTCAAAAGTCTCAAGCTCGATGACGAAGGCAGTTCCAAAGGCGTGATCGCCAGCATCGAAATGAACAAGGACGTAGAGCCATACCTGCGAACCAGCACGCGTTTCTGGCTGGTCAAGCCGAGCGTGACGCTGGCAGGGATTACCGGTCTCGAGACGCTGGTTTCAGGTAACTATGTCGCCATCAGCCCGGGGGAAGGCGAGCCGGTCCGCAAGTTCAAGGCCCTGGCCCAGGAACCGCCGCTCTCCGATGCCCAGCCCGGTCTGCACTTGACTATCAAGGCCGACCGCCTGGGCTCGCTGAACCGTGGCAGTCCGGTGTTTTACAAACAGATCAAAGTGGGCCAGATCAAAAGCTATGTATTGTCCGAGGACCAGAACACTGTCGAGCTCAAGGTCTTCATTGAGCCGACTTACGCCAAACTGGTGCGCAAACACACACGTTTCTGGAATGCCAGCGGCATCAGCATCGACGCCAATCTGTCGGGTGTGAAGGTCCGCAGTGAGTCCCTGGCCAGCATCGTCGCCGGTGGTATTGCGTTCGCCACACCCGAAAACCGCAAGGACAGTCCGCCTACCGATCCGAGCCTGCCGTTCAGACTCTATGAAGACTTTGACGCCGCCGCCGCCGGTATCCGGGTGAAGGTCAAGCTCAGTGATTTCGACGGCTTGCAGGCCGGTCGCACACCGGTGATGTACAAGGGTATTCAGGTGGGCAGCCTGAAAACGCTGAAGGTCGATGCGGATCTGTCTGGCGCAACCGCCGAGTTGACGATGGACCCATTGGCCGAGGATTACCTGGTCGAAGGCACCCAGTTCTGGGTGGTCAAACCGTCGATTTCCCTGGCGGGGATTACCGGCCTCGAAGCGTTGGTCAAAGGCAACTACATCGCTGTGCGGCCTGGCGACAAGGGTTCGGCGCCACAGCGGGAGTTTGTAGCCCGGGCCAAGGCACCGCCGCTGGATCTGCGTGCACCGGGCCTGCACCTTGTTTTGTTCACGGAAAACCTCGGTTCGCTGGAAGTCGGCAGCCCGGTTCTCTACAAGCAGGTCAAAGTCGGCTCCGTACAGAGCTATCAGTTCTCCCGCAAAAAGAAACAACTGATCATTGGCGTGCACATCGAGAAGGAATATGAAGGCCTGGTCAACGCCTCGACGCGCTTCTGGAACGCCAGTGGCATCACCCTCACGGGCGGACTGACCGGCGGGGTCCAGGTTAAAAGCGAGTCATTGCAAAGCTTGATGGCCGGCGGCATTGCCTTCGAGACCCCGCAGGACAACGCCCCGTTGCAGAAGCGTATTCCACGTTTCCGTCTGTTCGCGAACCATGAAGACGCTACGCAGAAGGGCGAAGTCATCACGCTCAAGCTCGATCGCGCTGATGGCCTGCGTACCGGCACTCCGATTCGTTTCAAGGGGCTGGATGTCGGCAAGGTGGAGGATGTTGATCTCAGCGAGGACCTGCAATCGGTGCTGTTGACCGCGCGGATTACCGAAGTGCCAGAGCGCATTGCCCGGGTCGGCAGTCAGTTCTGGGTGGTCAAGCCTGAACTGGGCCTGATCAAGACGTCCAACCTCGAAACCCTGGTGACCGGGCAATACATCGAGGTACAACCGGCGCCGAAGAACCTGGGACCGCAGAAGAACTTTGTCGTTTTGGCCGCCGCGCCCGAAACTGCCAAGCAGGAAGCGGGATTGAGTCTGGTGCTGAGCGCGGCACGTCGTGGTTCGCTGAAGGCCGGGGTGCCGGTGACGTATCGCGAAATCACCGTGGGCAAGGTGACCGGTTATGAACTGGGCCAGACCGCTGATCGCGTGCTGATCCATATCCTGATCGAGCCGAAGTACGCGCCATTGGTACGCAGCGGTACACGATTCTGGAACACCAGCGGTTTCGACTTCGATGTCGGCCTGTTCAAAGGTGCAACGGTGCGTACTGAATCACTGGAGACGATGATTCAGGGTGGTGTCGCCTTTGCCACGCCGGATGGCGAGCGCATGGGTAGCCCGGCGCGACCGGAGCAGACGTTCGCGCTGTTCGACAAGTTCGAAGAGGAGTGGCTGGGCTGGGCGCCGAAGATTTCACTCGGTAAGTAGTTTTCTGGCGTCTGTGATGACGCCTTCGCGGGCAAGCCTGCTCCCACAGGGGGGCTGGGTTGTTCCTGAAGATATGCGATCAAATGTAGGAGCGGGCTTGCCCGCGAAGAGGCTCTGAAGTTCACTGCAAAGCTAAATGACACACCTATGAAAAAGGCCGCGATCCATTGGACCGCGGCCTTTTTATTGCCTTCGATTCAAGCCTCAGACCGCATCCAGCTCCGGTTCATCCGCTTGTTCGTTGATCGTCGCCCTTACCTGATCGTGACGACGAATGTACTTCCAGTCCGCCTCATCGATGTAGATGCCGGCCGGCCCGCTGCCGCCTTCCAGGTCGATGGCGACACTGGCGCAGACCTGCGGCTTCACGCTCGCCAGGATCGGCACGAAGCCCAGTTGCAGGCTGGTTTCCAGCAATGCGGCCTGGTTCTTCTCATCGATGTCCGCCGCCTCGTCGAGGTAGTACGGCAGGCGTACGCGACCGGCCTGGTCACGGTCCATCAAGTGCAGCAACAAGTACATGTTGGTCAGTGCCTTGATGGTCATGGTGGTGCCGTTGGACGCCGCGCCGTCGATGTCGGTGTGGATCACCGGTTGGCCGTTGACCTTGGTGATCTCGAACGCCAGTTCGAACAAGTCCTTGAGGCCGAGCTGGTTGTGGTTGGCCGCCACCAGCCGCGCCAGGTATTCCTTGGCCTCTTCGTTCTTGTTGTCCTGCTCGGCGCTTTGGCTCAGATCGAAGACCGACAGGGTTTCGCCTTCTTCGTACTGACCTGCGCTGTGAATGATCTGGTCGATGTGCTTGAGCGCTTCCTTGTTCGGTGCGAGCACGATGCGGAAGCTTTGCAGGTTGGAGACCTGGCGTTTGTTGATCTCGCGGTTGAACAGTGCCAGTTGGTGTTCGAGGCTGTCATAGTCGCTGCGGATGTTGCGCAGGGTCCGGGCAATGTCCGTCACGGCGGCACGGCGAGCCTTGCCCAGGGTCAGGGCTTCGTCGGTACGGTGCGCATAGGCGTTGATCAGCAGTTGCAGGCGCCGCTCCATATCGTCTTCGCTGTCGAACTTGGCCACGCCCTTGAGGCGTACCTGGGCGTACAGCGCTTCGATCTGGCCGTCGGCCCGCAGCAGGCCTTGCCAGCTGTCCTGATAGTCGTTGAGCAGTGGCAGCAGGTTGTCCATGGAATCGTCGATCGGGTCCATGAACGGTGTGCCGAACGGCAGGTCCGCGGGCAGCAACTGACGGCGGCGCAGGGCGTCGTCGAGGGTGCGTTGCTTGGCTTCCATGTCGCCGATCTGGCGGCCGACCAGTTGCAGCTTGGCCGACAGTTGCTGGACGCGCTCGGTAAAGGCATCGCTGGAACGCTTCAATTCGTCCTGTGCGGCTTCCATCTGTGCCATCTGTTCCAGCTTGTCGCCTTCCTCGGCGCTCAGGGTTTGCGCGCGACGGAAATCTTCCAGGGCTTTCTGCGCATCCAGCACTTGCTGGTACAGCACTTCGGTCTGGGTCTTGCTCGCGGCGCGGTCGGCCGCCACGGCCTGCTGGGTCTTCAGTTGCTTGAGTTCTTTGTCCAGGCGCTCCTTCTGGTCGCGCAGGGCTGCGCGGTCAGCCAAGGCCTGCAGCGCCGGTGGTTCGATGTGCGAGATGTCGATGGACAGGCCCGGCACTTCGAAGCGTTCGCCTTTGAAACCGTCGAGGATCAGCTCCACGGATTTGACCCACTCGCCGTCGTCGTCGAGGGTGATCCCGTGTTCACCCAGCGGCAGGCTGAACAGTGCGCTGTTGAACAGGCGCATCAGGCGTTCGACGTCTTGCTGCGAGAATTCTTCGCGCAGGCGGGCATAACTGTTGTTGTCGGCGTGATCGAGCTGCTGCTTGACCGACTTCAGGCGTTTTTCCAGGTCGCGCAGGCGCTCGTCCAGGTCTTCGGCGCTGAACTGGCGGGACTGTGCCAGCGCACCGGCCAGTTCGTCGTGGGCGTCCTTCGCGGCCAGCAGTTGCTGTTCCAGCACCTTGACGTCATCGACCAGGGCAAAGCGATGCTTGAGTACGGACAATTCGCCGAGCCAGCGCTGGATGCCGGTGATTTCCCGCTCCAGGCGCATCAGTTCCTGAGTACCGCCGCGCTGGTCGTTTTGCAGGGCATCCTGCTCATTGCGGTAGTGTTCGGCCTGAATGGTCAGCTCTTCCTTGCGCGCACTGGCGTAGTCCGACCAGGTGCCGAGCAAGGAGTCGAGCAGCGGTGAGATCCGGTGCAGTTTGCCGCGCAGAATGTCGCGTTGCTTCACGCCGTTGGCCAGGGCTTCGACCAGCGGGCCGGCGGCGACCAGCGAGTTGTAGTCCTGCTCCATGCGTCGTACATCGCGGAACGCTTCTTCGCACGCGGCGATGTAGTCGACGCTGCCGGAACGCAGGCTGTGTTCGAAGGCATCGAGGAACAGCTGCTTGAGCTTGGCCGCGGTGATTTCGCGCATGTGCAGCAGGTTGATGAACAGGGCGCGGAAGGTCTTCAGGCTCTGCTCGCTGGTGGAGCGTAGCGGGATCAGCGTCAGGTCCAGCGGGATCGAAGTGTGACCGCCAACCAGCAGGCGGCGCAGTTCGTCCGGCTTGAGTTCGTAGGCTTTCAGGCCTTCGCGCTCAAGGTTGGTGAACAGTTCTTTCTGGCGCAGGCAGGTGTCGTTTTTCTGGTAGTGGGCCAGGTCCAGTTTGCCGGCATAGGCAAAGAACTGGTGACCGAAGCCGCCGCCCGGGCCGCGGCCGACCACACCGATCACGTGGGGGCCGTGGGGCAGGTTCACCTCCACCAGGATGTAGCTGGTGTCCGAGGCGAAGTAGAAGCGCCGGGACTGCTCCAGGCTGTACTTGCCGAAGCTCATGTCCGACATGCGCGCCAGGATCGGGAACTGCAGGGCGTTGATCGAGGCGGATTTACCCAAGTTGTTGGCGCCGTATACCGATAGCGGCTCTTCCAGCGGGAACAGGCCGAGGCTGTAGCCGGCGGTGTTCAAAAGGGCAAAGCGGCGGATGCCGTAACGTTCCTTGCTCATGCGTCGAGCTCCTGTTCTTCGGCGATGGCGCGGGCCAGTGCGTCTTCTTCGCTTTCGTCTTCAAAACCCGCGAGGTCGAGCGGGTCATCGGTCTGCAACAGCTTTTCGTCGCTGTCTTCGTCGATCAGGACCGGCACCGGCAACGGCAGGACACTGTGCAGGCTGGCGGCCAGGTCGCGGTCCTGCTGCACCGACAGGCACACATCGAGGAAACGGTGCATCGGCGGCAGGAAACGGTAGACGCCGTTCTCTTCGCTGGCGAAACCGAGCTGAGTCATGCGGCGCATGATCTTTTCTTCGAGCTCGTCCTGGGTCTGCACTTCGGCCTGGATGAACAGGTCGCGGTACTTTTCCAGCAGCGACGGCAATTCATCGCGACCGAGGCTGCCGCCGTCGAGCACGGCGATCGGGTCGCGGCCCTGATCGGCCAGGTGCTCGACGAGGATAAAGGTGAACAGCGCCAGACGCTGGGCGGTCTTGTTCACCGCCGCCGCTGCGAGGTCCGGCACGAAGTAGTAGAAGCCACGGGTGTCGCAGACCAGTTCAAAGCCCAGGGCCTTGAACAGCGTGCGGTACTGGTCCTGGAAGTTCGACAACTGCGCGTACAGCTCCGGATCGCGGCGGCTGACGTGATAACCCTTGAACAGCTCGCGAAAGATCGGCGCCAGCTGGGACAGTTCGGATAGATCAAGATGCATAGGGAGTGCTCGCAGAATCCTCGGCGGCGGTGTCGCTGACCGAGAGCAGGGCGAAGGAGCGCAGGCTGACCTGGTGCTCGTGAGTATGGTATTCGCGACGTTCCAGGCGCTCGCGCTTGAAGCGTTTTTCCCGCGACAGGCGCGAGAACCAGTACAGCAATTCGTCGGTGGCGCCGTCCGGTTCCTGCTCCAGCAGCCAGGTCATCAGGTCCGGCATCGGCAGGGCGTCTTCGCAGCGCTCGAGCATTTCCCGAACGGTGCGTGGCGCCCGTGGCGCTTCGCCTTTCTGGGTCTTGTGAGCCTTGGGGAAGCGCGCCGGTTTCGGTTCGAAGCGGGCCAGGGCATACACGTAGGCTTCGACCTGACTGGCACTGCCGAGGAAGGTGCTCTGGGGGCGAGTGAACATCGGCATCGCCGCTTGCGGCACGGCGTCGATGCCTTTGCGGCGGATCATCGACAGGGCCAATGCGGCGCCACGGGTCACGGCGTTGTGCCGGCGCGCTTCTTCGCGCAGCGGCAGCAGCAGCTCGCGGGCGTGACGCAGGGTCAGCTGGGCGCTGGTCTGCATTTCGAGGATGCGCGCGTGGGTGCGCAGCAACATGTCGTCGTCGACCAGGTGGCCGAGACGCTGCTGTTCGCTGAGCATCTTCAGCAGGACGGTTTCGACCTTGCGCACGCCTTGTTCGAAGGCGCCGTCGGCGTTCACCAGATCAATCATTGGCTCGACGTATTCGTCCCAGGTCGCCAGCACTTCAGCATAACGCTGACGCAACGGAATCTGCCGGTCGCTGGTTTTCGCCCGTTCGGCGACAGCCACCAGTGCCTGTTCGTCGTTATCGAGTTTTTTCAGCACGTCACGCACGCGCATGTCGAGCAGGCGCAATTGGCGGGCGAGGTCGTTGCCGTCGCGGATGTCGAATGCGTCCTGGATATAACCGGCCAGACGCTCGAGGTGGCGCAGGTAGGCTTCGATCTCCAGGCACAGGCCCAGACGGTGTTCACGGCGCAGATAGGCGAGGAAGTCGTGAATCTGCGCATTGAGCTCGAAACGGTTCGGGCTTTTGGCCACGGGAACCAGGATGTCGAGGCGAATCCACACATCCAGCAGGCTGGTGATGTCCTGCGGCGTACTGTCGAGTTGCTGGGCGGCCAGTTGCGTGCGCAGTTCGTTCAGGCTCAGTGTGCCTTGGTCGAAGTGCTCGCACAGTGGCTCCAGAAGTGCCCAGTGTTCAGCGAGGGCGCGCAAGACGCGCTTGGGTTCGATCATCGGAATGGCCGGCTGGTTGGCGATTAAAAGCCGCGATTGTACTGCATCGGGGGCAATGCGATTCACTCTCGGGACGGACTGTCGCCTTCTTTTCGGTAAGGTGCATCGATCAACTGCGGGCGATCTTCAGCGAACGGCGGTAGAATCAGCGCACTTTAGTTATCCACAAGTGGCCGACCTTTGCTTATCGAGTCCCGTCGTCGCGCTTATCTGGCCGCCATGCAGGTGGTCAACTGGCTGCCGCGCACCGAATTGCCCTTTGCCGCGCCGTCGCGGCCCGAGCTGCTCGAGATTCCCGAGCCGGTTGTGGTCGCGCCTGTCGTGCCCGCTGTTGTGGCCGATACGCCCGTGGCGCCTGTGGCCAAGCCGGCCGAGCGGGTGAAGATCGAGGTGCCACGGCCATCGCTGGCCAGCACCCGCACCGGCGCGAAACCGGTGGAAGAGGCCGAAGAGACGCCAGCCGTGGTCAAGGCACCCATCGTGCCGCCCCCGCGTTTCGCCCTGCAATTATTGCGGGCCGGGCGTTGCCTGCTGCTGGTGGAGTTACCCACAGGTGAATCCTTCCAGACTCGCGATCCTGCCTACCTGCTGCTCAAGGACATGCTGCGCGCCGCCGGTCTGCCGGACAGTCCGCAGATCGTCGGTGAGCCGGTGCGTTGGCCGCTGTTGGTGCGTGGCACGATGGATCAGGGCCCGGAAGCGGCCCGTGACTTCGTGCAAGGTTTTCTCTCGGTGCGCATGGAAGAAACGCCCTGCGCCTGCTTGTGGCTGATCGGCTTGCCTGCGGTGCGATTTGCCGGCGAAGCGGATGCCGATGCGTTCAATCGCGAATTGCAGATCGAAGGCCTGGGCTCGGCCTGGGCGGTGCCGGGCCTGGAATTATTAATGGAAGAGCCACAGCGTAAGGCTGATGTCTGGCAAGCCATGCGTCGGCTGATGGCGCGCTGGAAAGAATCGAATGAGTGACGCTGTATCGTTTCGCCCGATGACCGAGGCGGACCTGGAAGCTGTACTGAAAATCGAATATGCGGCCTATAGCCATCCCTGGACCCGCGGGATTTTCCTCGATGGCCTGGGCAAGTATCAGATCTGGCTGATGTTCGAAGGTCAGCAACAGGTCGGCCACGGTGTGGTGCAGATCATCCTCGACGAGGCGCACCTGCTCAACATTACGGTCAAGCCGGAAAACCAGGGGCGTGGCCTGGGGCTGACATTGCTTGAGTATTTGATGTCGATCGCCTACAAGGCCGACGCCCGGGAGTGTTTCCTGGAAGTGCGCGACAGCAATACCGCGGCGTTCAAGCTGTATGAGCGATATGGTTTCAACGAGATCGGCCGGCGTCGGGATTACTACCCGGCGGTGGGCGGGCGCGAAGATGCGGTGGTCATGGCCTGCACTTTGGTGGATTGAGCCTCAAAAGCTTCGCGAGCAAGCCCGCTCCCACATTTGGAATGCATTCCCCCTGTGGGAGCGGGCTTGCTCGCGAAGGCGGCTGAACAGGCACTAAAAAATTATCGCTTGCCGTCCATCGGATCGCGCTGAGCCAGTTCAGCCTCATCCAGGCCATTGCCACCGCCGATATCGTCCTCATCAACGATGCTCAGGTCCCAATCCGCACGGCTATCATTGCCCGCCTCATGGGCATCCCGGGCGCCGTCCTCACGGATCAGAGTTTCCGGGCTCAGATCGTCATCGGTAGGTTGATGGTCACCGGTCGCGGCAGCGGTCAGGCCCGCTTCACTTCCGCGCTTGCGCGGCAGCAGTTGCTCGCGCTCCTTTTCCGGCAGTTCGTCACCGATTCTGGTGCCGGGTTCTTCTTCGTCGAAATCCAACTCACGCACCGAGCCCATGCGGTCTTCGTTGTCATCGACGGGTTCCGGTTGCACCGCATCGTACGGACGTCGTGAATCATTCATGGCAATTCCTCATACTGTAGTCCCTACTACGGTTGACCCCCGTGGCTACCGAGAATTCCACCGGCATGGAGCCCCGTATTCCGGATCAGGAGAGCATCTGCATTTTCGCGCGTGACCCCGACGGACGGTTGTCAGTCAAAGCTGCGCATCATTCTTGAGGCTTCAAAGCATGAACGAATTACAAGATCTGATTGATAACAACGAGCGTTGGGCCGCTGCGATCAAGGAGGAAGATCCTGACTTCTTCGCCAAGCTGGCTCGCCAACAGACCCCAGAGTTCCTGTGGATCGGTTGTTCCGACGCCCGGGTGCCGGCCAACGAGATCGTCGGCATGCTGCCGGGCGATCTGTTCGTACACCGTAATGTGGCCAACGTCGTGCTGCACACCGACCTCAACTGCCTGTCGGTGATTCAGTACGCGGTCGATGTACTGAAGGTCAAACACATCCTTGTCACCGGCCATTATGGCTGCGGCGGTGTGCGCGCTTCGATGCAGGATCGCCAGTTCGGCCTGATCGACGGCTGGCTGCGTTCGATTCGCGATCTCTACTACGAGAAGCGCGAAGAGCTGGCCAAACTGGCCACCGAAGAGGAACAGGTCGACCGCCTCTGCGAACTCAACGTGATTCAGCAAGTGGCCAACGTCGCCCATACCAGCATTGTGCAAAATGCCTGGCATCGCGGGCAGAGCCTGTCGGTCCACGGTTGCATCTACGGCATCAAGGACGGTCGCTGGAAAAGCCTGAACACTACCATCAGCGGCTTCGAGCAACTGCCGCCGCAGTACCGCCTGCGTCCGGTCGACCCTCAGTAATACCCGTCAATAATGATGTTGCCGACGCCAGCGTTGCAGAAACGCCTGGCCGTCGGCGTTTGGCGACTCGTCGTAGCCGGTAATCCAGCCACGGCACTCGTATGAGCCGCACTGGCAGGCAAATTGGCGTTGCAGTTTGTCTTCGGTGGCGGCGAAGTCCATGGTCAGCCAGTCCCCCTTGCTGATGTCCTTCAGCGCCCATAACCACAACTCGCTCAAGTCCAGAAAGACATTGGGGTCGCAGGAGTGTCGTAACAGTCCGCAGAAGCGCGGGTCGTAGACGTGTATGCCCGGGGCGAGCTGGCGGGTATGTCGGCAGCGGTAGGGCAGCAAATGCCCCGACGCCCGGCAGATACGGGTGATTCGCGGGAACTCGCGCCGTGCGGCAATACCCTTGGCTTCGCCCTTGGCGTTTTCAATGATTTCGAAGTCGGCCAGGGAAGGAAATCCCAGGCGAACGGGCAGCTCCGAAAAGGGGTAAACACCTTGCGGCGGTTGTGGGCGTTTTCGTTGAGGGGCGTGAGCTTTCATAACAATCCCTGTCTGCTGGGTGCTGCGACTTCCTTGCACCGACGGTCCTGTCAGCACAGCAGCACATGGGTTCAGCCCAAGCCTCTCGCAGATACCACGGGCGGTCTACTGTCATAAGTGACAGATTTTTCGCCGTTCATCGGGTTACAACGGCGGAGCAGGTTTCGCCGTGGCTGGCGCCGGAGCCTTGAGCTGCTTGAGCTGGGACACGATCGAAGCTGTCGCGCATTTGCCCACAGCCTGTTGGGGCGACAGGTTGCGGATCGAGGTGTAGAACAGCTCGCAGGTTTTTTCTTTCTGGGCCACTTGCCAGGTTTGCCTGCAGGTATTGAGCTCAACGTCCGGATTGCTGTCCGGTTGGCGGCCCATGGCGGCCTGCCAGCACGCAGCACTCAAATCCTGACCCATGACTTTCAGGCCTGCCGCATCGGCCTTGGCCTGGGCGTCACTGCCGGTGTAGCTTGCCGGATCGGCGGCATACCAAATGTAGCTCGGATGGTTGGAGCCCAGCACGGGGACTTTCACGCCGTTGTCCGGGGTGATCTGGACCAGGCCCAACACGTTCACCGTCTGCCCGTATTGCTCTTTGATCCAGTTACGCACCGGTGCGCCGAAGGCGACCATCGGCAGGGCTGCGCCGCTGGCGTTCAGGCTGACTTCCTTGACCATGGTGGTCTGGTAATCCTTGAAGTAGCCGTAGACGCCTTCGAGGTCTTTGCCCGCGTTGGACGGCGCGGCAATCGGGGCGATGTCGATGATTGTCTGGTAGCCCGGCGTCTGCCCGGCCGGGATGCCGTTGGCAGTCAGCAGCGTGGCCCAGCGATCCGTAGTGGCGGACCTCAGGTAATCCTGGGCCTGGGTCAGCGAATAGTCTGGCGGGAAGTGCAGCAGTTCGACGCTTTTGCGGTTTTCCAGGGCCATGCCCAACGGCAGGAACAGGTACCAGCTATACGCCCACTTGCCATCGGCATTCAGTTTGCTGGCGCCGTTGTAGGCCAGGTCACCGGCGTCGAGCAGCGCGGCCAGAGGCTTTTCATAGCCGTTGGGTACGCCGCTGATTTCGGCATAAAGCTGATTGTTATCGGTCTTGATCAGAACCTTCGCCCCGGTGTAGCCATCACGCTGCACGCTTTGGGTCAGGTAATGCTCGACGGTCTGTTCAAGTGTCCAGTTGCGAAAGCAGATCACGTTGCAGTTGTTGGGATAGGCGAAGAGACGGGTAACGCGTTCGGTACTGCCCAGTTTCAGGGCGACATCGGCGTGGGCAGCGGCGCTCAGGGTGAGGGCCGCGAGAGTCAGTCCTGCAAGTTTTAGCATGCTCAGATCCTTTTCAGCGTGGTTTCCCGTTGGCGTGGGTGCTACATACTGAAACCGCAGGCGGCGGTTGGTCTAGAGGGGGGAGGTAAAAAGCTGTCAGGCAACGTGCACTCTCAATGTGGGAGAAACCACAGTGGGAGCGGGTTTGCTCGCGATGGCGTCGGCACATTCAGTATCAATATGTCAGTGACATTGTCATCGCGAGCAAGCTCGCTCCCACAGGGTTCTATGTCATCACCACCATTTGGGTCACGGCATCACCGGCGGCGTATACGTCAGCGTCGTGCCCAGTGCCCACAGCAAAAACAGCACCAGTGGCGTGTGCACCAGCAACTGCACGAACGAGAAGCCGATCAGGTCCCGCGCCTTCAACCCCAGTACGCCCAGCAACGGCAGCATGTAGAACGGGTTGATCAGGTTCGGCAAGGCTTCGGCGGCGTTGTAGATCTGTACGGCCCAGCCCAGGTGATAGTTCAGGTCATTGGCCACCTGCATCACGTACGGCGCTTCGATGATCCACTTGCCGCCGCCGGACGGAATGAAGAAGCCGAGGATCGCCGAGTACACGCCCATCAGCAGGGCATAGGTGTCGTGGGAGGCAATGCTGACGAAAAAGGTCGAGATGTGGTGCGCCAGGGTCTGCGCATCGGCACCCTTGACCGTAGTCATCAGTGCGGCGATCGAGCCGTACAGCGGGAACTGGATCAACACACCGGTGGTGGTCGGTACCGCACGGGACACGGCATCCAGAAAGCTGCGCGGACGCCAGTGCAGCAGCGCACCCAGCATGATGAACAGGAAGTTGTAGGTGTTCAGCCCGGAAATCGCGCTGATGGCCGGTTTGGTCGAGAACTCATGGAACAGCCATCCGGCTGCCAGCAGCACCAGCAGAATCGTCAGCAGCGGGCTGTGTTCCAGCCATTCGCCGGGGCGGGTGCGTGGTTGCAGCGGTGGCAGGTTGAAGCTTGGGTCGATCCCGCAGGCGTTGGCGTCTCGCGCGGAGTTCGGGCCGGGGGCGGTGGCGTAGGCAACGATCAGTGAAACGATGATCAGAGCCAGCAACATCACACCGGACTGCCAAAGAAAGATCGTCTGGGTGAAAGGGATCACCCCGGTGATCGACAGGATCGACGGCGGCAGGCTGGCCGGGTTGGCCTGCAATTGCGCAGCGGACGATGACAGGCCCAGGGCCCAAACCGCGCCGAGGCCCAGGTAGACAGCGGCACCGGCGGCGCGGTAGTCCATCTTCAGATCGGTTCTGCGGGCCAGAGCGCGCACCAGCAAACCGCCGAACACCAGCGACAGACCCCAGTTCAGCAGCGACGCAACCATGGAAATCAGCGCCACCCAGGCCACGGCGGAGCGGCCGTTTTTCGGGATTTTCGCCAGACGGTCGATCAGCTTCACCGCCGGTGGCGAACTGGCGACCACGTAACCACCGATTACTACGAACGCCATCTGCATGGTGAACGGGATCAGGCTCCAGAAGCCGTCACCGAACGCCACCGCGGCATCGGTGGGCTTGGCACCCATCGCCATGGTGGCCAGGGCCACGATAATCACCGCCAGGGCAGCAAACACCCAAGAGTCGGGAAACCAGCGTTCGGCAAAACTTGAACAGCGCAGGGCAAAGCGGGCGGAGCGGCTATCTTCGATATCAGCGGCCACGGGGGTACCTCGGATTTATTATGTTTGTAGTGGTCTTCGGGGCAGTAACCGCCCGTCTGGACAGGCGCCAACATTAATTCAAGCCGAGGACTTTTGCGGGGCTGTTTCGTGGCTATGGGACTTTGGTCTAACGGGTTGTCCGTCGGTGCATTTGCGTAGACCATGGGCGCCTTGGTTTTTGCCTATGCCAGAGTTCTTTTCATGACTAACACCGATTCGCGCCCGAAGCCGTTCAGCCGCTCGGACTACAAGACCCTGGGGCTCGCCGCTCTCGGCGGGGCGCTGGAAATCTACGACTTCATCATCTTCGTGTTTTTCGCCCTGACCCTCAGCCAGTTGTTCTTCCCGCCGGAAATGCCCGAGTGGCTTCGATTGCTGCAAAGCTTCGGGATCTTCGTCACCGGTTACCTGGCGCGACCGTTGGGGGGCATCCTGATGGCGCACTTCGCCGACCGTCTGGGGCGAAAGAAAGTCTTCAGCCTGAGCATCCTGATGATGGCGTTGCCCTGTCTGCTGATCGGGATCATGCCGACCTACGCGCAAATCGGCTATTTCGCACCCTTGCTGCTGTTGGCCCTGCGCATCCTCCAGGGCGCGGCGGTGGGCGGTGAGGTACCCAGTGCCTGGGTATTCGTCGCCGAGCACGCACCCATTGCCCACCGCGGCTATGCCTTGGGTTTCTTGCAGGCGGGGCTGACCTTCGGCTATTTGATCGGCGCATTGACCGCGACCTTCCTGGCGCAAGCATTCACTGCGGCGGAAATCCTCGATTACGCCTGGCGTTATCCCTTCCTGTTGGGCGGCGTGTTTGGGGTGATTGGCGTGTGGCTGCGTCGCTGGCTCAGCGAAACCCCAGTGTTCACGGCCATGCAGGCGCAGCGCGAGGCAGCCGGCGAACTGCCGCTGCGTACGGTCTTGCGCGAGCATCACCTGGCCATTTTGCCGGCGATGATTCTCACTTGTGTGCTGACCTCGGCCGTGGTGGTGTTCGTGGTCATCACCCCGACCATGATGCAGAAAACCTTTGGCATGACCGCCAGCCATACCTTCGCCTTGAGCGCACTGGGCATCGTGTTCTTGAACATCGGCTGCGTGCTCGCCGGGCTGCTGGTCGATCGCATCGGCGCCTGGCGCACGGTGATGCTCTATAGCCTGCTGCTGCCGCTGGGCATCGGCGTGCTGTATGCCTGCCTGATCATGGGCGGCGACTGGATCGGCCTGGCTTACGCGGTGGCCGGGCTGTCCTGCGGGGTAGTTGGCGCGGTGCCATCGGTGATGGTCAGCCTGTTCCCGGCGCGGATTCGCGTTTCGGGGATCTCGTTCACCTACAACATTGCCTATGCCGCATGGGCGAGTGTCACACCGCTGTTGTTGATCGGTCTGATGCCATGGAGTCCATGGATCTGCGTGATGTTCAGTGCGGTGATGGGCGCAGTGGGCGTGAGCAGTGCGGCGTACTTCGGTGCGCGGATGCCGAGAATCGCAGGCTGTCCTGTGGCTGGCGCGCATTGATCGGGCATGTCGTAACTTTTTTGTAGGACAAGCCTGAAGCACGCTTAAGAAAATGTTTCCAAGGCCGATGGTTAGGCTGCATATCGCTTTCTACCCCTGTCCATCGGTGCTTTCCCATGTTCAATAAACGCTTGAAGCAGGAGCTGTCGGCTCTTCGTGAAGAACTCTCCAGCCTCCAGCAAGTGAAGGAAAGTCTGGAAAGCGAAATGCTGGTGCTGACCCTCGACAGCAACGGGCGGGTTCAGTCGGTCAACCAGAACTTCCTTGGCGAAATGCATTACAAGAGCGGCGACCTGATTGGCCGACACATCGACGATCTGGTCCCGGATCAAGTGAAATCCGATGAATTCCAGCTGCGCTTCAAGAACGCGTTGACCCGTGGCGAGCATTTCGCCGGCGCAGTGCGTCTGTTGCGCGGTACCGGCCAGGAAGCGTGGTTGCGTTCGATCCTGCAACCGGTGCGCTCGGCGGATGGGCGGATCAAGTGTTTTTCGATCTTCTCCAGCGACCTGACCCGCACCATCGAGGCCTCCCGCGAACACGAGAACCTGATTGGCGTGCTGGTGCGCTCCACGGCGGTGATCGAATTCGACCTCAACGGCAACGTGCTGACCGCCAACGACCGCTTCCTCAGCGGTATGGGTTACAGCCTGGCGCAGATCAAGGGCAAGCATCACCGCACCTTCTGCCTGCCGGAAGAATACAACAGTGACGCATACCATAACTTCTGGCGTCGCCTGAATGCGGGCGAGTACGTGGCCGACCGTTTCAAACGTGTCGACAGCCATGGTCGTGCGGTCTGGCTTGAGGCGTCCTACAACCCGGTGGCCGATGCCAACAATAATCTCTACAAGGTGGTGAAGTTCGCCACGGTGATTACCGATCAGGTCAATCAGGAGCAAGCCGTCGCCGAGGCGGCCAACATCGCCTACAGCACCTCGCAGCAAACCGACCAAAGCGCTCAGCGCGGCAACGCCGTGGTGACCCAGGCCGTGGACGTGATGCGCAACCTGGCCAGGCATATGCAAACCGCCGGCGATGGCATCGAAGCGCTGAACGAGCAGTCGCTGGTGATCGGTACCATTGTCAAAACCATCAGCGGCATTGCCGAGCAGACCAACCTGCTGGCGCTCAACGCGGCCATCGAAGCGGCCCGTGCGGGCGAGCAGGGGCGGGGGTTCGCCGTGGTGGCTGATGAGGTCCGGCAACTGGCTTCGCGCACCAGCCAGGCCACCGACGAAATCGTCCTCGTGGTGCGGCAGAACCAGGACATGGCGCGCAACGCCGTAGCGCTGATGACCGACGGCAAGCTTCAGGCCGAGCAGGGCCTGGCACTGGCGGCGGAAGCGGGTACGGTGATTGTCGAGATCCAGGACGGCGCGCAGAAAGTGGTCAACGCGGTGGGGCAGTTTGCCAATCAACTCACCAACTGACCTGAGATCAGCTCTTGGTGGGAGCGGGCTTGCTCCGGGCGGCGTTCCGACGAAAGCGGTGTGTCATTCAACCCAGCGGTGACTGAATTGACGCCTTCGCGAGCAAGCCCGCTCCCACAGGGTTACGTGGGCGCTACAATCGGCTCTTTTCCCCCAGGAGCAGACTTCCATGAGCGTTCCCCACCGCCGTCCGGTTCCCTTGTCCAAGGCCTATCGTCTGCTCAATCATGGCCCGACCGTGCTGGTCAGCGCAGCCCACGATGGCCAGCGCAATATCATGGCGGCAGCCTGGGCCATGCCGCTGGATTTCGAACCACCGAAAATTGCCGTGGTGCTGGACAAGTCCACCTGGACTCGCCAGTTGCTGGAAGCCTCGGGCACGTTTGTGTTGAACGTTCCGTGCGCTGCACAGGCCGACATTGTGCAGACCGTCGGTTCGACCTCCGGTCTGGAGTTGACCCAGGGCCAGGGGCGCGACAAGTTTGAGACCTACGATTTACAGACGTTCACCGGCCAGTCGGTTGATGCGCCGATGCTCGAAGGCTGCGTGGCCTGGCTGGAATGTCGCCTGTTGCCGGAGCCGAACAACCACCAGCAGTACGATCTGTTCCTGGCTGAAGTGATTGCCGCCCAGGCTGACGAGCGCGTGTTCAGCGAAGGCCGCTGGCACTTCGAAGGGCAAGACGCCTTGCGCACCTTGCACCACGTGGCGGGCGGGCACTTCTTGACCATTGGTGATCCAGTGGACGGCAAGACCTTGCAGGCGTGAGGCGGCCAGCGCTCAAATCCAGACATCATTCTCGGCCGTGCGCTCGCCACCTTCGCGGCCGGTATTGAGCACGCCCTTGGGTTCGATCAGCAGGAGTTTTACCTCCTGCCCCGCGCTGGGTTTGTGCTCGACGCCTTTGGGCACCACATACATCTCCCCGGCGTTCACCAGCACATGGCCATCGCGAAAGTCGATACGTAACTGGCCCTCCAGAACGATGAAGGTTTCGTCGGTATCGAAGTGGTCGTGCCAGATGAAATCCCCCAGCAGCTTCACCACCTTGAACTGGTAGTCGTTCATTTCGGCGATGACCCGGGGCGACCAGTGCGAATCGATCCGGGTGAGCTTTTCCGCGAAGTTCAGGCTTTCGTAGGCGTTCATCATGGGGCTCTCGTGGTTGATCCTGGGCCACGATAGCCAGCAATTCGACGCGATTCTTGAACGATTGTGCGTGGCTCAGCGCCGCTGCAGGTTCAGCCAGCGGGCCGGTGGCAAGCCGTAGGCTTTGCTGAATTGCCGAGTCATGTGGCTCTGGTCGGTGAAGCCGGCGATCAGCGCGGCGCTGACCAGTGTCTGCCCCTGAGTCAGCAGCGCGCGGACCATGTCCAGGCGTCGCATGGTCAGGTAGCGATAGGGACTGGTACCGAACAACAGGCGAAAATCCCGGGACAGGCTCCAGCGATCCCGGCCACTGTGTTGCGCCAGCTCATCGAGTGTCACGGTGCGATCGAGGGCGCTGTGGATGTATTCCCGCGCGCGCTGCGCGGCCACGTAATCGAAACCCGAGCGTTTGGCTGGCACACCGGAAACGCTGCTCAAGGCCTGCGCCAGATCGAACAGCGCATCCTGTTCTTCCAGTGGATCGAGCGGGCAATCAAGGCTGCGCAGCAAGGCTCCCGTAGTAGCAAACAGGCGGGGGTCGTTCGACAGTCCGGTCTTGATGAACGGCAGCGGTTGGCCGCCGAGCATCTGCTGGATCAGCGCCGGTTCGATGTACATCATCCGGTACTGGAAACCGGACTCGGTGCCGGCCTCGCCATCGTGGGCTTCGTCCGGGTGCAGCACGATCGTTGCGCCTGGCTGGCTGTGACGCCAGCCACCGCGATACTGAAAGCTCTGCACCCCGGCCAGGGTGTGGCCGATGGCATAGGTGTCGTGGCGGTGAAGATCGTAGCCATGGCCGGCAAAAAACGCCTCGAAACGCTGTAGCCCGCCGACATCGGGCGCGCGATGGAACCAGTCATTGCGAGGCGGGTACTTGGCCATGGTGATGATTGTCTTGAGCTCGATGCGCAACACGGTAACCCAGTCAGCGACTCCCTGTCTTCTGATCGCAAGGCGACAGGTACGCTAGAAAACCAAGGGCAAATACTGCACTGTGTGGCGCATTCTCTGCAGGTCGTTTTTCTATTCGTCAGGTGAGGCCAGGTCATGAGCAAGCTGAGCGTGGGGATCATTTTCGGGGGCCGTTCGGCTGAGCATGAGGTGTCGCTGCAATCGGCGAAAAACATCGTCGATGCGCTGGACCGTTCACGCTTCGAACCGGTGCTGATCGGCATCGACAAACAAGGCCACTGGCACCTCAACGATCCTTCGAATTTTTTGCTGAATCAGGAAAATCCGGCGCTGATCGCCCTCAACCAGTCCAACCGCGAACTGGCCGTGGTGCCGGGTAAAGCCAGTCAGCAACTGGTGGAAACCTCCAGCCAGGAACTGCTTGGCCACGTCGATGTGATCTTCCCGATTGTCCACGGCACCCTCGGTGAAGACGGTTGCCTGCAAGGCTTGCTGCGCATGGCCGATCTGCCGTTTGTCGGCTCCGATGTGCTCGGCTCGGCCGTGTGCATGGACAAGGACATCAGCAAGCGCCTGCTGCGCGATGCCGGCCTGGCCGTGACGCCGTTCGTGACATTGACCCGCGCCACGGCGGCCCGCACCGGGTTTGCCGAGGTGCGGGGCAAGTTGGGTTTGCCGCTGTTCGTCAAACCGGCGAATCAGGGCTCTTCCGTGGGCGTGAGTAAGGTCACCGACGAGGCTGAGTACAGCGCAGCGGTGGAGCTGGCCTTGAGTTTCGATACCAAGGTGTTGATCGAATCTGCCGTCAGCGGTCGCGAAATTGAATGTGCAGTGCTCGGCAATGAAGACGCCATCGCCAGTGGCTGCGGCGAGATCGTGGTTCGCAGCGGGTTCTATTCCTACGACAGCAAGTACATCGACGACAAGGCGGCTGAAGTGGTGGTGCCGGCCAATATCAGCGTCGAGGCCAGCGAGCGCATTCGCGCCCTGGCCGTCGAAGCGTTCCAGATACTGGGCTGCTCCGGCCTGGCCCGCGTCGACGTGTTCCTGACCGACAGCGGCGAAGTGCTGATCAACGAAATCAACTCGCTGCCCGGCTTCACCCGCATCAGCATGTACCCGAAACTGTGGCAGGCCACCGGCATGACCTACAGCGAGCTGGTGACGCGACTGATCGAGCTGGCGCTGGAAAAGCACCAGGTTCGGCAGGGGTTGAAGATCAGTCGATAAGCGGAGTTCTGCATCGTCCGTATTATCGGTAGGTATGCTTGCATGAGCCGACCCTGATCAAGCGTGTTTGACCGGTTTGATCAGGCTCTGGGCGGGTATCCCGAACAGCTCGTGCAGTTTCCAGATCATTGGAAGCGTCAACGCTCGCTTGCCATTGAGTACTTCATAAACACGATTTGTGCGGCCGATGGCGGGTGCAAGATCGGCGGCGGACAACCCGGACTGCTCCATTCTGAACTTGATCGCATCGATAGGATTGGGTAAGTCGACCGGGAAGTGCTTCGACTCATACGATTCGATCAGCGTAATCATGATGTCGAAGTAATCTCCCTCGGGAGTGCCAATCTCTGGTTCATTCTCAAACAGAGCCGACACGCTCTTGAGGGCGGCGCGGTAATCCTCTTCTGTGTGAATCGGGCGAATGTTCATGGGTTACTCCATTTCGACGTTATCAGCGTCGACCGTGTCGTACTGCTTGTGAGTGCCGACAAATTTTATGTACGTGGCGTGGAAACTCTAACCAGGACGCAAATATTTGCGGGTAGGAAAAAGCAGCGGGAGAGAGGCGAGCTGGACTCTTTACCAATAAAAAGGGCCTACCCACCGGTAAGCCCTTTCTCATCCCCGCGTACGACTCAATCCCCCAGCGCTTGCCCTTCACGCCGCGGATCGGCTCCGCCTGTCAGCGACGCTTTGCCTTGGGCGTCCTTGACCCGAACAATCGCCTGGGTCCCGCTGGTCATGTCGATCTCGGTCACGCCGTGTCCTTTGTCTTTCAGCGCCTGAATCAGCGTCGGGCTGAACTGCCCCTGTTCCAGTTCGGTCGGGCCGTTGCGGCTGCCGAAGTTGGGCAGGTTGATGGCGGCTTGGGCATCGAGGTTCCAGTCGAGCAGGCCGATGGTGGATTTGGCCACGTATTCGATGATTTGCGAGCCGCCGGGGGAACCGACGGTGGCGAGGAATTCGCTGCTCTGGCGGTCGAAGATCAGGGTTGGGGCCATGGACGAACGCGGGCGTTTGCCGGGCTCGACGCGGTTGGCGACTTTTTGCCCGTTTTCCTCGGGGATGAACGAGAAGTCGGTCATCTCGTTGTTGAGCATGAAACCCTGAACCATGATGTGCGAGCCGAACGCTGACTCGATGGTGGTGGTCATCGATACGGCGCCGCCTGCGTCATCGACGGCCACCACTTGCGAGGTGGAAATCCGCAGCGGCGAGCGGTCCGGCGCATAGGCCACACGGATGCCCGGCGGAGTGCCGTGTTTGGCCGTGCCCATGCTGCGTTCACCAATCAGGGCGGCGCGGCTGGCGAGGTAGGACGGGTCGACCAGGCCCTTGACCGGCACGGGGACGAAGTCTGTATCAGCTAAGTATTGAGCGCGGTCGGCGTAGGCCAGGCGTTCGGCCTCAGAGATCAGGTGCACGGCTTGCGGGTCGGGTTCGATGCCGGCCGGGGCCGTGGTCTTGACCGGTTGCAGCGGTGCCAGCGCCAGGCGTTTATCGCGGGTCTCCAGGGCTTGCAGCGTGCCGAGGATCTGCGCCACGGCGATCCCGCCCGACGACGGTGGCGGCATGCCGCAGACCTGCCAGCGCTTGTAGTCGGTGCACAGCGGCGCGCGCTCCTTGGCCTGGTAGTTGGCGAGATCGGTCAGGGACAGGCTGCCGGGGTTGGCGTGCCCCTGCACCTTGGCCGCGATTTCCTCGGCGACCGGGCCTTTGTACAGGGCATCCGGGCCTTCATGGGCAATGCGCTTGAACACGGCGGCCAGTGCCGGGTTCTTCAAGTTTGTGCCGACGGCTTTTGGGCTGCCATCGGCATTGCGGAAGTAAGCCATCATTTCCGGCGAGCGAGGCATGGACGAATCCGCGGCGATCAACCGGTGCAGGCGTGGCGAAATGGCGAAGCCTTGTTCGGCGAGCTGGATGGCCGGTTCAAACAGCTGCGCCCAGGGCAGGCGTCCGTGTTTTTGATGGGCCAGTTCCAGGGCGCGCAGCACGCCGGGTGTGCCCACCGAACGACCGCCAATCTGCGCCTGGGTGAACCCCATCGGTTGTCCGTTGGCTTGCAGGAAAAGCTTTTCGGTGGCGCCGGCCGGGGCGGTTTCACGTCCGTCGTAGGTGCGCACGGCCTTGCCATCCCAGAGGACGATCAATGCGCCGCCGCCGATGCCCGAAGACTGCGGCTCGACTAGCGTCAACACGGCTTGCATCGCAATCGCCGCGTCGATGGCCGAGCCGCCCCGGCGCAGCATCTCCCGCCCGGCTTCGGCCGCCAGCGGGTTGGCCGCCGCGGCCATGTACTTCTCGGCGTGCTGGGTGCGCAGGTCGGTGCGGAACCCGGAAGCGCTTTCCGGTGCGAGCGGCAGCGTCGGCACCGTAGCGTTGTTGCATGCGGCCAGGTTCAAGGCACTGGCGAGCAGAAGCAGGGCAGGCAGGCGATAGCGGCGCAAAGGGAAGGTTGAGAACACGTGGGGCACTCCGTCCGTTGGATCTGGGATCAGTGGACTTTATCGACCGACCGGGAGGGACGCAAACCAGGTCCCACGGCATTGACCCTTTTTGTCCTTCATCAAAAGCGGGATTTTCTGTAGGGTCGTTGCCAACAGGCAGGCCGGAAAATCAACAAGAGGCAGACATGCAAACCGAGTTCCCCACCCAGTCCAGCTATCGCACCCAGCGTGAACAGTTCCTGGCCGCCGCGACCACGGCAGGCGCAACGCTGACGGAGTATCCACACCCGCTCAAGGGGCCGTTTGGTGAGTCCCTGAGCACGGATGTGGCGGTATTGGGTGATCCGGGCGCCAAGCGCCTGTTGATCGCGCTGAGCGGCACCCACGGAGTCGAAGGCTTCTACGGCTCGGGTTGCCAGATCAAATGGTTGCAGGAGTTGGGCAAGCGCTCCCTGCCAGCGGATGTCGCCGTGGTCATGGTCCATGCCATCAACCCTTGGGGCATGGCGTGGTTGCGCCGGGTCAACGAA
Source organism: Pseudomonas sp. GW823-FHT02E01 (assembly GCF_058797535.1). Lineage (NCBI taxonomy): Bacteria > Pseudomonadati > Pseudomonadota > Gammaproteobacteria > Pseudomonadales > Pseudomonadaceae > Pseudomonas > Pseudomonas sp. GW823-FHT02E01. The sequence continues at coordinate 536,573 of NZ_JBXAJS010000005.1, read as the reverse complement.
GACAACATCGACCTGAACCGCAATCACCTGGATTTCCAGCGACCGCTGCCGGACAACCAGGCCTATGACGCTCTGCATGAAATCTATGCCTGCCCACAGTTGCAAGGTCCGGAGCGTGATCGTGCCGATGCCTTGCTCGACGAACAGATTCGCCTGCACGGCTGGCCGGCAGTCATGTCGATTGTCGAGGGCGGTCAGCATGCTCACCCCGACGGTCTGTTTTTCGGCGGGCTGGCGCCGAGCTGGTCGAACCGCACGTTGCACAAGATCGTGCAAATGCACGTAGCCCATGCCGAGGTCGCCATGTGTTTCGACTTGCACACGGGCGCTGGCGAATACGGTCATCCGATGTTGTTGACCATCACCGAGTCCGCCTATCCGGCGCTGGCGGATGCGCAGGCGATTTATGGCCCGTGGCTCTACAGCCTGCAGACCGGTGCCGATACCCTGAGCGAAACCGGCGTGGCGGCAACGGCCACCGGCTATACCTCGCAGGCGTTGATCGATGCGTTGCCGCAAGTACGGCTGATGCCTTTCGTCATCGAGTGCGGGACCTATCCCGGGCCGGACGTTCACCGGCATCTGCGTGATGACCACTGGCTGCATTTGCATGGCAACCCGAGTGACGCAACGGGGCGAGGGGTCAAGTTGAATCTGCTGGAACAGTTCTATCCGGCGGATAGCGATTGGCAGGCGATGGTCTGGCTGCGCACGTGGCAAATCTGGGAGCGGGCGTTGTCGGCATTGCCGACCATTGGCGTCTGATCGATGCGCGCATGCGGTTCAGGATTTCCTGCAACCGCAGCGTATTTTTTCAAGGCATAAAAAAACGGCTTACCTTGCGGTAAGCCGTTTTTAGTACTTGGTGGCTACACAGGGACTTGAACCCCGGACCCCAGCATTATGAATGCTATGCTCTAACCAACTGAGCTATGTAGCCAAGTGGCGCGCATTATTCACCGGTAACGGGGATGCGTCAAGCATAAATCTAAAATATTTCTCTGCGCTTTCAACCGTTTATCAAAATCTATCCTCTGAGCAGCGGTGAAGGGCAGCGCTGGAACCAGCGGCTGGCCTGTTCGTAGGCGTGGGCCAGTTGCAGGACAGCGAAGTCGGCCTGGTGTCTGCCGATGATTTGCAGGCCCATGGGCAGGCCGCTGGCGCTGAAGCCGACCTGTACGTTGGCTACCGGGCAGCCGGACAAGGTGCCGGGAATCACCACCTCCATCCAGCGGTGATAGGTGTCCATGGTCACGCCTTCGATGGTGGTGGGCCACGGTTGGGTTTTATCGAAGGGGAACACCTGGGCGCTGGGTAGCAGCAGGTAGTCGTATTTTTCGAACAACCTGGAGATCGCCCGATACCAGTCGCTGCGCGTCACCGAGGCGGCAAACACGTCGGTGGCCGAGAGTTTCAGGCCGTTTTCGACTTCCCAGCAGGCTTCCGGTTTCAACAGCGCCCGTTTTTGCGGGTCGGCGTATGTCGCGCCCAACGAGCCGGCGACCATCCAGTGGCGCAACGTCCGCCAACTGCTCCACAGCTTCTCTGGCGCGAATCCGGATTGAACGGGCTCGATGTGGCAACCCAGGCTTTCGAAATCGGCAAAGGCCTTTTCACACAGCGAGAGGATGTCTTTTTCCATCGGCAGGTAGCCGTTGAAGTCGCCGAGCCAGCCCAGACGCGTGCCTTTGAAGTCCCGATCCAGCGGTGCCGCAAAGGCGCTGCCGGGCTCGGCAATCGACAGCGGCGCCCGTGCATCGGCCCCGGCCTGCACTGACAGCAGCAACGCCGCATCGCGCACGCTGCGAGCCATGGGGCCTTCGTAGCCGAGTTGGTCGATAAACAGGTCGGCACTGTCATCGAAGGGCACGCGGCCCTGGGACGGACGGAACCCGAAGATGTTGTTGAAGGCGGCCGGGTTGCGCAGCGAGCCCATCATGTCGCTGCCGTCGGCCACCGGCACCAGGTGCATCGCCAGCGCCGCCGCCGCACCGCCGCTGCTGCCGCCAGCGGTCTTGCTCGGGTCGTAGGCGCAACCGGTCGCGCCGAACAGCGGGTTATAGCTTTGCGAACCGAGGCCGAATTCCGGGGTATTGCTCTTGCCGATGATGATCGCGCCCGCCGCTTTGATTCGCTCGACCATGATGCCGTCGCGCTCGGGGATGAAGTCCTTGTACAGCGGCGAACCCAGCGTGGTGCGGATGCCACGGGTCAGGGACAAGTCCTTGATGGCGTGGGGCAGGCCGTGCATCCAGCCACGGTATTGACCTTTCGCCAGTTCGGCGTCGCGGATATCGGCCTGGGCCAGCAGGTCTTGCGGCGCTTGCAGGCTCACCAGTGCATTGACCTTCGGATTGAAGCGTTCGATATGGGCAAGATAAGTCTGCATCACTTCCCGGCAGGAAACCTGGCGCAGGCGGATGCGTTCGGCGAGCTCGTGGGCCTGTAACAGGACCAGTTCGCTGATGTTATTAGAGTTCATTGCAAGCGGCCTTTCAGACGGCTGGAAAAACGCCCCGTCATCGCGTCGGGGCGGTAGAGATCAACGCATCAGGTTGGTCCAGAGACGGTCGGCCAGGCGGATCGCGCCTTCGCCGCAGGTCTTGCTGAACACCACCTGGGTGCCTTCGGGAATGTGCAGTTCCGGGGCGTTTTTGAGGCCCGCATCGAGGAACGGCTCCACACCCTTGATCGGGCTCTGGTGCTTGAGGAAGTTCTGGGTCATCGCCGCGTTTTCAGGCTGGCTGAGGAACGCGATGAAGGCCTTGGCGTTTGCCGGGTTCTTGCTGCCGGTCGGGATGACCATGTTGTCGACCCAGGCCAGCACACCTTCTTTCGGGTACAGGTATTTCAGGCTCGGTTTCATCTCCCGGGCGCGCATCGACGAGCCGCCCCAGAAGGTCGACATGTCGATTTCACCGGAGGCGAGGTTTTCGCGGATCGAACCGGCCTTGGAACTGTAGGTTTTGACGAAGGGTTTCTGCGCCTTGAGCAGGGTCAGAATCTGCTGCATCTGTTTCGGGTCTTCGCTGCACAGTGGAATGTTCAGGTACAGGCTGGCCATGTCCACCACGTCGCTGACCGAGTCGAACATGTTGATTCGTCCTTGCAGCTCGGCCGGTGGCTCGTAAAGCACCTTGAGGCTGTCGGCAGGGCCCTTGTAGCGCTCGGTGTTGAGCACCACGCTGGTGGTGCCCCAGATGAACGGCACGGAATAGGCACCTTCCGGGTCCCAGGTGGGTTTTTTCAGGTTGTCGACGACGCTGGCGTAGTAGGGCTGGTTGACCGGGTCGAAGCGCTCCAGCAGTTTTTCCTTGATCAGGATCGGCACGAACTGGTGCGAGGGGATCGCCACGTCATAACCGGCACCGCCCTGTTTCAATTTGGCCAGCAGGGTTTCGTTGGAATCGTAGGAGTCGACTGTAACTTCGATGCCGGTCTGCTTCTGGAACTTGGCGAGAATCTCCGGCGAAAAGTAGCCGCTCCAGCTCACCACGTTGAGTTTTTCCGCGGCCTGAACGCTGCCGACCATGGTCAGCGGTAAAGTCAGGAACAACGAAGTGCCGATGCTTTTAATCCACTTGCTCATGCTATTTCCCCACAGTACGTAGAAGGTTCAGGTTTTCTTTTTGCCCAGCAGATAAGAGAGCGTGACGAACAGCACCGAGACGCCCAGGATCAGGGTCGAGACAGCGTTGACGTCCGGTGTCACACCCATGCGCAACAGGCCGAAGATGAAGATCGGCAAGGTGGTGGTGCCGGCCTGGGAGACCATCATCGAGATCACGAAGTTATCCAGCGACACGATGAAGGCCAGCATCAGCCCGGAGAAAATCCCCGGCATCAGCAGCGGCAACGTGACCTTGCGAAAGGTCCGCCACGGGCCGGCATAGAGGTCGGCCGAGGCTTGTTCCAGGGACAGGTCCATGTCGTTCAGGCGTGCCCGTATCGGCAGAAAGGCGAACGGGATACAGAACACCGTGTGCGCGATGATCAGGTTGCCGTAGCCCAGGGACAGACCGATGGTGGAGAACAGCGCGAGGGTGGCGACGCCGACCACGATTTCCGGCAGCACCAGGGGCAACATGATCGCGCCCATGGACAATTGCAGGCCTTTGAACTTCGCACCCCGTGAAGTGCCGAGAGCGGCGAGGGTGGCGATGGCCGTGGCGACCATGCTGGCGCAGACCGCGATCAACAGACTGTTGCCAGCCGCCTGGCGCAGGGCCTGGTTGGCGAATGCGGCGCGATACCAGTCGAGGCTGAAACCGGTCCACACCGTGGCCGACTGGTTGGCGTTGAACGAAAACACCACCAGCACCACGATCGGCGCGTAGAGGTACAGGTAGAACAGGAAACTGAAACCGCCGAAGCCGGGGAAGTCCTGCACCCCCAGCGTGTTGCGTTTGAACAGGCCGATCATCACGCACCTCCTTTGGCGATGCGCTGGCGTTCGGCACGCAAGGCATAAACCGTCAGTACCAACATCACCGCCGCCATCAGCACCAGCGACAGAGCCGCACCGAAAGGCCAGTTACGCGCATCGCTGAACTGGCGGAAGATCAGGTTGCCGAGCATCATTCGCGTGCCGCCACCGAGCAGTTCCGGAGCGATCATCGCGCCCAGGCAAGGCACGAAAGTGAGGATGGCGCCGGCGAGAATTCCCGGTTTGGCAATCGGCAACACCACCTTGCGCAAGGTTCGAACGCGTCCGGCGTAGAGGTCTTGAGCGGCTTCGAGCAGGCGGATGTCCATTTTTTCCAGGGTGGCGTAGATCGGCAGCACGACGAAGGGCGCATAGGTATAAACCAGCCCCAGCAGCACCGCGCCGTCGGTGTAGAGCAGTTGCAGCGGCTGGTCGATGACCCCGAGGCCCATCAGGCTGTTGTTGATCACCCCGGTGTTGCGCAGCAGCAGAATCCAGGCGTAGGTGCGGATCAACAGGTTGGCCCAGAACGGTACGGTGATCAGGAAGATCAGCAAGCCACGGCGATGGGCCGGTTGCATGGCCAGCCATACCGCCACCGGAAAACCGATCAACAGGGTGATGAGCGTGGTCAGCCCGGCGATGCCGATGGAGCGCAGGGCAATGATCAGGTAGGAGTCGGCGAAGGCCAGGCTGTCGTCCAGTTGCCGCTCGAACAGCAGGGAGGTGTAGGCGTCACTGCTGAATACTTTGTTCACCCCGCCATAGGGGTTGGCCTCCATCAGCGAGTAACCGATGACGATCAGGATCGGCACGATCAGAAACAGGCCGATGGCGATCAGCGCGGGGCTGACACCGAGAAAGCTCTGGAAGGCCCGCCGACGTTCCAGCGTGTTGGCAATCGGTAAAGCGTGCATGGCAATTCCTCGTGCTCAATCGTGCAGGACGCTGGCGCTGCCCTGGTCGAACAACAGACCGGCCTGACTGCCGACGGCGAAGCGTTTGCTCTGGTCGACGCAGTTGGGGGTGCGCACGGTGAGGCGTGAACCGTCGCTCAGGCTGACCTGGTATTGCAGGTCGGTGCCGAGGTAGATCTGCGCTTCGATCCGGCACGGCAGAGCGTTCTCAGTGGTGGCTGGCACCAGATGCAAACGCTCGGGGCGCACGGACAATGCGACGTTGGCACCGACTCGCACATCGCTGCATGGCTGTGCAGGCAATGGATGACCGGCCGGACCGGCGAACCAGGCGAGGCCGTCTGCAACGCGGGTGACCGTGCCTTCGATGAAGTTGGTTTCACCGATGAAGTCCGCCACGAAGCGATTGCGCGGGCGTTCGTAGATGTCTTCCGGACGACCGACCTGCTGCACCTCGCCTTCGGACAACACGGCGATACGGTCGGACATGGTCAGGGCTTCTTCCTGGTCGTGGGTGACGAAGATGAAGGTGATGCCGGTGCGCGCCTGAATGGTTTTCAGCTCTTCGCGCATGGCCTGGCGCAGCTTGAGGTCCAGCGCCGAGAGCGGTTCGTCGAGCAGCAAGACCTTGGGATGCGGCGCCAATGCACGAGCGAGGGCGACACGCTGTTGCTGACCGCCAGACAGTTGCGCCGGCTTGCGGTTGGCAAAGCGCTCCATCTGCACCAGGGCGAGCATCTCGCGCACCCGTTCTGCCATTTGCGTTTTGTTCAGGACTTTGCCCATCGGGTGGGACTCAAGGCCGAAGGCCAGGTTCTCGGCGATGGTCATGTGCGGGAACAGCGCGTAATGCTGGAACACCGTGTTGACCGGGCGCTGGAAGGGCGGGCGGTCGGCGATGTTTTCGCCGTAGAGCAGAATTTCGCCTTCGGTAGGGAATTCGAACCCGGCGATCATCCGCAGGAGCGTGGTTTTGCCGCAGCCCGAAGGGCCGAGAAGGGTGAAGAACTCGTTGTCGCGAATGTCCAGGTCGATGCTTTTGAGCGCCACCGGGCCAGTCTTTGGATCACCGTAGACTTTGCGCACTGAGCGGATGGACACCGCCAGCGTTTGCAGCGAATGCAGGGCATTCATGCGTTACCTCCGATTCCCCCATCGCCTGCGCACGTGCTGAAAACAGCTGCGTCGTCGGGCCATGGATATTATTTTTCTGGGCAGGATCGAGATTGCGTTCGGGTGTTGTAACCAGCTGTTTTGTTGTTCTGCTGTGGATCGATTATCAGCGAGGGGTTGCGGGGGCGAAACTTCAATTTTAACATAGGGGCTGTTAAAAAATTTAACAGCAGAAGGCGCCCGGAAACCATGCCTGACCACCGTTTGCCGCCGCTCAACGCGGTGCGTGCCTTTGATGCCGCGGCCCGGTTGGGCAGCTATGTCGAAGCCTCCAAGGCCCTGCACGTGACCCAGCCGGCCATCGGCCGCCATGTGAAATTGCTGGAAGACTGGCTGGGCATCCAACTGTTCGAGCGCACCTCACGCGGGGTCAACCTGACGACGGCGGGGGAGAAGTACCACCGCAAGATCACCGCCGCCTTGCAGCTGATCATCGAAGCGGGAAAAGAGGCGCAGCCAAAACACGCCGAACGCTGGCTGCGCATCATGGTGGTGCCAGGGTTTGCCAAGCGCTGGCTGATGCCGCGCATCGAGGCCATGCGTCATCTGCGCCCGGGCTTGAAGTTCGCTATCGAGCCCAACTCCACCTTCACCGAAGTGGATGGCAAAAGCGCTGACCTGGGCATCGTCTACGGGTTGGACGGCCAATATGCGCACTCGCGCACCAGCCTGATTTGTCCTCGGGTGTTTCCGATCTGTTCCCCCGACTATCTGGCCAGCGTCGAGCCCATCGACAGCCCCGCGGACCTGGTGAAACACAACCTGATCCATGTGGATGACGGCGAGTGGTGGAACCTGTGGTTCGCCGCCAACGACCTCGACATGCACCTCAATTCGGACATGCTCTACGTCAACAACGACCACGCACTGTCGGTGGCCGAGAGCGGGCAGGGCATCGCACTGGCCAACGAAGTGCTGGTGCGCGACGAACTCCATAGCGGCAAGCTGGTGCGGGTGGTGGACGCGCAAGTGAAGCTGGAAAGCTATCGAGTGCTGACGCCGTCCGCCGAACTCTCGGCAGACGCGGCGTGGTTTATCGACTGGCTCAAGAGCGAACTGGAGCAGGACTTCCCGGAGGCGGTGATCCGCGCCTGAGAAGTCCTGGCGGGTTCAACTCAAACGGAAGCGCCCGGTGTTGTCGCTTAAGGCTTTGCTGCCGTGGCTCAGAGTGTCCGCGGCCTGGTTCACCGCGCGGGCCCCTTCGAGCAAGCGCACCGCCGCTTGATCGACCTGCTGGATATTGCCGCTGACCTCGTCGGCGGTACTGGCCTGTTCCTCCACCGCCGTGGCGATTTGCGCCAGGGTATCGGTGACGCTCTGCACCGCACTGGCGATTTCCCCGAGCCGTTCACCGAGGCCGGTGACCGCTTGCGCATCGCTCTCTGCCTGACTGCACGCGGCTTGCATCAGGCTGACGGCCTCATTCACGGTGTTGCGCAGGCTGTCGACCGTGCCGGCGATCTGTGCGGTCGACGATTGCGTGCGTTGGGACAGGCTGCGCACTTCATCGGCCACCACCGCGAAGCCACGCCCTTGCTCGCCCGCCCGGGCCGCCTCGATGGCGGCGTTGAGTGCCAGCAGGTTGGTCTGCTCGGCGACACCGCGAATGGTGTCGACCACCAGTTGAATCTGCTGTCCTTGTTCACTGACCCGGCCCAGCGCCGCAGCGGTCTCGTTCAGACGTTGATTGAGCTGCTGGATACTCGCGGTGGTGCGCTGGCTGTCACGGCTGCTGTCGGCGGCAATGCGCCGGGTGTGCTGGGCGCTGCCGGACGCCTGTTCGCAGCTGTGGGCCACCCCTTGTGAGGTGGCGGCCAGTTGCGTCGCCGCAGCGGCAATCTGGCTGATCTGCAACTGCTGGGCTTCGACTTCGCCCAGGGCGTCGCTGGAATGATGGTTGAGGGTTTGTACCGCGTTGCTCAGTTGCAGGGTTTCGTGATCCACCCCTTGCAGGCTGGTGCGCAGTTGCACCACGGCGACGTTCAGCGCGGTGCTGATGACCGCCAGTTCGTCCCGGCCTTGAACCGGCACTTGCAGGCTCAGATTGCCATCGCGCAGGGCCTCGGCCAGTACCGTGATGCCGCTGGCGCTGCGGCGGATCGAGGCCTGCAAACAGATGAACAGATACAGCGCGGCCAACAGCAGGCAGCCCAACACGGCGGCCACAACAACGAACTGGCGGATCGCCGAGTCGTGGTAGTAATCCAGGCGTTGATCCAGCGACACCAGCGACTGCTGACGCAACGAGGCGAGGTCAGAGAGCAGGGCGTCGAGACTGCGTTCGAAGTCCTCCGGCTTGAGGTTGATGCTGCCACCGAACACGCCGTCATCCAGCACCTTCAGGCCCGCATCGAGGCGCTTGAGGCTGTCGTGGTATTGCCCGGCCCAGGTTTGCAGGGCGCTGGGCAAGCGCGCTTCGAGCAGGCCTGCGGTTTTCACCAGCTGCTCTCGCGCATCGCCGATGCGGCTGCGCAGGTCGCGCAGTTGCAGGCGGCTTTGCAGGGTGAACTGTCCGGACACCACCGAGGCCTGGCCCACAGCAGCCAGACGACCGACCCGTTCGATCAGGTCCGGCGCATGCTGTGTGGAGATCTGCGTCAGCAAGTAGGTTTCCAGCCACGGTGCCAGCGTCAGGCGATTGTCCATGGCGATCTGCTCGCGTAAGGCTTGCAGGGCGCTCAAAGCGTTGGTGAAGCGATCGTATCCATCCGGCCACCAACCGACATTGCTCAGGCTTTTTGAGTCGAGGCCATCGAGGGCGGTTTGCAGGGCCTGATAACGCGACAGGGTTTCGCCCTCGGCGCTTTCTTTTTGCAGGGCATTGCCCAATTCGGCAGTGGCCTGGCTGACGGCGGGCTGAACCCCATCGAAGGCGGCCATCGCGGCGAGGGTGGCCGGCGTTGGCTGGCGATTGGTTTCCGTGGCGCGCCACCTGGCGGCGCGATCACGCTGGGCGGCGAGCAGGTCATCCAGCGCATCGAGGGCAAGCAGTTGCCGCACCCCGGCGCGTTCGCCGGAGATCAGGCTGAGTTTGTCGCGATAGTCCTGGCCGATCATCCACAGGCTGCCGGCCAGCGGCAGGATAAACAGCAGAAACAACAGCTGGAATTTACGTGCGAAGCCAAAACGCCCCAGCAGCCCGATCCCCGGTGATAAAAAAGCCTGCATGCCCCATGACTCCTCTGGACACCACGCACTATTGGCGTGCGACGGAGGTTGTCGCACCCCCGACTCGTGCCCTCTAAAAAGGCCTCGAAAGTTCACCCTTGTCCGCTCTGTAGGCTGACTCTGTAGCGAAACTTCCCATTGTCGGTCGCCTTTGTAAGGAGGCCGCGTTCAAGCAGACAAGGAAGGCAAGATTCAGACCATGGCTTTGCGCCATCAAGGTTGTGGTGATGAAAAACGAGGTCGTTAGCAGGCTAAGGGGATGGCGTTGCCGCACCGAAAAATGGCACATTGGCGCACCTGCACGTTCGTACCTCCTGTTGTCTGGAAATTCCCATGGCTATCAGCAACGCCCAGACCGGCTCAGTGCCGGCGTCCGCTACGCCCCAAAGCAGTCCCCTGGTGATGCGCATCATCGGCGCGGTAGCGCTGGCGCATTTGATCAACGACCTGATCCAGTCGGTGCTGCCGTCGATCTATCCGATGCTCAAGGCCAACTATGGCCTGACCTTCACCCAGGTCGGCCTGATCACCCTGACGTTCCAGTTGACGGCCTCGCTGCTGCAGCCGTGGGTCGGTTACTACACCGATCGTCATCCCAAGCCGTGGTTGTTGCCGGCGGGTACGGTCTGCACCCTGGTCGGGATTCTGATGATGTCGGTGGTCGGCAGCTTCCCGCTAATCCTGTTGGCGGCGGGGCTGATCGGCATCGGTTCATCGACCTTCCACCCGGAAGCGTCCCGCGTGGCGCGCCTGGCTTCGGGCGGACGCTTCGGGCTGGCGCAATCGACCTTCCAGGTCGGCGGTAACGCGGGCTCGGCGTTCGGCCCGTTGCTGGCGGCGGCGATCATCATTCCCTACGGTCAAGGGCAGGTGGCCTGGTTCGGCCTGTTCGCGGTGTTTGCGCTGTTCGTGCTTTACCGGATCAGCCGCTGGTACGCCAACCATTTGAACCTGTTCAAGCTCAAGCAGGGCCAGGCGGCGACTCACGGCTTGTCCAAGGGCCGAGTGACCAGTGCGCTGGTGGTACTCGGGTTGCTGGTGTTCTCCAAGTATTTCTACATGTCGAGCCTCACCAGCTACTTCACCTTTTATCTGATCGAGAAGTTCGACCTGTCGGTGGCCAGCTCGCAGCTGCATCTGTTCCTGTTTCTCGGAGCGGTCGCGGCGGGGACGTTCTTTGGCGGGCCGATCGGTGACAGGATCGGGCGTAAGGCGGTGATCTGGTTCTCGATCCTCGGCGTTGCGCCGTTCACCTTGCTGCTGCCCCATGTCGACCTGTTCTGGACCAGCATTCTCAGCGTGGTCATCGGCTTCATCCTCGCCTCGGCGTTCTCGGCCATCGTGGTGTACGCCCAGGAACTGGTGCCGGGCAATGTCGGGATGATCGCCGGGATATTCTTCGGCCTGATGTTCGGCTTCGGCGGGATTGGCGCGGCGTTGCTGGGCCATCTGGCGGATATTCACGGCATCGAATACGTGTACTACCTGTGTTCGTTCCTGCCGCTGTTTGGGGTGCTGGCGATCTTCCTGCCGCGAACCAAAAAGGCCTGATCCAACACAAATCCCCTGTGGGAGCGAGCTTGCTCGCGATGACGGAGTGTCAGTCAGTATCTTTGTTGGCTGACACACCGCTATCGCGAGCAAGCTCGCTCCCACAGAAAAGCAAAAACAAGGCACAAAAAAGCCGCGTATCAAACGCGGCTTTTTCTTGGGCGTATGGCTTACACGTTGAAACGGAAGTGCATCACGTCGCCGTCTTTAACGATGTAATCCTTGCCTTCCAGGCGCCATTTACCGGCTTCCTTGGTACCGGCTTCGCCCTTGTACTGGATGAAGTCGTTGTAGGCGATCACTTCGGCGCGGATGAAGCCTTTTTCGAAGTCGGTGTGGATCACGCCAGCGGCTTGTGGTGCGGTGGCACCGACGCGGACGGTCCAGGCGCGGACTTCTTCGACACCGGCGGTGAAGTAGGTCTGCAGGTGCAGCATTTCGTAGCCGGCGCGGATCACGCGGTTCAGGCCAGGCTCTTCGAGGCCCAGGGCTTCGAGGAACATGTCTTTTTCTTCGCCGTCATCGAGCTCGGCGATTTCCGCTTCGATCTTGTTGCACACCGGAACAACCACGGCGCCTTCTTCTTCGGCGATGGCGCGTACAACGTCCAGGTGCGGGTTGTTCTCGAAACCGTCTTCAGCGACGTTGGCGATGTACATGACCGGCTTGGTGGTCAGCAGGTGGAAGCCCTTGATCACCGCTTTCTCGTCGGTGCCCATGTTCTTCATCAGGCTGCGCGCCGGCTTGCCTTCGGTGAAGTGAGCGATCAGTTGCTCCAGCAGGCCTTTCTGGACCACTGCGTCCTTGTCACCGCCCTTGGCGTTGCGCGCGACTTTCTGCAGTTGCTTCTCGCAGCTGTCGAGGTCGGCGAAGATCAGTTCCAGGTCGATGATTTCGATGTCGCGTTTCGGGTCGACGCTGTTGGAGACGTGAATCACGTTCTCGTCTTCGAAGCAGCGGACCACGTGGGCGATGGCATCGGTTTCACGGATGTTGGCCAGGAACTTGTTGCCCAGGCCTTCACCTTTCGACGCGCCGGCAACCAGGCCCGCGATGTCGACGAATTCCATGGTGGTCGGCAGGATGCGCTTTGGATTGACGATGGCAGCCAGGGCATCCAGACGCGGGTCCGGCATCGGCACGATACCGCTGTTAGGCTCGATGGTGCAGAAGGGGAAGTTCTCGGCCGCGATCCCGGATTTGGTCAGGGCGTTGAACAGGGTGGACTTGCCGACGTTAGGCAGGCCGACGATGCCGCAATTGAATCCCATGGTGTTTCCCCTCGGATAAGAGTCAGGCCTTCTGGCTGTGCAGGTTTTTCATCGCGCGGTTCCATTCCCCGGCGAGGATATCCGGCAGCACGCCGAGGGCAAAGTCGATGCTGGCATCGAGTTTTTCCTGTTCGGCGCGTGGCGCACGACCCAGGACGAAATTTGAAACCATACTGGCGACGCCCGGATGACCGATGCCAAGCCGCAGGCGGTGGAAAGTGTTCTGATTACCCAGTTGCGCAATGATGTCGCGCAGCCCGTTGTGACCTCCATGGCCGCCGCCCACTTTGAGTTTGGCGACGCCGGGTGGCAGGTCGAGTTCGTCGTGTGCCACGAGGATTTCTTCAGGCTTGATGCGAAAGAAACCTGCAAGGGCCGCCACGGCCTGGCCGCTGCGGTTCATGTACGTGGTGGGAATCAGCAGACGAACATCCTGACCCTGATGCGTATAGCGCCCGGTCAGGCCGAAATATTTGCGGTCCGCCACAAGGTTTACGCCTTGTGCGTTCGCGATGCGCTCAACAAAAAGGGCCCCTGCGTTATGCCGGGTCTGTTCGTATTCAGCGCCTGGATTTCCCAGGCCAACGATCAGTTTGATGGCAGTCACGATAGGGGCCCTTCCTTGGAGTGGTGGATAACATCGCCGCAATCAGGGATAGCGGCGAAAGTGGACGAAAATTGCTCATTTACCATGATGTAAACTCCGCGTTCTCGCCCGCTTTCTCGCTATGCTCTAGTCCGCGATGTTTCCGGTCACTCCGGCGTACAGAGTAAAATTACTCTGCAGCGCCTTCTGCAGCTTCTGGAGCAACACGTGGAGCGTGGACGTTGGCAACAGCCTTGTCATCACCGTGTGCCAGGGCCACGAACTCAACGCCTTTAGGAGCCTTGAGGTCCGACAGGTGAATGATCGAACCGATTTCAGCGTTAGCCAGGTCGACTTCGATGAACTCAGGCAGATCTTTCGGCAGGCAGGAAACTTCGATCTCGGCAACAACGTGCGAGATTTCGCCGCCTTTCTTGGTCGGTGCTTCTTCGTTGATGAAGTGCACTGGAACGATAGCGGTCAGTTTCTGGCCGGCTACTACGCGTACGAAGTCAGCGTGCATCACGTGGCCTTTGGCCGGGTGACGCTGCAGGGCTTTGATCACGACGTTCTGCTTGGTGCCACCAACGTTCAGCTCGATGATGTGGCTGTAAGCCGCTTCGTTTTCGAGCAGTTTGGCAACTTCTTTGGCCAGCATGCTGATGGATTCAGGGGCTTTGTCGCCACCGTAAACTACAGCTGGAACCAGGCTTGCGAGACGACGCAGGCGGCGGCTCGCACCTTTCCCCAGGTCGGAACGCACTTCAGCATTCAGAGTAAAATCGTTCATGTTGTATCTCCAAAATAACCACACTCGCCCCAGCGTTTGCGACCAGCGCTAAAGGCGATATGGGCAAAAAAGCCCCGCCCCGACAGGAATGCCGGGGCGGGGCGCTTTTCGTCAACGAGACATTTCGAGAAGGGCAGGGCCCTTAGCGGAACATCGCGCTGATCGATTCTTCATTGCTGATGCGGCGGACCGCCTCGGCAACTACCGGTGCGATATCCAGTTGGCGGATACGCGCACAGGCTTGTGCTGCAGCGGACAGAGGAATGGTGTTAGTCACCACCAACTCGTCCAGCACGGAATTTTCGATGTTTTCGATCGCCCGACCCGACAGCACAGGGTGCGTGCAGTAGGCGAAAACCTTGGCAGCGCCATGCTCTTTCAAGGCCTTGGCCGCGTGGCACAGGGTGCCGGCGGTATCGACCATGTCATCGACCAGAATACAGGTACGCCCTTCGACATCACCGATGATATGCATCACTTCAGAGTGATTGGCTTTCTCACGGCGTTTGTCGATGATCCCGAGATCCACGCCCAGGGATTTGGCAACGGCACGTGCACGCACGACGCCGCCAATGTCCGGGGACACGATCATCAGGTTTTCGAAGCGCTGATCTTCGATGTCATCCACCAGAACCGGGGAGCCGTAGATGTTATCTACCGGAATATCGAAGAAACCCTGGATTTGGTCAGCATGCAGATCAACCGTGAGAACACGGTCGATGCCGACTACGGTAAGCATGTCAGCCACGACTTTCGCGCTGATAGCCACACGTGCGGAACGCGGACGGCGATCCTGACGGGCATAACCAAAGTAAGGAATAACAGCAGTGATACGAGTAGCCGAGGAGCGGCGGAAGGCATCAGCCATCACTACCAGTTCCATCAGGTTATCGTTGGTCGGAGCGCAAGTCGGCTGAATAATGAAGACGTCTTTACCGCGAACGTTTTCATTGATCTCGGCTGTAATTTCGCCGTCGGAGAATTTACCGACAGAGATGTCACCGAGAGGGATATGCAGCTGACGTACGACACGCCGAGCCAGATCGGGGTTAGCGTTCCCCGTAAAGACCATCATCTTGGACACGCGCAGTACCTGAAGGCTGAGGGTAACCTGGATGAGTATAGGAAAATGGCAGGGGCGGCTGGATTCGAACCAACGCATGGCAGGATCAAAACCTGCTGCCTTACCGCTTGGCGACGCCCCTGTATCTGTTGCAACGATTACCCAGTAATCGGTTCCTTTAGAGCAGACTTTGCAGCTTGCGATGCAACATCGAAACGTTGCTTCCTTTTGCTACAAATCCTGTAAGGGTCTCTGTCAGAAGGGCCGAGACTTTATCAGCTTCAGCTTTGCTTGGGAAGCCCCCAAACACACAACTTCCAGTTCCGGTGAGTTTTGCTTCGGTAAATTTACCTAACAAATTCAAAGCGTTACGTACCTCTGGATAACGCCTTGTTACCACCGGCAAGCAGTCATTTCGACTGTTTCCCTTGGGAACGGGGCGCACTTTAATGGGAGGAGTGTTACGTGTCAACAACGGATCTGAAAAAATTTCTGCCGTACTAACAGAGACTTGCGGCACCAGCACCAGATACCACGGTTCTTCCGGGTCCACAGGGGTCAGTTTCTCCCCCACGCCCTCGGCGAAAGCCGCGTGGCCACGTACGAAAACCGGGACGTCGGCGCCCAGCGTCAACCCCAGCCCGGCCAGGCGATCTTCATCCCAGCCCAATTGCCACAGATGATTCAAGCCCAGCAATGTTGTTGCGGCATTCGAGCTGCCGCCACCGATGCCGCCACCCATGGGCAGGATCTTGTCGATCCAGATATCGACGCCCAGCGAGCAAGCGGATTGTTCCTGCAGTTTTCTGGCGGCCTTGACGATCAGATTGCTGTCGTGGGGAACGCCTTCGAACTCAGTGTGCAGATGAATGACACCGTCATCGCGCAGGGCGTAGGTGATTTCGTCGCCGTAATCAAGAAACTGAAACATCGTCTGCAGTTCGTGGTAGCCGTCTTCGCGGCGACCCAGAATGTGCAGCATCAAATTGAGTTTGGCTGGCGAGGGCAGCGTCAGGCGATTGGCTGGCATGTCATGACCCCAGTTTGCGCGGTTGCCAGATCTTGATCACCAGCGTGACATCAAGGTCGGTGCCGCTGAGCTTGATGCGCTCGGGTAGCCAGAAACCGTTTTGCTGGGTGTAGGCGGTGTAGTCGACCTTCCAGCCATCCTGTTCAAGGCTCGCCAGGCGGCTGTCGCCGTCCAGGGTCAGGCGACTTTTGCTGTCGGGAGCCGGAAGCCCGCGCACCCACCAGGCCAGGTTGGACACCGGCAGCTTCCAGCCAAGCTGTTCTTCGAGCAGCACTTCCGGATTCGGCGCGTCGTAACGTCCCTGGTTGGCGACTTCCAGCGACACCTTGCCCGGGCGTCCGGTCAGGCGAGCCGCGCCGCGGCCCAGTGGTCCCGACAGGCGAATGTCGTAGTAATCCTGGCGCTGCAACCAGAACAGCGTGCCGCTGCCCGAGTCTTTCGGGGCACGGATGCCGATCTTGCCGTCGATCTGCCAGCCATCGAGGCCGGTCAGTTGCTGTTTGTGCTCACGCCATTGGGCGGCGTTGCCATGGCCCTCGACCGACTCACGGGGACCCAGGCCGGCACAACCGGCGAGCAGGGCGATAAAGCTGAAAACGATGAAATGGCGCAAAAACATAATTTTAAAGAGTCTCTGATCCGGTCAGGCGTTTGATGGTGCCGCGCAGGGTCGGGCTGTCAGGCTGTTCCTTGAGGAACTTGCCCCAGACTTGTTTCGCTTCACGCTGTTTGCCGTTGGCCCACAGGACTTCACCCAGGTGAGCGGCGACTTCCTGATCGGGGAAGCGATCCAGGGCCTGGCGCAGCAGGCGCTCGGCTTCGTCAAGATTGCCCAGGCGGTAATTCACCCAGCCAAGGCTGTCGAGTACCGCCGGGTCTTCCGGACTGATCTGGTGCGCCTGTTCGATCAGGGCCTTGGCTTCGGCGTAGCGCGTGGTGCGGTCGGACAGGGTGTAGCCCAGGGCATTCAACGCCATGGCATTGTCCGGGTCGCGCTTGATGATCGTACGCAGGTCTTTTTCCATCTGCGCCAGGTCATTGCGTTTTTCCGCCTGCATGGCGCGGGTGTAGAGCAGGTTCAGGTCGTCCGGGTATTTCTGCAAGGCCTGTTGCAGAGCATTCCAGGCCTTGTCGCCCTGATTGTTGGCGGACAGGGTTTCGACTTCGATCAGGTACAACTGGATGGCGTAATCCGGCTGCTCATCGCGTTCTGCCGCCAGCTTGCGTTGCGCTTCGGCGGTCTTGCCGTTGTTGATCAGGATGTCGGCCTGACGCAATTGCGCCGGCAGGAAGTCGTTGCCCGGGCCAACCTTTGCGTATTCGATCAGCGCGCCTTGCGGGTCGTTTTGTTCTTCGGCGATGCGGCCGAGGTTCAGGTGCGCCGAGTCAACATGGCTTTCCCGGGCGATCAGGTCTTCAAGATGACCCTTGGCCTCATTCCAGTCCTTGGCTTCCAGGCACACCAGCGCCAGGGAGTAACGCAGTTCGTCGTCTTCCGGGTATTGCTGGACCAGGCTCGAGAACTCGGCCTTGGCGTCGTCCATGCGGTCCTGTTCAACCAGCATCCTCGCGTAAGTCAGGCGCAGGCGCTTGTCGTCCGGGTATTTCTTGATGCTTTTCTGCAGCAGCGGCAGGGCTTCGTCACCGCGATTCAAGGTTTGCAGCAGGCGTGCGCGCAGCAGGATCGGCGCAATTTCGCCGTCCTCCGGCGTATTGTCTTCCAGCAGCTTCAGCGCGCCCTTGGCGTCGCCATCCTGTTGCATCAGCAAGGCCTTGCCGAAAATCAGCTGGCCGTTGTCCGGATGACGCTGCAACAAACGATCGAAGCTTTTCATCAAGCCGTTGCGGGTGTCCTGGTCGGTGTCGGCCGCGGACAGCGCAAGGAAGTCGAAATGGGTGTCGCCTTTGCCTTGCAGGACTTTCTCCATATAGACCATGGAGTCGTCATAACGCCCGGCGCGTGCCAGTTGCACGGCGGCGGCGCGTTGCGCTTCGAGGTCGTCGGGGGCGTTCCTGGCCCAGATCAGCGCAGTATCCAGGGCTGCCTGGTCGGCGCCCAGATATTCGGCGATACGAAATGCCCGCTCGGAGATGCCCGGATCCTGGGTGTTGATGGCCTGGGTTACATAGTTGTCCAAGGCAATGTCAAAACGATTGCGCTGGCCGGCCAGTTCAGCGCTCAACAGGCTGAAGATGGTTTCCTCGCTGAATGGGCTGTAGACCTTGGGCTTTTCAGGGGCCGGGGTGCTGTCTTCAACCGGCGGCGCACCGTCCGACGAAACGGGTGCCAAGGCCTGGCAGCCGCTGAGGAAGACAAGAGCGAGGAGCAACGCGGAGGATCTATTCATATAGGAAGAGGACGACTAACCTGCGGTCGGATCATCATGACACAAGCTTTCGAGCAAACATAACCGGCCCGGCAATTTACCTGCCAGCCCGATCCGCGTCGCCCTGATGCTTGTGTAAACGAGAACTGCTCGCAACCCGCGGCGGCGCCTGATGGGGCGATAGATATCGAGTAGTTGTTCTGATTCCGTCGAAGTAGGACAATTGCCGGCTTCACGTCACCATCAGCGACTTTGAATGGCCTTCCTTGCACTCGGTATTAACCACAAGACTGCTTCAGTAGACGTCCGCGAGCGCGTGGCTTTTACCCCTGAGCAGCTGGTTGAGGCCTTGCAGCAGCTCTGCCGACTCACCGACAGCCGCGAAGCTGCGATCCTCTCCACCTGCAATCGCAGTGAACTCTATATAGAACAGGATCACCTGTCGGCGGACGTCGTGCTGCGCTGGCTGGCCGAATATCATCATTTGAGCTACGACGAGCTGCGCGAAAGCGCCTATGTGCATGAAGATGATGCGGCAGTTCGTCACATGATGCGGGTGGCTTCCGGGCTCGACTCGCTGGTGTTGGGCGAACCGCAGATTCTTGGCCAGATGAAATCGGCCTATGCCGTGGCCCGGGAGGCCGGCACCATCGGGCCGTTGCTCGGTAGGCTGTTCCAGGCCACGTTCAATGCGGCCAAGCAGGTGCGCACCGACACGGCCATCGGCGAGAACCCGGTGTCGGTAGCGTTTGCCGCGGTGAGCCTGGCCAAGCAGATTTTCAGCGACCTGCAACGCAGCCAGGCCTTGTTGATCGGCGCCGGCGAGACCATCACCCTGGTCGCCCGCCATCTGCATGACCTGGGTGTAAAGCGCATAGTGGTCGCCAACCGCACCCTGGAGCGCGCGAGCATCCTGGCCGAACAGTTCGGTGCCCATGCGGTGCTGCTGTCGGATATTCCGGCAGAGCTGGTGCGCAGCGATATCGTCATCAGTTCCACCGCCAGCCAGTTGCCGATTCTGGGCAAGGGTGCGGTGGAAAGCGCCTTGAAACTGCGCAAGCACAAACCGATCTTCATGGTGGATATCGCTGTTCCCCGCGACATCGAGCCAGAAGTCGGCGAACTGGACGACGTTTACCTCTATAGCGTCGACGACCTCCACGAAGTGGTTGCCGAGAACCTCAAGAGCCGCCAGGGCGCAGCCCAGGCCGCCGAAGAGATGGTCTCGATCGGTGCCGAAGATTTCATGATCCGCCTGCGCGAATTGGCGGCGGTGGACGTGCTCAAGGCCTATCGTCAACAGAGCGAACGCCTGCGCGATGAAGAATTGCAAAAGGCCCAGCGCATGCTGGCCAACGGCACCAGTGCCGAAGAGGTGCTGGTGCAACTGGCCCGCGGGCTGACCAACAAACTGTTGCACGCACCGAGCGTGCAGTTGAAAAAGCTCTCTGCCGAAGGTCGCCTGGATGCGCTGGCGATGGCCCAGGAACTCTTTGCCCTCGGTGAGGGCTCATCGGATAGCTTTTCGGATAAAAAACCGCAATGAAAGCGTCACTGCTCAATAAGCTGGATATCCTCCAGGACCGTTTCGAGGAATTGACCGCCCTGTTGGGCGATGGCGAGGTCATTTCCGATCAGAACAAGTTCCGCACCTATTCCAAGGAGTACGCGGAAGTTGAACCGATCGTGGGCGCCTATAAAGAACTGCTGAAAGTGCAGGACGACCTCGAAGGCGCCCAGGCACTGCTCAAGGACAGCGACCCGGACATGCGGGAAATGGCCGTGGAAGAAGTCCGCGAGGCCAAGGAACGCCTGGTCACGCTCGAAGCCGACCTGCAGCGCATGCTGCTGCCCAAGGACCCGAACGACGGCCGCAACGTGTTCCTCGAGATCCGTGCCGGTACCGGTGGTGACGAAGCGGCGATTTTCTCCGGCGACCTGTTCCGCATGTATTCGCGTTACGCCGAGCGTCGTGGCTGGCGGGTGGAGATCCTTTCGGAGAACGAGGGTGAACACGGCGGCTATAAAGAGGTGATTGCCCGGGTCGAGGGCGACAACGTCTACGGCAAACTGAAGTTCGAGTCCGGCGCGCACCGCGTGCAGCGGGTTCCGGCGACCGAATCCCAAGGCCGCATTCACACGTCGGCCTGCACCGTGGCGGTATTGCCCGAGCCGGACGAACAGGAAGCCATCGAGATCAACCCGGCCGATCTGCGCATCGATACCTATCGTTCCTCCGGCGCCGGTGGCCAGCACGTCAACAAGACCGACTCGGCGATCCGTATCACGCACTTGCCATCCGGCATCGTGGTCGAGTGCCAGGAAGAACGTTCACAGCACAAGAACCGCGCCCGGGCGATGTCCTGGTTGTCGGCCAAGCTGAACGATCAGCAGACCTCCGCCGCGGCCAACGCCATCGCCAGCGAGCGCAAGTTGCTGGTCGGTTCCGGCGACCGCTCAGAACGTATCCGCACCTATAATTTTGCCCAGGGCCGGGTCACCGATCATCGAGTCAACCTGACCTTGTATTCCCTCGACGAGATCCTCGCCGGCGGCGTCGAGGCGGTGATCGAGCCGTTGCTGGCCGAGTACCAGGCCGATCAACTGGCAGCGATAGGTGAGTAAATGACGATCATTGCCAGTTTGTTGCGCGCCGCCGATTTACCCGACTCGCCGACGGCGCGTCTGGATGCCGAACTGCTGCTGGCGGCGGCCTTGGGCAAGTCCCGCAGTTTCCTGCATACCTGGCCGGAGCGCATCGTGCCGAGCGAAGCGGCGCTGACGTTCGCCGAGTATTTGCAGCGCCGCCGCAGCGGTGAGCCGGTGGCCTATATCCTCGGCCAGCAGGGTTTCTGGAAGCTGGACCTGGAAGTGGCACCGCACACGCTGATCCCGCGCCCCGACACCGAACTGCTGGTGGAAGCCGCGCTGGAACTGTTGCCGGCCACACCGGCCAAGGTACTCGACCTTGGCACGGGCAGCGGCGCGATTGCCCTGGCCCTGGCCAGCGAGCGTCCGGCCTGGAGCGTCACTGCCGTGGATCGTGTCCTGGAAGCCGTGGCCCTGGCCGAACGCAATCGCCAGCGCCTGCACCTGGACAACGCCACCGTGCTGAGCAGCCATTGGTTCAGCGCCCTGGAAGGTCAGCGTTTTCAACTGATCATCAGCAATCCGCCCTACATCGCAGCGGCCGATCCGCATCTGGTCGAGGGCGACGTGCGCTTTGAACCGGCCAGCGCCTTGGTGGCGGGTGTCGACGGGCTCGACGATCTGCGCTTGATCGTTGCCCAGGCACCGGACCATCTGGACGCCGGCGGTTGGCTGATGCTCGAACACGGCTATGATCAGGCCGAGGCGGTTCGCGATTTGCTGCTGACCCGGGGTTTTGAAGAAGTCCACAGCCGCACCGATCTGGGCGGTCATCAACGCATCAGTCTGGGGCGCCTGCCGTGCTGAATGATCAGGAATTGCTGCGCTACAGCCGGCAGATTCTGCTGCAACACATCGATATCGACGGCCAGTTGCGGCTCAAGGAAAGCCGCGTATTGATCGTCGGTCTTGGCGGCCTTGGCGCGCCAGTGGCGCTGTATCTGGCGGCCGCCGGCGTTGGTGAGTTGCACCTGGCGGACTTCGATACGGTCGACCTGACCAACCTGCAACGCCAGATCATTCACGACACCGACAGCGTCGGCATGACCAAGGTCGATTCGGCAATCAAGCGCCTGACGGCGATCAACCCCGAGATTCGACTGATCGCCCATCGTGCGGCGCTGGACGAAGACTCCCTGGCCGCCGTAGTGGCCAGAGTGGATCTGGTCCTCGATTGTTCTGACAATTTTTCCACCCGTGAAGCGGTCAACGCCGCTTGCGTGGCGGCCGGCAAACCGCTGGTCAGCGGCGCGGCGATTCGCCTCGAAGGGCAGCTGTCGGTGTTCGACCCGCGTCGACCGGAGAGTCCGTGTTACCACTGTTTATACGGGCACGGCAGCGAAGCCGAATTGACCTGTAGCGAGGCCGGCGTGGTCGGTCCGCTGGTGGGGCTGGTCGGCAGTCTGCAAGCGCTTGAAGCGTTGAAGTTGCTGGCCGGATTCGGCGAGCCGCTGGTGGGGCGCCTGTTGTTGATCGATGCCTTGGGCACGCGCTTCCGTGAACTGCGGGTCAAGCGCGATCCGGGCT
Organism: Pseudomonas sp. GW823-FHT02E01; assembly: GCF_058797535.1. Taxonomy (NCBI): domain Bacteria; kingdom Pseudomonadati; phylum Pseudomonadota; class Gammaproteobacteria; order Pseudomonadales; family Pseudomonadaceae; genus Pseudomonas; species Pseudomonas sp. GW823-FHT02E01. The sequence continues at coordinate 514,095 of NZ_JBXAJS010000005.1, read as the reverse complement.
GCAGCATCTGTGGGCCGAAACATGCGTGAAGCGCCGATTGGCGTGTTCGACTCCGGTGTCGGTGGGCTCTCGGTACTGGCCGAGATCCAGCGTTTGCTGCCCAATGAGTCTCTGTTGTACGTCGCCGACTGCGGGAATGTTCCCTACGGCGAAAAATCCCCGGCATTTATCCAGCAACGTTGCAGCGTGATGGCCGACTTCTTTCGGCAACAGGGCGCCAAGGCTTTGGTGCTGGCGTGCAACACGGCGACGGTTGCCGGGGTCGCCGACCTGCGTCGCGACTATCCGGAATGGCCCATCGTTGGCATGGAGCCGGCAGTCAAGCCGGCCGCCGCCGCAACCCGTTCCGGCGTAGTGGGGGTGCTGGCCACCACCGGCACTTTGCAGAGCGCCAAGTTCGCCGCGTTGCTCGACCGCTTCGCCACGGACGTGAAGGTGATCACCCAGCCCTGTCCAGGGCTTGTGGAGCTGATTGAAAACGGCGACCTGCGCAGCCCCGAGTTGCGCCAGCTGTTGGCCGGGTATGTCGAGCCACTGCTGGCTGCTGGCGCGGACACTCTGATTCTCGGCTGCACCCATTACCCCTTTCTCAAGCCGATGCTGCGGCAGATGATCCCCGAGGACATCAGCCTGATCGACACCGGCGCCGCCGTCGCGCGACAACTTCAGCGTCTGCTGGCCGAAGGCGAGCTGCTCGCCCAGGGACCTTCCCGTGAGGCACAGTTCTGGACCAGCGCCGATCCGCTTCATTTCAGAAATATCTTGCCGATACTGTGGAATACCTCTGGTGTTGTGCGAAGCTTCAACAGGTAGATGACTGTCCGGGGGAATACGAAGAGTCGGGGTAAACTTCTGATCAATCGCTGACTTCTATAGTTTTGCAGGGCTTGGTAACAAAAAAAACCATACGAAATCGTTCGGAAAAGGAAGTTTCAAGTGAAGCGACTATTCTGCTTGGCCGCGATTGCGACCGCACTTTTGGGGCACACTTTTACCGCGCAGGCGGCAGGTGTGGAATTTGCCGTGGGGCAAACCGGCGAGTCGACCATGACCTATCGATTGGGGATGCAATTCGATTGGGACCAGAGCTGGTGGCAGAGCGACGTTGGTCGTCTGACCGGTTACTGGGACGGCGCCTATACCTATTGGGAAGGTGACGAGAAATCCAGTAACCACAGCCTGTCGTTCTCACCCGTGCTTGTTTATGAATTTGCCGGCCAGAACGTCAAACCCTACATCGAGTTTGGGATTGGCGTGGCGGCGTTTGCCAGCACCGAAGTCGAAAGCAACGATCTGGGCAGCGCCTTCCAGTTCGAAGACCGCTTTGGTTTCGGTTTGCGCTTTACCGGCGGACATGAAGTCGGGGTTCGTGCGACGCACTATTCCAACGCCGGGATCACCACTCCGAACGATGGTGTAGAAAGTTACGCATTGCATTACACGATGCCGTTGTAAGCACCACGGTTTCAGCGGGTTGTAAATCCCTCTGTGGGAGCGAGCTTGCTCGCGATGACGATGTTTCATTCAACATCAATGTTGAGTCTGAAATCGCTATCGCGAGCAAGCTCGCTCCCACAGGGGGACACGTGGTTTTCCAGTTCAGCGATACGCCGTTGAAATCCCCTGGCGTTCGTCGATGCACTCCGGAGCGCCCATCTCGAACTCCCGGCAGATCAGCGGGCGTTTTTCGTAGATCGTGCACATCATCGTGTTGCGATCCAGTGCGGCACACCAACCGTCATCCAGGCGCAACATCACTTCCCCGCCCCAGTCATCGGTATCGATGAACCGTTCAGGCACGCCCGTATCTGTGATCAGCATGACTTCGAGCTGGCAGCAGCAGGCTGCGCAGGTCGAGCAGGTGACCGCGGGCTCCGCGATTTGCGTATGGGGGATGGTTTTCATGGCGCGCAGTGTAAGGCAGTCGCCGGGTACTGTGTGAAAGGTCTGACGGACGCTCAAATATCTGAGCGTCCGAGACACCGCCGCCATTGATGACGACTTTCAGGGTTGATCCTTGATCGGCGGCTGGCTGCGCACCATGCGTTTGCCGATCTCCAGTTTTACTTGGTCCGGCCGTTTGGAGAGTGGCCAGAGGGCGGTCATGAACGCTGCGGGGAAAGCGATTTCCAACGGGCGGTCCTTGAGTTTTTCGAAGATGTGCCGCGCGGCTTTCTCCACCGGCCAGCTCAAGGCCATGGGCGAGTCGTTTTTTGCCGTCAGCGGCGTCTCGACAAACCCGGGGCTGATTACCGTGAGTTCTATGCCTTCCGGGGCCAGGTCGATGCGCAGGGATTCGAACAGATAACGTAGCCCGGCCTTCGAAGTGCCGTAGGCTTCTGCCTTGGGCAGCGGCAGGTAGGTCACCGTACTGGCCATGGCCACCATATGCGGTGCGGTGCCGGCACGCAGCAATGGCAGGGCGGCGTCGATGCAATAGCTGCTGGCCAACAGGTTAGTGCGCACCACATGCTCGACAATCGACGCATCGAACTGCTTGGCATCCACGTACTCGCAGGTGCCGGCGTTCAGTATCACGGTGTCCAGCGAGCCCCAGTCCTCGGCAATCTGCTCGCCGATCTCGCGTACGGTCTGGCTGTTGGTCAGGTCTCCGGGAACTACCAGCACTTGCCCCGGATAACGTAGCGACAAGTCTTTCAGGGGGGCCACGGTGCGCGAACTGACGGCCAGGTGCGCACCGGCTTTCAGGATTTCTTCGGCCAGGGCGGCACCGATGCCGCTGCTTGCACCGGTCAGCCAGTATCGTCGTGCGAGTGTCCGACTCATCCCAATCTCCTTTTCAGCCAGGCAATTGCCCGGCCCAATACGGGTAAATGTTCATAAAGCAAAGCCCCCGGCATCGAAGTAATCCCGGTGGCGGTAATTCATGACCCAGCGGCGGCGTATTGCCGTGAGGGCAGGTTTTTGAATGCCGTCAACGCACGTGTACGGGAAGTACCCAGGTCGACGATCGGTGAGGGGTAATCCACAACACCGAAAAGGCCGCCGAGATTGGCGGGGTTGTGCACGTCTTTTTTATTCAACCCGGCCAGTTCTGGCAACCACTGCTTGATGAATACGCCTTCGGGGTCGAATTTTTCCGACTGGCTCAGCGGGTTGAAAATCCGGAAGTAAGGCGCCGAGTCGGTGCCGGTGGAAGAACTCCACTGCCAGCCACCATTGTTCGCCGCCAGGTCGCCATCGATCAGGTGACGCATGAAAAAGCGTTCGCCTTCGCGCCAGTCGATCAGCAGGTTTTTGGTCAGGAACATCGCCACCACCATGCGCAGGCGGTTGTGCATCCAGCCGGTTGCCAGCAGTTGGCGCATGGCGGCGTCGATGATCGGCAAGCCGGTGCGTGCCTGTTGCCAGGCGGCCAGTTCTTCGGGGGCGTTGCGCCAGGCCAGGGCTTCGGTTTCCGGACGGAACGCGCGGTGCCGGGAAACCCGTGGGTAGCCTACCAGGATGTGTTTGTAGAACTCGCGCCACAGCAGTTCGTTGATCCAGGTGACAGCGCCGGTCTTGCCGCTTTCGAATTCACCTTGATTGCTGTTCAAGGCCGCGTGCAGGCATTGGCGCGTAGAAATCACCCCGGCGGCGAGATAGGCCGAGAGCTGACTGGTGCCGGGCTTCGCCGGGAAATCCCGTTCGCTTTGATAGTGCTCGATCTGCACATCGCTAAAGCTGTCGAGGCGACGCCGGGCTTCGGCTTCGCCCGCCGGCCACAGGTTGCGCAGGTTATCAGCGGGTGTTGCGAAACCGTCGACACTCAAGGGGATCGCATCGCTGGCAATGTTCAGCGGCGCTTGTTTGTGCGGCGCGCGTACCAGGCTGGGCAGCGAGTGGTGCAGTCGTTCGTAGCAGACTTTGCGGAACTGGCTGAAGACCTGAAAGTAAGTGCCGGTGCGGGTCAGCACGCTCCCGGGCTTGAACAGCAATTGATCGAGGTAGCGGCGAACTTCGATCCCTTCAGCCTGTAGCGTCCGGGCGACCGCTGCATCGCGACGGGACTCGTGGATGCCGTATTCCTCGTTGAGGTGCAACGCATCGACCTGCCACTGTCGGCACAGGTTCAGCAATACGCTGGGTGCGTCATCCCAGCGAGGGGCCTGGCGGATCAGCAGGGGAATGTTCAGTTGACCCAGTTCGCGGCTCAACTCGCGCAGGTTACGCAGCCAGAAGTCCACTTTGCAGGGCGCATCGTCGTGTTCCAGCCATTGTTCCGGACTCAGCAGATACACCGCCACGCACGGGCCGCGAGCCGCGGCGGCCGAGAGGGCGGTGTTGTCATGTAGGCGCAAGTCGCTGCGCAGCCAGATCAATTGCATTTTGGTATCCACGCGATCCATTTAAATCAACCCGCGCTGAACGAGTGCCTGATGTGCCGACAACGGATCTTCGGCCAGGTACAGATCAGCGATCACGGCAGTACTTGCGGACAACTCGGTGTGGTGGATGCATACCGTTGGTCCGGCAATCATTTTTGGGCAACTGACACCTTTGAAAAGTTTCGGCAGCTGCGCCGGATTCAGGGCTTTGCTTGAGTACAGCAGAACTCCTCGGGGTTGCAGAAGTTCGACCGCCAATGCCAATTCTCCGACAGGCAGCGGCCAGTCGAAGACCTCCACCGGGCAATCCGCGCTGCTGATCAGCCAGGCCGTGAGCCACAGGTGCGGTTCCACAGGCAGGTCCGAGTGGTTGACCAGCAGCAGCGGCGCGGTGCGCAACTGACGATTGTTATGGTAGATGCGCGCTCCGAACTTGCTGCGCAACCAGGCACAAAAAAAGCCCCGCTCCATCTGCGCCCCGAACTGGCCTTGCCAGCGTTGCTCCAGAGCGGCCAGCAAGGGCATTAGCAATTGCTCGCACAGGGTTCGCGGCGGATACAGCGCCATCGCCTGATTGACGCTGTCATCCAGGGCGCGCTCCTGCAATCGGCTGACTGCCTGCAGCAACGTTTGCAGCAAGGCGTGCCAATCGTTGTCGACGGACTCGCTGAAGGCTTGCGGCGTGTCGAGCAATGGTTTGACCTGGCTGACGGCAACGCCACGGTTGAGCCAGGTGAGGATGGTCTGGATGCGTTGTACGTGGTCGGCCGAGAACAACCGATGGCCCTTGGGCGTGCGTAGCGGCACGATCAGACCGTAGCGCCGCTCCCAGGCACGCAAGGTCACGGCATTGACCCCGGTTTGCCGCGCCACTTCACGGATCGGCAGCCAGCCTTCGTCCAGCGCCTTTTTAAAATCATCGCCGAGGTCTTCGCGGGCGCTGGTGTCGAGTGCTTTTTTCATCAAATGGCGTTTCGCAGGCTGAGGTTTTCCGGGTGCGGTTGCAGGTAAACCTGCTGTGCGATGTACGGATCGGGGTGTTGGCGAAAGTGATGTTTGAGCAGTGTCAGCGGCACCACCAGCGGCACGATGCCCAGACGGTACTGGCTGATCACGTGCTGCACTTCCCGCTTGTCTTCGCCGCTGATGGCCTGTTTCAGGTAGCCACTGAGGTGTTGCAGGACGTTGGTGTGAGTGCGACGTGTGGCGCATTTTTTCAGCGCAGCCATCAGTTCGCTGAAATATCGGGGGCCCAGTTCCTGTGGATCGGTTTTGCCCATGTTGCCCAGCAGGTTGCCCAGGGTTTTGTATTGCACCGGGTTGTGGGCCATCAGCAGGTATTTGTAGCGCGAATGAAAGTCCGTGAGACCGCGCCGGCTCATGCCCTCTTGGCGTAGCTGCTGCCAGGCGCTGTAGGCGAACACTCGGGTGAGGAAGTTTTCCCGCAGCACCGGATCGTTGAGCCGGCCGTCTTCCTCCACCGGCAAGTCCGGGTGCCGCAGGCAGAAGGCCCGGGCGTAGATCCCGCGCCCGCCATTGTCCGCCCGTGCGCCGTTGGCGTGGTAGACCTTGACCCGCTCCAGGCCGCAGGACGGGGAATTTTGCATGAAGATGTAGCCGCAAATATCCCCCAGCTGCGCTGCCATTTCCTGGCCGTAGGTGGCCAGCGGTTGTGTCACGTTAAGGTTGTGATCGAGGGTGCCCACGGCTTCGGGTTGATCTGCACTGCCCACCAGCCGAATCGGTTGGCGGGGTACGCCCAGGCCGATGGCCACTTCCGGGCATACCGGGATGAAATCGAAGTAGTCAGTGAGGGTGCGGCTGCACAACCGCGATTCCTTGTGTCCGCCGTTGTAGCGTACGTCGAGCCCCATCAGGCAGGCGCTGATGGCGATTTTCGGTTTGGCGGGGGAGTGGAACATCGGAGCACCTCGAATCTAAACCTGTACAAACATTCGGGTCTGTACAAGATAACTTCATCATAGATTCGAAGTTGTACAAGTCAAATTTTTTGTATAGGTTTTTGACGGGCTGCTGTCAGGGCGACAGCAGCGGTTTGCTCGGATTGATGCTCTTTACTGCAGGTGCTCATGCAAGCGGCGGGCGGCCTCCTGACCGCTGAGCCAGGCCCCTTCGACTCGTCCGGACAGGCACCAGTCGCCACAGGCGTACAGCCCCAGGTCGGCATCGGCCAGGGTGCCCCATTCGTGACTGCTGGCGGGGCGGGCGTAGAGCCAGCGGTGGGCGAGGCTGAAGCTCGGCGCGGGCATTGAGTCGTGCAGCAGTTCGGCAAATGCGCCGTGCAACTGTTCGATCACCGCTTCCTTGGACAGGTCGATGTGCTGGCGACTCCAGGCGCTGGTGGCATGCAAGACCCAGGTGTCGAGGGTGTTGTCGCGTCCGGGTTTGCTGCGGTTTCTGGCCAGCCAGTCGAGGGGGCTGTCCTGTACGAAGCAGCCTTCCATGGGCGTTTCCAGCGGCGTTTCGAAGGCCAGGGCGATGGCCCAGGTCGGGTCCATTTTCACCCCGGCGGCGGCCCCGGCGAGTTTCGGCGCCGATGCCAGCAGAGCCGTGGCCTGTGGGGCCGGCGTAGCGATAACCACGTGGCTGAACGGTCCGTGGGTGAAGCCTTCGGCGTCCTGCAGGTGCCAGTGTTCTTCACCGCGATAGACCTCGGTGATCCGGCAAGCGAAATGCACTTCGAGGTCACCGAGCAGGGCGCGGGTGATGGCGCTCATGCGAGGCGTGCCGACCCAGCGGGTCTGCTCGTCCGGCGACAGGTTGAGTTGGCCGCCATGGTAGGTGTACAGCTGCGGCGTCCATTCGGCGACCCAGCCCTTGGCTTGCCAGCGCTGGACTTCGTTGACAAAACGCCGGTCGCGGGCAGTGAAATACTGCGCGCCCATGTCCAGAGCACCCGCATCGCTGCGCTTGCTCGACATGCGCCCGCCGCTGCCGCGACTTTTATCGAACAGTTGGACCACGTGCCCGAGGTCCGTCAGGGCCTGGGCGGCGGAGAGTCCGGCAATGCCGGTGCCGATGATTGCGATAGGTACAGTCATAGGGGCCTCGTTTACCTTTCTGTACAGACTACGCCGGGGTTCAAACCTGTACAATATTGTTTTTTGGTATAACTTTTAGCGTTCTCGATCTGACAGCTTGGCCTATTGTTAAACATAGAGCCTGCTCGATACCAAAGATCCCTGCTTATAAAAATAGACTAATGGACAAGGTAAAACGCCACGCGAGGAAGAAGTCATGCACATATTGCTGACCGGCGGTACTGGTTTGATAGGACGTCAGCTTTGCCGGCACTGGTCGGGTCAGGGATATCGCCTGACGGTCTGGAGTCGCCAACCTGAAAATGTCGCGAAAATATGTGGTGCCCAAGTGCGTGGAGTTGCACGGCTGGAGGATCTGGGGCAAGAACCTGTCGATGCGATTATCAATCTTGCCGGGGCACCGATCGCCGACCGACTCTGGACGCACAAACGCAAAGCCCTGCTGTGGAGTAGCCGAATCACGCTCACCGAAACCCTTCTGGCCTGGCTTGAAAGCCGCGCACAGAAACCGCAGGTGCTGATCTCCGGTTCTGCAATCGGTTGGTATGGCGATGGTGGCGAACGTGAGTTGACCGAAGAGTCGCCACCGGTCATCGATGATTTTGCCAGTCAGTTATGCATCGCCTGGGAAGAGACCGCACAGCGAGCTGAGGTGCTGGGTATTCGCGTCATCCTTATTCGAACCGGGTTGGTGCTGTCGGCAGAGGGCGGCTTTTTGTCGCGGCTGTTACTGCCGTTCAAACTGGGCCTGGGAGGGCCGATCGGCAACGGCCGGCAGTGGATGCCGTGGATTCATATCGACGATCAAATCGCCCTGATTGATTTTCTGCTGCATCGCAACGAGGCCAGCGGTCCCTATAATGCGTGCGCGCCCGAACCCGTGCGTAATCGCGAGTTCGCCAAAACACTGGGTAGCGTGCTGCATCGCCCGGCGTTCATGCCGATGCCGACCCTTGCCTTGAAAGTAGGCCTGGGCGAATTGTCTTCGTTGTTGCTGGGCGGCCAGCGCGCGACTCCAGTGCGTTTGTTACAGGCTGGTTTCACTTTTAAGTTCACGGATTTGCGCGCGGCTTTGGACGATCTGTCCAGTCGCCTTTGAAATAGGACGTTGCATGACCGATCACGCGTTGCTTCTGGTCAACCTGGGTTCGCCTGCCTCCACCTCGGTGGCGGATGTGCGCAGTTACCTCAATCAATTTCTGATGGACCCGTACGTGATCGACCTGCCATGGCCGGTTCGACGGCTGCTGGTGTCGCTGATCCTGATCAAGCGTCCCGAGCAGTCGGCCCATGCTTATGCCTCGATCTGGTGGGACGAGGGCTCGCCGCTGGTGGTGCTCAGCCGTCGGCTGCAACAAGCGATGACCAGTCAGTGGCAACACGGCCCGGTCGAACTGGCGATGCGTTACGGCGAGCCGTCGATCGAATCGACGCTGGTGCGCCTGGTCGCGGCGGGGCACAAGCGAATCACCCTGGCGCCGCTTTATCCACAGTTCGCCGACAGCACCACGACTACGGTCATAGAAGAGGCCCGGCGCGTGGTACGCGAGAAAAACCTCGACGTGCAGTTGTCGGTGCTCCAGCCGTTCTACGACCAACCGGAATACCTCGATGCGCTGGTGGCCACGACCCGGCCGCATTTGCAGCAGGATTTCGATCACTTGCTGATGAGCTTTCATGGCTTGCCGGAACGGCATCTGAAGAAGCTCAACCCCGGTCACAGCTTCGAGGGTGGCGGTGATTGCTGCGCCGGTGCGCCGCCGGAGGTGGTCGCCACCTGTTATCGAGGCCAATGCCTGCGTACGGCGGCAGAGTTTGCCAAGCGCATGGGATTGCCGGAGGGCAAGTGGTCGGTGTCGTTTCAGTCGCGGCTGGGGCGCGCCAAATGGATCGAACCCTACACCGAAGCGCGCCTCGATGAGTTGGCCAAAAGCGGCGTGAAAAAGATTCTGGTGATGTGCCCGGCATTCGTAGCCGATTGCATCGAGACCCTGGAAGAGATCGGTGATCGCGGCAAGGAGCAATTCCGCGCAGCAGGGGGAGAGGACCTGGTGCTGGTGCCGTGCCTCAACGATGACCCGCATTGGGCGAAGGCGTTGGCGGCCTTGTGTGAAAGGGCACCGATTGCATTGTAGGCATACAAACTGTGGGTTGACGGGCTGTTGTGGCGAGGGGGCTTGCCCCCGTTGGGTCGCGGAGCGGCCCTGAATCCTTCAACCGCGAGTCAACTGACAGACCGCGCTCGCTGGATTTACGACTGCTTCGCAGCCGAACGGGGGCAAGCCCCCTCGCCACAAGGTATTGCCTGAGGCTTTAGATCAGCGGCTCATTCGCCTTCTTGTGCTTCCAGCTGTCATTGCCCGGCAGGATCAGGTTCAAACCGATCGCCACCACCGCGCACAGCGCGATACCCTTGAGGCCGAAATCGTCCGGCCCGGTGCCGGTGCCGATCAGCACGCCGCCGATCCCGAATACCAGGGTCACCGAAACAATCACCAGATTGCGCGCCTCGCCCAGATCGATCTTGTGGCGGATCAGCGTATTCATCCCCACCGCCGCAATCGAACCGAACAACAGGCACAGAATCCCGCCCATCACCGGCACCGGAATGCTTTGCAGCAGTGCGCCGAATTTACCGATGAACGCCAGGCTGATGGCGAAGATCGCCGCCCAGGTCATGATTTTCGGGTTGTAGTTCTTGGTCAGCATGACTGCGCCGGTCACTTCGGCGTAGGTGGTGTTGGGCGGGCCGCCGAACAGGCCGGCCGCCGTGGTGGCGATGCCGTCGCCGAGCAGGGTGCGGTGCAGGCCGGGCTTCTTCAGGTAATCGCGACCGGTCACGCTACCCACGGCAATCACGCCGCCGATGTGTTCGATGGCCGGGGCCAGGGCCACCGGAACGATGAACAGAATCGCCTGCCAATTGAATTCCGGTGCGGTGAAGTGCGGGATGGCGAACCACGGTGCCGCCGCAATCTTCGCGGTGTCGACCACACCGAAGTAGAACGCCATGCCAAAACCCACCAGCACGCCGGAGATGATCGGCACCAGGCGAAAGATGCCCTTGCCGAAAACCGCGACGATCAGTGTGGTCAGCAGTGCGGGCATCGAAATCATCATTGCCGTCTGGTAATGAATCAACTCACTGCCGTCACCGGCCTTGCCCATGGCCATGTTGGCGGCAATCGGCGCCATGGCCAGGCCGATCGAAATGATCACCGGCCCGATCACCACTGGCGGCAGCAGGCGGTCAATGAAACCGGTGCCTTTGATCTTTACCGCGAGGCCGAGGAAGGTGTAGACGAAACCTGCCGCCATCACGCCGCCCATGGTCGCGGCCAGGCCGAACTGGCCCTTGGCGAGAATGATCGGGGTGATGAAGGCAAAGCTCGATGCCAGGAACACCGGCACCTGACGCCCGGTGACGATCTGGAACAGGATCGTTCCCAGGCCGGCCGTGAACAGCGCCACGTTCGGGTCGAGACCGGTAATCAGCGGCATCAACACCAGGGCGCCGAAGGCCACGAACAGCATCTGTGCACCCGACAGTACCGTGCGCCAGAGCGGATCGTTGAACTCTTGCTGCATGGTCACGCGTCCTTCTGCTTGGTGCCGAAGATCTTGTCACCGGCATCGCCCAACCCTGGGATGATGTAGCCGTGTTCGTTCAGTTTTTGATCAATGGAAGCGGTGTAGATGATCACGTCCGGGTGAGCTTTCTCTACGGCGGCGATGCCTTCCGGGGCGGCAACCAGCACCATGGCGCGGATGTCGCGGCAGCCGGCCTTTTTCAGCAGGTCGATGGTGGCAACCATGGAGCTGCCGGTGGCGAGCATCGGGTCGATGATCATCGCCAGGCGTTCGTCGATTTCCGGAACCAGTTTTTCCAGATAGGTGTGGGCCTGCAGGGTTTCTTCGTTGCGGGCAACGCCCACGGCGCTGACCTTGGCGCCCGGGATCAGGCTGAGCACGCCCTCAAGCATGCCGATGCCGGCGCGCAGGATCGGTACGACGGTAATCTTCTTGCCGGCGATTTTCTCGACCGACACTGTGCCGCACCAGCCTTCGATATCGTAGGATTCCAGCGGCAGGTCTTTGGTGGCTTCATAGGTCAGCAGCGCGCCGACTTCCTGAGCGAGCTCACGGAAATTCTTGGTGCTGATGTCTGCGCGGCGCATAAGGCCAAGTTTATGACGGATCAGCGGGTGGCGGATCTCATGGATGGGCATGGGGAAAGGCTCCGGCGGCGGGCAAAAAAACCGGCCTAGATTAATCTATCCGAGGGTGTTGTCCTATAGACATACAGTACGTTAGTCCACAAACGCTTGATCTGGCCTCGCTTGATGCGTACCTTTGCCCGCTTTTCCTGATTCCGCCACCCCTTTGGAGAGCACCATGTCTGCTGATCTCGAGCATATCCGTCAAATCATGCGAGAGGCTGACTGCCTGTACACCGAAGCTGAAGTCGAGGCGGCCATCGCCCGCGTCGGTGCACAAATCAACGATCAACTGGCGGATTCCAACCCAGTGGTGTTCTGCGTGATGAACGGCGGGCTGATTTTCTCCGGCAAGCTGCTGACCTATCTGCACTTCCCGCTGGAAGCGTCCTACCTGCACGCCACCCGTTATCGCAACGAAACCAGCGGCGGCGATCTGTTCTGGAAAGCCAAGCCGGAAGTTTCTTTCATCGACCGTGACGTACTGATCATCGACGACATCCTCGACGAAGGTCACACCCTGGGCGCGATCATCGACTTCTGCAAGCACGCCGGTGCCCGCAAAGTGCACACCGCCGTGCTGATCGACAAAGACCACGACCGCAAGGCCCGCCCGGACCTCAAGGCCGACTTCGTCGGTTTGCCGTGCATTGACCGCTACATCTTCGGTTATGGCATGGACTACAAGGGTTACTGGCGTAACGCCAACGGGATTTTCGCCGTTAAAGGAATGTAAGACATGGATACGCCTCGCTTTCTGGATCAGACCTTGTTCGCCGAACTGGCCGGGAAAGCCGCGGCCAATCCTCGTGGGCGCCAGCACCACAATTTCCATCAGATGGAAGACGCCTGTCATCGCATGGCGGTGGGGCTGCAGCCGTTCACGTATATCCCGCCTCATCGGCATTTGGGCGACAACAAGGCCGAAACCCTGTTGGTCCTCAAGGGGCGGCTGGGTGTGTTGATCTTTGACGAGGCCGGTGCGGTGTTGAGCAAGACCGTGCTGCAGGCCGGTGGGGACTGTGTTGGCGTGGACCTGCCAACCGGTGTGTTCCACGGTTTGGTGGTGCTGGAGGCCGACAGCCTGATGTTCGAATGCAAGGCCGGTCCTTACCGCCCGGTCGGTGAGGGTGAACTGGCGCATTGGGCGCCACGCGAAGGCGAGCCGGGTGTTGCCGAGTATCAGGCCTGGATGCGCGCGCAGTTCGACTGATCGGTACCCTGTGGGAGCGAGCTTGCTCGCGATGGCGATGTCACTGACACATTGATGCTGGATGTGCCGACGTCATCGCGAGCAAGCTCGCTCCCACAGTGGCTTCTGTGCATTTGAACCACGTCCGTTTGCTCATGCTAGAGTGTTCGGCCCCGATTCCGGAACCTGTCATGAGCCCTTTGATCCGCAGTTGCGCCGCCCTGTTGCTGACCCTCAGCCTGCCACTGGTCGCCGCGCCGGCGCTCATGCACAGCCAATTCCTGCCGCCGGACGATCTCACGCTGCGCGATGCCGATCCCGAGCAGCAGCAACTGATGCAGGTCACCGATTATTCGGTGGTGGTCGGCGCTCAGCGTCAATCCAATCAACAGCCGATTCCGGTCACTTCGCCGCTGATGATTCGGCTCAAGGGCAAATCCCTGAGCAAGGGCGCCACCATCAGTCAGGTGCTGGTCAACTTCGATGGTGAAAGCAAAAGCCTGAAGAAGCCGGTCTACGACGATAAGAGCAAAACCCTGACCCTCTATTACCCGCTCGCTCAATACCGGGTGGTGATCGACTTGTTGCGCAACGACACGGTGTATTGCCAGTTTCTCAGCTACGCCAATGGCCATGTCTGGGCCGATCTGCACACCGGCAGCACTCGTGCGCGTTGAGCCTTGAGCTCGCGCAGGGGTAAACTGCCCGCCCCGTGAAATGTCTGCGAGCTGGAGTCGGCAATGCGTAAAGATAAAAAACAAGTGATTGGTGACGAGATCGGCGATGAGCAGATCAAGTTGTTCCTCGATTTCGAACCGGTCGACGCGACTTCTCCGTCCCTGCACAAACTGGTCAAGGCCTACCGTGGCCTGCGCATCGACGATTTCGAGCGTTTTCTGACGTTCTTCGTCGAAGCGGGTTACGACGTGAATGGCAAGGATGAGCACGGCAATGACTTCGTCGCCCTGATCAAGGATCAGCGCAACGCGCCGGACTACATTGAACTGATCGAAAAAGCTCGCGGCTGAGTAAATTTCAGCCATAAAAAAACGCCCCGCTCTCAGTGAGAACGGGGCGTTTTTTGTAAGGCCGAATCAAGCGTAGCTTTCGGTCTCGCTGCTGGCTTCAACCAGTTCCAGGGCAACGTTGTTCTGCGTGTTGATCTTGCGATACAGCGCAGCGTCGGTTTCCAGGACCTTTTCCCGGGCCGGGAAAATTTCGGCCAGTTTGGTGGCCCATTCGCCCTTGGCTTTGCCCGGGAAGCATTTTTCGATCAGCTCAAGCATGATCGAAACGGTCACCGAGGCACCTGGCGAAGCGCCGAGCAGTGCCGCCAGGGAACCGTCCTTGGCCGCGACCAGTTCGGTACCGAATTGCAGGATGCCGCCTTTCTTCGGGTCTTTCTTGATGATCTGCACCCGTTGACCGGCCACTTCCAGGCGCCAGTCTTCAGCTTTCGCCTCAGGGTAGAAGCGACGCAGGGACTCCAGGCGCTGCTCCATCGACTGCATCACTTCGCTGACCAGGTACTTGGTCAGGTCCATGTTGTTTTTTGCCACGGACAGCATCGGCCCGATGTTGCCGGCGCGAACCGACATCGGCAGGTCCATGAAGGAACCGTGCTTGAGGAACTTGGTGGTGAAGCCGGCGTACGGTCCGAACAGCAGGGATTTCTTGCCTTCAACGACGCGGGTGTCCAAGTGCGGCACGGACATTGGTGGCGAACCCACGGCAGCCTGGCTGTAGACCTTGGCCTGGTGGTGCTTGACCACTTCCGGGTTGTCGCAACGCAGCCATTGGCCGCTGATCGGGAAGCCGCCGAAGCCTTTGCTCTCTTCGATGCCCGAGGCCTGCAGCAGCGGCAATGCCGCACCGCCCGCGCCGAGGAAAACGAACTTGGCGTCGACTTCACGGGTGTTGCCGCTGTTGACGTCCTTGATGCTGACAGTCCAGCCGCCGTTGCTGCGCTTGAGGCCGGTCACGCGCTTGCAGTACTTGACCTGGGCATCGGGTGCGCTGGTCAGGTGCTTGAGCAACTGGTTGGTCAGGGCGCCGAAGTTGACGTCGGTGCCATTGATCACGCGGGTCGCGGCGAGGGTTTCGCCAGGATCGCGACCAGGCATCATCAGCGGCATCCACTCGGCCATTTTGGCCTTGTCTTCGGTGTACTCCATGTCGGCGAATGCGTGGTGCTTGCTCAGCACCTTGAAGCGTTCCTTGAGGAAGGACACGCCGCTGTCGCCCTGCACGAAACTCAGGTGTGGCACCGGGCTGATAAACGATTTGCACGAGCCGAACGTGCCTTTTTTGGTCAGATACGACCAGAATTGCTTCGACACCTCGAACTGGGTGTTGATGTGCACGGCTTTCTTGATGTCGACGGCGCCATCGGCGGCCTGCGGCGTGTAGTTGAGCTCACACAGCCCGGCGTGACCGGTACCGGCGTTGTTCCACGGGTTGGAACTCTCCGCGGCACCGGAATCCATCAGCTCGACGACTTCCAGCTTGATCGCGGGGTCGAGCTCTTTGAGCAGTACTGCAAGGGTGGCACTCATGATGCCGGCCCCAACCAGTACTACGTCGACTGCTTCGTTATGCGCCATTTAACGCGTCTCCAAAATCTGCAGCACCAAATTGTCGGCATGGCTGCCAGGAGTGACGGGGCGTGTCAGTGTTGCCCCAGGTACCCATGGCAGGATCGCCATGTCCGAATCTTCGCAATTTATCGCAACTTCGACGGACGCTACCTGCCAGGCCTAATGAGCCATATGAACTCATTTCAGCGCGCGGGAGGCAATTCGACTTATGGTCGATACATCCGTTTGTGCAACCAAATCCGTAGCGGACAGGCTTCAGGCTCCGGTGTTCGAGAAATACTCGGTCCTGTGTCGTTGGGCTGTTGTAGACGCTAATGGTGCATGTTCAGACGCAAAACTATTCATTTGCTCGCCACACTCTTGTGAAGTTGTGAAAACCCGTTTTTTTCACGCTCTTTTGAAGACGTGAACCTCAAAAAGGGCTGTCCCAGCCTGGCACCGTGCCCGGATGGATTGCCGCCATGGGATACAGGGCAGGCAAAACGGGCAAACAGCTCAGTGACCGAGCGTAATGACAGCTCTGCAGATTCGCGAAAAGTGGAGGTTTTGCTCAACAAAACAGCAAGCGCGCCAGCTTCACTCGATCTGTGTGGGCGGCTCTCTGTGGGCGGTGCGGGGGTGTCAATACAAGCGCATTGACGATGCTGCGAGGCCCGATCAGGAGACGTCCTTATAATCGGGGGGAGATTGTATCTAAGAAACGCAGGGAAATGGTCGTGTTTAATGACTTTTATTAGGTGTTTGGTCAGGTCGTCATCATTTGCTGTGCACGCGAGCGTGGCCGGTGCTGCTGCGAAACGACGCGGGCACCGGCAGGCAGCGGCTGATTCAGCCAGTTCAAGCGGATCTCTTCGATTTCAACCCAGCCATCGCCCATGGGCTGGAGGCTGCACTGTTTGAAGGCCTGGCAACGGCCGTTGCGGTCGAGCAGGGCGAAGCAGCGATGCAGTGGGCGTGGCGCGAACAGAGAGATCAGATGGCGCATGGCGATATACCGTTTGGGTGTCTGCCGAGAAGATTGCCTGCAGGCCATTACGTGCAAGTGTATGGGGGGTGACATCTGCATGACAGGAACCGCGTTGCCAGGGGCTTGTCAGAGATTTCATCAAACACTGTGAGGTGCTGGTTACCCGCAGTGGCGCACCGCTATACTGCCGGCCTGTTTGTGCCTGATTCTGGAGAGAAGAGCATGTTGCAACGCCTGTTGTTCGGTTTGATCACTGTGACCAGTTTGACCCTGGTTGGCTGCGCCCACAGCCCGCAACAACTGAGCCCGGAACCCAAGTTGACGGCTCAACTGGCGCCCGTCGGCCACGGTCAGCCTGTTGTGGTGCGTGTGGTGGACGGACGTCCGTCGCCAACCCTCGGCACCCGTGGTGGTCTGTACCCGGAGACCAGCGCGATTACCGTCCAAGGCGCGCAGATCCTGCCGAAACTGCAGGCTCAGGCCGAAGCTGCCGTGCGCCTGTTGGGTTTCACTCCGACCGCCAATGCGGCGAACGCACCGCAAATCACCGTGACCCTGGCCGAGCTGAAGTATCAGTCGCCTAAAGAAGGCATGTACGTGACCGAAGCGACCATCGGCGCGACCTTCCGCTCGGATGTGCAGAACGCCAACCGTCGCTACAGCGGTCGTTATGGTGCTTCCCTGGACCAGCGCTTCGGTATGGCGCCGAACCAGGAAACCAACACCAAGCTGGTCAGCGATGTGCTCAGTGATGCGTTGACCCGCCTGTTCAAGGACCCGACTGTGGGGCAGGTTCTCGGCGAGTAATGCGAGCCCACTGCAGGAGCGAGCCTGCTCGCGATGGTCGTTAACGATTACGCGGGGAATCTGATACCCCGCGGCGTCCTCAAGTCCATCGCGAGCAAGCTCGCTCCTACAGAGGGCAAGGGAATCACGCGGCTTGCGAGTAAAAATCCAGCACGCTCACGCCCGTCAGTAAATCCGCCTCCGGCAAATCCGCATGCTGGTGGCCGCCGAGTGCGCAATACACCAGCCAGTGGCGGTCCTGAACGTTGAAGGCGAGGCTGCCGACGAGGGCTTGTTGTTCTTCGCTGGGGGTGATGAGGTAAAGACGATCCTGGTTTTCGGCGTGGAGCATGACGTGATCCGTGTCGGTTTCGAGGCGCGCATGTTCGCCGATACAGATGACGAAGCCGTGACTCAGGACAACCATTGATCAAAAGCTTCGTTACTTGTCGGAAACAGAGGGCAGGCGCGCAGGCTTTCGGTAGAATCCGCGCCGCGGTCGCCGGTCCGGCACCTGCCACCTGTGTTACTTGAGGTTTGTGATGTCGCTGCACTTGATGACGCTGTTTACCGCCCATCCCGCCAAATTGATCAATCTGCTGGCCTTGTTCTTTGCCTTCCCCGGCGGCTGGTTGCTGCACGCCACCCGTCGTCGCGAACTGCGCGCGATGGCCAGTTTGCAGGCGCAGCGCCAGAGCAGCCCCAACGTTGAGCCCACGCTGGACTGGGCGACCTTGCGCAAGAACCGGTTTTTCTACATCTTCGGCTTTGCCTGCATGGGGATGGCACTGCTGGTGTCGTGGATCAGTACGCAGGTCTGAGGCTGAAGTAAACCCTGTGGCGAGGGGGCTTGCCCCCGTTCGGCGGCGAAGCCGTCGTCACCTCGACAGGGACGCTGTGTCAGAGGGAAAACCTTCTTGGGTTTTAGGGCCGCTTCGCAGCCCAACGGGGGCAAGCCCCCTCGCCACAAAAAGCGCCGTCAGGCCGATACCGCTTACAGCGGCAACCCTGCCTTCACCCGGTACTGATTGCGCACCGGTGTCGCATATTGCAGCACCAGGAATGGACGATGCTCTTCAGGGCAGGCGTCCAGGCGGCGTTGCCATTCTTCCTGGGCCTTGGCCAGTTCCTCGGCCGGGAACACTTCGGCGGCTTTCGGCACCTGCAACTGCGGATCGGTGTCCTTCCACTGCGCGTAAGCCAGGTAGTGCACGGGGAACAAGCGGTATCCGCTGAGGATTTGCCGGTCCATCTCGACCGCCAATTGCTTGGTGTCTTCGAACAGTTCGGTGATCGGCGCGGCAAAGTTCACATGCACCCGGCCCTTGTAGCCGGTGATGCCCTTGGCGATGCTCACGTCATCCTCGCCCGGCACCTTGGTGTAGCTGCCGGTGGTGGCGCGGATGTAAAGCTCGCGGGCCTTGGCCTGATCGCACGGGTCGTACTCGTAGCTGATCGACACCGGGGTCAGGTTCAGCGACTGAATGACTTCGCCGAACGGCTCGTCCTTGCGGCTCATGTGGAACATCTTGAGGATTGCCGATTCGGTACGGTCGTCACCGTCCTTGGCTCGTCCTTCGGCCTGGGCGATCCAGATCGAGGCGCAATCGTTGCGGATCGAATGATTGATGTACGCCGACAACAGCTGATAAGCCGCCATTTTTTCCCGACGTCCGCTGATCGAGCGGTGCACGATGAAGCTCTTGTTCAGGCGCATCAGGTCGCTGACGAAAGGCTTTTGCAGCAGGTTATCGCCAATGGCGATGCGTGGCGTCGGCAGGCCTGCGTGGTACACGGCATAGTTGACGAAGGCCGGGTCCATCACGATGTCGCGGTGGTTGGCGATGAACAGATAGGCGCTGCCGGACTTGAATTGCTCCACCCCGGTATAGGTGACACCGTCGGTGGCACGTTCAATGGTGTGGTCGACGTAAACCTCGACTTTGTCCTGCAGCGTGGCCACTGAGGTAATGCCGGCAAACTCACGGCGCAGCCGATGGGCTATAAGAGGTTTGAGTGCCCAGCCTAAAGCGCCGGCGAAACGCGGGAAGCGGAAGTGGGTGAGGATATCTAGAAACGCCTTGTCGCCGAGCAGTCGGTCCAGCACCGCTGGGACTTCGCTGTCGTCGTAAGGTCGGATGGCATCGAATTCGCCCATCATGCTCTCTTGTTAGAAACGGCTAGGGTAAGTAAAGGTTTTGATCGAAAACCGGCGGGGTACGGTCTGAAAAAGTAGCCAGACAAAAATAGCCCTGCAAATAGACCGGCGATTATACGCACAAGTCACTTGGGAGACCGCGATGCTGGAAACTGCGCTGTATGAATGTCCGTATTGTGGTGAGGAAGTCGAGACGACGCTGGATTTGTCCGGTGGCGATCAGACCTATATTGAAGACTGCCAGGTGTGCTGTCGGCCGATAACCTTCGTGTTGCAGGTTCATGAAGAGGAATGGCATCTCGAAGTGTTCAGCGAAAACGAGTGAGGAGCGTGTATGCAGCGCATCTACGACCTGGAAAACCTGATGGAAGGCGAGTTGCTGCAAGGCATGCTCGCCAGCGAGGGCATCGAGGCGCATCTGGTGGGACGCGATCTGGTGGGAGCCACCGGTGAGTTACCGATTTTCGGTTTGCTGGGTTTGGCAGTGGATAACGACCAGGCCGAATACGCCCGCGAGTTGATCACCGCGTACAATGCCGCGCTGCCGCTGTCCGGCGATGAACCGGACAGCTTCCCCGGCACGCTGGTCTGTTAGGCTGGCGTTCGTTTGATCAAGAGTCGTGCTGCCCCATGTGTGGACGTTATGCCCTGTTTCGCTGGAACCCCGCCTTCGCGGCGCTGCCCGGTTTTCCCGCCGACCAGCAGGCGCAGTGGAACATTTCCCCCAATGATTCGGTGTTGATGCTACGGGCCGAGCCAGACGGCCAGCGCACGCTGGCCCGTGCCCGCTGGGGCCTGACGCCACCCTGGCTGACCGATCTGTCCCGCACCCCGGCCCACGCCCGCGCCGAAACCGTTGCCGAACAGCCAATGTTTCGCCAGGCCTTGCGTGAGCGCCGCTGCCTGTTGCCGGCCAATGGTTTCTACGAATGGCGCGGCACGACGCGCAAGCGCCCGTATTGGCTGACACCAGGGGAGGGCTCGTCATTATTTTTTGCGGCGATCTGGGAGGCGTATCCGGTGCAGGAGCAGGTGTGGCTGAGTACCGCCGTGATTACCCAGCCGGCGGCGAGCCAGCGGCGGCCGTTGATTCTTGATGAGGCGGGGCAGGCCGCGTGGTTGGATCCCGAGACGCCGCTGCATGCTTTGCAAGCATTGCTGGCCAGTGAACCTGCGGCATTGCGCGAACGGGTGCTGGCCAATATGGTGAATGATCCGAAGCTCAATGGGCCGGAGTGCCTTACTCCGGGTTGAGTTATTGGGTGGCTGAACCGGCCCTATCGCGAGCAAGCTCGCTCCCACATTGGATCTGTGGCGTCACAAATTCCCTGTGGGAGCGAGCTTGCTCGCGATGGGGGCTTCGGATCAGACCCGGAACTGATTGATCAACCGCCGCTGCTGCTCAGCCAGTTTGGTCAAGTCCGCACTGGCCGCACTCGACTCATCCGCCCCACCAGCCACTTCATTGGCCACCTGGCCGATGTTGATCACGTTGCGGTTGATGTCGTCCGCCACCGCACTTTGCTCCTCGGCCGCGCTGGCAATCTGGGTGTTCATGTCGTTGATCACCGACACTGCCTGAGTAATGGTTTCCAGTGCTTCGGCGGCCTTCGAAGCGTGCAGTACGCTTTCGTCCGTGCGGTTCTGGCTGTCCTCCATGACTCGCACCACATCCCGCGTGCCCTGCTGCAGTTGCTGGATCATGGTCTGGATTTCTTCGGTGGCCTTTTGCGTCTTCTGCGCCAGGTTACGCACCTCGTCGGCCACCACGGCAAAACCTCGGCCCTGCTCACCGGCACGGGCGGCTTCGATGGCTGCGTTAAGGGCCAGCAGGTTGGTCTGCTCGGCGATCCCGCGAATGGCGGTGAGGATGGCGTTGATGTTTTCGCTGTCCTTGGCCAAGGTTTGCACCACGCCGACGGCCCGGCCGATCTCCACGGCGAGAGCACCAATGGAGTTCGAGGTGTCGCGCACGATCTGCATGCCCTGGCTGGCGGCCTGATCGGCATGGCTGGCAGCCTGTGCGGCCTGGGTCGCATTGCGCGCGACGTCCTGGGCGGTGGCGGTCATTTCCTGTACGGCGGTGGCCACTTGATCAATCTCGGCCATTTGCTTGTGCACACCGGTGTTGGTGCGGATGGCGATGTCGGCGGTGTGTTCCGACGAATCGCTGACGCTCTGCACCGAAGTCACCACTTGGGTGATCATCGCCTGCAACTTGGCCAGGAAAGTGTTGAAGCCTTTGGCGATCGAGCCCAGTTCATCGGCGCGATCGCTGGTCAGGCGTCGGGTCAGGTCGCCTTCGCCCTGGGCGATATCGTCGAGCATGGCCACCATCTGCTTGAGCGGGCGGGCGATGCCGTGGCCCACCAGCCAGATCACCAGCAAGCCGATACCGGCAATCACCAGGCCAACCATCGCCATGCCGAAGGTGTCGGATTTGCGCTGCGCGTCCAGGTCGGCCTGGAGCTTTTGCAGGTCGGCCATGACCGCATTCAGCGGCAACTGCAGCATCAGGGTCCAGCGGGCGTCGGTCTGGCCGATGCCGAACGGCAGGTACAACTCGATCCGGCCCTGGGCCTTGTCGACGGTATAGGTGACTTCGCCGCGCTTGAGATTGGCCATGTTGGCGATCTGTTTGCTGTCGAGGATGTCGCTGACCTTCTCGCCGAATTTGCTCGGATCCTTGGTGTAGGCAACGATCCGGCCATTGCCGCCGATCAGGGCCATTTCCCCGGCGCCGCTGTAAAGCTTCTGGTTGGCGCCCAGGAGCATTTCCTGGATGAAGTTCACCGACAGGTCGGCGCCGACGATGCCCTGGAAGGCACCGTTGAGCATGATTGGCTCAATAAAGGAGGCGAGCATGACGATTTTGTCGCCCACCTTATAAGGCGCCGGGTCGATCACGCAGGATTTTTTGGTTTCTTTCGAGCACAGGTAGTACTCGCTGGCGCGCACGCCGGTGGACAGGGTTTTCTGGTCGTCGACGTCCACCAGTTTGTCCAGACCCAGGGTGCCGTCGTCGTTGCGGAACCACCAGGGCAGGAAGCGCCCGTTGCTGGCGTCGATGCCGACCACCTGGGTGCCGACGTAGGCCGCATCGTTGTGATCCAATGCGTCTTTTTCCCAGCCGATGTAGGTGCCGAGGATTTTCGGGTTCTTGACCACGTTTTCCTTGATCAGGCCGATCAGTTGCTCGCGGCTAAGGCTCAGTGAAGGCTGGCCATCGGTACCCGGTGTGCCGATCAGGGCGTTGACCCGCACCAGTCCGCCGGCAATCAGCAGCGGTGCTTCGAGTTCGCGCTGGATCTGGCTGACCTGGGTTTGCGCCAGTGACGTCAGGCGTTGTTCGATGACTTGCTCGAATTGGGCCTGGGTCCGCTCCTGGACCATGTCTTGCGTCCGGGCGCCGGAGAGCAGTGCGTACACAACCAGCGCTGCCACGACACTAAGGACAATGGCGCCGGCAAGGGCCGCCACGGAAAACTGGATCGACTTGAATTTCATGGGGGCTCCGCACGCGAAAGGACGTCTGCCCAGGTGTATCGGCAGGGTGACGGGCGGGCATGAGCGCGGGCAGTTGAAAGGACCGTTTTGGCGTGCCGGATGTCGTAATTGAATCAATGAGCGGCGTGATGGGCTGCGGGTTGTCGCCGTATGTGAATTTTTTTCTACGGCGATGAGAGCTTTGTCCGAATTGTGCGTCTTACGTCCATTGTATCTGGCGTCGATACATTTCCACGCCTAGGATACGCGGCATGTTTTCAGGGGGTTTTTTGATGAACAAGATTTTGGTTGTCAGTGCACTGAGCGCAGCGTTGCTGCTCGCCGGCTGCCAGTCGGTCAATACCACCAAAGGCGGCGCTGTAGGCATTGAGCGCAAGCAGTACATGTTCAGCATGTTGTCCTCGCAACAGGTCGACCAGATGTACGCCCAGTCCTATCAGAAAACAGTGGGCGAAGCGTCCAGCAAGGGTGTGCTGGACAAGACCAGCAATGAAGCCCAGCGGGTTCAGGCGATTGCCGACCGGCTGATTGCCCAGGCGCCGAACTTCCGTCCGGACGCGGCCCAGTGGAAGTGGGAAGTCAACCTGATCAAGAGCGATGAGCTCAACGCCAACTGCGGCCCTGGCGGCAAGATCATTTTCTACACCGGGTTGATCGACAAACTGCAACTGACCGACGATGAAATCGCCGCGATCATGGGCCATGAAATCGCCCACGCCCTGCGTGAGCACGGTCGTGAAGCGATGTCCAAGGCTTACGGCATCGAAATGGCGAAGCAGGGCGCGGGTACCTTGCTCGGGTTGGGGCAGGACAGCCTGGCCTTGGCCGATACCGTGGCCAACTACGGCATGACCTTGCCCAACAGCCGTGCCAATGAAAACGAGGCGGACCTGATCGGCCTGGAACTGGCCGCCCGCGCCGGTTACAACCCGAATGCCGCGATCACCCTGTGGAACAAGATGAGCAAGGTCTCGGAAGGTTCGCCACCGGAGTTCATGAGCACTCACCCGGCGTCGTCGAGTCGTATTGCGGCGTTGCAGGCGGCGATTCCGAAGGTCATGCCTTTGTATGAGCAGGCCAAGAAGTCTTGACTATCAGATGCTGAAAATGTGGCGAGGGGGCTCGCCCCCGTTGGGCTGCGAAGCGGCCCCATTACCTGCAGCCGCAATTCAACAGTTACACCGCGGTTGCAGGATTTACGACTGCTGCGCAGCCGAACGGGGGCAAGCCCCCTCGCCACAGATTGATCTCAGTACCCGGGTCAAACCCACCCGCTGCTCTGCATCGCCTTGTACACCGCGACAATCGCCAGGATGAAGAACGCCGACGCCGCCAGTCGACGGATCAGGGTCAACGGCAATTTGTCCGCGGCAAAGTTACCGGCCAATACCACGGGCACGTTGGCAATCAGCATGCCGAGGGTGGTGCCGATGATCACCAGCCACAATTCTGGATATTGCGCAGCCAGCATCACGGTCGCGATCTGCGTCTTGTCGCCGATTTCCGCCAGGAAGAACGCGATCAGCGTGGTCAGGAACGGCCCGAACTTGCGGGCGGTGCTGGCTTCGTCGTCATCCATCTTGTCCGGGACCAGGGTCCACAGCGCCGTGGCGGCGAAGCTCGCGGCGAGGATCCAGTGCAACATCGTATCGGAGAAGAAACTGCCGACCCAGGCGCCCACTGCACCGGCGGCCGCATGGTTGGCCAGGGTCGCGGCGACGATACCGGCGATGATCGGCCAGGGCTTGCGGAAACGGGCAGCGAGAATGAGCGCGAGCAGTTGCGTCTTGTCGCCGATTTCGGCCAAGGCAACGATTGCGGTAGGTACGAGTAGTGAATCCAGCATCAGGGGTTTTCCTAAGGGGCGGGTCGACACGGCTATGACACGTACAGCCTCCCCGCCCCGGGTAAGGTGTTCGTGTCATAGGTCTTGTCAAACCCTGCGATCCATCTGATGTGGATGCTTGGGTCGCATGCGCCATGGTCTGAGGACCAAGTATGTTGACGCATGCCGGACGAGCGTGGCGCTCGTGGGAGACTACTCCCCTAGGACGGAGCGGATTCTGCCTTTGCAAAGCCCATTCGGCAAGCCTTCTTTTTCAAAGAAGTTCTATCCGCGCTTGGCTCTGTAGATCCGGAAGCCCTGTCCTTCGGCCTTGATCGCGCATACACCAAGATGCTCTTCGATCAACGGTTGATACTTCAGGAAGCTATTCGCTACCAGGCGAAGTTCGCCACCGTTTTTCAGATGTTTGGCCGCTTTTCGCAGCAAGTTCTCCGTTGCGAAATAGTCGGTGTGCACGCCGACATGGAACGGCGGATTGCTCAGAATCGCACTCAAACCCATCGGGGCGGCATCGATGCCGTCACCGGTAATCACCTCGGCTTCCAGACCATTGGCCGCCAGGGTCAGGCGACTGCTGGCAGCGGCAAAGGCATCCACATCCAGCAACGTGACCTGGTTGTGCGGGTAACGACGTTTCACTGCCGCGCCCAAGACCCCTGCGCCGCAACCGAAATCGAGCAAGTGACCGCTGGGCAGTTTGTCCAGATGTTCCAGCAGCAGCGCGCTGCCGCGATCTAGGCGACCATGGCTGAACACCCCCGGCAGGCTGATGACCTTCAACGGGCCTTCGGCCAGCGGCAGTTCATAGGTCTGCGCCAGGCTTTCCAGCGGTTTGGCTTCAGGCGCGTTGGCCACGGTGACCAGCCAGAGCTGGCAGTGGCGCGCGCTGTCGAGTTTGCGTGGCTTGCCGAACGGGTTGAGTTGTTTGGCGGCACCTTCGATGCCGCTTTTTTTCTCGCCGACCAGGTACAGCTCGCGGCCAGCCAGCCGCGAGGCGAGGGCGTTGAGAATGTAGTCGGTCAGGTCCTTGGCCTTGGGCAGGAACACCACCGCTGTATCGAACTCGCGCTCGGGAGCATTCACACCAAAATGGCTGCGCTCGGCGAAGCGGGCGTCCAGCGCGGCCTGATCGCCGGCGTGCCAGCACCAGCCATGAGCTTCGGGCAGACGGCCCAGCAAGTCGTCGGCGGGCAAGCCGGCCAACAACACCGAACCCTGGAATAACTCGGCCTGACGAAGCAGTACTTCACTGCGCGGATCCATAACTGCTCCTGTGAAAAAAAGTGCCGCAGTTTATCAACTGACGACCCTCTGCGCCTTACCGCTGAAGTATCCCAGTGCGTTTTCGGTCACCTGGCTAACGATTCGCTGGCGCGCTTCGCGGCTGCCCCAGGCGTTGTGCGGGGTGACGATCAGGCGCGGGATGTCATGGGCCAGCAGCGGATTGCCGTTGACGGGAGGCTCGACGCTCAGCACGTCAGTGGCGGCGCCGCCCAGATGCCCGTTGCGCAAGGCGTTGGCCAGCGCCTGTTCGTCGATCAGGCCTCCGCGGGCGGTGTTGACCACGAACGCGCCGGGTTTCATCGCGGCCAGTTCGCGGGCGCCGATGAAGTGGCGGGTGTGTTCGTTGAGCGGGCAGTGCAGGGTCAGGGCATCGACTTGCGGTAGCAGTTCATCCAGTGGCAGGCGGTCCGGCCGTGCAGGGCGCCCTGGAATTTGCCCCAGCACAACGCGCATACCGAAGGCTTCAGCCAGCCGTGCGACCGCGCCGCCCAATTCGCCATGGCCCAAAAGACCAAGGGTTTTGCCTTCGAGTTCGACAATCGGGTAATCCAGCAAACAGAATTGTTTGGCTTGCTGCCAGCGGCCTTCGCCGACGGCTTTTTGATAATCGGCCAGGCGCGTGGCCAGGTTGAGCAGCAGCATGATCGTGTGCTGCGCCACCGACGGTGTGCCGTAGCCCTGGCAGTTGCACACGGTAATCCCGTGGGCGCGGGCGGCGGCGAGGTCGACATTGTTGGTGCCGGTGGCGGTGATCAGGATCAGCTTGAGATCAGGGCTGGCGGCCATGGCGGCGGCATCGATCAGGATCTTGTTGCTGATGGCGACGGTCGCACCCTTGAGGTGTTCGATGACTTGATCGGGCAAGGTCTGGGCGAACAGTTGCAAATCGCTGAAGCAGCTGCGCAAGGGGTCTAGGTCAAGGTCGCCGAGGTCCAGGGACGGGTGGTCGAGGAATACGGCGCGGCGAGTGTTCGTCATCAACTGTACCTTTTGTGCAATGAACTGAAGGCGTAATCTGCCGAGCCTACCAGATGAAATAAATAGTTACGCTTGGCCTGAAGGAGCCCCCAATGTACTGGACAGAGTTCTTGACCGTTGCCCTGATTCACCTGCTGGCCGTGGCCAGCCCTGGCCCGGACTTTGCCGTGGTGGTGCGCGAGAGTGTTACCCACGGTCGTCGCGCGGGCACCTGGACTGCGCTGGGCGTGGGCACGGCGATTTTCCTGCACGTGGGTTACTCGCTGTTGGGTATCGGCCTGATCGTGTCCCAGTCGATCGTGCTGTTCAATGCCTTGAAATGGGCCGCCGCCGCTTACCTGCTGTACATCGGTTACAAGGCGCTGCGCGCGCAACCGGCCAAGTCTGTGGCTGACGACCTGCACAAGGAAGCCGGCGAGCGCACCGCCCGTGGTGCCTTCACTTCGGGTTTCGTCACCAACGGTCTCAATCCGAAAGCCACGCTGTTCTTCCTCTCGCTGTTCACTGTGGTGATCAACCCGCACACGCCGCTGGCCGTGCAGGCCGGGTACGGGGTTTACCTGGCGGTGGCGACAGCGACCTGGTTCTGCCTGGTGGCGATGTTGTTCAGCCAGCAGCGCGTACGCGCCGGTTTCGCCCGCATGGGGCACTGGTTCGACCGGACCATGGGCGCGGTGCTGATCGCGATTGGCGTGAAGCTCGCTTTTACCGAGATGCACTGATCAGATATCTATCCCTGTAGGAGCTCGCTCGCGATGCGCGTCAACGATAACGCTTGATATCTGGCCCCCCGCGGTAATCCCGGGTTCATCGCGAGCAATCGAGCGTCGACCGGCTGCTCCTACAGATGATCAAACCTCGCAAATGATGGCGCAACGCTATCATTCATGGGGTTCTGCAAATCATTCCTTTGGCTGATTTGGCTGACGTTCAAGGGCACTACAGTGCGTACTTTCAGTCACGACCGTGCAGTCAGATTAAAGGGATTATTATGTTGAAGACTCGCGTTATCCCCCCGGCCGAAGGCGCTTACCAGTACCCGCTGTTGATCAAACGGCTGCTGATGTCCGGTGCCCGTTATGAGAAAACCCGCGAGATCATCTACCGCGACAAGTTGCGCTATAGCTACCCGACCCTGATCGAACGGGTAGCTCGCCTGGCCAACGTGCTGACAGCGGCCGGAGTCAAGCCCGGGGATGCCGTGGGTGTGATGGACTGGGACAGCCATCGTTACCTGGAATGCATGTTCGCCATCCCGATGATCGGTGCGGTGATCCACACCATCAACGTGCGCCTGTCGCCGGAACAGATCCTTTACACCATGAACCACGCCGAGGACCGCTTTGTGCTGGTCAACAGCGAGTTCGTCGGTCTCTACAAGGCCATCGAGGGGCAGCTGACCACGGTCGGCAAAACCCTGCTGTTGACTGACCTGCCGGAAAAAACTGCGGACCTGCCGAATCTCGTCGGCGAATACGAACAACTGCTGGCCGCAGCGAGCCCGCAATACGACTTCGAGGACTTCGACGAAAACTCGGTCGCGACCACGTTCTATACCACCGGCACCACCGGCAACCCCAAAGGCGTGTACTTCACCCATCGGCAACTGGTGCTGCACACCATGGGCGTGTCGACCATCATGGGTGCGATCGATAGCGTGCGCCTGCTGGGCACCAACGACGTGTACATGCCGATCACCCCGATGTTCCACGTGCACGCCTGGGGCTTGCCGTATGTGGCGACCATGCTCGGGCTCAAGCAGGTGTATCCCGGCCGCTATGACCCGGAGTACCTGGTGGAGTTGTGGCGCAAGGAAAAGGTCACGTTCTCTCATTGCGTACCGACCATTTTGCAGATGGTCCTCAATGCCAAGGCCGCGCAGACCGTCGACTTCGGCGGCTGGAAAATCGTCATCGGCGGCAGCGCCCTGAACCGCACGTTGTACGAGGCGGCCAAGGCCAAAGGCATTCAGCTGACTGCCGCCTACGGCATGTCGGAAACCGGGCCACTGGTTTCGTGCGCGCACCTCAACGACGAATTGATGGCGGGTACCGAAGACGAACGCACCACTTACCGGATCAAGGCCGGCGTGCCGGGGCCACTGGTGGAGGCGGCGATCGTCGACACCGAGGGCAACTTCCTGCCCGCCGATGGCGAGACCCAGGGCGAACTGGTGTTACGCGCGCCGTGGCTGACCGAGGGGTATTTCAATGAGCCGCAGAAGGGCGCCGAGCTCTGGGCCGGAGGCTGGCTGCACACCGGTGACGTGGCGACCCTGGACAGCATGGGCGTGATCGACATTCGTGACCGGATCAAGGACGTGATCAAGACCGGTGGCGAGTGGATCTCCTCCCTGGACCTGGAAGACCTGATCAGTCGTCATGCGGCGGTACGTGAAGTAGCAGTGGTGGGGATCCCCGATCCGCAGTGGGGCGAGCGGCCGTTTGCCCTGCTGGTGCTCCGTGAGGGGCATGCAATCGGGGCGCGGGAACTCAAGGAACACCTCAAGCCGTTTGTGGAGCTGGGGCACTTGAGCAAGTGGGCGATTCCGAGTCAGATCGCCCTTGTTACTGAAATTCCCAAGACCAGTGTCGGCAAGCTCGACAAGAAGCGCATTCGTGTCGACATCAGCGAATGGCAAGCCACCAACAGCACCTTCCTCTCGACGCTTTAAGCGTCACCTGGCGTGCTCGAAAGGGCACGCCAGCCCCCACCAAGCAAGCGCTTGGCTTGTCAAAACGAAATTTTCAGCCATCCTTGCCGTGCCGACGGGTGTCGGACTGGCGAAAGGACTGTTCCAGAGTGGCTGGCAGCTGCAAATCACACTTTAGAGGGATCAAGCGCTACTACCTGCTGGCTATAGTCCACTCAAGGATTTTTAAGAACGGGGCAACCGCACGAACCGGGGCGATGCAACTTTGGAATGACTTTGGGATGCCATGGCTCCCGGTTATCCACAGCGTTTTTAGAAGTGCTCTTGCCATAAAAATAAAATGCACATGGAGTAGCGTCGATGACATCAGCAAACCAGTTCTGGCGCCGGGCGAAACTGCCCCTGGCTGTCAGTCTTGCCTCTACGCTCGCCGGGCCAGCATTCGGCGTCAGTTTCAACGTCGGTGAAATCGAAGGTCAGTTCGACTCATCCCTGTCGATCGGTGCCAGTTGGTCTACCGAAAGTGCCAACAAGAACCTCATCGGTGTCAACAACGGCGGCAAGGGTCTGTCCCAGACTTCTGATGACGGTCACCTGAACTTCAAGAGCGGGGAAACTTTCTCGAAGATCTTCAAGGGCATCCATGACCTTGAACTGAAATACGGCGATACCGGTGTTTTCGTCCGTGGCAAATACTGGTACGACTTTGAACTGAAGGACGAAAGCCGTCCGTTCAAGGACATCAGCGACGACAACCGCAAGGAAGGCGCCAAGTCTGCCGGCGGCCAGATCCTCGACGCCTTCGTCTACCACAACTACTCCATTGCCGATCAGCCAGGCTCCGTGCGTCTGGGCAAGCAGGTCGTGAGTTGGGGTGAAAGTACCTTCATCGGTGGTGGCATCAACTCGATCAACCCGATCGACGTGTCCGCGTTCCGCCGTCCGGGTGCCGAGATCAAGGAAGGCCTGATCCCGGTCAACATGTTCTATGTGTCCCAGAGCCTGACCGAAAACCTCTCGGCCGAAGCGTTCTACCAAATTGAATGGGACCAGACCGTTGTCGACAACTGCGGCACGTTCTTCTCCCAGCCAGACATCGTTGCCGACGGCTGCGACGACAACCTGCGCGTACTGGCCAAGCGCTCGCAAATTCCGGCCATTGCCCTGGGGCCTTTGGCCGCCAACGGCGTCGACGTCAACAATGAGGGTGTTCTGGTGCGTCGTGGCCCCGATCGCGATGCCCGCGACAGCGGCCAGTGGGGCGCGTCCCTCAAGTACATGTTCGATCCGCTGGACACCGAGTTCGGCGCCTACTTCATGAATTACCACAGCCGTGCGCCGATCTTCAGCGCTACCGGTGCGCCGCAGTCGGTCTACAACACTGCAGCGGCCCTCCAGGGCGGCCCGTTCGCCGCACTGGCGCCATTGCTGGTGGCGGGTAATTCGCAGTACTTCATCGAATACCCGGAAGACATCCGCCTCTACGGCCTGAG
The DNA here is from genome assembly GCF_058797535.1 of Pseudomonas sp. GW823-FHT02E01. Lineage (NCBI taxonomy): Bacteria > Pseudomonadati > Pseudomonadota > Gammaproteobacteria > Pseudomonadales > Pseudomonadaceae > Pseudomonas > Pseudomonas sp. GW823-FHT02E01. The sequence goes on along the minus strand of NZ_JBXAJS010000005.1, from coordinate 483,027 downwards.
CTTCTCCACCACCCTGCCTACCGGTACGGCGTGGAGCGGTGAGATCAGCTACCGTCCGAACGCTCCGGTGCAGCTCAACTCCACCGACATCCTGTTCTCCGGTGTCCGTCCTATAGGCAATAACAACCCGAACAACCCGTTGACCAATGCATCGCTGCTTACCGGCGTGCCGGGTCAGGACCTGCACGGGTATCGTCGCAAGGAAGTCACCCAGTTCCAGACCACCCTGACGCACTTCTTCGATCAGGTCATGGGCGCCAGCCGTCTGACCCTGGTGGGCGAAGTGGGCGTGACCCACGTTGGCGGCCTGGAAAGCACTTCCGACGTTCGTTATGGCCGCGATCCGGTCTACGGTCCGGGTGAATTGCCAGCCTCTGGCGCGCTCAATACCTGCGTGACACTCAACAACAGCACCATCAGCGGTGCCGGCCCGGGTACGCCGACCAACAACCGCAGCCGCAACTGCACCGACGAAGGCTTCACCACCGCGACTTCATGGGGCTACCGCGGTCGTGCCATCTGGGAATACAACGACGTGTTTGCCGGTGTGAACCTCAAGCCAAACGTAGCCTGGTCTCATGACGTGGAAGGCTACTCCCCTGGGCCTGGCGGCAACTTCGAGGAAGGCCGCAAGGCGGTGAGCCTGGGTGTCGACGCCGAGTACCAGAACACCTACACCGCGAGCCTGGCCTACACCAACTTCTTCGACGGCAAGTACACCACCGTGGATGACCGCGACTTCGTTGCGCTCAGCCTCGGCGTGAACTTCTAAGCACTGAATTTTCAGGACGAACGAACATATGAAAATAACAAAGAGTCTGTTCCACGCCGGTGTTCTGGGGCTTTCGCTGCTGGCGACCAGCGTCATCGCAGCGGTTCCCCAGGCCGAAGCCGACAAACTGGGCAAGAGCCTGACCCCGATGGGCGCTGAAATGGCGGGTAACGCCGACGGTTCGATTCCGACCTGGAAACCGTTGCCGAAGAACGCCGGAGCGGTCGACAGCAAGGGCTTCCTGTCCGATCCGTACCCGGGTGAAAAACCGCTGTTCACCATCACGGCGCAGAACGTCGACCAGTACAAGGAAAAGCTTGCCCCGGGCCAGTACGCGATGTTCAAGCGCTACCCGGAAACCTTCAAGATGCCGGTCTATCCGTCCCACCGCGGTGCCACCGTGCCGGATGAGGTGTTCGCCTCCATCAAGAAGAACGCCACCAACACCAAGCTGGTGTCCGGCGGCAACGGCCTGGAGAACTTTGAAACCGCCATTCCGTTCCCGATTCCGAAAAGCGGCGTTGAAGTCATCTGGAACCACATCACCCGCTATCGCGGGGGCAGCGTGACCCGTCTGGTAACCCAGGCCACACCACAGCCGAACGGCTCGTTCAGCCTGGTGTACTTCCAGGACCAGTTCGTGTTCCGCGACAAGATGAAGGACTACGATCCGGCGAACCCGGGCAACATCCTGTTCTACTTCAAGCAGAAAGTGACCGCGCCGGCACGTCTGGCCGGTGGTGTACTGCTGGTTCACGAAACCCTCGACCAGGTCAAGGAGCCGCGCTCGGCATGGGTCTACAACGCCGGCCAGCGTCGTGTGCGCCGTGCGCCGCAAGTGTCCTATGACGGCCCGGGTACTGCAGCCGATGGCCTGCGTACCTCCGACAACCTGGACATGTACAACGGTGCACCGGATCGTTACGACTGGAAGCTCGAAGGCAAGAAAGAGATGTACATCGCCTCCGATGCCTACAAGCTCGACGATCCGAAGCTCAAGTACACCGACATCATCAAGGCCGGTCACATCAACCAGGACCTGGCTCGTTACGAGTTGCGTCGTGTGTGGCATGTAGTTGCCACCCTGAAGGAAGGTCAGCGTCACATCTACGCCAAGCGTGACTTCTACATTGACGAAGACACCTGGCAGGCAGCGGTCATCGACCATTACGACGGTCGCGGTCAACTGTGGCGCGTCGCCGAGGCCCATGCCGAGAACTACTACGACAAGCAAGTACCGTGGTATGCCCTTGAAACCCTGTACGACCTGCAATCGGGTCGTTACCTGGCGCTGGGCATGAAGAACGAAGAGAAGTCGGCCTATGACTTCGGCTTCACTGCCACCACCAGCGACTTCACCCCGGCCGCCTTGCGTCAGGATGGTGTTCGCTAAAGTGAACTGAGTAGAGGCCGCACCCTCTGAAAACGCCCCGACTGGTTCGGGGCGTTTTTTTTTGCTTGTAGACTTTTTGTAGCCATTTGTAGCAATTACCTTCATTCCCTATCCGTTTACGGCTAGTCTGCGGACATCTGCAACGCCGCCACCCGCAATTCAAACAAGAGCCGGCTATGACTGATTTGTCTACATCCCCAGGTTCTGCAAACGTTGCTGTCGCGACACTCGACGGGCGCTTCTTCCGCCCGCCGTTGCCCGACGGCCATGTGCTGCGTCCACGTTTGTGCGAGCGCCTGAGTGCCGGGCTCGGTGGCAGGTTATTGCTGGTCAGCGCACCGGCAGGGTTCGGCAAGAGTTCGTTGGCGGTGGAGTTTTGTCAGGGGTTGCCGGCGCACTGGCAAAGTCTCTGGCTGGGGTTGAGCCCGCGAGACAGTGACCCGGGACGTTTTCTCGAACGCCTGCTGGAAGGCCTCCAGGACTACTTCCCGCACCTGGGCAGGCAATCGCTCGGGCTGTTGAAAATGCGCCAGCGCCATCAGCCTTTCGCATTCGAAGAATGGCTGGATGGCCTGCTCGACGAATTGGCCGAGCACTTGTCCACCGCGACGCCATTGCTGCTGGTGCTGGATGATTACCATCTGGCCCAAGGGCCGGTACTGGACCGTTGCCTGCAATTTTTCCTCAATCATCTCCCTGATGGCTTGCTGGTGATGGTCACCAGTCGCCAACGTCCCGACTGGCATCTGGCGCGGCTGCGGCTGTCGCGACAACTGCTTGAATTGCATGAACAGGATCTGCGCCTGACCCACGACGAGGCCTTGAGCCTGCTCGACCGGCACAGCAGTTCCTTGCGCGGTGAAGCACTGGAAAACCTGATCCAGCGCAGCGAAGGTTGGGTCGCGGGGTTGCGTTTCTGGCTGCTGGCCGCCTCGGAGGCGGGTACCGATGGCGCGCTGCCGCAATCGTTGCACGGCGGGGAAGGGCTGATCCGCGATTACCTGCTCGAAGAGGTCATCGATTGCCTGCCCGCCGAGGTCCAGTCGTTCCTCTACGACACGGCGCCCCAGGAGCGTTTTTGCAGCGAACTGTGCGATGCCGTTCGCGACGCCCATGACAGCGGCGAAATCCTGCGCTTCCTGCTCGCCCACCAGGTGTTCCTGGTGCCGCTGGACGAGCACGGCCACTGGTATCGTTACCATCACCTGTTTTCCGATCTGTTGCGCACGCGCCCGACTTCCCAGTCGATGGTGCCGGCCGCCAGCCTGCACCTGCGTGCCTGCCGCTGGTTCAATGCCCAGGGACTGCTCGATGAGGCCGTGGAGCAGGCCTTGCGCGCCGGTCACCTGGACGTCGCGGCGAACCTGGTGCAGAACCTCTCCGAAGAGCAACTGCTGGCCGAGCAGAATGTCGGCATGTTGCTGCGCTGGAAAATGGACTTGCCTGACAGCTTGCTGATCAGCACGCCGCGGCTGATCGTGCTCTATAGCTGGGCGTTGGGGATGGCTTGCCAACTGGATGCCGCCGAAGAGCTGGCCAGCCATTTGAGCCGTTTCCTGCCTGCTCCGTCGGCCACCGCACAGAAGTCGATGCTCGCTCAATGGCTGGCGTTGAGCGGCATCATTGCCCGTGGACGCGGCAACCGCGAACTGACGCTGCGGTACTGCCGCGAAGCGTTGGAAAGTCTTCCGTCCAAGCGTTACGGCCAGCGCCTGATGTGCCTCTCCACCCTGTCCAACCTCGCCATTGCCGACGGCGATTTGTGGCGGGCACGGGGATTGAACCGCGAATCGCTGGAGTTGGCGCAACGGGTCGGCAACCCCTTGTTCGAAGCACTGGCGCACTACGATCGCGCCCGGGTGTTGCAAGCACGCGGGGAAATCTGTCGGGCGCTGGAAGAGGTCCGTCAGGGAATGCAGCGCCTGCAGAGCTTGCCTGCGCAACGGCTATACGCGGTTCGCGCCCGGCTGACCTTGTACGAGGGCTTTTTGCTGGCCCTGCGCATGCAGCCGCAATTGGCGCGGGTGCGATTGCAGGCCGGTTTGAGCGAGGCGCGCGCCTGCCGTGACATCAGCGTGCTGATCGGCCACTGCGTGATTGCCAGGCTGGAAGGCAGCAGTGGCGAGTTCGCCAAGGCCTTTGCCGAGCTTGCCGAAGCCGAACGGCTCATGCACATCTGGGATGTGCCACCGATCTACTACCTGGCCATGATCACCCTGGTCAAATGTGAACTCTGGCTGGCCCAGGGGCGCACCGATCTGGCCGAAGCCTGGCTGGCGCGTCTGGGACAGACCTATAACGGCGAAAACGCGGCGGCACCACCGGAGTTCCACCCGCAATTACCGCTGCATATCGAATTGCAACAAGCCTTGCTCGACGTCATCCAGGGCCAACCGATGCTGGCCGAAGGGCGTTTGAATGCACTGCTCGAACATGGCCAGCAAAGCGGTCGGCAGATGCTCAGCGCCATGGCGCTGACCCAGAAAGTGGCGTTGTTGCTGGGTAGCGGACGGGAACCGGAAGCACGCAAGGCACTGGCCCAGGCGCTGGACGCCGCCGGCGGAGGGGTGCTGCAACCCTTCGAGGGCTTGTTGGCCGAGCACCCGGACTGGCTGCGTGGGCAGCTTCAAAGCTGTCCGCCAACCCCCGTTTCCCTGAGCCTCAGTGAAAAACTGCCGGCATTGGCTGCCCGTCCCGGGCTGGAGTCCTGCGCAGCCGCGGAGCAACTCAGCACCCGGGAAATGGCGGTCCTGCGATTGATCGCCCAGGGCTGTTCGAACCAGGAAATCAGCGATCAGCTGTTTATTTCCCTGCACACGGTCAAGACCCACGCCAGCCATATCAATAGCAAGCTCGGGGTCGAGCGACGAACGCAGGCGGTGGCGCGAGCCAAGGAATTGGGGGTACTGGGTTAAGGATTTTTCACGTTACACATCGCGGCCATTGGCTGGATACTCAATTGTGAGAAAATCACTCATCCCCCGTTTATCGAGCAGGCCCCGCCGATGTCCCAGCAACCCACCCTCATTCGCGAAACCTTCCCCGTCGGCCCGTTGCAGTGCAACTGCACGATCATCGGCGATCCGGTAACGAAAAAGGCCATCGTCGTCGATCCAGGTGGCAATCATGAGCTGATCCTGGCGCGGCTCGACGCCCTGGGGCTGAAAGTGGTCAGCATCATTCACACCCACGCCCACCTCGATCATTTCCTGGCTTCCGGTCAACTCAAGGAGAAAACCGGCGCGACGCTGCATCTGCACAAGGAAGACCAGTTTCTCTGGGACAACCTGGAAATGCAGTGCCAGATGTTCGGCGTTCCTTATACCCCGGTGCCATCCCCGGATCGCTGGCTGGCCGATGATGAAGAACTGGCTTGCGGCTGCGGCGTGGCGCTGCACACGCCAGGTCATACGCCGGGCTCCATGAGCTTCTGGTTTTCCGAGGCCAAGCTGCTGATTGCCGGTGATACGCTGTTTCGTCGCGGTGTCGGACGCACGGATTTGTGGGGCGGCGACCAGGCGACCATCGTGCGCTCGATCAAGCAGCGGCTGTACACCCTCGACGAAGACGCAACCGTGGTGACCGGGCATGGTCCGGACACCCGTCTGGGCGATGAAATGCGCGAAAACCCGTTTGTTCGGGGCTGATTTGTAACATTCGGAATTTTTACCCGTTAACATGATCCAACGCCCGCAAAGGCTGATGCCTTGGTCCGTTGCACCACAGAATGCAAAAAAAGTAGGAGCTTTACATGTTCACCATGCGTCGTTTGATGATTGTCGCTACTGCCGTGGCCGTACTGTCCGGCTGTGCCTCGCCCAACCCTTATGACGGTCAGCCGCAGGGTCAGGCGGATGGCAGCTCCCAAGGCATGAGCAAAACCGCGAAATACGGTGGCCTCGGCGCTCTGGCCGGTGCGCTGGCCGGTGCTGCGATCAACCACGATAACCGTGGCAAGGGCGCACTGATCGGTGCTGCGGTGGTCGGTGCTTCCGCCGCCGGTTACGGTTACTACGCCGATCAGCAAGAGAAAAAGCTGCGCGCCAGCATGGCCAACACCGGTGTTGAAGTGCAACGCCAGGGCGACCAGATCAAGCTGATCATGCCGGGCAACATCACGTTCGCTACCGATTCGGCGAACATTGCCCCAAGCTTCTATCAGCCGCTGAACAACCTGGCGGGCTCGCTCAAAGAGTTCAACCAGAACCAGATCGAGATCGTCGGCTATACCGACAGCACCGGCAGCCGCCAGCACAACATGGACCTGTCCCAGCGTCGCGCCCAGAGCGTGGCAACCTACCTGACCTCGCAAGGTGTCAGCGGTGCCAATCTGAGCGCCCGTGGCGCCGGTCCGGATAGCCCGGTTGCCAGCAACGGCGACGCCAATGGCCGGGCGCAGAACCGCCGTGTAGAGGTCAACCTCAAGGCGATTCCGGGCCAGCAGTATGGTGGTCAGCAGCAAGGTCAGGTTCAGCAGTACCCTTGATCGTCTGATTGAACCCCAGGCGTAGAAAAGCCCGCTCGATCTTCTACGGATCGGGCGGGCTTTTTTTGTCGTCAGTTCCGGCCCCTTCGCGGGCAAGCCCGCTCCTACAGGTCATGTGTTGGATACAGATTTTGCGTACGACATCGACCATTGTGGGAGCGGGCTTGCCCGCGAAGAGGCCAGGCCAGGCAGCAGAAATCTGGAACAGACAGAAACAAAAAAGCCCCCGGACCAGTGAAAGTCCGGGGGCTTTTTGTATGGCGCGAAAGCTGATTACTTCTTCAGGCCATAATGCTCATCGAGCATGCCCGGCGAGTTCGGGGCTTTAGGTGCGTAGTCGCGAGGCGGCTCCTGATCGCGCGGTGGCGTCAGGCGTTCACGGGGTGCCTGCGCCGCGTCGGCGTGCAGGGAAGCCAGCAGGCGTTGGCGAGTCTGTTCGTCCAGGGCCAGGCGGTTGGCGCCCTCGGCGAGATGGTCCTGCACTTCCTGATAGCTCTGAGTCAGTTTCTTGACCAGTGTCGCGGTGCTGTTGAAGTGGGTCACCACCTCGTTCTGATAACTGTCGAAACGTTCCTGAATATCGTCCAGCTGACGCTGCGTGCGGCTGGGCGCAGCGTTCGGTGCAACGCGAGCGATCAGGAACCCAATGGCGACACCCACAACCAGGGCAAGAGTCGGTAACAACCAAACTAAGAGCGAGTGTTCCACGAGTCCTTCCTCTATAAACGGCTTTGCTTTACGTTAACGGCTCGAACCTGCGCTGTATACCGCGATTCACTCGCAATAGACAGCCACAGACAATTTGCTAGACGAGTCGACCTGATCCGAGGTCACGGAGTTCCTTCCTTGCTTATGCGTGAAACCCCTGTAGTGATTGATGGCCCAGTGGGTCAACTGGAAGCACTGTACCTGGACAACGAGCAGGCGCGTGGCCTGGCGCTGATCTGCCATCCGAACCCGGTGCAGGGCGGCACCATGCTCAACAAAGTGGTCTCGACCCTGCAGCGCACCGCGCGTGATGCCGGTTTGATTACTTTGCGTTTCAACTACCGCGGGGTGGGTGCCAGTGAAGGTACACATGATATGGGCACCGGCGAAGTCGATGATGCCCAGGCTGTGGCCGAATGGTTTCGCGCCAGGCACCCGCAATTGCCACTGACCCTGTTCGGTTTCTCCTTCGGTGGATTTGTTGCAGCAAGTCTTGGCGGACGTCTGGAAGCGAAGGGCGAACCGCTCAAACATCTATTCATGGTCGCACCGGCGGTCATGCGCCTGAGCGCTCAGGACTCACTGCCACAGCAGGGCGAACTGACCCTGATCCAGCCGGAAACCGACGAAGTGATCGATCCGCAGTTGGTTTACCAATGGTCCGACACGCTTGAACGTCCCCATGAGCTGCTGAAAGTGGCAGAATGCGGACACTTTTTTCATGGCAAGCTGACCGATCTCAAGGATCTGATCCTGCCGCGTCTCTCGAATTGATTGCAGTCTGACAAGCGATTACCCATGACGACTCGTACCCGTATCCTCACCGGCATCACCACCACCGGCACGCCGCACCTGGGCAACTACGCCGGTGCCATCCGCCCGGCGATCCTGGCCAGCCGTGACAGCAATGCCGACTCGTTCTACTTTTTGGCGGATTACCACGCCCTGATCAAGTGCGATGACCCGCTGCGCATCCAGCGCTCGCGTCTGGAAATCGCTGCGACCTGGCTGGCCGGTGGCCTGAATGTCGACCGCGTGACCTTCTACCGCCAGTCCGACATCCCGGAAATCCCCGAACTGACCTGGCTGCTGACCTGCGTCGCCGCCAAGGGCCTGCTCAACCGCGCCCACGCCTACAAGGCTTCGGTGGACAAGAACGTCGAGACCGGCGAGGACCCGGATGCAGGCATCACCATGGGCCTTTACAGCTACCCGGTGCTGATGGCCGCGGACATCCTGATGTTCAATGCGCACAAGGTGCCGGTCGGTCGTGACCAGATCCAGCACGTGGAAATGGCGCGGGACATCGGCCAGCGCTTCAACCATCTTTTTGGCCAGGGCAAAGAGTTCTTCACCATGCCCGAGGCGTTGATCGAAGAGAGCGTCGCCACGTTGCCGGGCCTGGATGGCCGCAAGATGTCGAAGAGCTACGACAACACCATTCCGCTGTTCAGCAGTGCCAAAGAGATGAAGGACGCGATTTCGCGGATCGTCACCGACTCCCGCGCACCGGGCGAAGCCAAGGATCCGGACAACTCACACCTGTTTACCCTGTTCCAGGCGTTTGCCACCCCGGCGCAAGCCGACGAGTTCCGCAGCGAACTGTTGCAGGGCCTGGGTTGGGGCGAGGCGAAGAATCGTCTGTTCCAGTTGCTCGACAACGAACTGGGCGAATCCCGCGAGCGTTATAACCAGCTGATCGAGCGCCCGGCGGATCTGGAAGACATCTTGCAACACGGCGCGAAAAAAGCCCGTGCGGTAGCGACACCCTTCCTCTACGAACTGCGTGAAGCGGTGGGCCTGCGCTCCTTCGTTGCCCAGACTCAAGTGGCGGCGACCACCAAGAAGAAAGCCGTGAAGGCTGCACGTTTTGTCAGCTTCCGTGAAGACGACGGCAGTTTCCGCTTCCGTCTGCTGGCGGCAGATGGCGAACAACTGCTGCTGTCGCGCAACTTCGCCGACGGTAAAACCGCCGGGCAGGTGACCAAGCAACTGCAAGCGGGCCAGGCATTGGACGTGCGCAGTGAAGACCTGGGGTTCAGCGTCTGGCTGGAAGGCGAGTGCGTTGCCGACAGCCCGGCATTTGCCGACAGCGTCGCCCGTGACGCTGCCATCGAAGCCTTGCGCATTGCCCTGACGCCGGTTCAGGAATAAACAACGGTTCGGCCCGACCAAGGGCCGATTGCCATTCCTCGGGGTCGTCGCTACAGTGTCGGCCCGTTTTTGTTGCCTTGCTAACGAATTATGACGCCCCTAGAACGATATCAAGCTGATCTGAAACGCCCGGAATTCTTCCATGACGCCGCGCAGGAAACTGCCGTGCGTCATTTGCAGCGCCTGTACGACGACCTGGTCGCGGCCGAGCAAAACAAGCCGGGCCTGCTGGGCAAGTTGTTTGGCAAGAAGGATCAGACCCCGGTCAAGGGCCTGTATTTCTGGGGCGGCGTAGGTCGCGGCAAGACTTACCTGGTGGACACCTTCTTCGAAGCGCTGCCCTTCAAGGAAAAGTCCCGCACCCACTTCCACCGCTTCATGAAGCGTGTGCACGAAGAGATGAAAACCCTGGGCGGCGAGAAAAACCCGCTGACCATCATCGCCAAGCGCTTCGCCACCGAAGCCCGGGTCATCTGCTTCGATGAATTCTTCGTTTCCGACATCACCGACGCCATGATCCTTGGCACCCTAATGGAAGAACTGTTCAAGAACGGCGTAACCCTGGTCGCGACTTCGAACATCGTGCCGGATGGCCTGTACAAGGACGGCCTGCAACGCGCGCGCTTCCTGCCGGCCATTGCGCTGATCAAGCAGAATACCGAGATCGTCAACGTCGACAGCGGCGTCGACTATCGTCTGCGTCACCTCGAACAGGCCGAGCTGTTCCACTATCCACTCGACGAAGCCGCCAACGAAAGCCTGCGCAAGAGCTTCCGTGCACTGACACCGGAATGCACGGCAGCGGTCGAAAATGACGTGCTGATGATCGAAAACCGCGAAATCCGTGCCCTGCGCACCTGCGATGACGTGGCCTGGTTCAACTTCCGCGAACTGTGCGACGGCCCGCGCAGCCAGAACGACTACATCGAACTGGGCAAGATCTTCCACGCCGTGCTGCTCAGCGATGTCGAGCAGATGAGCGTCACCACCGACGACATCGCCCGACGCTTCATCAACATGGTCGACGAGTTCTACGACCGTAACGTGAAGCTGATCATTTCTGCTGAAGTCGAGCTAAAGGATCTCTACACCGGCGGGCGCTTGAATTTCGAATTCCAGCGTACCCTCAGCCGACTGCTGGAAATGCAATCCCACGAATTCCTGTCCAGGGCGCACAAGCCGTAAGACAGTTCGGAAAATGAAAGAGGCCTGCAAATGCAGGCCTTTTTTGTGCGCCGAAGAACCTCTTTTGGGCTCACCAAAGTCCGTGTGGGAGCGAGCTTGCTCGCGATGACGGCGGCACATTCAGTATTGATGTGACTGATGCGCGGCTATCGCGAGCAAGCTCGCTCCCACAGGGGGGCATTTGTATGCCTGTGATTACGCCGCCTGCTGAAACTGCTGCCGATACTGATTCGGTGACAACTCCGTGTGCTGGCGGAACAGCCGCGCAAAGAAGCTCGCATCGTCATAACCAACCTCGTAGCTGATGGTCTTGATGCTCTTGCGGCTGCCGGACAGCAAGCCCTTGGCGGTTTCGATGCGCAGGCGTTGCAGGTAATGCAGTGGCTTGTCGCCAGTGGCGGTCTGGAAGCGGCGCATGAAGTTGCGGATGCTCATGCCGTGTTCGCGGGCAACGTCCTCGAAACGGAACTTGTCGGCGAAGTGTTCTTCGAGCCAGTGCTGGATCTGCAGGATGATCACGTCCTGGTGCAGCTTCTGCCCGCCGAATCCAATCCGTCCCGGTGAATAGCTGCGCTGCACTTCATAGAGGATGTCTCGGGCTACGGCCTGGGACACGTTGGCGCCGCAGAAGCGCTCGATCAGGTAGATGTACAGGTCGCATGCCGAGGTGGTGCCGCCGGCGCAGTACAGGTTGTCGGCATCGGTCAGGTGTTTGTCCTGATTGAGCTGGACCTTGGGGAAGCGTTCGGCGAAGGCATTGAAGAAGCGCCAGTAAGTGGTCGCTTCCTTGCCATTGAGCAGCCCGGCTTCGGCCAGCCAGAAAACACCAGTGGCCTCGCCGCACAGTACGGCACCGCGCGCATGTTGCTGGCGCAGCCAGGGCAGGATTTGCGGGTAACGTTTGCTGAGGTTGTCGAAATCGTCCCAGAACGCGGGAAGAACGATGATGTCGGCGTTTTCCAGTCCGCCGTCCACCGGAATCATTACATCGCTGAAAGTGTTGACCGGTTTGCCATCGGGGCTGACCAGGCGGGTTTCGAACGCCGGTGTCAGGCCCTGGCCCAGCTGTTTGCCGTAGCGCAGGCTGGCGAGGTGGAAGAAATCCTTGGCTTGCATGAGGGTGGAAGCGAAAACCCGGTCGATGGCCAGGATGCTGACGCGCCGCAGGGGCGTGGAGGCTTGGTTAGACATAATTCAACTTTATTTTTATAGGGGGAAGTGGTCACCAGACGGCTGGATCGTCTTATTTTTTGTCGGATGTGTCCAGTGTCCTGTATCGGAAGCGAGGCATAGTCTCTGAAGGTCAATTCCTTCTAAAAACAAAGAAAAGGTGCCGCATGATCCCCAGAACCCTGTTCAGTTCCGAGCACGAGCTTTTCCGCGACAGCGTGCGGACGTTTCTCGAAAAAGAGGCGGTGCCGTTCCATGGGCAATGGGAAAAACAAGGCTATATCGACCGCAAACTGTGGAACAAGGCAGGGGAGGCGGGGATGCTTTGCTCGCACTTGCCGGAAGAGTACGGCGGCCTGGGGGCGGACTTTCTCTACAGTGCGGTGGTGATCGAAGAAGTGGGGCGACTTGGCCTGACCGGCATCGGTTTTTCCTTGCACTCGGACATCGTGGCGCCCTACATCCTGCATTACGGCAGTGAGACGCTGAAGCACAAATACCTGCCGAAACTGGTGTCCGGCGAGATGGTTACCGCGATCGCCATGACAGAACCGGGCGCCGGTTCCGATCTGCAAGGGGTGAAAACCACCGCCGTGCTCGATGGCGATGAGTACGTGATCAACGGCTCCAAGACCTTTATCACCAACGGCTACCTGGCCGATCTGGTGATCGTCGTCGCCAAGACCGATCCGAAGGCTGGCGCGAAGGGCACCAGTCTGTTTCTGGTGGAGGCCAACACGCCGGGCTTCGACAAGGGCAAGCGCCTGGAGAAGGTCGGAATGAAAGCCCAGGACACCTCGGAGCTGTTCTTCCAGGACGTGCGTGTGCCCAAGGAAAACCTGCTGGGCCAGGCCGGGATGGGCTTTGCCTACCTGATGCAGGAGTTGCCCCAGGAGCGCCTCACGGTGGCCATTGGCGGGCTGGCTTCAGCCGAAGCGGCGCTGCAATGGACGCTGGACTACACCCGTGAGCGCAAGGCATTCGGCAAGTCGATCGCCGACTTCCAGAATACCCGGTTCAAACTGGCGGAGATGGCCACGGAAATCCAGATCGGCCGCGTCTTCGTCGACCGCTGCCTGGAGCTGCACCTGCAAGGCAAGCTCGACGTGCCGACGGCGGCGATGGCCAAGTACTGGGGTACCGACCTGCAGTGCAAGGTGCTCGACGAGTGTGTGCAGTTGCACGGTGGCTACGGGTTCATGTGGGAGTACCCGATCGCGCGGGCATGGGCGGATGCACGGGTGCAGCGGATCTATGCCGGGACGAACGAGATCATGAAGGAGATTATTGCGCGGTCGCTTTGATTTGCGCTGACCGGGCGGACGCCATCGCGGGCAAGCCCGCTCCCACAGGTATCACCGAACCTGTGGGAGCGGGCTTGCCCGCGATTGGTTTTAAAGATCAATCAAGGCGCAGGATTCGGGTGATCCTTGTGAATCGCCTCGATCCCTTCCAGCACTTCCTCCGACAGCTTCAAGTCGAAACTGGCGATGTTGCTCTCCAGTTGCTCCATCGTCGTCGCGCCAATGATGTTGCTGGTCACGAATGGCTGCTGCGTCACGAACGCCAGGGCCATTTGCGCCGGGTCCAGGCCGTGCTCGCGAGCCAGGGCCACGTAACGGCTGCATGCCGCTTCCGACTGTGGGTTGAAATAGCGGTTGAAGCGACTGTAGAGGCTCAGGCGACCTTTTGGCGGGCGGGCGCCACCTTCGTACTTGCCTGACAGGAAGCCGAACGCCAGCGGCGAATAGGCGAGCAGGCCGCATTGCTCGCGGATGGCGATTTCCGCCAGGCCGACTTCGAAGCTACGGTTGAGCAGGTTGTACGGGTTCTGGATCGACACGGCGCGCGGCCAGCCTCGGGCTTCGGCCAGGGCCAGGAAGCGCATGGTGCCCCATGGCGTCTCGTTGGACAGGCCGATGTGGCGGATCTTGCCGGCGCGGACCTGCTCGTCCAGCGCTTCGAGGGTGTCCTCCAGAGGCGTCAGGTTGGCTTCGATCTTGTGCTTGTAGCCCAGTTGCCCGAAGAAGTTGGTGCTGCGCTCCGGCCAGTGCAATTGGTACAGGTCGATGTAGTCGGTCTGCAGGCGCTGGAGGCTGGCATCCACCGCTTCGGTGATGTGCTGGCGGTTGTGGCGCAGGTTTTTGTCGCGGATGTAGTCGATGGTGTTGCCGGGGCCAGCGATCTTGCTGGCCAGGATCCAGTCGGCGCGATCGCCGCGGCTTTTGAAATAATTGCCGATGTAGCGTTCGGTGGTTGCGTAGGTTTCGGCCTTGGGTGGCACCGGGTACATCTCGGCGGTGTCGATGAAGTTGATCCCGGCGCTCTTGGCTCGCTCAATCTGGGCGAAGGCGTCTGCCTCGCTGTTTTGCTCGCCCCAGGTCATGGTTCCGAGGCAGAGGGCACTCACGTTCAGATTGGTTCGGCCTAGCTGGCGATAGTCCATCGGGTGCTCCTTGGGCAAAACAATCATAAAAGCAGGTTGAATTATTTTTCGCAATCTGCATAATTGCGCACCTCTTTCTGCAGTGGAAGTGATGCGCCGCCGCCGAAGAATCTTGCCGTTGAACGGACGCGCCGACCCGAGCCCCCGAAAGCGTCTGTATCCGGCTGCCTTTGACTTGTCAAAGTACGCACTATTCAGTAAGATCCGCCGTCTAATTTACAGGGCGGCCCCTGAGGCTATAAAGAATGAAAACTTTTACTGCTAAACCGGAAACAGTAAAGCGCGACTGGTTTGTCGTCGACGCTGCTGGTCAGACCCTGGGTCGTCTGGCCACCGAAATCGCGAGCCGTCTGCGTGGCAAGCACAAGCCTGAGTACACTCCTCACGTTGACACCGGCGACTACATCGTCGTAATCAATGCTGAGCAGATTCGTGTTACCGGTGCTAAAACCACTGACAAAATGTACTACTCCCACTCCGGTTTCCCGGGCGGCATCAAGTCGATCAACTTTGAAAAGCTGATCGCCAAGGCCCCTGAGCGCGTGATCGAGACCGCGGTTAAAGGCATGCTGCCTAAGAACCCACTGGGTCGCGACATGTACCGTAAGCTGAAAGTCTATGCGGGCGCTGCACACCCACATACTGCTCAGCAGCCCCAAGAACTGAAGTTTTAACGGAATAGTACATTATGTCGGCGACTCAAAATTACGGCACTGGCCGTCGCAAGACCGCAACCGCACGCGTTTTCCTGCGTCCGGGTACTGGTAACATCTCCATCAACAACCGTTCGCTGGATAACTTCTTCGGCCGCGAAACTGCCCGCATGGTAGTTCGTCAGCCGCTGGAGCTGACTGAGACTGTCGAGAAGTTCGACATCTACGTCACCGTGATCGGCGGTGGTGTGAGTGGTCAGGCTGGCGCAATCCGCCACGGCATCACTCGTGCTCTGATGGACTACGACGAGACTCTGCGCAGCGCCCTGCGTAAAGCCGGCTTCGTAACCCGCGATGCTCGTGAAGTTGAACGTAAGAAAGTCGGTCTGCGTAAAGCGCGTAAGCGTCCGCAGTACTCGAAGCGTTAATTCGCTTTCACGTTCAAAAAAGAACGCCCAGTTTCCTCACGGAGCTGGGCGTTTTTTTATGTCTGCGATTTATCAAAGAATTGCGCTGTGACAACTTGCCACATCCGCAGACACCCTATACTACAAGGCTTGGGGGTGATGGGTTCCGGTAATTACCTTGTCAGAATTGGGGCTTTTCATTACCATTCGGCAAAATTTTTATAAGTACATAGTTTTACTTAGTAGATGCCTGATTTAACAGGCCACAAAGCTGATGGGAGAGGACTGAATGAGCAATGACGGCGTGAATGCAGGCCGGCGTCGCTTCTTGGTAGCAGCCACATCCGTGGTGGGTGCTGCAGGAGCGGTGGGGGCTGCGGTCCCGTTCGTGGGGTCATGGTTTCCCAGTGCCAAGGCGAAAGCCGCAGGTGCACCGGTGAAAGTGAATGTCAGCAAAATCGAGCCAGGCCAGCAGATGATTGCTGAGTGGCGCGGCCAGCCGGTGTTCATCGTCCGCCGTACACAGGAAATCCTGGGGAATCTTAAGAAGATCGAGGGCCAGCTCGCTGACCCGGCCTCCAAGAACTCGACACAACCGACTTACGTTGATCCGGAAACCCGTTCGATCAAGCCCGAGGTCCTGCTGCTGATCGGTATCTGCACGCACCTGGGTTGCTCGCCGACCTTCCGTCCTGAAGTGGCACCTGCGGATCTGGGTAAGGACTGGGTAGGCGGCTATTTCTGCCCTTGCCACGGTTCCCACTACGATCTGGCTGGTCGCGTCTACAAGTCGCAGCCTGCGCCTTTGAACCTGCCAGTTCCCCCGCATTCCTATGAGACCGATGAAATTATTATCATTGGCGTCGATACGGAGAAAGCGTGATGAGCAAGTTCATGGATTGGGTTGATGCGCGCTTTCCCGCCACCAAGATGTGGGAAGACCATCTCAGCAAGTATTACGCTCCGAAGAACTTCAACTTCTTCTACTTCTTTGGCTCCCTGGCGCTGCTCGTTCTGGTCAACCAGATCGTTACCGGTGTCTGGCTGACCATGAGCTACACCCCGTCGGCGGAAGAGGCATTCGCCTCCGTCGAATACATCATGCGCGACGTCGAGTACGGCTCGATCCTGCGTCTGCTGCACTCCACCGGCGCTTCGGCGTTCTTCATCGTGGTCTATCTGCACATGTTCCGTGGCCTGCTCTACGGTTCGTACCAGAAGCCGCGTGAACTGGTGTGGGTCTTCGGCATGCTGATCTACCTGGCGCTGATGGCCGAAGCCTTCATGGGCTACCTGCTGCCGTGGGGCCAGATGTCCTACTGGGGTGCACAGGTGATCATCTCGCTGTTCGGTGCGATCCCGGTCATCGGCAACGACCTGACCCAGTGGATTCGTGGTGACTACCTGATTTCCGGTATTACCCTGAACCGCTTCTTCGCCTTGCACGTGGTTGCCCTGCCGATCGTTATCCTGGGTCTGGTAGTGCTGCACATCCTGGCGTTGCACGAAGTCGGTTCGAACAACCCGGACGGCGTGGACATCAAGAAGCACAAGGACGAAAACGGCATACCGCTGGACGGCATTGCCTTCCACCCGTACTACACCGTGAAAGATATCGTCGGCGTGGTGGTGTTCCTGTTCATCTTCTGCTCGATCGTGTTCTTCTTCCCGGAAATGGGCGGCTACTTCCTCGAAAAGCCGAACTTTGAAGTGGCGAACGCCTTCAAGACCCCAGAGCACATTGCTCCGGTCTGGTACTTCACTCCATTCTACGCCATCTTGCGTGCGGTTCCGGACAAGCTCCTGGGTGTGATCGCCATGGGCGCGGCCATCGCCGTGCTGTTCGTCCTGCCGTGGCTCGACCGCAGTCCGGTCAAGTCGATGCGCTACAAAGGCTGGCTGAGCAAGATCTGGCTCTGGGTGTTCTGCATTTCGTTCGTGATCCTGGGCGTGTTGGGTGTTCTGGCTCCGACTCCAGGCCGTACGCTGTTGTCGCAGGTGTGTACCTTCCTGTACTTCGCCTACTTCATTCTGATGCCGTTCTACACCAGGCTCGAGAAGACCAAACCGGTTCCGGAAAGGGTGACTGGCTGATGAAAAAACTATTTGCTGTATTGATGCTTGCTGCGCTGCCAGTGTTTGCTTTCGCAGCTGAACACGGTGGCCCCGAGCTGGAAAAAGTCGACATCGACGTTTCCGATAAAGCGGCCATGCAGGACGGCGCGCGTACCTTCGCCAACTACTGCATGGGTTGCCACAGTGCCAAGTTCCAGCGCTATGAGCGTGTTGCCGACGACCTGGGCATTCCCCATGAGTTGATGCTCGAGAAGCTGGTGTTCACTGGTGCCAAGATCGGCGATCACATGAGCATCGGCATGCAGCCAGCGGACGCCAAGGCCTGGTTTGGCGCAGCGCCGCCGGACCTGACCCTGGTTGCCCGTGTTCGCGGCACCGACTGGCTCTACGGTTACCTGAAGTCGTTCTACGAAGATCCTTCGCGCCCATGGGGTGTGAACAACAAGGTCTTCCCGAACGTGGGCATGCCTAACGTCCTGGTCGGCCTGCAGGGTCGCCAGGTGGTGGGTTGCAAACAGGTTCAGATCGTCGAAGACGGCAAGAAGCAATATGACCCTCTGACCGGTACGGCGCTGACTCATGAAGCGTGCGATCAGTTGACCATCGTGCCGAAAAGCGGTGCCCTGACTGCAGAGCAGTTCGATGAGAAGGTCAAGAATCTGGTAACCTTCCTGGCTTACTCGGCTAACCCGGTTAAGCTGCAACATCAGCGCATCGGTACATACGTATTGTTGTACCTGGCGTTCTTCTTCGTCTTCGCTTACCTGCTCAAGCGCGAATACTGGAAAGACGTGCACTGATAAAGCTTCAAGCTATTGCTGTTAATCGCGCGCGCCCAAGGGCGCCTCTGAAGATGTAGCGAAACTGGTGATCCAGTCGTTACGGGAGGCGCCCTCTGGGCGCGCTCGTTTTTCCGCTTTCGATAATTTCTACAAGCGAGGAGGATCGCCATGGGCGTGACCAATCGGTTGGCCTGTTACTCCGACCCCGCCGACCACTATTCCCACCGAGTGCGCATCGTACTGGCAGAGAAGGGTGTCAGCGCCGAGATCATTTACGTGGAGGCTGGTCGCCAGCCACCTAAACTGATTGAGGTGAACCCTTACGGCAGCTTGCCTACGCTGGTCGATCGCGACCTGGCGTTGTGGGAGTCGACTGTGGTGATGGAATATCTGGATGAGCGTTACCCGCACCCGCCGCTACTGCCGGTTTATCCCGTGGCGCGCGCCAACAGTCGCCTGCTGATGCACCGCATTCAGCGAGACTGGTGTGGTCTGGTGGACCTGATTCTGGATTCGCGGACCAAGGAAGCGGCTCGTGCCGTGGCTCGAAAAGAGTTGCGCGAAAGCCTGACGGGTGTGTCGCCACTGTTTGCCGACAAACCGTTTTTCCTCAGTGAGGAACAAAGTCTGGTGGATTGCTGCCTATTGCCAATACTCTGGCGATTGCCGATTCTGGGTATAGAACTGCCGCGGCCGGCGAAGCCGCTGCTTGATTATATGGAGCGCCAGTTTGCGCGTGAGGCTTTCCAGGCGAGTCTGTCTGGTGTCGAACGCGACATGCGCTAAGGCTTAAGGAGCCGTTATGAACTCCAGTCGACCTTATCTGGTCCGCGCGCTCTATGAGTGGATTGTGGACAACGATTGCACCCCGCACATGCTGGTCAATTCCGAGTACCCGTCGGTGCAGGTGCCTCAGGGGTTTGCCAGTGACGGACAGATCGTCCTGAACGTATCGCCACAAGCCGTGCGTCACTTGCACATGGATAACGAGGCGGTCAGTTTCGAGGGGCGCTTTGGTGGCGTACCGCACACCTTGTACGTGCCAATTGCTTCGATCCTGGGTATCTACGCCCGGGAGAATGGTCAGGGCATGGTGTTCGATCTGGAATCGCCCATGGGCGAGGACGACGAGATCGAGCCGGATGACGATCTTCCACCACCCGACAGTGAGCCACCGCGTCCAAGCGGTCGCCCGAGTTTGAAGGTGGTGAAATAAAAAAAAGGGTGATCCGCAAGGGTCACCCTTTTTTATTCCACCGCCTTCAAACGATGTAGGAGCGAGCCTGCTCGCGATGGGCGTGAGCGATGACGCGGGCTGTCTGGATGAGTGCATTCACCGGACGTTTTTCGCGAGCAGGCTCGCTCCTACAAGATGTAGATCAGTCGATGTACTCGAACAATTTCACGATCTTCTGCACACCGGAAACCCCTTGCACCAGGTTGGTCGCCTGCGCGGCTTCCTGCTTGGTCAGCAGACCCAGCAAGTAGACGATGCCGTTTTCAGTGACTACCTTGATGCGCGAGCCAGGGATGTTCGCATCGGCGAGCATCTGGGTCTTGATCTTGGTGGTCAGCCAGGTGTCGTTCTGGCGTGCCAGCAACGAAGAGGGTGGCAGGACTTGCAGTTCGTTGTGCACCTTTTTCACGCGCTGGACAGCGGCGGCAGCCTGTTCGGCCTTGGCCTTGAGGTCTGCGCGTGGCGTTTGCCCGGCGAGCAGTACGACACCGTTGAAGCTGGTGACGACGATATGCGAATCCTTGTCCAGGGCCGGGTCGGCCTTGGCGACGTTCACGCCAACCTTGGTGTCGATCAGGGAATCGTCGATCTTGCTGCCCAGTGTGCGAGTGCCGCGATCATCTTCAATCGGTGCTTCACGGCTGGCAGTCACCACCGAGGTGCAGCCGCTGATGCTGAGGCACAGGGTCAAGGCCAGTAGGCCAAGGCGATTAGGGGTCATTCTTCACTCCCGAACAATTGGCTGTCGATCAAGTCGCAAAGGCAATGGATCGCCAGCAGGTGGACTTCTTGAATACGAGCGGTGACGTTGGCCGGTACGCGAATCTCGACGTCCTCGGGCAACAGTAGCGACGCCATGCCGCCGCCATCACGTCCCGTCAATGCTACGACAATCATTTCGCGATCATGTGCGGCCTGAATCGCTTGAATTATGTTGGCCGAGTTGCCGCTGGTGGAGATAGCCAGCAACACATCGCCCGGTTGGCCAAGCGCACGGATCTGCTTGGAGAAGATTTCGTTGTAGCTGTAGTCGTTGGCAATCGAGGTGATCGTTGAGCTGTCGGTCGTAAGGGCGATGGCCGGCAGGCTTGGGCGTTCGCGCTCAAAGCGATTGAGCAGCTCGGAGGAGAAGTGCTGGGCATCGCCGGCAGAGCCGCCATTGCCGCAGGAAAGCATTTTGCCTTCGTTGAGCAGGGCGTTGACCATGACCTGGCTGGCTTGCTCGATGTGCGGTGCAAGTACTTCCATCGCCTGTTGCTTGGTGTCGATACTGGCCTGAAAAAGCTGGCGAATTCGGGATTGCATGTCCATCTGTGTGACCTTAAGTAGCGCGGCTGTTCGGCACGTGAATGTGCAGCCCGCAAAGCAAAGAGCAAAATGTTGGGTGATAGTGTCCGGTTCGCAATGCCGGCGATCAGCCGTCGAAGGCATTCTGTAGCCAGTTCAACTGATCGAGGTGGCTGTCGATGGCAATCACGTCGAAGCGGCAAGGGGAATTGGCCCAGCGCGGCTCGCGCTGAAGATAATATTGCGCGGCGAAAATCAGTTTTTGCCGTTTGCGCTCATCGATGCTATCGAGCGCGCCACCCCATTGAGTGTTTTTTCTGTAGCGGACTTCAACGAATACTACTGTATCGCCGTCTAGCATGACCAGATCAAGCTCGCCGCGTTTACACAACCAGTTCTGCGCCAGCAGGCGCAGACCCTGTTGTTGAAGATGCTCGAGCGCATGGCGCTCGGCATCCTTGCCGCTTTGCTGGCGTGACCTGTCAGGCATCAGCGAGCGGTGTCCGGCAGGCGCTGAATCTGGCCATTGGCGAACTCGGCCCATGGTAACTGGCGCACGACCCGCTGGCTCTGGGACATGCCAAGGCTGCCCGATTCACCGTCGATGCGGCTGTCCGGCAGTGACTTGAGCTGGCCCAGGCGTGGCGCCAGACGATAGGCGTCCACACCCATGGCATACAGGCGCCCCAGGCTACCGGCGGCTTGTGGCCACTGGGCAGTGACCTGGCGGCGTAGTGGATCATTGGCGTCCAGCAACCATGGCGTCTCGCAGAAGCGAATGCCATTCATGTCGTTGTACTGGTTGACGTCACCGTTGGCGCTGAACACGTGGGAGGTGGCGTAGACCGGAACATCGCCGGCGTACTGGAAGTTCAGGGTCGGTTTGATCTGCTGGGCCTGTTGCGGTGTAGCGGCGAGGAAAATGAACTCGATGTCCTGGCGGCGCGATGGCTGGGCAGCCACTTGCGAGCCAACGGTGCTTTGCAGGCTCTTGGCGCGACCTTCGCTCTGACGCAGCTGGAACATGTCGGCAATTTGCTGGGCCAACTGGACCGGTTGGTCGACGCGTTCGGTGGCGACGATGGTGCCGCCATTGGCTTGCCAATCCTGGCTGAACGCCTTGAGCACGCGGTCGCCCCATTCACCTTTCGGCACCATGATGGCTGCGCGATGCAGGCCGTCGGCGCGAGCGCGGCGCGACACTTCGCGGGCTTCGTCTTCAGCGGCAAGGCCGAACTGGAACAGCTGCGCCGGGCCTTGATCGCCCTCGCTGTAATTCAGTGCCAGGGTGGTGATCGGCAACTGCGGGCGAGTGCTCAGCTGTTTGACCAGCGGCTTCTCCAGCGGGCCGACGACCAGTTGCACGCCATCGGCCTGGGCCTTGCGGTAGAACTCGTCCATGGAAGTCAGGCGCGAGCTGTCATAAAACTCGATGGCGGGTGGTTTCTGCCCGGCCTGTTGGGCCTGGTAGTGAGCGGCCATGAAGCCGTCGCGCAGCGCTTTGCCAACCGCGGCCAGTTGGCCGTCCTGAGGCAGCAGCAGGGCGATCTTGTTCAGGGGCTGGCTGGCCAGTTCCTTGAGTTGGGTCAGTGGCTGCGGCAATTGAATGGCTGCCGGGTGCTTCGGATTCTGCGCGCGCCAGTTGTCGATGGCGGCCTGTTGCTGCTCCAGGGTGCCGGCGGATTTCACGGCCAGTGCCAGGGCCATCCAGCCGCCGAGATCGTCGGTGGCACTTGGCTGCAACTGATTGGTCGGCAGCGAAGCGATCAGGGTCCAGATGGCTTCGTGGTTTTTGCTCGCGGCTTCGCCTTCGAGCATCGGGGCGATGAAAATGCGCTGGCGAGCGGCGGCAAGGGTCTGGCCATCGGCTTCAAGTGCGCGGGCGTGGATGGTGCCGGTGCGGACCTGTTGTTCGTCGGGCAGTTCGCTCAAGTATTGCAGGCTCGGATGGCTCAAGGCGGCCAGCGCGGCCTTGGGCTGATTGCGCGTCATGGCCAGTTCCGCCGCCAGGGTGTTGGCGAAAACCTGTGGGCCCGGCTTGAGCTGTTCGACAGGAACCTGTTGCAGGATTTGCGCGGATTGGCCGGCATTGCCCTGGCGATAAGCCAGGTCGGCGGCGCTCAGGCGCAGCAGGGCGGCATCTTCCGGTGATTTGCTTTGGGAGGCCTTCTCAAGCAGTTGCTCGATACTGGCGTCCGGTGTCCGTGGAAGCTCGCCAAGGCTGGAGGAGGGTGAGCTGGCGCAAGCCGTCAGCAAGGCAGCGAGGCAGAGGGCAGATAACAGCCGCAGGCAAGCGATCATGTAAGCGTTCCTGATACTCGATCAAATTAGCGTGGAATTGTACCCAAGCACTGGCCGGGGTGCGATGTTACTGGCGTGAATCAATCAATTTAGCTGGTGTAAATGTTGCGCCAGCGCACAAACGGTCACCGATACCTCGTTTGCTTGCGGGTATCGTGAGTCTCGCTACGCGCTACAATGGCGACTTTTACCGATCATGAGGTGTGCGCTTTGACTGCTCCAGGTGCTTTGAATTCCGCTGCTGGCTCGCTTTATGTGGTGGCGACGCCCATCGGCAACCTGGATGACATCAGTGCGCGGGCGCTGAAGATTCTCCGTGAAGTGGCCCTGATCGCCGCGGAAGACACCCGTCATTCCCAGCGCTTGATGCAGCACTTCGGCATTGCGACGCCATTGGCGGCCTGCCATGAACACAACGAGCGGGATGAAGGTAGTCGCTTTATCACTCGTCTGCTTGCCGGTGACAACGTGGCGTTGATCTCGGATGCCGGGACGCCGCTGATTTCCGATCCGGGTTATCACCTGGTGCGGCAGGCCCGGGCAGCGGGCATTAATGTAGTGCCGGTTCCGGGTGCCTGCGCGTTGATTGCAGCGCTGTCGGCAGCAGGGCTGCCTTCCGACCGCTTCATATTCGAAGGTTTTCTGCCTGCAAAGGCTGTGGGGCGACGTGCGCGTCTCGAGCAGGTAAAGGAAGAGCCTCGCACATTGATCTTCTATGAGGCCCCGCATCGCATCCTCGAATGTCTGCAAGACATGGAACTGGTGTTCGGTCCAGAGCGCCCGGCGCTGCTTGCCCGCGAGCTGACCAAGACGTTCGAGACCCTCAAGGGGCTGCCGCTGGCTGCGCTGCGCGAGTTCGTCGAGTCGGATAGCAACCAGCAGCGCGGCGAGTGCGTGGTACTGGTGGCGGGCTGGTCCGCGCCCGAAGAGGAAGGTGCCGTCAGCAGCGAGGCGATGCGCATCCTCAACCTGTTGCTTGAAGAAATGCCGCTCAAGCGTGCGGCGGCATTGGCGGCGCAAATCACCGGCGAGCGAAAGAATGTGCTGTACCAAATCGCGCTGGATCAGCAGAAGGGCGAGTAAAACCCGACGCGCAGGCGTGCCCAATGGCGCTTGGTGCTTGTTCTTCGGGCGCTCTGCCGGTAACCTTCGCGGCGGAGAGTCGATCGGACAGTCGCTGCCCCCTATGAAAATTAGGGGGGGGAGGAAAGTCCGGGCTCCATAGGGCGAAGTGCCAGGTAATGCCTGGGAGGCGTGAGCCTACGGAAAGTGCCACAGAAAATAACCGCCTAAGCGCTTCGGCGCCGGTAAGGGTGAAAAGGTGCGGTAAGAGCGCACCGCACGTCTGGCAACAGTTCGTGGCTAGGTAAACCCCACTTGGAGCAAGACCAAATAGGGTCCCAAGGCGTGGCCCGCGCTGGGACCGGGTAGGTTGCTAAAGATGTCCAGTGATGGCCATCGTAGACGAATGACTGTTCAAGACAGAACCCGGCTTACAGATCGACTCTCCACCTTTTTCTTTCCTCTGCTTGAATCATTGAGCAGGGGGTTGGGTGATAGCAATTTCCCTCCTTACACATTCATCCGCAGAACCTCTTTTGTAATACCAAAAAAATCTTACTCTTAATAAATTACTTTAACTTTCGAACGCAGCCTTCTGTGCTGATTCAAGTTATCGATCAGTTTCATCTGCCGGATTCTCGTTGTCCCTCCGTTAATGCTCCTAAATCTCAGTTCTGTAAGGGTTTTCCTTTACTCCGCGCCTTGACGGTGTGGTGGGCGCATTCCTATAGTGTGCGCAAGTGGCGGAAAGTGGCATGAAGTGGGTTTTTTGAACTCAAAACGCTAGAATTTGGAGAAACGCAGACGTGTTTCGCGGAGCCAACGCTATCAGTCTCGATGCAAAGGGCCGTCTCGCAATGCCGAGCCGGTACCGTGACGAGCTCGATTCGCGCAGTTCCGGGCAATTGATCGTGACAATTGATGCCGTTGATCCTTGTTTGTGTGTTTACCCCCTCGATGAGTGGGAAATTATTGAAACCAAACTGCGCGCACTGCCTTCGCTTCGCGAAGAGAACCGCCGCCTGCAACGTTTACTGATTGGTAATGCCGTCGACCTCGAGCTCGATGGCAGTGGTCGTTTTCTGGTTCCGCCGCGTCTTCGTGAATATGCCAAGTTGGATAAGCGCGCGATGTTGGTAGGCCAACTGAACAAGTTCCAATTGTGGGACGAGGATGCCTGGAACGCGGTTTCTGCCGCCGACCTGGCTGCCATTCAACAACCGGGCGCGATGCCTGATGAACTGCGTGATTTGATCCTGTGACTATTGATAGCGGCTTTAACCACATCACCGTACTGCTTGACGAAGCCGTCGAGGCTCTCGCCGTACGTCCTGATGGCTGCTATCTGGACGGCACGTTCGGACGCGGCGGACACAGCCGGTTGATCCTCAGTCAGCTCGGTCCCGATGGTCGGTTGCTCGGATTCGATAAAGATCCACAAGCGATTGCCACCGGGCAGACGCTAGCGGCCGAAGACGGCCGCTTTGTCGTTGTGCAGCGCAGCTTTGCCGAGCTCGGTTCGGAAGTCGCCGAACGCGGTCTGGCCGGCAAGGTCAGCGGCGTGTTGCTGGATCTTGGCGTGTCCTCGCCACAGCTCGACGACCCTGAGCGCGGCTTCAGCTTCCTCAACGACGGTCCGCTGGACATGCGCATGGATCCGTCCCGTGGCATCAGCGCCGCCGAATTCGTCAACACCGCGCCCGTGGAAGAAATCGCCCGGGTGTTCAAGGAATACGGCGAAGAGCGTTTCTCCGGCCGCATGGCCCGTGCTGTGGCCGAACGTCGCGACATCAAGCCATTCGAGCGCACCGGTGACCTGGCAGAAGTCCTGAAAGTCGCCAACCCAGCCTGGGAAAAGGGCAAGAACCCCGCAACCCGCGCGTTCCAGGGGTTGCGTATCCACGTCAACAACGAACTGGGTGATCTGGAAACCGGCCTCGAAGCCGCGCTGGAGTGCCTGGAAGTGGGCGGTCGCCTGGTGGTGATCAGCTTCCATTCGCTGGAAGACCGTATCGTCAAACTGTTCATGCGCAAACTGGTGAAAGGCGAAGCCGACAACCTGCCGCGCAACCTGCCGGTTCGGCATGTCGCCTTCGAACCGAAAATCAAAGTCCATGGCAAAGCGCAGACGGCCTCCGACGCCGAACTCAAAGCCAACCCACGTTCCCGTAGCGCTGTCATGCGTGTGGCGGAGAAGCTGCGGTGAGCAAGCTTTTCGCCAAGCCATTGCCCGGCGGAAGCTTCTTCATGCTGCTGCTGTTTGTCGGCGTGCTCGTGTCGGCCATCGGCGTGTCTTACAGCGCGCACTGGAACCGTCAGCTATTGAATTCGCTGTACAACGAACTGAGCGTGCGCGACAAGGCGCAGGCGGAGTGGGGCCGGTTGATTCTGGAGCAGAGCACCTGGACCGCCCACAGCCGTATCGAAGTGCTGGCCACCGAACAATTGAAAATGCACATCCCCGGTGCCGCTGACGTGAAGATGGTGGCGCCATGATGAAACTCGAAGGTGCACTCTTTCCTTGGCGGTTCCGCGTGGTGCTGGGTTTGCTCGGCATCATGGTGGCCGCGATTGCCTGGCGCATCATCGATTTGCAAGTGGTCGACCGTGCCTTCCTTAAAGGTCAGGGCGATGCCCGCAGTGTTCGTCATATTCCGATTCCGGCTCACCGTGGACTGATCACCGACCGTAACGGCGAGCCTTTGGCCGTGAGCACTCCGGTCACCACCCTTTGGGCCAATGCCAAGGAAATGCAAACGGCCAAAGAGAAGTGGCCGGCACTGGCGGCTGCCCTGGGGCAGGACCCGAAAGCCCTGGCCGAGCGCCTTGAAGCGCAGGCCAACAAGGAATTCATTTATCTGGTGCGCGGGCTGACGCCTGAGCAGGGCCAGGCGGTGCTCGATCTCAAAGTGCCTGGCGTCTATGGCATCGAAGAGTTCCGCCGTTTCTATCCGGCCGGTGAAGTGACCGCGCATATGGTCGGCTTTACCGACATCGATGACCATGGCAAGGAAGGTATCGAGCTGGCCTATGACGAATGGCTGGCCGGGGTGCCGGGTAAACGACAAGTCATCAAGGACCGGCGCGGCCGGTTGATCAAGGATGTCCAGGTCACCAAAAACGCCAAGGCCGGCAAGCCCTTGGCGTTGTCCATTGACCTGCGCCTGCAATACCTGGCCAACCGCGAACTGCGTAACGCGATCATCGAGAACGGCGCCAAGGCCGGCAGCCTGGTGATCATGGACGTGAAGACCGGCGAGATTCTCGCGATGGTCAACCAGCCGACCTACAACCCGAACAACCGCCGCAACCTGCAGCCGGCGATGATGCGTAACCGCGCGATGATCGACGTGTTCGAGCCAGGCTCGACCATGAAAGCGATCTCGATGAGCGCCGCCATCGAAACCGGCCGCTGGAAACCGAGCGATACCGTCGAGGTGTATCCGGGCTCCCTGCAGATTGGCAAGTACACCATCAAGGACGTATCCAAGACCGAAGGCCCGGTGCTCGACCTGACCGGCATCCTGATCAATTCCAGTAACGTCGGCATGAGCAAGGTCGCGTTCGATATCGGCGGCGAAACCATTTTCCGTCTGGCGCAGAAAGTCGGCCTCGGCCAGGACACTGGCCTGGGCTTCCCGGGCGAGCGCGTCGGCAATCTGCCGAACTACCGCGAATGGCGCAAGGCAGAAACCGCCACGCTGTCCTACGGCTACGGTGTTTCCGTGACCGCGATCCAGCTGGTCCACGCCTTCTCGGCCCTGGCCAACAACGGTCGCCTCGCACCGCTGACCCTGATCAAGACCGACAAGGCGCCGCAAACCACCCAGGTACTGCCGGAGGCCGTCGCAAAAACCATGCAAGGCATGCTGCAACAAGTGATCGAAGCCCCGCGCGGTGTGTTCCGTGCGCAGGTGCCGGCGTATCACGTGGGCGGCAAGTCGGGTACTGCGCGTAAAACCTCGGTCGGCACCAAGGGTTACGCCGTGAACTCCTACCGTTCGCTGTTCGCCGGTTTCGGCCCGATGAGCGATCCGCGTTACGCCATCGTGGTGGTCATCGACGAGCCGACCAAGGCCGGTTACTTCGGCGGCCTGGTTTCCGCGCCGGTGTTCAGCCGTGTGATGTCGGGGACCCTGCGCCTGATGAACATTACCCCGGACAACCTGCCACCTACTCAACAAGCGAACGCAACACCGGTCGTTCCGCTGAAAGCCAATGGAGGGCGCGGCTGATGTCCCTGAGCCTGAACAAGATTTTCCCTCACGCCGGCCACGATCTGCTGATTCGCGAACTCGCCCTGGACAGCCGCAATGTGCGTGCGGGTGATCTGTTCCTCGCTGTGCCGGGCGGGAAATTCGATGGGCGCGCGCATATGGTTGACGCCTTGCAGCGTGGTGCTGCCGCGGTGGCCTATGAAGTAGAAGGCGCCACGGTCCTGCCGATCACTGAAGTGCCGTTGATTCCGGTCAAAGGTCTGGCGGCTCAGCTGTCGGACATCGCCGGGCGTTTTTATGGCGAGCCGAGCCACCACCTGAACCTGGTGGGCGTGACCGGTACCAACGGCAAGACCAGCGTGACTCAATTGATCGCCCAGGCGCTGGACCTGCTCGGCCAGCACTGCGGCCTGGTCGGCACGCTCGGTTCGGGTTTCTATGGGGCGCTGGAAAGCGGCCTGCACACCACGCCGAACCCGATTGCCGTGCAAGCGACCCTGGCGGACCTGAAAAAGGCCGGGGCCAAGGCCGTGGCGATGGAAGTTTCTTCCCATGGCCTGGATCAGGGGCGCGTGACTGCCCTGGCGTTCGATGTGGCAGTGATGACCAACCTGTCCCGCGATCACCTGGATTATCACGGCACCATGCAGGCCTACGGCGAAGCCAAGGCCAGGCTGTTTGACTGGAATGACTTGAAATGCCGCGTGGTCAACCTCGACGACAAGTTCGGCCGGCAACTGGCCGCCGACAAGCGCGAGTCGCGGTTGATCACCTACAGCCTGGAAGACTCCAGCGCCTACCTGTATTGCCGTCAGGCGCAATTCGACGACGAAGGCGTGCGCGCCACGCTGGTCACGCCACAGGGCGAGCACCACTTGCGCAGCACCTTGCTCGGTCGCTTCAACCTGAGCAATGTCCTGGCGGCGGTCGGTGCGTTGCTCGGTCTGGATTACGCCCTGGACGAAATTCTCAAGGTGCTGCCGAAGCTTGAAGGCCCTGCCGGGCGCATGCAGCGCTTGGGCGGTGGCTCGCAGCCGCTGGTGGTGGTCGATTACGCCCACACCCCGGATGCCCTGGAAAAAGTGCTGCTGGCTCTGCGTCCACACGCCAAGGGCCGGTTGCTGTGCCTGTTCGGCTGTGGCGGCGACCGCGATCGCGGCAAGCGTCCGTTGATGGCCGAAGTGGTTGAGCGCCTGGCCGATGGCGTGCTGGTGACCGATGACAATCCGCGCACTGAAGACCCTGCAGTGATTTTCGATGACATCCGCGCCGGTTTCACGGCTGTGGATAAAGTGGAGTTCGTTGCCGGTCGTGGTCAGGCGATTGCCCGGTTGATCGCCAGTGCCTCGGCGGATGACGTGATTGTCCTGGCCGGGAAAGGTCACGAGGACTATCAGGAAATCAACGGCGAACGCCATGCCTTTTCCGATCTGGTCGAGGCCGATCATGCCTTGACCGCGTGGGAGGTGGCCCATGCTTAAGGCCTTGAAACTGAGTGAACTGACCGGTGCGCTGAGTGCTCGCCTGGTGTCCGCCGATGCCAGCTTCGACGGCGTTAGCATTGACAGCCGTGCAATCAAGCCGGGCCAGCTGTTTATTGCCCTGACCGGCCCGCGTTTTGACGGTCATGACTATCTGAATGAAGTCGCCGCCAAGGGCGCCGTGGCTGCGCTGGTCGAGCGTGAAGTCGCTGGCAGCACGCTGCCGCAGTTACTGGTCAGCGACACTCGCCAGGCCCTCGGTCAGTTGGGCGCGCTCAATCGCGCCGCCTACACCCATCCGGTCGCGGCCGTCACCGGTTCCAGCGGCAAGACCACGGTCAAGGAGATGCTTGCGAGCATTCTGCGCACCCGTGGTCCGGTGCTGGCGACCCGTGGCAACCTGAACAACGACCTCGGCGTGCCGCTGACCTTGCTCGAACTGGCACCGGAACACGCCGCTGCCGTGATCGAACTGGGTGCCTCGCGCCTGGGTGAAATTGCCTACACCGTCGGCCTGACCCGGCCGCACGTGGCCATTCTCAACAATGCCGGGACCGCCCACGTCGGCGAGTTCGGCGGCCCGGACAAAATCGTCGAAGCCAAGGGCGAGATCATCGAAGGGCTGGATGCCGATGGCGTCGCCGTTCTCAATCTTGACGACAAGGCATTCGGTATCTGGAAGGCGCGCGCCGGTGACCGCAAAGTGCTGACGTTTGCGTTGAGCAACGCCAGCGCCGATTTCTACGCCAGTGACCTGACTACCGATGCCCGCGGCTGCCTGGCGTTCAACCTGCACAGCCCTGAAGGCGTGGAGCGCGTTCAATTGAACCTGCTCGGCACCCATAACGTCGCCAATGCCATGGCCGCCGCCGCAGCCGCCCATGCCCTGGGTGTGTCGCTGTCTGGCATCGCCACCGGCCTTGACGCGGTGCAACCGGTCAAGGGACGAACCGTTGCGCAACTGGCCAGCAACGGCATGCGCGTGATCGATGACACTTACAACGCCAACCCCACCTCCATGTGCGCTGCCGTTGATATACTGGCCGGCTTTTCCGGTCGCACCGTCCTGGTGCTCGGGGATATCGGCGAGTTGGGCGAATGGGCGGAGCAGGGGCACCGCGACGTGGGCGCGTACGCCCGTGGCAAGGTTTCTGCGCTGTACGCCGTCGGGCCAATGATGGCTCACGCCGTGAACGCATTCGGTCCTCAGGCTTTTCACTTCAGCACGCAAGCTGAACTGATCAAGGCCCTGGACGCCGAGCAAGACACAAACACCACCATTTTGATCAAGGGGTCGCGCAGCGCTGCGATGGAAAACGTCGTCGCCGCCTTGTGCGGGTCCAGCCTGGAGAAACATTAATGCTGCTGCTGCTAGCGGAGTATCTGCAACAGTTCTACAAAGGCTTCGCGGTCTTCCAGTACCTGACCCTGCGCGGGATTCTCGGTGTACTGACCGCGCTGGTCCTGTCGCTGTGCTATGGCCCGTGGATGATCCGCACGTTGCAGAACCGTCAGATCGGTCAATCCGTTCGCAACGACGGCCCGCAGTCGCACCTGTCCAAGTCGGGTACACCGACCATGGGCGGCGCGCTGATTCTGTCGTCCATCGGTGTCAGCACCCTGCTGTGGGCTGACCTGAGCAACCGTTACGTCTGGGTCGTTCTGCTGGTGACCTTGCTGTTCGGCGCCATCGGCTGGGTCGACGACTACCGCAAGGTCATCGAGAAGAACTCCCGTGGCTTGCCGAGCCGCTGGAAATATTTCTGGCAATCGGTATTCGGTCTGGGTGCGGCGATCTTCCTTTATATGACTGCCGCCACGCCGGTGGAAACCACGCTGATCCTGCCGATGCTCAAGGACTACAGCATTCCGCTGGGCGCCGGCTTCATCGTGCTGACCTATTTCGTCATTGTCGGTTCGAGCAACGCGGTCAACCTGACCGACGGCCTCGACGGCCTGGCGATCATGCCGACCGTGATGGTTGGTGGTGGCCTGGGCATTTTCTGCTACCTGTCGGGTAACGTGAAGTTCGCCGAATACCTGCTGATTCCTTACGTACCGGGCGCAGGCGAGTTGATTGTGTTCTGTGGCGCGTTGATCGGAGCCGGCCTGGGCTTCCTGTGGTTCAACACCTATCCGGCACAAGTCTTCATGGGTGACGTCGGCGCACTGGCGCTGGGCGCGGCCCTGGGCACCATCGCGGTGATCGTCCGTCAGGAAATCGTCCTGTTCATCATGGGCGGCGTGTTCGTGATGGAAACCCTGTCAGTCGTCATTCAGGTCGCCTCTTTTAAACTGACCGGTCGCCGCGTATTCCGCATGGCGCCCATTCACCACCACTTTGAACTCAAGGGCTGGCCCGAGCCGCGCGTGATCGTCCGTTTCTGGATCATCACCGTGATTCTCGTGCTGATCGGCCTTGCCACCCTGAAGCTGAGGTAGAAACAAGTGTCTCTGATCGCTTCTGACCACTTCCGCATCGTTGTCGGCCTCGGCAAGAGCGGCATGTCCCTGGTTCGCTTCCTGGCGAACCGGGGCGTGGCGTTTGCCGTGGCCGATACGCGGGAAAATCCACCGGAACTGGCCGCGCTCAAGCGTGACTATCCGCACGTGGAAGTGCGTTGTGGCGAGTTGGATGTCGAGTTCCTGTGCCGTGCCGACGAGCTCTACGTGAGCCCCGGCCTGGCGCTGGCGACCCCGGCCCTGCAGGCCGCCGCCGCCCGTGGCGTGAAATTGTCCGGTGACATCGAGCTGTTCGCGCGTAACGCGAAGGCGCCGATCGTGGCCATCAGCGGCTCCAACGCGAAAAGCACCGTCACCACGCTGGTCGGCGAAATGGCGGCTGCGGCTGGCAAGCGAGTTGCCGTCGGCGGCAACCTCGGCACCCCGGCGCTGGACCTGCTCAGCGACGATATCGAGTTGTACGTGATGGAGCTGTCGAGTTTCCAGCTGGAAACCACCGACCAACTCAACGCCGAAGTGGCGACCGTGCTCAACATCAGCGAAGACCACATGGACCGTTACAGCGGTCTGCCGGCCTATCACCTGGCCAAGCACCGGATCTTCCGTGGCGCCAGGCAGTTCGTGGTCAATCGCCAGGACGCCCTGAGCCGTCCGCTGATGGGCGAGGGCCAGCCATGCTGGACCTTCGGCCTGAGCAAACCCGATTTCAAGGCTTTCGGTATTCGTGAAGAAGACGGCGAGAAATACCTGGGCTTCGAATTCCAGAACCTGATGCCAGTGCGCGAATTGAAGATTCGCGGCGCCCACAACCAGTCCAACGCCCTGGCAGCCCTGGCCCTGGGCCATGCCGTCGGCCTGCCGTTCGATGCCATGCTGTCGAGCCTGCGCACCTTCGCCGGTCTCGAGCATCGCTGCCAATGGGTCCGCGACCTCGACGGCGTGGGTTACTACAACGATTCCAAGGCCACCAACGTCGGTGCCGCACTGGCGGCCATCGAAGGCCTCGGCGCGGACATCGACGGCAAGATCGTGCTGATCGCCGGTGGCGACGGCAAGGGTGCCGAGTTCAAGGACCTGCGCGATCCGGTGGCGGCCAACTGCCGCGCCGTGGTCCTGATGGGGCGTGACTCCGACAAGATCGGTGAAGCCATCGGCGATGCCGTACCGCTGATCCGCGCCGGTTCCCTGGTCGAAGCCGTCGAGCAATGCCGCGCTGCAGCCCAGTCGGGCGACGTGGTGCTGCTGTCGCCTGCCTGCGCCAGTTTCGACATGTTCAAGAACTACGAAGACCGTGGTCACCAGTTCGTCCAAGCCGTGGAGGATCTGGCATGAGCCTCAAAGGCATCATCAAGCCGTATCCATCGCCGCTCATCACCGGGCGCGGTATCGACCTCGACTTCCCGATGCTCGCCGGCTGCCTGACGCTGCTCGGCCTGGGGCTGATCATGATCGCCTCGGCATCGACCGAAGTGGCGGCCGTGCAGTCGGGCAGCGCCCTGTATTACATGATTCGCCACCTTATTTACGTGGTGCTGGGCCTGGGTGCCTGCATCGTCACCATGATGATCCCGATTGCCACCTGGCAACGCCTGGGCTGGCTGATGCTGCTGGGGGCGTTCGGCCTGCTGGTGATGGTGATCATCCCGGGGATCGGTCGTGAAGTGAACGGTTCGATGCGCTGGATCGGATTCAGTTTCTTCAACGTCCAGCCATCCGAGATCGCCAAGGTGTTCGTGGTGATCTACCTCGCCGGTTATCTGGTGCGTCGCCAGAAAGAAGTGCGTGAAAGCTGGATGGGCTTCTTCAAGCCGTTCATCGTGCTGCTGCCGATGGCGGGCCTGCTGCTGATGGAGCCGGACTTCGGTGCCACCGTCGTGATGATGGGGGCCGCGGCGGCGATGCTGTTCCTTGGCGGCGTCGGGTTGTTCCGCTTTTCCCTGATGGTGGTCCTGGCCGTCGGCGCAGTGGTTCTGTTGATTCAAATGCAGCCGTATCGAATGGCGCGTCTGACCAACTTTGCCGACCCATGGGCCGACCAGTTCGGCGCTGGCTATCAGTTGTCCCAGGCATTGATCGCCTTCGGTCGCGGCGAATGGCTGGGCGTGGGCCTGGGCAACAGCGTGCAGAAACAGTTCTACCTGCCGGAAGCCCACACTGACTTCGTGTTCTCGGTCCTGGCCGAAGAGCTGGGTGCGGTGGGTTCGTTGTGCACCGTGGCACTGTTTGTCTTCGTGTGTATTCGTGGCATGTACATCGGTTTGTGGGCTGAAAAGGCCAAGCAGTTTTTCGCAGCTTATGTGGCATACGGTCTGTCGTTCCTGTGGATCGGCCAGTTCCTGATCAACATCGGCGTGAATGTCGGCCTGCTGCCGACCAAGGGGCTGACCCTGCCGTTCCTCAGTTATGGCGGTAGTTCGTTGGTGATTTGCTGCGCCTGTCTCGGCTTGTTGCTGCGCATCGAGTGGGAAAGTCGAACCCACCTGGGCAGCGAAGAGATGGAGTTCCATGAGAGCGACTTCGCCGAGGAGCCGAACCATGGGCGCTAACGTCATGATCATGGCTGGCGGTACCGGTGGCCACGTGTTCCCGGCGCTGGCCTGTGCCCGCGAATTCCAGGCGCGCGGCTACACCGTGCACTGGCTCGGCACCCCGCGTGGGATCGAGAACGATCTGGTGCCGGCGGCCGGTATCGAACTGCATCGGATCAATGCCAGCGGTCTGCGCGGCAAGGGCAAATTGTCCCTGCTAAAGGCACCGTTCATGTTGTTCAAGTCGGTCTGGCAGGCGCGGGCGATCATTCGCCGTCTGCAGCCGGTCTGCGTCGTTGGCTTTGGTGGGTTTGTGACCGGTCCTGGCGGCGTCGCGGCCAAACTGGCCGGTGTGCCGGTGATCGTTCACGAACAGAACGCCGTGGCCGGTACCGCCAATCGGTTGCTGGTGCCGTTGGCCGCCCGAGTCTGTGAAGCGTTCCCCGACACCTTTACCCTGTCGGACAGCCGCCGGACCACCGGTAATCCGGTGCGCACCGAGCTGTTCCTCGAGACATCGCGACCTGCCCTGGCCGGTCGCAAGGCGCGTTTGCTGATCCTGGGCGGAAGTCTGGGCGCAGAACCGTTGAACAAGTTGCTGCCTGAAGCCCTGTCGCAAGTCGCTGCCGATTTGCGTCCGGAAGTGTTCCATCAGGCCGGCAAAAACCACGATGAAGTGACTGCAGAGCGTTATCGCGCGGCTGGCGTCGAGGCGCAGGTGCAGCCCTTCATCAAAGACATGGCCCAAGCCTACAGCTGGGCCGACCTGGTGGTATGTCGCGCAGGCGCGCTGACCATCAGTGAACTGGCCGCCGCCGGTCTGCCCTCGATGCTGGTGCCTTTGCCTCACGCCATCGATGATCACCAGACCCGCAACGCCGAATATTTGGCCCGTGAAGGCGCAGCCTTCCTGATGCCACAAAGAACGACTGGCGCAGCGGATCTTGCCGCTCGCCTGACAGAGGTCCTGATGCAACCACAACGACTCAACGAAATGGCTACCGCGGCACGCCGCCTCGCCAAACCCGATGCCACCCGTAACGTGGTCGATAGCTGCCTGGAGGTGGCCCATGGTTGAGAGTCAGAAAGCCATGCCGCAACCAGAAATGCGCCGCATCCGTCGCATCCACTTCGTCGGTATCGGCGGTGTGGGCATGTGCGGGATTGCCGAAGTGCTGCTGAACCTGGGTTATGCCGTGTCCGGCTCTGACCTGAAGGCTTCGCCGGTGACTGAACGCCTGGAGTCCTTCGGCGCGCAGATCTTCATCGGCCATCGCGCCGAGAACGCCGCGGCCGCCGACGTGCTGGTGGTGTCGAGCGCCGTGAACACGTCCAACCCGGAAGTCGCTACCGCGCTGGAACGCCGTATCCCGGTGGTGCCACGTGCAGAGATGCTGGCTGAGCTGATGCGTTATCGCCACGGTATCGCCGTTGCCGGTACCCACGGCAAAACCACGACCACCAGTCTGATCGCTTCGGTGTTCGCCGCCGGTGGCCTGGACCCGACATTCGTGATCGGTGGCCGCCTGAATGCCGCGGGCACCAATGCCCAGCTTGGCACCAGCCGCTACCTGATCGCCGAAGCCGACGAAAGCGACGCCAGCTTCCTGCACTTGCAGCCGCTGGTGGCTGTGGTCACCAACATCGACGCCGATCATATGGCGACCTACGACGGTGACTTCAACAAACTGAAGAAAACCTTCGTCGAGTTCCTCCACAACCTGCCGTTCTATGGTCTGGCCGTGGTGTGCCTGGACGATCCGGTGGTGCGTGAAATCCTCCCGCAGGTCAAGCGTCCGACCGTTACTTACGGCTTCGGCGAAGACTGCGACGTGCGCGCCATCAACGTGCGCCAGCAAGGCATGCAGACCTTCTTCACCGTACTGCGTCCCGACCGCGAGCCACTGGATGTTTCGGTGAACATGCCGGGCAACCACAACGTATTGAATGCCCTTGCGACCATCTGCATCGCCACCGACGAAGGCGTCAGCGATGAAGCCATCGTCCAGGGCCTGTCCGGGTTCCAGGGGGTCGGCCGACGCTTCCAGGTCTACGGCGAACTGCCGGTGGACGGCGGCAATGTGATGCTGGTCGATGACTACGGTCACCACCCGACGGAAGTCGCGGCCGTGATCAAGGCCGTACGCGGTGGCTGGCCGGAGCGCCGCCTGGTGATGGTCTACCAACCGCACCGTTACAGCCGCACCCGTGACCTGTACGACGATTTCGTCAATGTGCTGGCCGACGCCAACGTACTGCTGCTGATGGAAGTCTATCCGGCCGGCGAAGAGCCGATTCCGGGCGCCGACAGCCGCAAGCTGTGTAACAGCATCCGTCAGCGTGGCCAGCTCGACCCGATCTACATCGAGCGTGGCGTCGACCTCGCGCCAGTGGTCAAGCCGCTGCTGCGCGCCGGCGACATCCTGCTGTGCCAGGGCGCCGGTGATATCGGCGGTCTCGCACCAAAACTGTTGAAAAGTGAGTTGTTCGCCGGTGCCGTTGCCGCACCGGAGAAGGGGAAGTTGAAATGACTGTTGCCTACGCCAACCTGGTCTCCACGATCGCGCCGAAAGACTTCGGCCGCGTCGCCGTGCTGTTCGGCGGCAAGAGCGCCGAGCGTGAGGTCTCCCTGAAGTCGGGTAACGCCGTTCTGGACGCACTGCAAAGCGCCGGTGTGGACGCGTTCGGCCTCGACGTGGGCGATGACCTGCTGCAGCGTCTGCTCAACGAAAAAATCGACCGCGCCTTCATCATCCTCCACGGCCGTGGCGGTGAAGACGGCAGCATGCAGGGCCTGCTCGAATGCCTGGGCATTCCGTACACCGGCAGCGGCATCCTGGCTTCGGCCCTGGCCATGGACAAACTGCGCACCAAGCAGGTCTGGCACAGCCTGGGCATTCCAACCCCACGTCACGCGGTACTGAGCAGCGAGGCCGATTGTATTTCGGCGGCGACGGAACTGGGCTTCCCTTTGATCGTCAAACCGGCCCATGAAGGTTCAAGTATCGGTATGGCCAAAGTGAGTTCCGCGTCCGAATTGATCGACGCATGGAAAGCGGCCAGTACCTACGATTCGCAAGTGTTGGTCGAGCAATGGATTCACGGTCCGGAGTTCACCATCGCCACCCTGCGTGACCAGGTGTTGCCGCCGATTGCCCTGGGCACCACGCACAGCTTCTACGACTACGACGCCAAGTACATCGCCAACGATACCCAGTACCGCATTCCGTGCGGTCTGGACAGCGCCAAGGAAAAGGAACTCATGGACCTCACGGCGAAAGCCTGTGAAGCGCTGGGTATCGCCGGTTGGGGCAGGGCAGACGTGATGCAGGACGCCGAAGGGCAGTTCTGGTTCCTGGAAGTCAACACCGCACCGGGCATGACCGATCACAGCCTGGTGCCGATGGCGGCGCGTGCCGCCGGTCTGGATTTCCAGCAACTGGTTCTGGCCATTCTGGCCGAGAGCGTTGTCGGCAAGACTGCCGGTAACCAAGAGTCGACGAGAGGTTAAGGCCATGCAAGGCGCTCAGCTCAGACATCAGCCCACCGCACCGACCGGCCGCAAGCCGGTACCGCGGGGGGCCAGCCGAATGGTGGCCAAAGAGCCGATGTCCGCGCGCCTGCCGAAAGCCAACTTCGGTTTTCTCAAAGCGTTGTTCTGGCCGGTACTGCTGGTGGCTTTGGGGTTCGGTACTTATGAAGGCGCGACACGGTTGTTGCCGTATGCCGACAGGCCGATCACCAAGATCAACGTGCAGGGCGACCTGAGTTACATCAGCCAGCAAGCGGTGCAGCAGCGGATCGCCCCCTACGTGGCGTCGAGCTTCTTCACCATCGACCTGGCGAGCATGCGCACCGAGCTGGAACAGATGCCATGGATTGCCCACGCCGAAGTGCGCAGGGTGTGGCCGGATCAAGTGGTGATCCGCCTGGAAGAACAACTGCCGGTGGCCCGTTGGGGCGACGAGTCGCTGTTGAACAACCAGGGCCAGGCCTTCACCCCGCGCGAGCTGGCGAACTATGAACACCTGCCACAGCTGTTCGGCCCACAGCGGGCTCAGCAGCAAGTGATGCAGCAATACCAGGTACTGAGCCAGATGCTCAGGCCGCTGGGCTTCTCGATTGCACGCCTCGAACTGCGTGATCGCGGCAGCTGGTTCCTGACCACCGGCCCCGGCAGTGCGGGTCCCGGGATAGAACTGCTGCTGGGACGCGGCAACCAGGTGGAAAAGATGCGCCGTTTCATCGCCATCTATGACAAGACGCTCAAAGAACAGATTACGAACATTGCGCGCATCGATCTGCGCTACGCCAACGGCCTCGCTGTTGGCTGGCGGGAACCTGTAGCGCCCACGGCAGCCCAACCCGCTGTCGCGAAGAATTAAGAAGAGGCAGGACCCATGGCAAACGTGCAAAGCGGCAAAATGATCGTCGGTCTCGATATCGGCACCTCCAAGGTGGTGGCGCTGGTGGGCGAGGTCGCGGACGACGGCACGCTGGAAATCGTCGGGATCGGCACCCATCCGTCCCGTGGCCTGAAAAAAGGCGTGGTGGTGAACATCGAGTCCACCGTGCAATCGATCCAGCGCGCCATCGAAGAAGCGCAGCTGATGGCTGGTTGCCGCATTCACTCGGCGTTCGTCGGCGTGGCCGGTAATCACATCCGCAGCCTGAACTCCCACGGCATCGTGGCGATTCGTGATCGCGAAGTCAGCTCGGCGGACCTTGAGCGTGTGCTCGACGCTGCCCAGGCCGTGGCGATCCCGGCTGACCAACGCGTGCTGCACACCCTGCCGCAGGATTACGTAATCGATAACCAGGAAGGCGTCCGCGAACCGCTGGGCATGTCCGGCGTACGTCTGGAAGCCAAGGTCCACGTGGTCACCTGCGCCGTCAACGCTGCGCAGAACATTGAAAAATGCGTGCGCCGCTGCGGTCTGGAAATCGACGACATCATTCTCGAGCAACTGGCTTCCGCGTACTCGGTACTGACCGATGACGAGAAAGAGCTGGGCGTGTGCCTGGTGGACATCGGTGGCGGTACTACCGACATCGCGATCTTCACCGAAGGCGCGATCCGTCACACCGCGGTGATCCCGATTGCCGGTGACCAGGTGACCAACGACATCGCCATGGCGTTGCGCACTCCGACCCAGTACGCCGAAGAAATCAAGATCCGCTACGCCTGTGCACTGGCCAAACTGGCCGGTGCCGGTGAAACCATCAAGGTACCAAGCGTTGGCGACCGTCCACCACGTGAGCTGTCCCGCCAGGCCTTGGCCGAAGTGGTCGAGCCGCGCTACGACGAGCTGTTCACGCTGATCCAGGCCGAACTGCGCCGCAGCGGCTACGAAGACCTGATCCCGGCCGGCATCGTGCTGACCGGCGGTACGTCGAAGATGGAAGGCGCTACCGAACTGGCCGAGGAAATCTTCCACATGCCGGTGCGCCTGGGCGTGCCTCACGGCGTGAAAGGTCTGGATGACGTGGTACGCAACCCGATCTATTCCACCGGCGTCGGCCTGTTGATGTACGGCCTGCAGAAGCAGTCCGACGGCATCTCGTTCTCGGGCATCGGCAGTCGCGACAGCTACAGCAACGAAGAGCCACAGGCTCCGCTGCTGGACCGCCTGAAGAAGTGGGTCCAGGGCAATTTCTGAAGATTTACCGCAATACCGTTACACCGAAGCACGCAGTAGGCGAAAAAACTAGAGAATGTAAAGGAGAGGGAAAATGTTCGAACTCGTAGACAACATCCCCGCAAGCCCGGTAATCAAAGTTATCGGTGTCGGCGGTGGCGGCGGCAACGCTGTCAACCATATGGTCAAGAGCAACATCGAAGGCGTTGAGTTCATCTGCGCCAACACCGATGCTCAAGCGCTGAAAAACATCGGCGCGCGGACCATCCTGCAACTGGGCACCGGCGTGACCAAGGGTCTGGGCGCTGGCGCCAACCCTGAAGTCGGCCGTCAAGCCGCTCTGGAAGACCGTGAGCGCATTGCCGAAGTGCTGCAGGGCACCAACATGGTGTTCATCACCACTGGCATGGGCGGCGGTACCGGTACCGGTGCTGCGCCGATCATCGCCGAAGTGGCCAAGGAAATGGGCATCCTGACCGTTGCGGTCGTGACCCGTCCGTTCCCGTTCGAAGGCCGCAAGCGTATGCAGATCGCCGACGAAGGCATCCGCATGCTCTCCGAAAGCGTCGACTCGTTGATCACCATTCCCAACGAGAAGCTGCTGACCATCCTCGGTAAAGACGCCAGCCTGCTGTCGGCTTTCGCCAAGGCAGACGATGTACTGGCCGGTGCCGTCCGCGGTATCTCCGACATCATCAAGCGTCCGGGCATGATCAACGTCGACTTCGCCGACGTGCGTACCGTGATGAGCGAAATGGGCATGGCAATGATGGGCACTGGCTGCGCCAGCGGTCCGAACCGTGCACGCGAAGCCACCGAAGCGGCCATTCGCAACCCGCTGCTGGAAGACGTGAACCTGCAAGGCGCTCGCGGCATCCTGGTGAACATTACCGCCGGTCCGGATCTGTCCCTGGGTGAATACTCCGACGTGGGTAGCATCATCGAGGCATTCGCCTCCGAGCACGCGATGGTCAAGGTCGGTACCGTTATCGATCCGGACATGCGCGACGAGCTGCACGTGACTGTCGTTGCCACAGGTCTGGGCGCTAAAATCGAGAAGCCTGTGAAGGTCATCGACAACACCGTTCACACTTCGATGGCTGCACAGCCACAACAACAGGCCCCTGTTCGTCAGGAAGCTCCAGCGGTGAACTACCGTGACCTGGACCGTCCGACCGTCATGCGCAACCAGGCTCAGGCCGGTGCTGCGACTGCCGCGAAGATGAATCCGCAAGATGATCTGGACTACCTGGACATCCCGGCTTTCCTGCGTCGTCAGGCCGATTGATGGAATGTATCAGGGCTATGAAGGTGATTGGTGTTCAGCAAAGGCGTGGTCTGCTATCATCGCCAGCCTTTGTTGATACCAGTTCGCAATTTGCGCTGAAGCGGCCCAAGCCATGATTAAACAACGCACACTGAAAAATATTATCCGTGCCACAGGTGTAGGCCTGCACTCCGGGGAGAAGGTCTACCTGACCCTCAAGCCTGCGCCTGTCGACACTGGCATTGTGTTTTGTCGCGCTGACCTCGACCCTGTGGTGCAAATTCCTGCCCGCGCGGAAAACGTCGGTGAAACCACTATGTCGACCACGCTGATCAATGGCGACGTCAAAGTGGACACGGTAGAGCACTTGCTCTCGGCCATGGCTGGCCTGGGCATCGATAACGCCTACGTCGAGCTCTCCGCGTCCGAAGTCCCGATCATGGATGGCAGCGCTGGACCCTTCGTATTCCTGATTCAATCGGCAGGCCTGGAAGAACAGGACGCCGCCAAGAAATTCATCCGCATCCTGCGTGAAGTGACAGTGGAAGACGGCGACAAGCGCGCCACTTTCGTCCCTTTCGAAGGGTTCAAGGTGAGCTTCGAGATCGATTTCGATCACCCGGTTTTCCGGGACCGCACCCAAAGTGCAAGCGTGGATTTTTCCAGCACTTCGTTCGTAAAAGAAGTCAGCCGCGCCCGTACTTTCGGTTTCATGAGTGACATCGAGTACCTGCGCAAGCACAACCTCGCACTCGGCGGCAGCGTTGAAAACGCTATTGTGGTCGACGCCGATGGCGTACTGAACGAAGACGGCCTTCGCTATGAAGACGAATTTGTGAAGCACAAGATTCTCGATGCAATTGGTGACCTCTACCTGCT
This sequence comes from Pseudomonas sp. GW823-FHT02E01, assembly GCF_058797535.1. Taxonomy (NCBI): domain Bacteria; kingdom Pseudomonadati; phylum Pseudomonadota; class Gammaproteobacteria; order Pseudomonadales; family Pseudomonadaceae; genus Pseudomonas; species Pseudomonas sp. GW823-FHT02E01. Next base: position 440,434 of record NZ_JBXAJS010000005.1, on the reverse strand, counting down.
GGGCAATAGCCTGATTGGTGAGTTCAAGGGCTTCAAGTCCGGCCACGCACTGAACAACCAGCTGCTGCGCAAGTTGATTGAGCAGACAGATGCCTGGGAAGTCGTGACGTTCGAAGACGCCAGCACTGCACCGATCTCTTACATGCGTCCGGTTGCGGCCGTGTAAGCAAAAAACCTCTCTAGTTTTTTAAAGGCTGCCTTCGGGTGGCCTTTTTTTATGTTCCGAAGTTTGTAGTGCCTGGGCTGGCCTCATCGCGAGCAGGCTCGCTCCTACAGTGGATTGCATTCCCCTGTGGGAGCGAGCTTGCTCGCGATGGCGTCTGCCCATCCAATGAAAATCCTATTCGGCACACACCACCCGGTTACGCCCCCCTTCCTTGGCCTGATACAGCGCCTTGTCGGCACTGAACAGCAATTGCTCCAGGTTGATATCGCTGGCCGCCGTCCAGGTGGCAATACCGATACTCACACTCATCGGCGGCTCACCGGCGTCCACCAGTGGCAGTTTCTGCACCGCCTCGCGGATGTACTCGGCGATCTGCTTCGCGCCTTCACTGTCAGTTTCGGCCAGGACCACCGAAAACTCCTCGCCGCCATAGCGCGCCACCAGATCCGTCGGGCGATGGACATTGGCGCGCAGGACCTCGGCCAACGCCCGCAAGGCTTCGTCGCCGGCCTGATGTCCGTGCCGGTCATTGAAGGCCTTGAAGTGATCGGCATCGATCATCAGCAACGACAACGGCCTGCCACTGCGCTGCGCACGAAACCACTCATGGCGCAGGGTCTGATCAAGGGATCGACGGTTGGCCACGCCGGTCAAGGCATCGGTGGCCGCCAGTTGCGCCAATTCCTGCTCGGCACTTTGGCGCCGTCGCAGCTCGCGGCAGAGCAGCCAGGTCAGCCACAACAGGCCAATGCACAAGACCCCTGTTGCACCGCTGATCACATAGGCCGTGCGGTTCCAGGTGGCGAACACTTCGTCGATGGAAAGGGCCACGATGACGGTCAGCGGAAGATTGCCGACCCGGGTAAAGGTGTACAGGCGCCGTTGATGATCGACACTCGATACGCTTTCAAAGGTACCACTGCGCTCGCGCAGCATGCGTACGACGTTGGGACGGCTGGAGAGGCTATTGCCGATGGCGTTTTGCTCCCGGTACGGTTTCTGCGCCAGGAGGATCCCGTCATCGTTGATGATGCCCAGCGTACTGCCGTTGCCGATGTCGAGGCTGTTGAACAGTTGGTCGAAGTAGCTCATGCGCATCGACGCCACCGCGACCCCCAGAAACTCACCCGTGGGCGAAGAAATGCGCCGGCTGAAACTGATGCGCCATTCGTCGCTGTCATCGCAGTCGCAGCGTGGCTTGAACGGTCGGCTGATAAACATGCCGGTGTCGTGATTGAAGGCATGGGCCAGGAAATAATCGCGGTCAGCGAAGTTGCCCGGTTTCGGCTCGATCAATGATGAGTCGGCCAGCACGTCGCCGTGCTTGTCCAGCAGCAGGATGTCGCCCTTGTAGCGCGCAGTGGTGGAGCGGTCGAACAGCACCAGATGACGGATCTGCGGTGCAACCTGTTTAAGGTCGTCCCGTTGGGCGGCGGCGATCAGGCCCTGCAAGGTCAAGTCATAGAGCTCGACCGTACGCAGGACATCGGTATCGATCAGTTGCGCGATGGTGGTCGCGCTGCGTGTGGCGGTCTGCTGGGCGTAGGCGTGTTCGCGGATCAGCAGGAAAGTGACGATGCACAGGATCGAGATGACGGTCAGGGTACTGCCGAAGATCACCATGATCTCGGGTCGCCCGGTCGGGCCTTGAAAATGTGCGGTGCGGCTTGCGGTCATAGGGCTGACGTTCGCTAAAGGGACGCTCTAAGCGTAGTTGCATAAACGTAGCAGCCGAGTGAATCGTTCCCGTTGCTCGAACGATTGATCTTGGGTGTGGGCGTCAGTGACTTTCATTGCGCAAATTGCAATGAAGGCCGAGTCGCCACTATAAAAAAAGCCGCTGACAGCAGCGGCTTTGAAGACAACCTCTCAAAGGGAAGAGCCGATGAAAAGTGTTGAGGGAAACGGGAGTGATCGGTGCGGGTCAGCTGTCTTTCTCGGCCAGTGGCTGGGCCTGGATGCTGGATGCCTGCGGGGCTTGGGAGTCTTGAGCAGCCTTGGCCGTCATCTCGATCTGATGCTCTTCGAACGTTGCAGCGCGTGCGGCGTTATGCGCAACGAAAGTCTGCGATTCTTCCGCCATCGCCAATGGCGACAGGAACAAAGAGGACAAAACGAAAGCGCTGGCAATACCCATACTGTTGGACATTTTTAAAACCTTCTTGCTTGGCAAGTGCTGTTTGGTGCGGGCAAAGATAAGGATATGAGGCGAGGGGAAAAAGAGCGGATTCATGAAAGGACTATTGCGGTTATGGCAATAGTTGGTTGGCCGCACACTTGTGTTCAACCCGTAACCAAGGTGGGAGCGAGCTTGCTCGCGATAGCATCACCTCGGTTCAGAAGTTGCACCGAGTCGCCTGCATCGCGAGCAAGCTCGCTCCCACAAAGGAGAGGGTTTCAGACGGGCAGATGAATCCCGAACGTATTCATCCCATGATCACTGCGCACGAACACATCGCCGCCATGCATCAACGCAATCGCCTTGACGATGGCCAGCCCCAAACCGTGATTGTGGCCGCTGTTGCTGCGCGACGCATCGACCCGGTAGAAGCGTTCGAACAGGCGCGGCAGATGTTCGTTGGCAATCGGCGAACCCGGGTTGGCGACGCCGATGCTGACTTGATGCTCCTGGGCTTCGATCCGCACTTGAATCACCTGCCCGGGCGCGGTGTGCTGCACCGCATTATTCAGCAAGTTGATCAATGCCCGGCGCAGATGGGCGATCTCGATGCGCACCTGCGCGTCACCACTGACCTCAACCTGGACCTGAGCGTCTTCGAGAATGAAATCCAGATATTCCAGGGTCGTGGCCACCTCATCGGCCAGCGAGGTTGAGGTGAGCTTGGTCGCCTTGCTGCCCTGGTCGGCGCTGGCGAGAAACAGCATGTCGTTGATGATCGAACGCAGTCGCTCAAGCTCTTCGAGGTTCGATTGCAGCACTTCGAAGTAGTGCTCGGCGGAGCGCCCGCGGGTCAATGCGACCTGGGTCTGGCCGATCAGGTTGGTCAGTGGCGAGCGTAGTTCGTGGGCGACATCGGCGTTGAATGACTCAAGGCGCGAGTAGGCTTGCTCGACCCGTTCCAGGGTCGAGTTGAACGAGCTGACGAATTGATCGAGTTCCGGCGGCAACGGTGACAATCGCAAGCGCCCCGAGCGCAACGGCGGGGCCAGGCGCTGGGCTTCCTGGGACAGTTTGATCAGCGGCTTGAGCCCGATCCGCGCCACCCAATAACCCAGTGCCGAGGCCAGCAGAACACCGGCAATCGCCAGGCTGATCAGTGCGACCAGCAGGTGATGCTGGGTATGGAAAAACGTTTCGGTGTCGATGGCGATCATGAAGCGCAACGCTGGGCGCTGGTCCTTGGCCGGAAACTCGCTGACCAGCACTTTCAGCGGATACGGGTGCTCCGGCAGATGCATGTCGCGCGTGCCCAGCGGGCCTTGGGCAAAGGCACGGATCTGCGAGGTCAGGTTGCCGTATTCGTAGTGTGGATCGCCGCTGATGATCCAGAAACTGATGCGCTTGTCTTCTTCGCTCAGCAGGTTGAGCTTGTTGTTGATCTTCACCCAGTGCTCAGGCGTGCCGTAACGGCCGACCGTGGATTCGAGCACGCTGTAGCGCGCATCGAGTTCGGCTTCTGGCAGCAGGCCCAGGCCCTTGTCGACCTGCTGGTACAGCGCCCAGCCGATCAGCAGGAACACCAGCAGCGCCACCAGCGTGAACATTGCGCTCAGACGCAGGGCGATGGAATTACTGGACACCACGGCTCTCCAGCACATAACCCATGCCACGAATGGTGTGCAGAAGTTTCTCTTCGAACGGCCCGTCGAGCTTGGCCCGCAGGCGTTTGATCGCGACTTCGACGACGTTGGCGTCGCTGTCGAAATTGATGTCCCAGACCATCTCGGCAATGGCGGTTTTCGAGAGGATTTCACCCTGGCGCCGGGCCAGTACACTGAGCAGCGAGAACTCCTTGGCGGTCAGGTCCAGGCGTGTACCGGCGCGGGTGGCCTTGCGGCTGATCAAATCTATCCACAGGTCGGCGATGCTCACTTGCACCGGTTCATGACCGCCGCTGCGCCGGGTCAGCGCTTGCAGGCGTGCCACCAGTTCAAGGAAGGAAAACGGTTTGCCCAGATAGTCATCGGCGCCTTCACGCAAGCCCTTGATGCGGTCTTCCACACGCTCGCGGGCGGTGAGCATGATCACCGGGGTTTGCTTGCGCGCACGCAGGGCGCGCAACACACCGAAGCCGTCGAGGCCCGGCAGCATGACGTCGAGGACGATCACCGCGTAGTCGCTCTCCAGCGCCAGGTGCAGACCTTCCACACCATCGCGGGCCAGATCCACGGTGAAACCCTGTTCCGTCAGGCCGCGATGCAAATAGTCTGCGGTTTTTTCTTCGTCTTCGATAATCAGAACGCGCATGACCCCGCCTCAGTCTGTGGTCGCCAGCACCGGTTCTGGCGCAGGTTTAGGTCGATGGAATAGCCGCTCAAGCCACAAGTATATGACCGGTGTGGTGAACAGCGTCAGCGCCTGGCTCACCAGCAAACCGCCGACCACCGCGATCCCCAGGGGCTGGCGCAATTCGGCGCCGGTGCCATAGCCGAGCATCAACGGCAGAGCGCCGAGCAGGGCGGCGAGGGTAGTCATGATGATCGGCCTGAACCGTGTGATGCAGGCCTTGAAAATCGCGTCCTCAGGCGACATTCCGCCATTGCGCTGCGCTTCGAGGGCGAAGTCGATCATCAGGATGCCGTTCTTCTTGACGATACCGATCAACAGCACCAGTCCGATCAAGGCCATGATGGAAAAGTCCTGGCCGCAAATCCACAGCATGATCACCGCGCCGAGGCCCGCCGAAGGCAAGGTCGAAATGATCGTCAGCGGGTGCACGAAGCTCTCGTAGAGCACGCCGAGAATGATGTACACCGCCAACAGCGCCGCCAGGATCAGCCACGGCTGGCTGGCCAGCGAACTCTGGAACGCCTGGGCCGCGCCCTGGAAATTACCGCTGATGGCGGTCGGCATGCCAATGTCGGCCTTGGCCTGGTTGAGCATGATCACCGCATCGCCCAGTGCCACGCCGGGGGCCAGGTTGAACGACAGGTTGGCGGCGGGGAACATCCCGTCATGGGCGATGGACAGCGGGCCGACAGTCGGCGCATCGAACCTGGCCAGGGCCGACAGCGGCACCATTTCCCCGCTCAGGGGCGAGCGCAGGTAGAAGTAGTTGAGGCTTTCGGCCTTGCCGCGCTGCTTTGTATCCAGTTCCAGGATCACGTTGTACTGGTTGATCTGGGTCTGGAATTCATTGACCTGACGCTGGCCGAAAGCATCGTACAGGGCTTCGTCGACGTCACTGGCGGTGAGGCCGAAACGTGCAGCGGCGCTACGGTCGATGCTGATGTGGGTGATGCTGCCGCCCAGTTGCAGGTCGTTGGAAATATCGCGGAACGCCGGGTTGCTGCGCAGTTTTTCCGTCAAGCGTTGGGTCCAGGTGCTGAGGGTCGCACCGTCGTTGCTCTTGAGCACGTATTGGTACTGGGCGCGGCTCGGGCCGGAGCTGAGGTTGATGTCTTGCCCCGCACGCAGGTACAGGACGATGCCCGGGACTTTCATCAGTTGCGGGCGAATCCGGTCAATGAACTGACTGGCCGAGACATCGCGGTCGCTGCGTTTTTTCAGGGTGATCCAGAAGCGGCCGTTAGCGATGGTCTGGTTGCTGCCGGAAACCCCGACCGAGTGCGAGAACGTTTCCACCGCAGGGTCGGCGGCGACGATTTCCGCCATTGCCAGGTGTTTTTTCACCATGTCGCCGTAGGAAATGTCGGCAGCGGCTTCGGTGGTGCCGAGGACGAAACCGGTGTCCTGGATCGGGAAGAAACCTTTCGGGATCAGAATGTACCCGGCAACGGCCAGGCCCAGTGACAGGCAGAACACGCCGATCATCAAGCGCTGATGGGTGAGGGCGTGGCGCAGGCCTTTTTCGTACCATGCCAGCAGACGCTCGCCAAAGCCCGGTTTGTCGTGGGCATGATGCACGGGCGCGCGCATGAACAGCGCAGCGAGGGTCGGTGCCAACGTCAGCGAAACCACCACCGAAATCATGATGGTGGAGGTGGCGGTCAGGGCGAACTCCTTGAACAGCCGGCCGACCACACCGCCCATGAACAGCAGCGGAATGAACGCCGCCACCAGCGAGAAACTGATCGACACCACGGTAAAACCGATCTCGCCGGCACCCTTGATCGCCGCCTCGCGCATGCCGTCGCCGGCCTCCAGATGCCGGTGAATGTTCTCCACCACCACGATCGCATCGTCCACCACAAAGCCCACGGCGACCACGATCGCCACCAGCGTGAGGTTGTTCAGGCTGAAGCCCATGACGTACATCAGCGCAAAGCTGGCGATCAGCGACACACCGAGCACTGCCGACACGATCAGCGTGGCCGACAGTTGGCGCAGGAACAGCGCCATCACCGCCACCACCAGCATCACAGCGATCATCAAGGTGATTTCCACCTCGTGCAGCGAGGCGCGGATGGTCTGGGTGCGGTCGATCAACACCTTTACCTGCACCGAGGCGGGCAACATCGCTTGCAGCGCCGGCAGCGCGGCCTGAATGCGATCCACGGTCTCGACGATGTTGGCGCCTGGCTGGCGGAAAATCACAAGGTTCACGCCCGGTTGCGAGCCCGCCCAGGCCTGAACGTAGGCATCTTCCGAACCGTTGACGACTTTCGCGACATCCTTGAGGTGAACCGGTGCACCGTCCTTGTAGGAAACGATCAACTGGCTGTATTCGTCGGGGTGGAACAACTGGTCGTTGGTCGACAGGGTTGAAATGCTTGATTCGCCGTACAGCGCCCCTTTGGCCAGGTTGAGGCTGGTCTGCTGGATCGCCAGGCGAATGTCCGCCAGGGTCAGGCCGATGGCGGCGAGTTTGTCGGCGGACACCTGGACACGGATCGCCGGACGCTGCTGACCGGTGATGACGACCTGGCCTACACCGTCGACCTGACTGAGCTGACGGGACAACAGGGTTTCCGTCAGGTCGCTGAGCTCAGGGCCAGGCATCAGCGAGGAGTTGACGCTGAGGATCAGCACCGGGCTGTCGGCCGGGTTGACCTTGCGCCAGGTCGGCAGGTTCGGCATGTCCTTGGGCAGTTTGCCCGCGGCGGTGTTGATCGCTGCCTGCACTTCCTGGGCGGCGGTGTCGATGCTCTTGTCGAGGGTGAATTGCAGGGTCAGGTTGGTCGAGCCCAGTGCACTGCTCGAGGTCATCTGGGTTACCCCGGGAATGGCACTGAATTGTACTTCAAGGGGTGTGGCCACCGAGGAAGCCATGGTTTTCGGGCTGGCGCCGGGCAGTTGCGCGGCCACCTGGATGGTCGGGAATTCTGCCTCCGGCAACGGCGCTACCGGCAGGCGCGGAAACGCGATGACACCCAGCAGCACCAGGGCGAACGTCAGCAGGACCGTGGCCACCGGGTGGTCGATGCACCAGGCTGAAATCGAACCATGGCCCTTCATTGCGCCGCCTCCGATCGCACCACCTGAGGTGGCTCGGTCAGCACTTGCACAGTAGCGCCGGGCTTGAGCCGCGACTGACCATCGCTGACCAGAACATCACCCGGCTTCACACCCTTGATGATGTCCTGGCCGCTGCCTTGATAGACCATCTGCACCTGCACGGCTTCGACCTTGTCACCATTGACCCGGTACACGAAGTGCTGGTCGAGGCCGCGTTGTACGACTGTCGGCGGCACCACCAGCGCGTCTTTATCCAGGGCTGTCTGAATCTTTACCGTCACCAGCAGGCCCGGCCAGAGTTTCTGTGCGTCGTTGTCGAATTCGGCTTTGGCGCGGATGGTGCCGGTGTTGGCGTTGATCTGGTTGTCGATCAGGGTCAGGTGACCTTCGCCGAGCAGGTTGCCGGTTTCGCCGTCGGTGTCGGCCCCAATGTAGGCCTTGACCCGGGCGTGCTGTGGGTCGTTGATCAGGCCTTGCAGGGTCGGCAGCATTTGCTGCGGCAGGGAGAATTCCACAGCGATCGGGTCGATCTGGGTCACGGTGAACAGGCCTTGGGTGTCGGTCATGCGCAGGAAGTTGCCTTCGTCGACGGTACGAATGCCGACACGACCGCTGACCGGGGAGCGAATTTGTGTGTAGGAAAGCTGTACCTCGGCGGAGTCAATCGAGGCCTGGTTACCTTGGGCGGTGGCCTTGAGCTGGTTGACCAGGGCTTGTTGCTGGTCGTAAGTCTGCTTGGACACGCCGTCGTCGACACTCAACAGCTTGTAGCGCTTGAGGTTGACCAGCGCCACTTGCAGTTGCGCCTGGCTTTCGCCCAGTTGTGCCCGGGCCTGGTCGAGGCTGGCGCGGATCGACCGGTCGTCGATGGTGGCCAGCAGGTCACCTTTTTTCACCAGTTGGCCTTCCTTGACCAGCAGTCTGGTGAGGATGCCGTCGATTTGCGGGCGGACCACGACGCTGTGCAGGGACAGTACCGAACCGATGCCGCTGACGTAGCGCGGTACGTCTTTTTCGGCGACGGCGACCACGCGCACCGGGATGGCGGTGGGGGTGGCGAGTTTGGCCTTGGCCGGTTTGGTGGCGTACCACAGGCCCAGCGCTGCCAGGACGATCAGAAGGGCGACGAGCAGGGCGGATTTTTTCTGGATTCGCATGCGAGTGGGGCGCCGGGGCTGGGTGGTCGGTAGGTGGGTAAGGTAGTTTCCTTTATAAACCTGTTTGCTGGTCAGGAGGGTGACGGCTAACTGACGGCGCTGTCAGTTTGGGGGGACTTGGCGGCCTTTGGGCCGACCATGTTCTTGGTTGACCGTGTACATATCCGTTTCTTCGGTAACGGCCACTTCTGGTTTCGCCCTTACGGCGACTCACTTTTTTTAACAAGCGCCTCAAAAAAAGTAAGCAAAAAAAGCGCTCGCCCCGAACGTCCGGCCCCTCGCTGGGGCTCGGCGTGCCTTCGCTCCGGCATTCATCCGGGGGCATTGCCCTCCGGTCGGCTTCGCTTCGACCTACATGCAATGAGTTCGACTGCGTCGAACGGCGCTGCGCGCCAATCCCCGGATGAACACCTCCGCTCAGCCTACCGAGGGGGCGGGTGGATCAAGATCAAGAGCTGCAGGCGAGCTAACGCTCGGCCTGATGAGTGGTGAGAAGCGTGGGTGTACGCTGATCTGTTTTTGCTCTTCTGTGGGAGCGAGCCTGCTCGCGATGGCGGTGTATCTGCTCACAGAGATTTGAATGTGAGAACGCCATCGTGAGCTCCCACAGGGGATCAATCCTTGAACCGATGGATCAATTCGCCACCCGAACCCCACCCAGGCTCCCGCTCAATTCATACGCCGCCAATTCCGCCTGATGCGCCGCCAGCAATTCTGGCAACGATCCACGCAAATACTCGACCCAGGTCTTGATCTTCGCATCCAGGTACTGGCGCGACGGGTAGATCGCATACAGGTTCAGTTCCTGGGAGCGGTAGTTGGGCATCACGCGCACCAGTGTGCCGTTGCGCAGGCCTTCTATCGCGGCGTACAGCGGCAGCACCCCAACGCCCATGCCGCTGATGATCGCGGTTTTCATCGCGTCGGCGGAGTTCACCAGGAAGGGTGAGCTGTTGATGGTGACCATTTCCTGGCCATCAGGGCCGTCGAAGGCCCATTTCTCCAGCGGAATCACCGGGCTGACCAGGCGCAGGCAGGCGTGGTTGAGCAGGTCGCTGGGTTTTTGTGCGCAGCCGTTGGCTTTGACGTAGGCCGGCGAGGCGCAAACGATGCTGTAGGTGATGCCCAGGCGCTGGGAGACGAAACCCGAATCCGGCAGTTCGCTGGCGAGGACGATGGACACGTCGTAACCCTCGTCGAGCAGGTCCGGCACGCGGTTGGCCATGGTCAGGTCGAAGGTCACGTCCGGGTGGGTCTTGCGGTAGCGGGCGATGGCGTCGATCACGAAGTGCTGGCCGATGCCGGTCATGGTGTGCACTTTCAGTTGCCCGGCCGGGCGTGCGTGGGCGTCGCTGGCCTCGGCTTCGGCTTCTTCGACGTAGGCCAGGATCTGTTCGCAGCGCAACAGGTAGCGCTTGCCGGCTTCGGTCAGGGCGATGCGGCGGGTCGTTCGGTTGAGCAGGCGGGTTTGCAGGTGGGCTTCCAGGTTGGAGACCGCGCGCGAGACGTTGGCCGTGGTGGTGTCCAGTTGAATGGCGGCGGCGGTGAAGCTGCCGGCTTCGGCCACGTAACTGAAGGCGCGCATGTTTTGCAAAGTGTCCATGGGGTGCTCTCTCGTCGAATGACAAATTGTGACACGAAGTTTCTGTTTATTTACAGGCGACTAAAGATCTACCAACGGATTATCTCGTTAACGGTAACAAAGATTCACAGGAATCCCAGCTTATCGCCCTTCAGGCCGCCCCATAGAATTGCGCAACTTGGCAAACCGGGGGCACGGCCCCAGCCGCACAACCTGTGGGAGCGAGCTTGCTCGCGATGGCGGCGGTTCAGCCAACACAGATGTTGAATGTGGCTCCGCTATCGCGAGCAAGCTCGCTCCCACAAATGCGGCGCTGTTTCCAAAAAACGTGTACCTCTCCCTATTTCAGGAAATCGCAGCAGTGCCGCGTCGCATCAGCAGAGCGCTTCAGCCGCTCAGTGTTTTGGCTTTATCCCTGGCAATCAGCGGCTGCATCGGAACCGGAGGTATTGCCCCACAGGGCAAGGCGCTGGAAGCCAACTCACTGGCTACCGACGAAGCGATCCAGAGCGCCGCGCAAGATGCGCACTGGCCCACCGCACAATGGTGGCAAGCCTACGGCGACCCGCAACTGAATCGCTGGATCGACCTCGCCCTGCAAGACAGCCCGACGCTGGCCATGGCCGCCGCCCGGGTGCGTCAGGCCAGGTCCATGGCCGGCGTGGCCGAAGCGGCCGAATCGCTGCAGATCAATGGCGAGTCCACCCTCAAGCGTCACAACTGGCCTACCGACCAGTTCTATGGCCCTGGTGAGCTGGCCAACAGCACCACTTGGGACAATAACGCAGCGCTGGGTTTCAGCTATGCCCTCGACCTCTGGGGCCGCGAAAGCAATGCCACCGAGCGCGCCGTGGACATGGCGCACATGAGCGTTGCCGAGGCTCGTCAGGCCCAGCTCGAGTTGCAGGACAACATCGTCCGGGTCTACATCGAGCTTTCGCTGCATTACGCACAGCGGGACATCGTTGAAGCGACCTTGAAGCAGCAACAGCAGATTCTCGAACTGGCGCAAAAGCGTCTGGACGGTGGCATCGGCACCCATTTCGAAGTCAGCCAAGCTGAAACACCGTTGCCGGAAACCCATCGCCAGATCGATGCCCTCGATGAAGAAATCGCCCTGAGCCGCAACCAGCTCGCCGCCCTCGCCGGCAAGGGCCCGGGGGAGGGCGCGCAGTTGCTGCGGCCAACGCTGTCGCTGGGTGCGCCGCTGAAACTGCCGTCGTCGCTGCCGGCGCAATTGCTCGGTCAACGCCCGGACGTGGTCGCCAGCCGTTGGCAAGTGGCGGCGCAGGCGCGGGGTATCGATGTCGCCCATGCCGGTTTCTACCCGAACGTCGATCTGGTCGGCAGCCTTGGCTACATGGCCACCGGCGGTGGAGCCCTGGAGTTCTTGACCGGCAAGAAACTCAACTACAGCGTGGGACCGGCGATTTCGTTGCCGATCTTCGATGGCGGGCGCTTGCGCTCGGAGTTGGGCGAAGCCTCGGCGGGTTATGACATCGCCGTGGCCAAGTACAACCAGACCCTGGTCAACGCCCTGAAAAACATCTCCGACCAGTTGATCCGCCGCGAGTCCATGGACAAACAGCAGGCGTTCGCCGCCGAGTCGGTGGCCACTGCGCAGAAGACCTACGACATCGCGATGATCGCCTACCAGCGTGGCCTGACCGACTACCTCAACGTGCTCAATGCCCAGACCTTGTTGTTCAAGCAGCAGCAAGTGCAGCAGCAGGTTCAGGCGGCGCGCCTCAGTGCCCATGCCGAACTGGTGACGGCGTTGGGCGGTGGTCTCGGTGCCGGTATTGACGTGCCGAACGCCGAACAGACTCAAGTGCCGAAAACCCCGAGCCTTTTGCGTTGAACACGAACCCACAGGTCCTGAGTCTGACCTTATTTTTATTGAGCAGGATTTCATGACTCCCTTGCCCGCACCCTTGCGCTGGCTGTACTCCCTGGAATGGCGCCGGGGTTTCTTCGACTGGGCACGCAGCGACGGCGTGACTTGGGTCTACATTTTCAAGGTACTGTTCGCGGCATTCCTGGCGTTATGGCTGGCCATGCGCCTGGAGCTGCCGCAACCGCGTACGGCGATGATCACCGTGTTCATCGTCATGCAGCCGCAAAGCGGCCAGGTGTTCGCCAAGAGTTTCTATCGTTTTCTCGGCACCCTGGCCGGGTCGGCGGTGATGGTCGCGCTGATCGCCCTGTTTGCGCAGAACACTGAGCTATTCCTCGGTTCGTTGGCGATCTGGGTCGGTATCTGCACGGCCGGCGCCGCCCGCTGCCGCAACTTCCGCGCCTACGGTTTCGTCCTCGCCGGATACACCGCGGCGATGGTCGGCTTGCCCGCGCTGGCCCACCCGGAGGGGGCGTTCATGGCGGCGGTCTGGCGGGTGCTGGAAATCTCGTTGGGTATTCTCTGTTCGACCCTGATTAGTGCCGCCATCCTGCCGCAATCGGCTAGCGCGGCGATGCGCAATGCCTTGTATCAGCGCTTTGGTGTGTTCGCCCTGTTCGTCACCGACGGCTTGCGCGGTCGCAGTCAGCGGGAGGCGTTCGAGGCCGGCAACGTGCGTTTCATCGCCGAAGCCGTGGGCCTGGAAGGCTTGCGCAGTGTCACGGTGTTCGAAGACCCGCACATGCGTCGGCGCAATGGCCGGCTCAGTCGCCTGAACAGTGAGTTCATGGGCATCACCACGCGCTTCAATGCCTTGCACCAGTTGCTCGAACGCTTGCGCAGCAGCGCGGCGGACACCGTGGTGGCGGCCATCAAGCCGGGTCTGCAGGACCTCGCCGAGTTGCTCGACGGCTTCAGCGGTCGTGCCCTGACCAGCGCCGATGCGGCACGCCTGGTCGCGGTGCTGAGCGCCTACAAGGAAGGTTTGCCGGCGCGAGTGCGCTGTCTGCGGGCGACGTTCCAGCAGCACAATCCGAGCGATGCCGAGCAACTGGATTTCCACACCGCGTACGAGCTGCTCTATCGCTTCGTCGACGACTTGCACGGTTATGCACAGACCCACGCCTCCCTGGCCGATCACAGTCACGAACGGGAGCGCTGGGACGAGCCGTTCACCCCGCAAACCAACTGGATGGCAGCGGCAGCATCGGGAATTCGCGCAGCGTTCATTCTGGCGGTATTGGGCAGCTATTGGGTGGCAACCGCCTGGCCGAGCGGGGCGACCATGACCCTGATTGCCGCCGCGACGGTGGGCCTGTCCGCCGCCACCCCGAACCCGAAACGCATGGCCTTTCAGATGGCGTGCGGGACATTGCTCGGGGCGCTGATCGGCTTCGTCGAGATGTTTTTCATTTTCCCGTGGATCGACGGATTCCCGTTGCTGTGCGTGATGCTCGCGCCGGTGATCGTGCTGGGCTCGTTCCTGACTTCGCGGCCGCAATACGTCGGCGTCGGCCTGGGTTTGCTGATCTTCTTCAGCACCGGTTCGGTGCCGGACAACCTCACGGTCTACAACCCCTACACCTTCATCAACGACTACATCGCCATGGTGCTGGGCATGCTGGTGTGTGCAGCGGCCGGGGCGATCATTCTGCCGCCCAACAGCCGCTGGTTGTGGCGTCGGCTGGAGCAGGATTTGCGCGGCCAGGTGGTGTACGCCATCAGCGGCAAGCTCAAGGGATTGGCGTCGAGTTTCGAAAGCCGGACCCGCGATCTGGTGCATCAGGCCTACGGCTTCGCGGCGGGCCAACCGCAAGTGCAGCGGGACTTGCTGCGCTGGATGTTCGTAGTGCTGGAAGTCGGCCACGCGATCATCGAGTTGCGCAAGGAACAGGCGATTTTGCCGGTGCATCCGGCCTATGCCGAATCCCGGCCGTGGCGCCAGGCGATCCGGGTGATGGGGCGTGCGCTGGTGCGGCTATTCCTGCAACCGAACAGCAGCAATCTCGAACGCGCGCTGATTGCCGTCGATCACGCGATCAGCCGTGTGCAGTCCACCGACGAACCCTTCGCCCCGCACTTCGATACCTCGGCGTTGCGCCGGGTGAAGAGCTACCTGCACTTCATCCGCACCTCTCTGCTCGATCCGCAATCACCGCTCGCCGCCTTCGCAAACAGCCAGCCCCAAGGACTTGAACATGCCTCGTGAAATCGCCTTCCACGGCGTGTACATGCCGACCATGACCCTGATGTTTTTCATCGCCGCGGCGCTTTCCTGGGCGCTGGACCGGTTCCTGTCCGGGTTCGACCTGTACCGTTTTTTCTGGCATCCGGCGTTGCTGCGCCTGAGCCTGTTTACCTGTCTGTTCGGCGCGCTGGCGCTGACTGTCTACCGTTGACTCTCTATCACTGAGAATGCCCCGATGAAAAAGTTTTTCAGCCTGCTCGCGACCTTGCTGGTGCTGGCCCTCGCGCTGTGGATCGGCCGCTCCTTGTGGGAGCACTACATGAACACGCCATGGACCCGCGACGGCCGCGTGCGCGCCGATATCATCAACGTCGCCGCCGACGTCACTGGCGAAGTGGTGGACGTGCCAGTGCGCGACAACCAGTTGGTGAAGAAGGGCGATTTGCTGATGCAGATCGACCCCGAGCACTACCGTCTCGCAGTGAAACAGGCACAGAGTCTGGTGGCATCGCGCAAGGCGACCTGGGAGATGCGCAAGGTCAACGCCCATCGTCGCGCCGATATGGACAACCTGGTGATCTCCCGGGAAAACCGTGACGATGCCAGTAACCTCGCCGAATCGGCCCTGGCCGATTACCAGCAGGCCCAGGCGCAACTGGAAGCCGCCGAGCTCAACCTGAAACGCACTGAAGTGCGCGCGGCGGTGGACGGCTACGTGACCAACCTCAACGTGCACCGCGGTGACTACGCGCGCATCGGCGAGGCGAAAATGGCCGTGGTCGACATGAACTCGTTCTGGGTCTACGGCTTCTTCGAGGAAACCAAGCTGCCCCACGTGCGCGTGGGTGATAAGGCCGACATGCAACTGATGAGCGGCGAAGTGCTCAAGGGCCACGTGGAAAGCATCTCGCGTGGCATCTACGACCGCGACAACCCGGAGAGCCGAGAGCTGATTGCCGATGTGAACCCGACGTTTAACTGGGTACGTTTGGCGCAGCGAGTACCGGTGCGGATTCACATCGATGAAGTGCCGGAGGGTGTGCTGTTGGCGGCGGGGATCACTTGTACGGTGGTGGTCAAGCAAGGTGATGGGGCATAACCCATTCCCCTGTAGGAGCGAGCCTGCTCGCGAAAAACCTGAGAGCGACGCGTGCTTTCTGAATGCCTGCGTTATCGTTGACGTCCATCGCGAGCAGGCTCGCTCCTACAGTTGATCAGCAAAACGTCTCCTGCAAATGCCGCCAAAGGATCTTGCCTTCCACCTTCTCGAACACCACGGTCGAGCGACGATCCGAGTGTAGTCCGGTCGCATCGGTCTGCTGTTCGCGGTAACTCACGGTCGCGCCACCGTCGTGCAACGCAATACCACGCAACTCACTGAGCTCGATGCGGAACCCGAGCTTCTTGCCGCCCGCCAGCGAGAACAATTCGTTCAGCGCGTCAAAGTCCAGCACCCGGCCGAGCGGCGAGACCATGGAGAACTGCGGCGAAAAACGTGTCAGCAGTTTTTCGAGTTCGCACGCGTCACGTTCTTCGGCCAGCCATTGTTCGATGGCCACGTGGGCCTGGATCACTTCTTCGAAGTATTCGGTGTAGTCGGGCATGTTGATACCTGAGTTCTGGGGTGTTTGTTCCGGCGCCATCGCGAGCAAGCTCGCTCCCACAGGGGGCATCTGGGTGGCATAGATGGCATTCATACCCACAATCCCTGTGGGAGCGAGCTTGCTCGCGATAGTGGCACCGTGGTCTCAGAGCTGCCCACGCAGCCCGAACCGCTTCATCAGCCCGGACTCGAGCCAACCCTTGGGCAACAAACCCGCCAGCAGCGGCAACGCGCGGCTGCCATTGCCCAGGCGAATCAGTCGCGGTGGCTTGTCCTGCTGCACAGCCTTGAGCAAACCGACGGCAAATTCACTGGCCGGGGTCGGGTTGTCCTGAGAGGCTTTGGCCCGGGCGCGTATGCCTTCGCGCAGCGGAAACCATGGCGACTGTTCGCTGATCAGTTGCTCGGCTTCGTGCCCGGCATTCCTGGCGAAACTGGAAGCGATGGCTCCCGGCTGGACTTCCATTACCCGCACACCGAACGGCGCCAGTTCCATGCGCAAGGCATCGCTCAAGGCATGCACGGCGGCTTTCGAGGCACAGTAGGCCCCGGCGAATGGCGTGACCAACACACCCGAAACGCTGCCGATATTCACAACCAATCCTTTGGTCCGGCGCAGCACGGGAAACATCGCGCGAGTGACGCCGACGATGGCGAACACATTGGTTTCGAACTGGCGCTGCATGGCTGGTACGCCACCATCGAGCAGCGGTCCCATGGCGCCATAACCTGCGTTGTTGATCAGCACGTCGAGACCACCGCGCTCCTGGTTGATGCGTTCGCTCAACTGCTCAAGGGCAACACCGTCGTTTACGTCAAGTTGCACGGCGGTAAATCCGGCAGCGCTCAGCATGGCAACATCTTCGGTCTTGCGCGCACTGGCCCAGACTTCATAGCCGGCGACTTTGAACGCGTCGGCAAGGGCGCGGCCAATGCCGCTGGAGCAACCGGTAATCAACGCAACGGGCATGGCGCATTCCTTGTGCAAAAAGGGGGGAGGGATCAGTCGGAAAAACTACCCTGCAATCGCTCGGCGCGAAACTCCAGGGTTTCCGGACGGTAGCCAGGGCGCAGTGGCGGCAGCGGCAAACAGTCTTCCCAGTTGCCACCGGCCTGCAACTCACCAGGACCACGATAGCGCGGGGCGGTGTATTGATTGTCGGCCAGGTTCACCGTATCGCCCGGTGCATAAGCCGCGACCCGCCAACGCAACTCAGTGAGCGGCACGTCATTGCCGTTGTTCAGGGTCAATTGCAATGGGCGGTCGGCGGGGCACTGCTGCGGCGCGTAACTGATGCGCAACTCCAGGCGTTGCAGTTGCTTGAGTTCGTGGTGGTCCATCCAGATGACCCAGGTGGCGACGATGCCCAGCCCCACGGCGGCGGCCACAGATACGGGCAAGGCCTTGGCCGGATAGCGCAGCAACAGGATCAGCCAGGTGATGACCAGCAGGACGCCGATGAACATGACGTGAAATCTCGGGAATAGAGAGGGTCATCCTACCTAAGCGCGGGTGGGGTTGGCGATGGGCGATTCGGTGGTGTGCCGACTGGCCCCATCGCGAGCAAGCTCGCTCCCACAGTGTACCGAGCCGAGCACAAAATATGTGATCAACCCAACACCCTGTGGGAGCGAGCTTGCTCGCGAAGAGGCCAGGCAAGGCACTACAAAAACTCAGTACAAAAAAGCCCCCGCCCAGCCTGCTGCGGATAGGGAACGCAGCAGGCTGGACGGGGGCTTCTGTTTTACTGAACGTTACTGCGCGATGGTTTTCACCGACACGCCACGCTCGACCGGCGTCGAGCGCCCGTAGATATCTTCAAACCGCTCGATATCGTCTTCGCCCAGGTAGCTGCCCGATTGAACTTCGATGATCTCCAACGGAATCTTGCCCGGGTTGCGCAAACGGTGAACCGAAGCGATCGGAATGTAGGTCGACTGGTTCTCGGTCAGCAGGAACACGTTCTCGTCACAGGTCACCTCGGCGGTGCCGCTGACCACGATCCAGTGCTCGGCGCGGTGGTGGTGCATCTGCAGGGACAGGCAAGCCCCCGGTTTGACCGAGATGTGCTTGACCTGGAAGCGACCGCCCATGTCCACCGAGTCGTAGGAGCCCCACGGACGGTAGACCTCGCAGTGGTTCTGGGTTTCGCTGCGGCCTTGTTCGTTGAGGGTGTTGACCATCTGCTTCACGCCTTGGACCTTGTCCTTGTGGGCGATCATCATGGCGTCCTTGGTTTCGACCACGACGATGTTTTCCAGGCCGATCACCGACACCAGCTTGCCGTTGCCGTGGATCATGCAGTTTTTGCTGTCCTGGATCACCACGTCGCCTTTGGTGACGTTGCCGTTGGCGTCTTTTGCATTGACTTCCCACAGCGACGACCAGCAGCCGACATCGCTCCAGCCCGCGGTCAGCGGCACGACGCAGGCGCGTTGGGTTTTTTCCATCACCGAGTAGTCGATGGAATTGTCTGGGCAGCACGCGAAGGTGGCTTCGTCGAAGGTGATGGTGTCGGCATCCTGGTGGCTGCGCTCCAGGGTCAGCACGCAGGTGTCGTAGATGTCCGGATCGTGCTTCTTCAGCTCTTCAAGGAAGCGGCTGGCGCGGAACAGGAACATGCCGCTGTTCCAGAAGTAACCGCCGGACTGGACGAACTCGGTGGCGCGCTTCACATCGGGCTTTTCGACGAAGTGCGAGACGCGGCTGACGCCTTCAGGCAGCAGCGAGTCGTTGGTCGACTTGATGTAGCCATAACCGGTTTCCGGCTTGGTGGCCGGCACGCCGAACAGCACCATTTCACCGTTTTCTGCGGCGACGGTGGCCAGGGCCAGGGCGCGTTGCAGGGCTTTCTGGTCTTCCAGCACGTGGTCCGCCGGCAGCACCAGCATCAGCTCGTCGCGACCTTCATTGACCAGCATCAACGCGGTCAGGGCCACGGCCGGCGCGGTGTTGCGACCGAACGGTTCCATCAGGATGCGCTGGGTTTCCAGCTTGCGCGCGGCCAACTGCTCGTTGACGATGAAGCGGTGGTCCTTGTTGCAGACCACGATTGGCGAATCCATGCCTTCGAACACCAGGCGTTCCAGGGTTTGCTGGAACAGGGTGTGTTCGCCGGTCAGGGCCAGGAACTGCTTGGGGAATTGCTTACGGGAAAGCGGCCAAAGACGTGAGCCACTACCACCTGACAAGATCACCGGAATCATGTTTTTACTCCTTGAAAATCGATTGGTTAGAGCTACTGCGTTCTGTCGTTTCACTCTTGTTTTTGTTCCGTGTCCGGATTGACGCCTCGGTCCTTGTGGGAGCTGGCTTGCCTGCGATGGCGGTCTCAAGGGCCTCATCGCGGGCAAGCCCGCTCCCACAGGGATTGGGTCAAGCCAGACGAATGTATTAGCGCGTCGACACCGGGCGTTTCACCCAGACCGGCGACAGGCTGCTGCCGCTGCCAGTGACGTACAGCACCGCGGCTTCACCGCGTTCCAGGGCGACCGGTTTCACGTCGCCGACTTTGGTGGTGCCGTCGTACAAGGCCAGGCTGACCTTGACCGGGTTGATTTCACGCTCGCCGCGACCCTTGGGCGCAACGTTCGGGACCACGTCGGTCTTACCGTCGGCGGTCTTCAGGGTCAGCGCCTTGTCGCTGAGGTTTTGCACGCGTACCAGGGACTTCTGTTTGTTCTTGAACGGCGGCTCTTCGATCAGTTGCGGGGCGCCACTGGCGTTGTTGACCAAGGTGTAATAGTGGTCGCCGGCCAGTTTCACCGGCAGGCTCTGGCTACCGACCTTGGCGCTGTAGTCGCCGCCCGGCATGAAGCTGAAGTCAGTGCTGGACAGTGGCGCGACGTCGCTCAGGTTGGTGCTGCCGACGGTGGCGCTGACTTCGGCGTTGCCGGCGTTGTAGATGCGCACGAAGGTCGAGCCTTTCGGTGCGGTCGGGCCGTACAGGGCGGCGTCGCCTGCGGCGAAAGCCTGTACCGACAGCACGCTGAGGCCGGCAACCAGGGCAAAGCTTTTAGCGAGACGACGAGGAGTTGTAGTGAAAGTCATGGTGTACCTCTCTTTCAGTTTTGCGCCCGGTCGGGCGTCTCGGATTTAGTGTTTGCAGCTACGTTTTGTTGGCGGGCGCCGGCTTGTTTAAGCTCTGCGACCCACTGCGGGTCGGCGTCGCCGATTTCGTTGTTCACGGGCAGATATCGTTCAGGGAACTCCCAGATCAGCACCTGTGGCGGGCTGTTCTTGAAGGCGTCGCTCTTGAGGTAGCTGAGCATCGGCAGAATCGGGCCGTGGCCGTCTTCGGCGTAATTGACCACGTCGCTGTTCAGCGCTTGCTTGAGCGCACCGACGAAGTTCCAGTTGGGGTTGGCGCTGTAGCTGGTGCCGATCAGGGCCACCGGCACTTCGGTGTTGGCGAACAGCGCGTCGTCACCGGCGGATTGATCTTCAGCCACGACCGTATTGCGCTTCTGCAATTGCTCCTGTTTAGGCATCAGGTTTTCGAACAGCGGGTCCAGTGGCAGGAACAGACGCAGGTCGCCCTTGTGCGTAATGGTTTCCGCAGGTTCAGTGACGAAACGCTGGGGCTCGCCGCTTAGCGGGTACTTGTCGGCAATGGTCCTGGCCAGACGGTTGGCGGCGATCTCGGCACCTTGCGGCGTCCAGTGGGTGTCGGTGCGCAGGAACACTTGCTGGCCATTCTGCTTGGCCTGTTGCAGCGGGCCGAGCAGGTCAGGGGCCGGAATACGGTCGGCGGCCAGGCGCTGGTGGAAGTCCTTGTAGAGGTTGGCGTGGATGCTCGCCGGTTTCACTTCACCGAGGTGTTCCGGGTACAGGCGCACCTTGGCCGGCACCACCGCCATCACCAGTTGCACGCCTTTTTCCTTCAAGGTCTGGCGTACGCCTTCGACCAGCGCGTAATTGCCTTGCAGGTTCAGCTCTTCGTTGACTACCGGGTGGAATTCTTCATCGCTGTACAACCACTGGTCGCGACCGAGCACCACGCCCGGACGACCTTCGTTGAACAGTTTGAAATCCAGCGCGGCCCAGAGGTTGGTGCCCAGGCGTTTGATCGGGAACTCGTCGTCGTAGTGCGTTTCCACGGCTTTGCTCCAGCGGCCGTTGAGCACAGTCGCATCGGCGTTGGTGCTGAAGCCGAAGAAGCTGCGCACCGACCACAGACCGAGCACCAGCAAGGTCACCAGGAACAGCGCGATGTAGAAGATGCGTAATGAGCGGGTCATGGTCAGATCCCTCAGAACTGGAAGTAAAGGAACGGCGAGAAGCTCTGCGCCGAGAGTTTGAGAATCGAGGCAATGAACAGCAGCAGCACCAGCGCACGCATCACGTAACGCGACCAGTCAGCGGTCCAGTAGGCCGGTTGCACCTGGGCTTCGACGCCGACGGTGTAGCCTGGCTGGTGGATGCTCGCCGGGTTATCCCCAGGCACGGCCTTGATCGTTCCCGGTGTCGCAGCGGCCGGGCCGTCGGTGTCGACGCTCACGGCAGGCTTGGTCTTGACCGGAGGCTGGTTGGTGTAGAAGTCGCGCAGGCCGAAGAACGCCAGGGTCACGTAGGCCACGATCAGGGTCGCCACTTGCAGACCGGTGAGGCTGGCCTGGTTGAGTTCCGACAGCGACCAGTCGCCGAAGCTGAACATCGCGCCGTACATGCGCCCGGCGACGTGCAGGTTTTCCGCGCGGAAGATCACCCAGCCCATCACCACCAGCAGGAAGGTCAGTGCCCAGCGGATCGGGTTGAAACTGCGTGGCGAGGTGTTCAGGCCGATGGCTTTTTCAATCGCCAGCCACATGCCGTGCCACGCACCCCAGACGATGTAGGTGATGTTCGCGCCGTGCCACAGACCACCAAGCAGCATGGTCAGGAACAGGTTGCGATAGGTCATCAGCGTGCCTTTGCGGTTACCGCCGAGGGTGATGTACAGGTAGTCACGCAGCCAGGTCGACAGGCTGATGTGCCAGCGCCGCCAGAACTCGGTGATCGACTGGCTGATGTACGGCTGCTTGAAGTTTTCCATGAAGCGGAAACCCATCATCAAGCCCAGGCCGATGGCCATGTCGCTGTAACCGGAGAAGTCGAAATACAACTGCGCGGTATACGCCAGGGCGCCGAGCCAGGCATCGCCCGTGGTCGGGTTTTGCAGGGCAAAGCAGTGGTCGGCCACCACCGCCAGGGTGTCGGCGATGAAGACTTTCTTGATGAAACCCTGCATGAACCGCGTGCAGCCCTCGGAGAACTTGTCGAGGGTGTGGGTGCGGTTGTTGAACTGGTCGGCCAGGTCACGGAAACGCAACACGGGGCCTGCGATCAAGTGCGGGAAGATCGCCACGAACGCTGCGAAGTCGATCAGGTTGCGGGTCGCCGGGGTGTCGCCACGGTAGACGTCGATGATGTAGCTGATGGACTCGAAGACGTAGAACGAGATCCCGATCGGCAGCAGCACGTGGGTCAGGATGAAGGGTTCCAGGCCCACCGACGTCATCATTGCGTTGATGCTGTCGACGCCGAAGTTGGCGTACTTGAAGTAGCCGAGGATGCACAGGTCGACAGCCACGCCGAGCAGCAGCCAGCGCTGCGCCGGTTTGGTCCTGACCCCGGCGGCACCGACTTTCAGGCCGATCCAGTAGTTCCACAGCGTAACGCCGGCGAACAGCGCGAGGAAGTCCACACGCCACCAGGCGTAGAACACGTAACTGGCAATCAGCAGCAGCAAATTGCGATAGCGTTGCCCGCTCAGATAGTACAAGCCGAGGAAGATCGGCAAGAATAAAAACAGGAACACGTTGGACGAAAAAACCATCCCGATCTCTCCTTGTTTGAACCAACAGTCAAGGGCCAACGGCCCCCCCAAACCCCCCACGGAAATCCGGGGGGCTAACTCACAAAACTCACTTTCGACACCGACCCTGTGGGAGCGAGCTTGCTCGCGATGAGGGAGTGTCAGTCGACATCGATGTTGAATGTCAGACCGCTATCGCGAGCAAGCTCGCTCCCACAGGTTTTGTGTCTGTCTTCAAGAACCCTTGCTGCCCTTTTCATTGGCCGGGTCGTAGACCTTGGTCAGGTCACCGCCGAGGCGGAAGGTCTTGAACGGTTGCATCTTGTGCTTCTTCGCCAGCACCTCGGGCGAGCAGGTGTAGAGCGAGCAGAACGGTTCGAGCCAGGCGAATTTCGAGTCGACCTTCAAGTCGGTCATGTCCTGTTCCTTGCCGTTCTTTTCCTCGAACTCATCCGGGTCTTTCACCCCGGCGAGCACGCGATCACCCAGGCGTTTCAATGCGCCGTTGTTTTCCTGGCGCAAATCCACACCGTTGACCTGGGCGAAACTGGCGATCATCGCCAGCGGCGGCAGGGCGTAGTTGTGGTAGGCCAGGGCCCGTTGCTGACGCTTGAGTTCGTTGGGCAGGTAGCCGTCGGCGTCGACCTGGTTGGCGCCGACCTTGTATTCCTTCACTGCCCAGTCGAACAGGTCGCGACGGTTGGTGGCGACGGACGTGGCCATCACCGACCAGGCGGCCCAGTACGAGTGGTTGTTGGTCTGGTCGAGCGGCAGGTTGTCCCAGTCGCTGACCACCTGGTCGGCCATCTTGCTGAACCAGGCTTCGATCAGCTGCGACTCTTGCTGATGGTTGGCCAGCGGACGGGAGTCGGAGAATTTCAGGCGAATGTACGACGACGCCATGCTGCCCAACGCCCATTTGCGCATGGACTTGCCGGTGTGGTTGAAGTCCTTGGACATCAGCGCATCGGCCTTGGCCCAGGCGGTCAACCAGGTCAGCGTGCACTCCAGTTGTTCCGGGCGGCCGTCACGCATGAACTGCATCACGCGCTTACTGATGCCTCGCTCGATCTTGGTGATGTCGGCGGTGCTTTCGCGGAAGGCTTTTTCCGACTGCTCGTTCAGGGTCGCGCGGGCCTTGTCCGAACCTTCGTATTTGCTGCGAAATTGCAGCGAGCCGGTGTACGGCGTCGGCATCGCATCGCAGCCTTCGCTCTTGTCGCCGGTTTTGATTTTTTCAATCGGCGCGAAGTATCCCTGCGGCGGGCGCAGTGGCGCCGCAGCCTGCGCTGCACCGGCGAACATCGCCAGGCTTAACAGGGTGGGTGCCAACAAATTTGAAAGTATCGGATTTCGCATAGCAGACCTCATTGCCCGACCGAAGCAGTACGCTGTTCGGCGCTCGGGAATACGTTGCGTTTGCAGATTTTCGCTTCGACTTTCTGTGGCGTGGTGGCGTTTTCAGGCCCCTGGATTTCGACGGCCAGCAGATTCTGCGTGGCCCAGTCTTCGTCCGTGCGCAACTCGAAGGCGAAACGCCCGTCGGTATCGGAGGTTTCCGGTTTTTCGATCTTGATGTCCTCGTGGCGTCCGTTCATGTACCAGAGGGTGGCTTGCAGGGTTTTCACCGAGGTGTCGGCGAAGCGGATGTCGACCTGGTGACTGCCGTTTTGCAGGTTCAGGTTTTTGCTGTTGACCATCAGTTCATTCTTGCCCGGCTTCAGGGTGGTGCTGCCGGACATCTGCGCATCCTTGCCTTCGCAACCGTTGTCCAGCAGCGCCATCATCTGGCGGTAGATGGTTTCCTGGTCGAGGCGATACAGCGGCGAGAATTCCCAGATGAGAATCTTCGGCGGGTTCTTCTGGAACTCGTCGCTGCCCAGGTACTGCAGCATCGAACCTTCCAGGCCGCCGCCGGGGAACGCCACGTTGAGAATGTCGGCGCCGATGGCCTCTTCGAGGAAACCGGCGAAGTTGTAGTTCTTGCCGCTGTGGGAGGTACCGACCAGGGTGATTTCCGGATTGCCGGAATCGCCGAACAGATCGCCATCGCCCGCTTCGCCCTTCGGCTCGGTGGTGAACTGATCCATGTACTGGATCGCGTAGCTGGTGCCACAGAGTTGACCGGCCATGTTGTGCAATGTTCCGGTCTTGCCCATGCGCCCCGACTTTTTGGTCTCGAATTCGCGCTTGGGAATGTCGGCGAATTCAGGCAACTGTTTGACTTTCTCGGCGACGATTTTCGCCGTGCGCTGGGCACCGTACGGGGTCCAGTGCTGGTCGCCACGGAAGTAGAAATCGTGGGCGGGCAGGGTGTCGGGCAGTTGCTCGTTGGTCAGCGGCGACAGGTCCGGAACGACATAGCCCATCTGCGCAAAACGACCGAGCATGGACTTGTAGTTCCTCAGCGCCTTGTCGAAGTCGAAGCTGGCTTTCTCTGCCGGATTGAGCTTGTTGCGGTTCACCAGGCCACGGGTCGGCTGATAGACCACGACCAGTTCGACGCCTTTGCTCTTGAACGCATCGTGCAGTTGTTTCATGCGTTTGTAGCCGGCGGGCGTGGTGTCGAATTCGGTGCGCAGGTCTTCCTGGGTCCGGAACAGCCAGTCGCCCTGAGCCTGTACCAGGGTGGTGAAGTTCTGCTGATAACGGGTGGTGTAGTTCTTCGCATCGTGGGCGGCCGGGCACAGGCTGCAGCACGGTTCTGCGGTGAAGCTAGGCGCTTTGACCTCATCGGCGCGAGCACCACCGCTGGCGGCGAGAATGCCGGCGGTCAGGGCCGACAGGCTGAGTAATTTGATCAAGTGTGGGTGCATAAGATTATCCTCAGTCCCGCATTTCGGTCTGGCGTTCGACGGGGTCGATCAGCACGGCTTTCTGCTGGCGCACCAGCAGGTCGAGAATTTCATCCTGGCGCTCGCCGAGAATCCCCGAAAAGCTGATGCCGCTGGATTTGGTCGGGGCGAGCATGGACACGCGATACAACTCGACACTCAGCGGCGAGTCGATGGACAGCGGCCCGCTACCGTTGGCCGCCAACTCACCGCCGACCACGATCAGCGACACCTGGGCGTCGAACGGGTCGAGCTTGATGTCACGGTCGGTGTTGCTCAGGTCCTTGATGTGGCCATAGACGCCGGTCAGGCCGTTGGCCATGGCGACGTTTTCGTACAGGCGAATGTTCACGCTGTTACGAATGCGGATGCCGTGGCGACGGTTGCTGACGACTTTGTTGCCCCACAGCAGGTTGTCGGCACTCTCGTAGAGGGTGATGCCGTCGGTGTGGTTCTGGTAGATCTCGTTGTGGGCGATCAGGTTGTTCACGCTGTTACGGTCGATCACCAGGCCCGACAACTTGTTGTCGTAGCTGCGGTTGTTGAAGATGAAGCTGTCGTTGACCTCACGGGAAATAATGATCCCGTGCTTCTTCTTGGTCCCGTACACCGTGTTGTCGGCAATGATCAGACCGTGGGAACGGTCGTGGGGGTCGATGCCGTAGACGATGTTGTCTTTGTAGGTGTTGCCCTTGACCACGAAGTCGCGGGTTTCATAGCAGTAGAAGCCGTACCACATGTCCGAGAACTCGGAGCCGACGATCCAGCCGGTCGGCTCAGGGCGCTTGAGCACCTTGGCCATGTTCGGCGTGTACTGGGAAATACTCACGCCGTAGGATTTACTGTTGGCGTAGCCGAAACTGGCGATCTTGCTGTTGGCGATGTAGGTCTCGGTGCCGCCCCAGGACAGCAGGAACGGACGGAATTCCTTGGGCGAATTGAACGTCGCCGGGCCGTTGTCTTTCTCGCGCCAGCCAGTGATTTTTGTGTCACGCACGAACAGCTGGCCGTCGTTGACCAGGAACGAGCCGGCTTCCTGGGACAGGCGCAGTTCCTGGGTCTGCTTGTCGATTTCCAGGATGCCGTGGCGACCGACCACGATCGGCAACTTCGCCAGGAACACACCCGGCGAGGTTTCGCTGAAGTACTGCTTGGGGACCTTTTTCGCCAGGTCCTTGAGGTTCATGTAGCCGTCGTCGACGAAGATCGCCTGGGGGATGCCGTGCTGACGCACTACCCACTCGGCCATCTTGTTGTCGCCACCGATGAAGTCCTTCAGGGCGTCTTCCTGCATCATCCGGCGCAGGCTGATCTTGCCCGGTTTGCTGCGCACGATCTTCGCGGCGATGGCTTCGGCTGTGTAGCCGGAAACGTCCGGCAGTTTCGGCGTGGCCAGTTCCAGCGGCGCGGTCGGTGCGCTGCTGACGGTGTAGGTCTTGGCCTGTTGCAGTTCCTTGGCCGTGGTTGCCGGCTTCGCCGGCTCCACATTGGCGAAGCCAGTCGCACTGGCCAGGAGCATCGCGCCGGCCAGCAGGCTGATCGAGCCTTTTCGGGCTGGATGATTCATCTGGGAGACTCCCTTCGCAATGTGCATCAGAAGCGCCAGATCACGTCGATGAACGCGCGGTGCATGTACGAATCGACTTCCTTGCCGTACGCATCGCCTGGCTTGAACACGCCGCCACGAAAGCGCACCAGGGCCGAAGGCTCATCGATCGCCTGACTCATCGAAGCCGGCAACAGGCCTTGCTTGAAGTACTTGGTCACCACCAGGTCCATTTCCTGACCGAGGTCTTTCTCGCCATCGTTCAGCGGCAGGGACGTACTGGAGAGGATCGCGCCAGTCACGTCATCGGTATTGTTCTGCACTGCGTCGATGCCGTTGCTGCCGACCGGCTTGTTGCCGTCGACGCGCCAGAATTTGTGGTAGATCAGGCTGGCGTCGTATTCGTCGTTGAGCATCCACGAACCGAACAGAGTGGCGCTCTGCATGTTGTTCATTTCGCCACGGAAGGCCTCGCCGAAACGGTGCACGCGCGAGCGGGTACCGGTGTAGTTCGAGCGGTTACTTTCCAGACCGTTCTGTTCATAGTCTTCGCTGGCGCGGGCGTAGGCCGCACCGACTTGCCATTGCGGATCGAGGCGCAGGCGAACACCCAGATCGGTGGCCCAGCCATCGACATCGCCGCTGCGCTTGGCTTGTGCGGGAGCGGTGCCATCGGCGTTCAGCGGATTGACCGTGTCACGGTCGCCGCTCATGCCGGTGATGCTGCCCCAGTAGTTGACTGTGTTGGTATTGCGCCAGTTGTAGGCGTCGCTGTCGGCAGTGAGGCCGAGCCAACTGATGTCGCCGTTCTGTTTCTTGTCCAGCGAATCGCTCGGCACGCCCGGTTGTGCGTAGTCGAGTTTGCCGTCGTCGTGGGTGTGATGACCGCGGATGCCCACCCAGTTGCCCGGTGTCCACTGGTACGCCGCATCGGCGTAAGCGTGCAGACGATCCTTGTCCTCTGGCGCAAGCTCCTTGAGGTCGGTGCGGTACTCGCTGAAGCGTTCGGCGATACCGACGTTGGCGCGCAGCAGGGTGGTGTCGAAGGTCCAGTTAAGGGCTTCGATGTTGGTGTCGCGCCATTGGCCGTCGTCATTGCGCAGGCGCTGGCGACCGAGCTTCAGGATCTCGCCGGGGTAGGGCGTGAAGCCGCTGTAGCCGACCCAGAACTCACGCATCGCCAGGTAGTTTTTCTTGGTCTCGCGATCACCATTGTCGGTGTTCTCGGCGCCATCGGATTGTTGCAGGGTGTCGGTCTCGATGATGTCGGTGGACGTCACCGCCTGACCCATGGCGTAGGCGCTCCACGCGCCGCTTTCGCCGTAGACCCAGGGACGCAGGTCGAGACCGACGCCGTTGACGTCGCCGCCGTCGGCGGTGCCGAGGTCACGGTCGTCTTCGGACTGGCCGGTGATTTTTACGTCCAGGCCGAAGTTCTTGGTTTCTTCAGTCATCGCAGCCAGCGTCGGGCAAGACCAGATCAGCGCGAATGTCAGGCCGATGCCGGCCTTCATGAATGGATTCAACTTCATTGGGATTCCTCGCCATCTTCTTCTTGCAGGGCATGCAGTTCCGGCGTGTTCGGGCTCAGGGCACCGCGCACGGCCTGTTCTTGTTTCAACAGGCGTTGGGCCTCGGCCAACCGGTCGGGCGGCAGTTGCGTTTGGATTGTTTGCGCAAGCTCGGTGGCTTGCGGAGTGTTCTGGGCCAGGGCCAGTTGGCTGAAGACATAGGCGTTCAGCGGATCCGGCTTGGTGCCCTTGCCTTGGGAAAACAGTTGGGCGATGGCGAAGTCGGCGCTGTTCTGGCCGTTGCGCGCAGCGGTCAACAGATGGTCGAGGGCCTTCTGCGGATAGACCTTGCCCAGGTAGCCACGGCGATAGATCTGGCCGAGGTAGTAATCGGCAGCGACTTCACGGCCGACGGCTTTCTGGAAATGCGCTTCGGCAACCTTGGCGTCGGCCGGTACCAGTTTGCCTTCGAAGTAGAGCTTGCCCAGCAACAGCTCGGCGCGGGGCTGGTCGGCAGCGCGACCGTTGTCCAGGTACTTCATCATCTGGTCGACGTCGCCGAGTTCCGGGAAGTCGTAGAGCAGTTGCGCGAGGGTGACCCACGACGCCGGGTAGCCCGGTGCGATCGGTTCGAGCAGCGACTGTGCGGTCTTCTCGTCGGTCTTGCCCAGGGACGCATCGGCAAGCACGCGGGCGACGCTGTCGACGCGCTGCGCCGAAACGGTGCCTTGGGCATGAGCCGCTTGCATCTGCTTGATCAGCTCGGTCTGTTGCTCTGGCTTGGCCTGTTTCTGATAAACCGTGGCCAGTTCGACGTAGCAGATGTCGCTGGTGTTGAGCGCGGCCTTGCAGATTTTTTCCACGTCATCCAGATGCTGGTCGTAGGTGCCCTGGGTGCGATAGAGCAGCACCTGCGCCAGACCCGCTTCCGGCTTGCCTTCGGCGCGCCATTGGCTGATCTGCTGCTGGGCATTCACGTTGGGGAAGCTGTGCGGGTATTGCAGGTACAGCATCGCCAACGGGATCAGCGTATTGCCTTCGCCCGCCGCGGCGGCTTTTTTCAACAGGGTTTCGGCTTCGTGTTGCTCCGCTTCGGTGGAACCGGGCTTGGCTACCAGCAGACGACCGAGGCGTGCCTGGGCGCGCGGCGAAACGCTGGCCGCGGCGCGGTAAGTCGCCTCGGCCTGTTTCATCTGCGTCGGGTCACGGCTGTCGACCTGGATATCGGCCAGGCCAACCTGGGCTTCGCTGTAGCCCAGGTCTGCCAGTTGCCGATAGTTCTGCGCGGCGGTGGCGGTATCGCCACGTTTGAGCGCTTCGTTGGCCAGGCGCTGGTCGGGCAGGCCGGCGCAGCCGCTGAGGCTGACCGCCAGGGCTAGCGAACAGAACGCAAATCCCATGTGGGAGCGAGCTTGCTCGCGATGCGGCTGGCTCGGTGCATCAGACAGACCGCGTCGATCCCATCGCGAGCAAGCTCGCTCCCACAGGGTCGGCGGCGTGTTGAGGGTTGGAGTAGTCACAGGCATGTCCTCGACTTAAAGACCGACAGCCATGGCTTTGTCGATCAGCCAGTTCAGGTTCGGGCCACGGTCGCTGTTCACTTCCACCGGGCGGCCGGCGAGGGAGCTGTCCAGGGTTTCGTCCGGCTGGATCAGCACGCGGATGTCCGAAGACAGGTCGGCGCTTTTCAGGCTGGTGCTGCTGACGATCTTGCCGGTGCGGCTCTTGTCCTCGCCGGCGATCTGGAAGCGCACCGAAGTACCCGGGCGCACGTCGCCGAACTGGCGATAGGAGAAGCGCGCTTCAACATTGGCTTCGCTGTTACGCGGCACCAGTTGGAAGATCACGTCGCCCTTGCTGGCGTACTGACCGTTGGCGACCATTTGCTGGGCCACGGTGCAGTCGCAAGGCGAGGTCAGGGTGCCGGTCATCTGCTTGCCGAACAGTTCTTCAACCTTGGCCGGTTGCAGTTGGTCTTCGTCCAGATGGCCCTTGAGCACGTCGAGCATGCTGGTGCTGAAGGTCGCCAGCGGTGCGCCCTTGGCGGCCACGCCGTCGGCTTTCACCAGGCTCTGCACGGTGCCGTCGCGGGGCATGGTGATGTTCACGCCCGGCACGCTGACCAGACCGGCCTGGGCGTGGCTGACGAAGTACATGCCATACACCGATTTGAAGACAAAGCCGAATGCAGCCACGCCGACAACGAAGATCCCCAGGCTGAAGGTCACGGCTTTCAGGCGTCCGAACGCGGACATGCCGTGGCCGCCGTCCTTGACCTTGCGCGCCTTGGTGAAGTTGTCGCGCTGCAGGGTCGCCAGCATTTCACCCACGCTGACGATGTCGCCAGCCAGGTGCGAAGTGATCAGGTGGCGCAGGGTCGAGATGTCCCGTGGTTCCAGGTTCTGGAACTGGCAGCCGGCGCGTCCGGTCTCGCGATCGAAGGAGCGGACCTGCAACTCGACGTCCATGGCCAGGCCGAGGTTGTCGATGACGAATTGCAGGCGGGCCTTGTACACGTCACCCATCTTCAACGGCAATTGACCGGCATTGAACGCCAGGCCACCGGCGGACAGGTCGATCACCCGGGCTTCGACCGGCGTCCGGTCAGGGCCGAAGAAACGCAACTTGGCCGGGATTTTCACTCGGGCGTGTTGGCGCTGGGCTTCGGATTCGTGCACTACGTTGGCGTTGACGGCGGTATTCATAAAGGCGATTTCCTGGTTAATTCAATAAGGGGGCGGTCAGACCATCAACAGCAGCACGGCGACAAAAATGCTGCCGGCAGAGAAGGTCATGGTCCGAGACGACCAGGTGTTGAACCAACGTTGAAAGCTGGCGAGATCACGGGTCAGAGACGTGGGTTGGCGGGTCCAGGACTGTTGGTCGAGGCGGAAGAACACGTAGATCTTCACCAGCGCGCCGACGATCTGGTTGTAATAGAGAATCGCCGGGTAAGCCGGGCCGATCCGGTGTCCGGAGCACGACAGCAACAAGGTCAGGATGAACCGGGTGATGCCGATCCACAGCAGGTACACCAGGATGAACGCGGTGCCGTACTTGAAGCTGGCGATCAACGCCACGGTCAGGCCCAGCAGCGAGGTCCACATCGACACGCGCTGGTCGAACAGCACCACCGAAGTGAACACGCCGAGGCGTTTGACCCCCAGGCCCAGGGCACGGGAGTTCTGCCGCAGGTTGTTGCCGTACCAGCGGAACATCAGTTTGCGGCTGGCCTTGATGAAGCTCTTTTCCGGCGGGTGTTCAACGGTGTTGATCGCCGCGTCGGGCACGTAGAACGTGTCGTAGCCCAGGCGCATCAGGCTGAACCAGCTCGACTTGTCATCGCCGGTAAGGAACTTGAAGCGACCCAGGCGCCAATGTTGCAGCGAGTCGCTTTCCACGTCGGCGATGAAGTCCGGGTTGGTGACCACGGTGGCGCGGAACACCGACATGCGGCCGGTCATGGTCAGCACGCGCTTGGACAAGGCCATCGAGCACATGTTGATGTGACGCTGGGCGAAACGCAGCTTGTGCCATTCGCTCATGATGTAGCCGCCGCGCACTTCGCAGAATTCGTTGGTGGTCAGGCCACCGACGTTGCCGAACATCTGGAACCACGGCACGGTCTTGAGCACCACGCCTTCGGCCAGCACGGTGTCGCCATCGATCACCGCGACCACGGCGCGATCATCCGGCAGGTGCCGGGAGATGGCGCGGAAGCCGTAGGCCAGGCCATCGCGTTTGCCGGTGCCGGGAATGCGCACGAAGTCGAGCTTGACCCGGGACGGCGGGTTCATCCGTTTCCACAGGCTTTTGACCAGCAGCTCATCGGACATTTCCACGATGGAGCAGACCACGGTGGTCGGCAGACCGCAGTCGATGGCCTCGCGGATCACCGAGCTGTAGACCTGCGCGGTGGTCAGGGCGTCGATGCGGAAACTGGTGACCATCAGGAACACGTGGGACGGGTCAGCCGCTTTGCCCAGCTTGCGCACTTTGCGCCGCAGGTGCGGGTAGACGATGTACAGAAAAATCATGCCGCGCACAAAGTGGGTGGCACCCATCGAATAGCGCCAGATACCCACGGCGCCAATCAGGAAAATAAAGTCCTTCGACTCGGAGTCGAACGTGGACACGGGCAACGCCATGGCGAGGCCCATCAGTAAACTCAGGTAGAACAGCCAACCGGCGGCCTGGAGTAGGCCGTGTTTTAGCCTGTGCATAATCGGAATCCTAAAGTCAGTTGCAAGCCCCAAGCTTCAAGCCCCAAGCGAGGAGCTTTGAACTTGCGGCTTGGAGCTTGAAGCTTGCGGCTGCTTTACCAGCAGATACCTTCAGTCCGGCCAGTCACGCTGGTGGCCTTGGACATGAAACCGACCAGGTCGATCACTTGCTTGCCGTGTGGAACTTCCTGCACCAGCGCGCGGAACTTCTCGTCGCGGTTGCCGAGGATGATCACGTCGGAGTTGTTGATCACCGCGTCGAAGTCGGAGTTGAGCAAGGACGAGACGTGAGGGATCTTCGACTCGATGTAGTCCTTGTTCGCACCGTGAACGCGGGCGTACTCGACGTTGCTGTCGTAGATGCTCAGGTCATAGCCCTTGCCGATCAGCATTTCCGCCAGGTCGACCAGCGGACTTTCGCGCAGGTCGTCGGTGCCGGCCTTGAAGCTCAAGCCCAGCAGGGCGACTTTGCGTTTGTCGTGGCTGGAAACGATGTCGAAAGCGTTCTGCACCTGGGATTCGTTGCTGCGCATCAGCGAGTTGAGCAACGGGGCTTCCACGTCCAGGGAACCGGCGCGGTAGGTCAGGGCACGTACGTCTTTTGGCAGGCACGAGCCGCCGAAGGCGAAGCCTGGGCGCATGTAGTACTGGGACAGGTTGAGGGTCTTGTCCTGGCAGACCACGTCCATCACTTCACGACCGTCGACGCCGACCGCCTTGGCGATGTTGCCGATTTCGTTGGCGAAGGTGACCTTGGTGGCGTGCCACACGTTGCAGGTGTACTTGATCATCTCGGCGACCGCGATGTCCTTGCGGATGATCGGTGCGTCGAGCTCTTCGTACAGCGATTGCAGAACGTCGCCGGACGCCTTGTCGAATTCACCGATGACGGTCATTGGCGGCTGGTCGTAGTCGGCGATGGCGGTGCTTTCGCGCAGGAACTCAGGGTTCACGGCCACGCCGAAATCAACACCGGCCTTCTTGCCGGAGCAGTCTTCGAGAATCGGGATGACCACATTGGCCACGGTACCCGGCAGTACGGTGCTGCGCACCACGATGGTGTGGCGGGTGGTCTTGTCACGCAGGACAAAACCGATTTCGCGGCACACTGCCTCGATGTAGTTCAGTTCCAGATCGCCGTTCTTCTTGCTCGGCGTGCCTACGCAGATCATCGACAGGTCGGTGTCGCGAATCGCCTCGGCGAAGTTGGTGGTGCCACGCAGACGACCTGTCTGGATGCCCTGGGCCAGAAGTTCACCCAGGCCTGGTTCAACGATCGGCGATTTGCCGGCATTGATCATATCGATCTTGTCTTTGGCCACATCGACGCCAACGACGTCATGGCCCCGTGCAGACAGGCAACCGGCACATACTGCGCCGACGTAACCCAAACCAAAAATGCTGATGCGCATCGCAATTACCTCTCTGTTATCAAGCCTGTAAACATCAAGCCATTAAATGGCCGGAGTTAATGGTATTCAGCGTGTTTTAGTGCACTCGCAAGTGTGCCTTACAGGCACGACAATGCCCTGTGCTGGCATATAAGTTACGAGTGTCTAAATAAATGCACTCAAGGGGTGCGCAACTAGGCCTTGTTGTTATGATTTGCCCTGTTATGCAGCCGATCCTCCTGTCGGAAGGATGCAGGTGCAACAGCCTTGCACGCCTGATGTCAGGCCGAAAGCCCGTGGATCAAGCGGTTGGGTGCTCGGGTGAGCACGTTTATAGGGGCGCTGTCGTGGCCTTGTAGGGGATAGTCATACCGCGTTATCTCCTGTCCGATTGCTGTTGTCCAAATCGGTGATTAGTCAGCGCAAGTTAATATTACAACTTCGCTACACGAATCGCTTATCTGCGTAAGTTATCTCGTACACGCTCGGCGAGAATCGTTACCGGTGGTATGAGCGGCTCGTTTGGACATAGTTCCAGCCCACTCATCGCGAAATCTGAAATTTCTTGAAATATTGAGAAAGATGGCACTGCTCTCAAATTGATAGCACTTGCCGTTTCGCCCTTTATATATAGGCGGCTCAACAGAGGGGATATTTTTTTGCCACTACTGTTAAAAAAAGTCAGTGCCACTACGCAAAAAAATGATTGAAGTCGAGTGAAACTAAAGTTAGAAAATCAGTTGGTGTTTTTATGGCGCCAAAAAAATGGCGAAATGACAGGGAAGTCTGAAGTGAATCAAGGGTCGGCGCACGAGGGTTTGTGGAGGTCGTGCACCGACCGGATGCATCACTCTGGTGCGTGATCGCGTAGAAACACCAGATTGTCCGGCTTGGACTGTTCGGCGCTGTAGCGATAGCCTTGAACGTCGAACTGCTTGAGGGTGGCCGGGTCGTTAATGCGTTCTTCGATGACGAAGCGACTCATCAAGCCACGGGCCTTTTTCGCGTAGAAGCTGATGATCTTGTACTGGCCGTTCTTCAGGTCCTTGAATTCGGTATTGATGATGCGTGCGTTCAAGGCGTTGCGTTTGACGGCCGAGAAGTACTCGTTGGACGCCAGGTTGAGCAGCACGTCATCGCCTTGATCGACCAAGGCTTCGTTCAGCCACTCGCTGATGCGCGTGCCCCAGAAGGCATACAAATCCTTGCCCCGAGCGTTGGCCAGTTTGGTGCCCATTTCCAGGCGATAGGGTTGCATCAGGTCCAGCGGGCGCAGCAGGCCATAGAGGCCAGAGAGCATGCGCAGGTGTTTTTGGGCGTAATCGAAATCCGCTTCGCTGAGGGTTTGCGCATTCATGCCGGTGTACACATCGCCCTTGAAGGCCAGCAGCGCCTGCTTGGCGTTTTCCGGGGTGAACGCGGGCGTCCAGCTGCCGAAACGCGCGGCGTTGAGCCCGCCGATCTTGTCGGACACGTGCATCAATTCGCTGATTTGCGCGGGCGTCAGCTCGCGCAATTGCAGGATCAACTCCTGGGAGTGGTCGAGGTACTGCGGCTGGGTGAAGCGCTGGGTCGCCGGCGGTGTTTCATAGTCGAGGGTCTTGGCGGGTGAAATCACCATCAGCATGAAGTCGTCTCCTTTAATCGTGGCGGCGATTCTAGGGGGTTGTCCTCGTTGACTCCAGCTATCGCGTCCATAGGTGATGACTGGTGGCATAGCACAAAACCTGTGGGAGCAAGCTTGCTCGCGATGACGGTGTGTCAGCTGACATCATTGTTGAATGTCAGATCGCTATCGCGAGCAAGCTCGCTCCCACAGTGGTTCAGTGTTGCTGCAGGAGGTGTGTGTGGATCAGCTATAGTGCCGCGCGGGTTTTGTTATGGAGACATCCCATTGCGTATCGCTTTTCTCATTTCGATCTGGCTACTGAGCTTCGGCGCCATTGCGGCTCCGGGCGATGTGGCGACGCTCGATCGCAGCACCTGGCCGGAGAAACTCGGCAACCCGACACTGTTCGACGTGGCGTCCAGGGCCGAGATCCTCATGTTTTCCAGTGTCCTGTTGGCCAGCGAGTCGCTGGATGAGCCCGCCCTGGCCCAGCGCCTGGGCCTGCGCACGATCAATCTGGAGTCGGTCGACCGGGTTCGTCAGCGCATGTGGCAACGGCTGCTGGCCAACTACAACTTCGCCCAACAGAGTTGCGACCAGGATGCCTCCTTCTGTTTTCTGGTCGAAGACATGCCCACCTTGCGCGAGCAGGCTGCCAAATTCCAGGTCGGCGCAGACAGCTATTACATCAAGTGGGCCGAGCCGAGCCGTGCGTTCCACACCCAGTACCTGGACGAACAGTTGCGCAAGGCCGCTTTGTTCCCGCAAACCAGCAGCGAAGTCGATCATTTTGGCGACTATGAGCGCAGCGGCGACGGGATGCATGACCGGCTGTTTCTGCTGACCTTCGACAGTGCCGCCAACGCCGCACCGGATAACACCGCCTGGGTCGCCGAGTACCTGCGCAAGTCGAACATGAGCGGGACGTTCTTCGTCCTCGGCAAGGACATCCAGGCCCGTTTGGCCGAACATTCTGTGAGTAACCTGCAAGCGACCTACTCGAGCCAGTGCATCGGCGTACAAGGCTGGGAGTTCCGTTCCCACAGCCACTGGCAGGACTGGCAGGACTCGGTGCGCCGCAGCGCCGAACTGGTCAAGAGCAAGCTGCCGGAGAACTACGTGCCCCTGTTCCGTCCGCCCGACGGTCAGCGCCGTTCCGATGCCGAAGGCTTCTTCAAGACTCAGGGGTTGCAGGTAGCGTTGTGGGACATCGACGCCCAGGATGGTGCCGGCAAACTCAAGGGCAACCCGAGTGCGCAACGGGTGCTGACCCTGATGCTGCTGTGGCGGCACGGAGTGATCAATTTCAATGTGAAACAGGATGCAGTGAAAACGGCGTTGCCGTGGCTGGTCACGCAAACGGCGCCTGTCGGGATCGGCTGGGAGGATTGCCAGGATGCGTTTCGCTGAAAATGACAAAACCCCGTAAACATTGGGTTTTTGGCAATTTTGGAAGGGGATTCGTTGCAGGTGGACTTCCGACTTTAAACGGGTGATGGCAGTCCGCCAAGTGCTATTGGTCAATCTGCAAAATAAACTTCAAAAAAGCGTCAAAGTACTTTTTTCTGTCACACGTTTTGGAGTATTACGAAGACAGACCGCCGAAACCTGCAACACAGGTGGCGTCTTCCAAGACCCCGCATGTATGCAGAACACTTGAGTCCCCGCAGGTGTATTCGGCAGTCACTTCGAGGCGCAGCACCGTCAAGGTATTGCGTCGAATGGCTCCCACAAAGGTGACCGAGTATGGATGATCACGGACGTAGCTCTTCTTCCAACCAGCCAATCCTTTATGTACTCGATACCAACGTATTGATTCACGATCCAAACGCGCTGCTTAACTTCGAAGAACACCACGTCGCGATCCCGATGACCGTGCTTGAAGAGCTCGACAAGCTCAAGAGCGGGCATCACAGCGTAGCCGCCGAATGCCGCCAGGCCATCCGCCTGATCGACAAGACTCTGGGCGATGCCTCACCCGAGGACGTCGAGCAGGGTGTGCCGATCCAGCGTGGCAAAAGCGGACCCAAGGGTTTGCTGTCAATTCTGATGAGCAAGCATGCCGAGCCGAATCTGATTCTGCCCGAGCACCTGAACGACAACAAAATCATCAATCAACTGATCGACCTGCACGCGCGCGATCCGAAGAAGCCCGTAGTGCTGGTCACCAAAGACATCAACATGCGCCTCAAGGCGCGCGCCTGCGGAATCGCGGCCGAGGACTACAGCACCGACCAACTGGTCGACGACGTGTCCTTGCTGCCCAATGGCTACCACAACATGACCGGCTCTTTCTGGGACCGCGTGAGCAAGGTTGAAACCCGTCAGGACCACGGCCGCACCTGGCATCAGGTGCAATTGATCGACAACCTGCCGGCGGTGCACATCAACGAATTCATCATTGATGAACAGGGCTTTGTCGGCTGGATCAAGGAGATTGAAGAGGACCGCTTGCTGATCCTCGACCTGCACCAGGAACCGCTGCTGCACCAGGAAGCCTGGGGCCTCAAGCCGCGTGATATCTATCAGAGCCTGGCGTTGTACGCCTTGCTCGATCCGGATATCCACCTGGTCAACCTGTCGGGTGCCGCGGGTTCGGGTAAAACCATCCTGGCG
The DNA here is from genome assembly GCF_058797535.1 of Pseudomonas sp. GW823-FHT02E01. NCBI lineage: Bacteria > Pseudomonadati > Pseudomonadota > Gammaproteobacteria > Pseudomonadales > Pseudomonadaceae > Pseudomonas > Pseudomonas sp. GW823-FHT02E01. The sequence continues at coordinate 401,774 of NZ_JBXAJS010000005.1, read as the reverse complement.
CTGGCCGCTGCGATCGAGCAGACCATGGTCAGCAAACGTTATCGCCGCATCATCGCTACCCGTAGCGTGCAGGGCCTGGATCAGGAAATCGGCTTCCTGCCCGGTACCGAGGCGGAAAAAATGGAGCCGTGGCTGGGCGCCATCACCGACAACCTCGAAGCCTTGCACATGGATGACGAAAGCACCCATGGCAGCGTCGACTACATCCTCAGCAAAGTGCCGTTGCAGTTCAAATCCCTCAACTACATCCGGGGCCGCAGCTTCCAGCAGAGCCTGATTCTGATCGACGAATGCCAGAACCTCACGCCGCACCAGATGAAAACCATCATCACCCGTGCCGGTGCCGGTTCCAAAGTGGTGTGCCTGGGCAACCTGGCACAGATCGACACCCCTTACCTGTCCGCGACCAGCTCCGGGCTGACCTACCTCACTGAACGCTTCAAGGACTTCCCGAACGGGGTGCACATCACCCTGCAAGGGGTACCACGTTCGATCCTGGCCGAATACGCCGAATCGCATCTGTAACAGTCCACCGGAACCGGGCGGCCGCAAGGTTGCCCGGTTTTTTGTACGCGACGTAAAGGCTGTGCCTCAGGGCAGACCCAATACCGATGAGTGTGTTTCTGCAAAGCCTGGGGCGAAAGCAGTCTTGTTTACAGAGGTTGCGAAAAATAGCCCTTGAGGGTTTCCGTAAGAATTGATTGAGCGTTCAATACCACTTGGGTCGGCTCAGACTGTGAGCTACTAAACTTTTTTCGCGCCCAACTGAAAAAGAAGGGGCCATCAATAATATGTTCATTGTGTTCCGACAAATATAACTTGGTCACGGAAGCATATCTGGGGAAAACGTGAAAATGCAGTTCATGATTGAGTTCGGAAATACGCATTATGTATACTTTTTCAGGAGAAAATAGAGTGTTTAAGGCTCGCTCCGTAAATGCTAGCCCACTCATCAGTTCGGCACTTTCCTCTGCGCTTAGTTCTGCAAGTCTTGTTATGTCCCGCTTAAGAGAAATAATCATGTAGCCAGGGATATCACAGTCCCGGCAATGAGAGATTATGATGTGTTTTCCTGAGTAAATTGTCCGTGCTGACATGACTAACCTTCCGTGTGCCAACCATGGTTAGCGTGTAGGGCCCGCGCCGTTGAGCTCCTGCCGGAGGTCGGCAGAAAAGGGCGCGTGTTCATGATTTCTTCAGGAGATCCTGGCTGATGACTGCCGGAAACTGCGCCGGGAGCAATAGCGTAGACTTGGATATTGGATTTACTGAATTCGCGTGCCAAAGACCTTTTGTGATACCACTGACTTGAGTTTGTAGGGTCGTGAATTTTGTTGGTCAGTTTTTCTCGAATTAACAACTCGGTCAATCATTCAGTTGTAGGAAGTTTCACGGCAGGTTATGGGTGCGGACTTTCGGAGAGTTCTTACGTCGAGACTTGTTATAGGATAATCAGTAAGTTATCAACTGGTGAACAAGGTTGAGTCGTTCGGCGATGTGAAAAAAAGCGCATTTCCAGTAGGGTTTTGTTACATGTATTTCTGTTGTTTGGCAGTGTTTGTAAGCTTAATAAGGAATCGCATTTGTAACAGTCCACCGGAACCGGGCGGCCGCAAGGTCGCCCGGTTTTTTATGCCCAACACAAATCCAAATGTAGGAGCGAGCCTGCTCGCGATGGACGTCAACGAAAACGCGTGCTGCCTGAATGACCGCGTTGTCCCTGCGTTTTTCGCGAGCAGGCTCGCTCCTACAGGGGGATTGTGTGAGCCGATAATCGTGCGTGCGGAAAATTGACCCGCAGGTTTACAATCGACGCTCCTGATCAGGAGTAATCCCGTGCTGACTCATCTCGATTCCCAAGGTCGCGCCAACATGGTCGACGTCACTGAAAAAGCCGTGACGTTCCGTGAGGCGACCGCTCAAGCGCTGGTGCGCATGCTGCCCGAAACCCTGCAGATGATCGTCAGTGGCGGCCACCCCAAGGGTGATGTGTTTGCCGTGGCACGCATTGCCGGTATCCAGGCGGCGAAGAAAACCAGCGATCTGATTCCCCTGTGCCATCCGCTGATGCTGACCGGTGTCAAGGTCGAGCTCAGTGCCGAAGGCGAGGATTCGGTGCGCATCGTGGCGCGTTGCAAGCTGTCAGGGCAAACCGGCGTCGAGATGGAGGCCCTGACCGCTGCCAGCGTCGCCGCGCTGACGATCTACGACATGTGCAAGGCCGTGGACCGTGGCATGACCATCGAAAGCGTGCGTTTGCTGGAGAAGGTCGGCGGCAAGAGCGGACATTTCCAGGCGGAGCAGTCATGAACGTTACCGTAAAGTTTTTCGCCCGTTATCGTGAAGCGTTGGGTCTGGATTCGGTGAAAGTAGAAGGCAACTTCGCCACCGTCGACGACGTCCGCGCACTGTTGGCCCAACGTGACGGTGCCGAGGTGTTGAGCGAGCAGAACCTGATGTGCGCCCGCAACGAAGACCTGTGCCAGCTCGACGAGCCGGTCAGCGACGGCGATGAAGTGGCGTTCTTTCCGACTGTGACCGGAGGCTGAACCATGGCGATTCGCGTGCAGTCCACGGCGTTCGACCCTGGAGCCGAAGTCAACGCCATGCACGATGCCAATGTCGGCGTGGGTGCAGTGGTGAGTTTTGTCGGCTACGTGCGCGACTTCAATGACGGCCTCGACGTCGCCGGGATGTTCCTCGAACACTATCCCGGCATGACTGAAAAAGCGTTGGGCAAGATCGCCATCGAGGCAGAGCAGCGCTGGCCGCTGCTCAAGCTGGAAGTGCTGCACCGCATCGGCGCCCTGGAGCCGGGCGAGCCGATAGTCTTCGTCGGCGCGGCCAGCGCCCATCGTCAGGCGGCATTCGACGCCTGCGCCTTTGTCATGGATTACCTGAAAACCCGTGCGCCGTTCTGGAAGAAAGAAAACACCAGTGATGGGCCGCGTTGGGTCGAGGGGCGTGACAGTGATCATGCGGCGGCGGATCGCTGGAAGCAGTAGTTTCTGCGGCGTTCTTTAGTCAGTCTTCGCGGGCAAGCCCGCTCCCACAGGGTTCTGCGTCGTACACAAAGTTTGTGTTCATCCAGATCCACTGTGGGAGCGAGCTTGCTCGCGATGAGGCCTTTCGATTCAACCAATCATTCCCGGATTCACCACCCGACCATCGGCCGGAACGGGCTGCATTTACCTCATTGACGGTTAATACATAAAAGTCCAGTATGGAATTATAAGTACAAAAAAGTTTCCACCCGTTTCAGCTTTTTCTTCTGTCTTGCCAAACCAACAACAACCGCGAGAAAACGAACATGAAGAAGTTCCCCCTCATCACCGGTCTGGCCCTGAGCCTGTTGGCGTGCAGCTCTGTGTTCGCCGCCGAGAAAACCCTGCGCATCGGTATCGAAGCGGCGTATCCACCGTTCGCCTCGAAAACCGACAAAGGCGAAATCGTCGGTTTCGACTATGACATCGGCAATGCCTTGTGCGCACAGATGAAGGCCAAGTGTGTGTGGGTCGAAGGCGAGTTCGATGGTCTGATTCCGTCCCTGAAGGTGAAGAAAATCGACATGGCGCTGTCGTCCATGACCATCAATGAAGACCGCAAGAAGTCGGTGGACTTCACCCACAAGTACTATTTCACTTCGTCGCGTCTGGTGATGAAGGACGGCGCGGTGGTGGATGACCAGTACGCCAGCCTCAAGGGCAAGACTGTCGGTGTGCAGCGCGCCACCACCACCGACCGTTACGCCTCCGAGGTGTTCGAGCCCAAGGGCATCAACGTCAAGCGCTACAGCAACAACGAAGAAATCTACATGGACCTGGCCGCCGGTCGCCTCGACGCGATTTTTGCCGACACCATTCCACTGAATGACTTCCTGTCGATGCCCCGTGGCAAGGGTTACGCCTTTGTCGGGCCGGAGCTCAAAGATCCGAAATATGTGGGCGAGGGTGCCGGGATTGCAGTGCGCAAGGGCAACACCGAGTTGGTCAGCGAGCTGAACACGGCCATTGATGGCATTCGCGCCAGTGGTGAGTACCAGAAGATTTCCGAGAAGTACTTCAAGTCTGATATCTACGGCGACTGACAAACCGCCATCGCGAGCAAGCTCGCTCCCACAGGTTCAGTGGTGTACATATCTCTTGCGCACGACTCGGACACTGTGGGAGCGAGCTTGCTCGCGATGAGGCCCTTCCAGCACATTTCTCAGGGCTCAGCCCTTCAATTCCTTCAAATGCTTGTACACCGTCGCCCGGCCCATGTTCAGCACATTGGCCACGTAGTTCGAGGCGCTTTTGCCCTTGAATGCGCCTTCGGCGTGCAACGCCAGCACCAGTTCGCGCTTGTGGTCGCGGGTCAGCAGATTCAGGCTCAACTGGCGCTCACGCAGCCAGGCGTGGAGGAAGGTGTTGATCCGCTCCTGCCAGTCATCGCGGAACAGTGCATCCGGTTGCGGGATCAGCTTGGTCGGCGACAGGAACAGGTCCAGGGCGGCCTTGGCATTCTCGAACAGCGAAATATTCAGGTTGATGCACAGCACCGCCAGCGGATGACCTTCGCTGTCCCGTAGCACCGTGCTGAGGCTGCGAATCTTCTGACCATCCCAGTTGAGCTTTTCGTACGGCCCGATATTTCGTTCGCTGACATCGTCGCTGAGCATGTCTTCCAGCGCCGAGTCGTCGCCGATTTCCCGCTTGGACAGGTTGTTGGCGATGTAGTCGACCTTTTGCGTGCGCAGGTCGTGCAGCACCACTTCGGCGTGGGGAAAAAACAACGTGGCGATGGCGTCGGCAATCGCGTGGAAGTTATCCAGGGACGTGTCGTCCAGGGCCGAGTCTTTTTCGGGGGCGTTCATACAGTGGAACTCCAGGCAGCGTCAGCGCCCCATCAAAGGGGCGCTGAAAGTGTGCCGTAATCGTGTGGGCACGTCACCTGAGGATCAGGATCAGCCGAGGCGGGCAGGGGAGAGCATTTCGGCATTCAGGCCGAAACGGCCGAGCGACTCGGGCAACGCTGCACCGCGCACCAGTGCCGCGCTGGCCTGGCCCATGGCCGGCGAAGTCTGGATGCCATAACCGCCTTGTGCCGCGACCCAGAACAGCCCCGCTACCTGTGGGTCGAAGCCGGACAACAGGTCGCCGTCGCCGACGAAGCTGCGCAGGCCGGCCCAGGTGCGGGTCGGGCGGCGAATGGTCAGGGTCGTGGCTTCTTCGATCTGGTAGATGCCCATGGCGATGTCCAGCTCTTCGGGCTGCACGTCGTGGGGTTCCACCGGGTCGGCGTTGGCTGGCGAGCCGAGGAACATCCCGGCGTCGGGTTTCATGTAGAAGGACTCGTCGAGGCTGACCAGCATCGGCCAATGGTGGATGTCCACGCCTTCGGGGCCGGCGAAGATGAACGCGGCACGGCGTTTGGGTTGCAGGCCCAGGGGTTTGGCGCCGGCCAGTTCGCCGATCTTGTCGGCCCAGGCGCCAGCGGCGTTGATGATGATTGGCGCGTTGAACGTCTGGCTGTTGGTCTGAACGTGCCATACACCTTGTTCGTCGCGGCTCAGGCCGACGACTTCGCTGTCGGTATGCACTTCGCCCTGGTTGCGGCGGATACCGCGCAAATAGCCCTGGTGCAGGGCGTCGGTGTCGATGTCGCTGGCGGTCGGGTCGTAGATAGCGCCGTAGACCTTTTCCCGGCGCAGGATCGGCACCAGCGCGCAGGCCTCGTCGGTGCCGAGCAATTGCATCTCCGGCACCGTGGTTTTTGCGCTCTGGTATTGCCTGTTCAGTTCGTCCGGGTCGCCGGTCAAGTCCACGGTCATTTCGCCCCGCGGGGTCAGCAGCGGGTGTTCGCAGAAACCGCTGGGCGGGTTGTCGAAAAAGTCCCGGCTGGCCAGGGTCAGCGCCCGCACTTGCGGGGTGCCGTAGGCCGCGGTGTACAGCGCCGCCGAACGGCCGGTGGAGTGATAGGCCGGATGGGATTCGCGTTCGAGCACGATCACGCGGCCGTGCTGCGACAACCAGAAACCTGTGGAAGCACCGGCAATTCCGCCGCCGATGATGATGAAGTCTGCCTGGCTCATGAACGTCTCCTGATGGGGCGTAAGTGCCTATGGTGAAGAAATTTTCTGTGGGAGCGAGCTTGCTCGCGATTGCGGTCAATCATTCAGCATGGATGTCGACTGACTTGACGCTATCGCGAGCAAGCTCGCTCCCACAGATGAGTGGTGGTGTCAGTGAGATAGGCGATAGATCGCATTGGCCAGCGCAATGTCTTCCAGGCCCAGGCCGATGGAGCGGAAAAACACGTGACGGTCGTAGTCGGGGCGCTGCACCTTCTCGCTGAGCAGGTCGGGCAGGTCGCCAACAATCGCGCCCTTGTCCCAGCCGTGCCGTTCGGCGGCGATCAGCATTTCGCCGGCCGAGCCCGGGGTAGTCAGGCGATAGTCACAGAACACCTGCATGTCGTTGAGGCTCTGCGGCGGCACTTCGTGGGCACGCGGCGCATTGGTGCTGATGGAGGTGATCAACGCCGGTTTGCGCAAGCTCGATGGATCGATCACCGGACCGGCGGACGAGGTGCAGAGCATGATCACGTCGGCGTCCTGAACGGCAGCTTCGCGACTGTCGACGATGTTCAGGCGTGGCTCGATGTTTTTCAGCAGGCTCACGGTTTCGGCATCTTCGCTCAAGCTCGGCGAGTACAGGCTGATGCTCTGCCAGTCGCGCAGGCCTTTCACGTAGTGCAGGTGCGCCTGGGCCACTTTACCGCTGCCGATGATGGCCAGACGATTGGCTGTGAGTGGCGCCAGGGCGTCGACTGCCACGGCGGTGGTGGCCGCCGTGCGCGCGGTGGTCAGTTCTCCGGCATCGCACAGCAACAGCGGCTGGCCGGTCTGCATCGACATCAGCAGCGTCCATGCAGTCACCAGCGGCCCCTGTTCACGGACGATGTACGGTGACGTCTTGATCCCGTACACGCCGTCTTCGGCCAGCACGCCCAGGTAATTGATGAAGTCGCCGGCACCCTGCGGGAACTCCACCAGTTGCTGCGCCGGTTGCACCGCTTGCCCGGCGGCCAGGTCGCGGAACAGTTTGCGTAGAATCTGCGGCACATCGACTCGCGCCAGATACTCGCGGGCCTGGGCTTGGGTGATCACTTGGGGAGTACTGGACATGGTCGGCTCCGGGATTTGAATTAAACTAATTTGTCCATTATGGACTTTTAGTTCTCTAGAACAATATCCGGGCGAAAAAAAAGCGCAGTCCGTTGCCGGCTGCGCTTTTCTTTTCAGCGTCGCTTAATGAGGACGCTTGCGCTCAACCGCCCGCAACAGATGCGTCGGTGGCGTTTCACAGCTGATCTTGCGCCCCAGCTTTTCCTCGATGGACGGTAACTGGTAGGAGTCGTCTTCACCGGCAAAGCTGATGGACACACCGTCGGCACCCGCACGACCGGTACGACCGATGCGGTGCACGTAGTCGTCCGGCACTTCCGGCAGGGTGAAGTTGATCACGTGGCTGATGCCGTCGATGTGGATACCGCGACCGGCGACATCGGTGGCGACCAGTACGCGGATCTTGCCTTCGCGGAAGCCTTCGAGGGTCTTGATGCGCTTGTGCTGCGGCACGTCGCCGGACAGTTGCGCGGCGTTGATGCCGTCGCGCACCAGGCGTTCTTCGATGCGCCGCACTTCATCCTTGCGGTTGGCGAAGACAATGACCCGCTCCCAACCATTGTCGTTGACCAGGTTGTAGAGCAGCTTGTACTTGTCGGCACCGGCCACCGCGTAGATGTGCTGCTCGACGTTTTCGTTGGCAACGTTCTGCGATTCGATCTCGACGATCGACGGATCGGTGGTCCATTGCTTGGCCAGGTTCATCACGTCTTCGGTGAAGGTCGCGGAGAACAGCAGCGTCTGGCGCTCGGACTTCGGCGGCGTCTGGCGAATGATCTGGCGCACTTGCGGGATGAAGCCCATGTCGAGCATGCGGTCGGCTTCGTCCAGCACCATCACTTCGACCATGTCCAGATGCACGTCGCCGCGCTGGTTGAAGTCCAGCAGGCGGCCCGGCGTGGCCACGAGGATGTCGCAGTGGCGGGCTTCGAGGTGCTTGAGCTGCTTGTCGAAGTCCATGCCACCGACGAACGTCATGACGTTGAGGCCGGTGTACTTGGTCAGGTCGGCGGCGTCCTTGGCGATCTGCACCACCAGTTCGCGGGTCGGCGCGATGATCAGTGCCCGTGGCTCACCCATGTAGCGCTCTTTCGGCGGCGGGGTTTGCAGCAACTGGGTGATGATCGAGATCAGGAACGCAGCGGTCTTGCCGGTACCGGTCTGGGCGCGGCCGATGGCGTCTTTGCCCGCGAGGGTGAAGCCCAGCACCTGTGCCTGGATCGGCGTGCAATACGGGAAGCCCAGATCCTGGATGGCGTGCATCAGTTCAGGGGCGAGTTTGAAATCGTGGAAGCGGGTCTTGCCTTCCTGGGGTTCGACGACGAAGTCTTCGAGTTTCCATGGGATGACCGGTGCCTTGGGCTTGGGTTCGCGGCGCGGTTTGGCGGGTTTCGGCGTGTCGCTGCGCGGCTGCTCCGGGGCTGTGATCGCCGCAGTGTGGGCGTCTTCTACGGTCTTCGGCTCGTGCTTGGGTGCAGTCGTGGTGGCGGTCCGTTCAGACTGATTGCCGTCGGTGCGGTGGCCGGGAGCGTGAGACGGAGCGCTGGGGACTGGCGCGAGTTGCTCAGTCTCGCTTTTACCGAACATTTTCTTGAGTGCTTTGAGCACGGTCATCTCATCAATTGGTTAAGGAATGTACGCCGGGCAGTGTAATGCAAGAATCGGGCGCGGCGTAGTGGGATGGATCAAAGGGCGCTTTTAAACAGAAATGCTTAACGCAAGCGCTCGGCGAGCCAGACGCCGATGTCGCGAATTTCTTCGGGTAACACTTCGTGACCCATTGGGTATTCCTGCCATGTCACGGTGACACCACGCAGCTTCAAGTGCTCGTAGGCGCTGCGCCCCATCGAGTTCTGCACCACATCGTCGTACTGGCCGTGCAGGCACAGCACTGGAATGCGCTGCTGGCTGGCGGACATTTCCAGTTGGTCACTGAAAGTCGGTGCATAAGTGGAGAGGGCGAGTACGCCACCCAGTGGTCCCTGCCATTTCAGAAACGCGGTGTGGAGCACAACCGCACCACCCTGTGAAAAACCTGCCAGGAAAATCCGCGAGGCGTCTATTCCGCTGGCCTTCTGCGTTTCGATCAGTTCGATGATCCAGTTGGCAGATTCTTCCAATTGCTCGCGGTTGATCGCGCGCGCGGGGCTCATGGCCAATATGTCGTACCAACTCGGCATCTCGTATCCGCCATTGATGGTGACGGCGCGGCTCGGCGCCTGGGGCAAAACAAAGCGGGTGCTCAACAGGGTTTCCTGCAGGGCTTCGGCCACTGGCAGGAAGTCGTAGCGATCGGCACCCAGGCCGTGCAGCCAGATAACGCAGGCATCTGCGGTCTTGACGGGTTCAAGAATCAAGGGGTTGGTCATGGCTGCTCCAAAAGTGTGCGTGCGCTCTTATTGAGTGCTAAGGCTGAGTGCGTGTCTGGTTGATCAGTTACGAAGATGTCGCAAGGTTACAAGTTTTGCTATTGACCTGCAGCTGAACCGCTTCGGAGAGCAGTGTGGTACGGGCTTTGCTATGGCGAAGTCTGTATGAAAAATCCCACGCCTGTCGGTAACACTATCAGGCCAAGGTTATTAGTGGGATTGAAAAGAATCCGGTGATGGATGTTCGCCAAAGGCCGATATGGGGCTTCGCGAACGTGAAAGGGCTACAGCCCGTTCGGCCGACTGGTGAGAGTGAGTTTTCCATGACGTGGATTTTCTCCTACTAGACTCATAGCTAACGTCTTACGTCGGTTGACCCCCAAAACAAGCCAACACGGGTCGACTACGCCTCAAAAGGGTGCGACAGGACTCACGCTCCGACACAACAAGAGCAAAACTGGAGGTTTGAATGAAGATGTTGAAATCCACCCTGGCTATCGTGACTGCAGCCGCAGTACTCGGTGTCAGCGGGTTTGCCCAGGCGGGCGCAACCCTGGATGCAGTGATGAAGAAAGGTTTCGTGCAGTGTGGCGTCAGCGATGGCTTGCCAGGCTTCTCGGTTCCGGATTCCACCGGCAAGATCGTGGGTATCGATGCTGACTACTGCCGTGCAGTAGCGGCGGCTGTCTTCGGCGACGCGACCAAGGTCAAGTTCAGCCAGTTGAACGCCAAGGAGCGCTTCACCGCGCTGCAGTCCGGCGAAATCGACATTCTGTCGCGCAACACCACCATGACCAGCTCCCGTGACGCGGGCATGGGCCTGAAATTCCCGGGCTTCATTACCTACTACGACGGTATCGGCTTCCTGGTAAACAACAAGCTGGGCGTCAAGAGCGCCAAGGAACTGGACGGTGCAACCATCTGCATCCAGGCCGGTACTACTACCGAGTTGAACGTTTCCGATTACTTCCGCGGCAACGGCCTGAAATACACCCCGATCACCTTCGACACCTCCGACGAAAGCGCCAAGTCGCTGGAATCCGGTCGTTGCGACGTACTGACCTCCGACAAATCCCAGCTGTTCGCCCAGCGCAGCAAGCTGGCTTCGCCGAAGGACTACGTGGTTCTGCCGGAAACCATTTCCAAGGAACCTCTGGGCCCGGTCGTACGTAATGGCGACGACGAGTGGCTGGCCATCGTGCGCTGGACTGGCTACGCCATGCTCAACGCTGAAGAAGCCGGCATCACTTCGAAGAACGTCGAAGCCGAAGCCAAGGGCACCAAGAACCCTGACGTTGCCCGTCTGCTGGGTACCGACGGTGAATACGGCAAAGACCTGAAAGTGAAGAAAGACTGGGTCGTGCAGATCATCAAGCAAGTCGGCAACTACGGCGAAGTGTTCGAGAAAAACCTCGGCAAGAGCACTCCGCTGGAAATCGACCGCGGGCTGAACGCTCTGTGGAACGCTGGCGGCATTCAATACGCACCACCAGTGCGCTGATGGTTCTATCACCCGGTGGGCCAACCACCGGGTGATGTTCTGTTCCATTATTTCCGGGGCACTTCATGCAAAATTCAATCGGCGCACCAAAGCAGAGGCTCAGCCTCAGCGATCCACGCGTGCGTGCTTGGGTATTCCAGATCATCACGATTATCGCGGTGGTCTCGCTGGGCTGGTATCTGTTCGATAACACCCAGACCAACCTGCAACACCGGGGCATTACCTCCGGTTTCGACTTTCTGGAGCGCAGTGCCGGTTTCGGCATCGCTCAACACCTGATCGACTACACCGAAGCGGACACATACGCCCGGGTGTTTGTCATTGGTCTGCTCAACACCTTGCTGGTGACCTTCATCGGCGTGATCCTGGCGACGATCCTGGGTTTCATCGTGGGTGTGGCGCGGCTGTCGAAGAACTGGATCATCGCCAAGCTGGCGACGGTATATGTGGAAGTCTTCCGCAACATTCCGCCGCTGCTGCAGATCCTGTTCTGGTACTTCGCGGTGTTCCTGACCATGCCGGGGCCGCGCAACAGTCATAACTTCGGCGACACCTTCTTCGTCAGCAGCCGTGGCCTGAACATGCCGGCCGCGTTGATGGCGGACGGCTTCTGGCCGTTTATGACCAGTGTTGTAGTCGCCATCGTCGCCATCGTGCTGATGAGCCGCTGGGCCACCAAGCGCTTCGAAGCCACCGGTGTGCCGTTCCACAAGTTCTGGGTTGGCCTGGCGATGTTCCTGGTCATCCCTGCGCTGTGTGCGCTGATTTTCGGTGCACCGGTGCACTGGGAAATGCCGAAGCTGCAAGGCTTCAACTTCGTCGGCGGCTGGGTGTTGATCCCGGAACTGCTGGCGCTGACGCTGGCTTTGACCGTGTACACCGCGGCGTTCATCGCCGAGATCGTGCGCTCTGGCATCAAGTCGGTCAGCCACGGCCAGACCGAAGCGGCGCATTCCCTCGGCCTGCGCAACGGTCCGACCCTGCGCAAGGTGATCATCCCGCAAGCCCTGCGCGTGATCATCCCGCCGCTGACCAGCCAATACCTGAACCTGGCGAAGAACTCCTCGCTGGCGGCCGGTATCGGTTATCCGGAAATGGTCTCGCTGTTTGCCGGGACCGTGCTCAACCAGACCGGCCAGGCGATCGAGGTGATTGCCATTACCATGAGCGTGTACCTGGCGATCAGTATCAGCATTTCCCTGCTGATGAACTGGTACAACAAGCGCATTGCGCTGATCGAGCGGTAAGGAAAAGCGCATGAGTACTCATACTTTCAAACCCGACATGCCACCGCCGGCCAAGGTCTTCGGCCCGATGGCGTGGATGCGCGCGAACATGTTCTCCAGCTGGCTCAACACCCTGCTGACCCTGTTTGCGTTCTACCTCATCTACCTGGTGGTACCGCCGATCCTGCAGTGGGCGATCCTTGACGCCAACTGGGTCGGCACCAGCCAGGCCGATTGCACGAAGGAGGGCGCCTGCTGGGTGTTCATCCAACAGCGCTTCGGCCAGTTCATGTACGGCTACTACCCGCCGGTACTGCGCTGGCGCGTGGACCTGACGGTGTGGCTGGCGATTGTCGGCGTGGCGCCGTTGTTCATCTCGCGCTTTCACCATAAGGCGGTGTACGGGCTGAGCTTCCTGGTGCTGTACCCGATCATTGCCTGGTGTCTGCTGCATGGCGGCGTATTGGGTCTGGACGCCGTGGCGACCAGCCAGTGGGGCGGCCTGATGCTGACCCTGGTGATTGCCACCGTCGGCATCGCCGGTGCGTTGCCACTGGGGATCGTCCTGGCGCTGGGCCGTCGTTCGAACATGCCGGCGATTCGCGTGGTCTGCGTGACCTTCATCGAGTTCTGGCGCGGCGTGCCGTTGATCACGGTGCTGTTCATGTCCTCGGTGATGCTGCCGTTGTTCCTGCCGGAAGGCATGAACTTCGACAAGCTGCTGCGGGCGCTGATCGGCGTGATCCTGTTCCAGTCGGCCTACGTGGCCGAAGTGGTGCGCGGTGGTCTGCAAGCAATTCCCAAGGGACAGTACGAAGCGGCGGCGGCGATGGGCCTGGGTTACTGGCGCAGCATGGGTCTGGTGATTCTGCCGCAGGCCCTGAAACTGGTGATCCCCGGCATCGTCAACACCTTCATTGCGCTGTTCAAGGATACGAGCCTGGTGATCATCATCGGCCTGTTCGACCTGCTCAACAGCGTCAAGCAAGCCGCCGCCGACCCGAAATGGCTGGGCATGGCCACCGAAGGCTATGTGTTCGCCGCCCTGGTGTTCTGGATTTTCTGTTTTGGTATGTCGCGCTATTCCATGCATCTGGAACGCAAGCTCGACACTGGCCACAAGCGCTAAGTCGCTACCTAATTTAGGAAGTTTTGTGATGAGCGAAGCAATCAAACAGCCTGTGAGCCCTGAAGGCATTATTCAGATGCAGGGCGTGAACAAGTGGTACGGTCAGTTTCACGTACTCAAGGACATCAACCTCAACGTCAAGCAGGGCGAGCGTATCGTGCTGTGCGGCCCGTCGGGTTCCGGAAAGTCCACCACCATCCGCTGCCTCAACCGTCTGGAAGAGCACCAGCAGGGCCGCATCGTGGTCGATGGCGTGGAGCTGACCAACGACCTCAAGCAGATCGAAGCGATCCGCCGTGAAGTCGGCATGGTGTTCCAGCACTTCAACCTGTTCCCGCACCTGACCATCTTGCAGAACTGCACTCTGGCGCCGATGTGGGTGCGCAAGATGCCCAAGCGCAAGGCCGAGGAAATTGCCATGCACTACCTGGAACGCGTACGCATTCCGGAGCAGGCGCACAAGTACCCGGGGCAACTGTCCGGCGGTCAGCAACAGCGCGTGGCGATCGCTCGCGCGCTGTGCATGAAACCGAAGATCATGCTGTTCGACGAACCGACGTCAGCACTCGACCCGGAGATGGTGAAAGAGGTACTGGACACCATGATCGGCCTGGCCGAAGACGGCATGACCATGCTCTGCGTGACCCATGAAATGGGCTTCGCGCGCACCGTGGCCAACCGCGTGATCTTCATGGACAAGGGCGAAATCGTCGAACAGGCTGCGCCGAACGACTTCTTCGACAAGCCGCAGAACGAGCGCACCAAGCTGTTCCTGAGCCAGATCCTGCATTGATCAACCCCAGGCACTGAATTAAACCCGGACATGTTCCGGGTTTTTTTTTGCCTGCGGAAAACTCATACCCCTGTAGGAGCGAGCTTGCTCGCGATGGACTGGAGAGCGCCGCGGGGTACCTGCCAACCAGCGTTATCGTTGACGACCATCGCGAGCAAGCTCGCTCCTACAAGGGGGGCTGTTGCCGTTCTGGGATATGTTGACTAACATGTCAGAAAATTCATCCTATGATTGGATGAAAGGGCGAATTCCATGTCAGAAATTTCTCCATTAGTGAAACGATCCCTGGTCGATCAGGCCCTGGATCAGTTGCGCCTGCGCATCAACCAGGGCACCTGGGTCGTGGGTCAGCGCTTGCCCACCGAGCCTGAGTTGTCCGCCGAGCTGGGCATCAGTCGCAACACCGTGCGCGAAGCCATGCGCGTGTTGGCGTTTTCCGGGTTGATCGAAATCCGTCAGGGCGACGGCAGTTACCTGCGGGCGGTGGTCGATCCGCTCGATACGTTGAAGGCGCTGTCCCGTTGTTCTCTTGATCAGGCCCGGGAAACCCGGCACATCCTCGAAGTCGAGGCCATTGGCCTGGCGGCAGTGCGCCGAACCGATGAAGATCTGGTGGCTTTGCGCGAGGCCCTGAGTGTCAGCGGCAGCCACTATCACGGCGATCTCGACACCTACATCGCCTGCGACCTGGTGTTTCACCGCCGGTTGGTGGACGCCGCACACAACCCGACCCTCAGCGAGTTGTATCGCTATTTCTCCAGCGTCGTCGGCGCCCAATTGCGCCAGATCCTGAACATCGTCCCGCGCCGTCAGGAAGTGTTCGACCTGCACATCGCGTTGCTCGATGCCGTCGAGCAACGCGACCCGGAACGAGCCAAAGCCCTGTCGAGGCAGTTGATCAATGAACCTTGAAACCGAGAAGTCCATGCACCGCAGTGAGTTATCCACAGCCCTCAAACGTTCGGCCGAGCTGGAAGAGTTGCTGATCGATGCCGAGGCCGATGACGAACAGGTCCAGCAAGCTCACCCGGTTCTGCACCGGCCCTGGCTGTTGCTGCTGGGCCTGATTCTGGTGGCGCTGAACCTGCGCCCGGCGCTGTCGAGCATGGCGCCGATGCTCAGCGAGGTCTCGAAGTCCCTTGGCTTGTCGGCGTCCGCGGCGGGGTTGCTGACCACGTTGCCGGTGCTTTGCCTTGGCCTGTTTGCGCCGTTGGCACCTGTGCTGGCGCGGCGATTTGGTGCGGAGCGGGTGGTGCTGGGCATTCTTCTGACCCTGGCGGGCGGGATCATCCTGCGCAGTTCGTTCGGTGAAATCGGTCTGTTTGCCGGCAGTGTGCTGGCCGGTGCCAGCATCGGCGTGATTGGCGTGTTGCTGCCGGGCATCGTCAAGCGCGACTTCCCGAAACAGGCCGGGACCATGACCGGTGTCTACACCATGGCCCTGTGCCTGGGTGCGGCGATGGCGGCGGGTGCGACCGTGCCGTTGAGTGAACACTTCGACAAGAATTGGGCGATGGGCCTCGGCTTCTGGGTCATTCCGGCATTAGCGGCCGCGCTGTTCTGGTTGCCGCAAGTCGGCCAGAAACACGGCGCGCACAACGTCGCCTACCGGGTTCGCGGATTGCTGCGCGATCCGCTGGCCTGGCAAGTGACCTTGTACATGGGCCTGCAATCGTCCCTGGCCTACATCGTTTTCGGCTGGTTGCCGTCGATCCTGATCGGACGCGGCCTGACTCCGACCCAGGCCGGTCTGGTGCTGTCGGGTTCGGTGATCGTTCAACTGGTCAGCTCCCTCGCCGCGCCATGGCTGGCGACGCGCGGCAAGGATCAGCGCCTGGCGATTGTGATCGTGATGGCCCTGACCCTCGGCGGTCTGTTCGGTTGCCTGTACGCCCCGATTGAAGGTCTGTGGGGCTGGGCGATTGTGCTGGGGCTGGGGCAGGGCGCCACGTTCAGCCTGGCATTGACCCTGATCGTGCTGCGCTCGCGGGACTCCCACGTTGCGGCGAACCTGTCGAGCATGGCCCAGGGCTTCGGTTACACCCTGGCGTCCATGGGGCCGTTCGCGGTCGGCATCGTGCATGACTGGACCGGCGGCTGGACGGCCGTGGGCTGGATCTTCGGTGTCATCGGCCTTGGTGCGATCCTCGCCGGCCTGGGGGCCGGACGTGCGTTGTACGTGCAGGTCGAAAGCGAAAAGGTCTGATTCCCGCACACTGTCGGTATTCGTCTTGCGAATGCCGATAGTGTTCGACCCATTTGCAGACTATCGTGCAGGCAATCTTTCGATACCCATTGCACAACAGGGAGTCTGCCCATGAGTGAAGTCCACAGCGCCTTGATCACCCGTTTCTACCAGGCCTTCCAGCGTCTCGACGGCGAGGCGATGGCTGCCTGCTACACCGATGACGTGGTGTTCAGTGACCCGGCGTTCGGCGAGCTTCGTGGTCGTGATGCTGGCGATATGTGGTGCATGCTCACCACCCGCGCCAAGGATTTCTCCCTGACCTTCGATCATGTCCGTGCCGATGATCGTATCGGTAGCGCCCATTGGGTCGCGACCTATCTGTTCAGCCAGACTGGCAATACCGTGGTCAATGACATCCAGGCACGCTTTGTCTTTCGCGATGGCAAGATCTGCGAACATCACGACAGTTTCGACCTGTGGACATGGTCACGCCAGGCCCTGGGTTTCAAAGGTCTGCTGCTGGGCTGGACGCCACTTGTTCGCAACGCCGTTCGCTCACAGGCCCTGAAGGGGCTGAAGGCATTCCAGGCCAGTCGCTGATAAGATCGCGGCTTGTTTTCCTTCAAGCCCTGATCGTTACGTGACCACCCTCAGCGAAAGCCCTGTCGACGCCGACACCCCCGCGAGCAAAACCTGGTTCGTCTACCTCGTTCGCGCGGCCAACGGTTCGCTCTATTGTGGGATCAGCGATGATCCCGTGCGTCGCTTCGCCAAGCATCAAAGCGGCAAGGGCGCGCGATTCTTTCTTTCCAGCCCGGCCATGGCCCTGGTCTACACCGAACGCTGTCGCGACAAAAGCGATGCGTTGCGTCAGGAGCGGCTGATCAAGAAACTCAAGAAGAGCGCCAAGGAATGCCTGGTGGCGAGCGCAGCGAGCACAGCCCCTGGCTTATCACTCTGACTGATCGGTTCCCATCAGGCAGATCTGTAGGCTGCCAGGTGATTGCGCGCTAAGCTGCGGACTCCTGATCCTTGCGGCGGAGCCGAGCATGTCCGAGTTGATTCTGCATCATTACCCGACGTCCCCCTTTGCCGAGAAGGCCCGCCTGCTGCTGGGCTTCAAGGGCTTGTCCTGGCGCTCGGTGAAGATCTCGCCAGTGATGCCAAAACCGGATCTCACGGCGTTGACCGGTGGCTATCGCAAGACACCGGTGTTGCAGGTCGGTGCCGATATCTATTGCGACACGGCATTGATTGCCCGGCGACTGGAGCAGGAAAAGGCCTTGCCGGCGTTCTTCCCGGAAGGTCAGGAAATGATTGCCGCGTCCTTTGCCGCCTGGGCTGATTCGGTGGTGTTCCAGCATGCGGTGAGCCTGGTGTTCCAGCCGGAATCGATTGCCGTGCGTTTCGGTAATTTACCGCAGGAAGCGATCAAGGCGTTCCTGGCCGACCGCGCCGGTTTGTTCAGTGGTGGTAGCGCGACAAAATTGTCTACCGAACAGGCGAAGCACCAGTGGCCGACGATCATGTCGCGTCTGGAGCAACAGTTGCAGCGCGAGGAGGGTGACTACCTGTTTGGCGAGCCGTCGATTGCCGACTTCGCCCTGGCTCATTGCCTCTGGTTCCTCAAGGCCACGCCGGTGACGGCTCCGTTGGTCGAAGCTTATCCGGCAGTCAATGCATGGCATGCGCGGGTATTGGGCTTCGGTCATGGCGCATCCAGCGAGATGAGTTCCGAGGAGGCTCTGGCAGTGGCGCGCACGTCCACGCCAGCGGCTTTGCCGGATGAGCAATTCGTCGATCCCAATGGATTCAAGGCAGGGCAGCAGGTAGTGATCGCAGCCACGGACTACGGTGTGGATCCAGTGGCAGGGGAGTTGTTGTTTGCCGGCCGCGAAGAACTGATTGTACGGCGCGAGGACGAGCGCGGCGGTGTGGTGCATGTGCACTTCCCGCGGTTTGGTTTCCGGATCGAAGCCTGCTGAAAAAAAAACCTTGTGGGAGCGAGCTTGCTCGCGATGGCGGACTGACATTCGACAAAATTGTTGGCTGTGTTGGCCTCATCGCGAGCAAGCTCGCTCCCACAGTTACTTCAACGCAGCCAGAATCGCATCCGGGTCATACCCGCGAATCAGCGTCCCGTTCACATCGATGATCGGAATGCCCCCACCGCCCAGCGCCTGATAGTCCTCGCGCGCGGCAGCATCCTTCTCGATGTCGAACTCCTTGTACGCAATGCCTTTCTGGTCGAGGAAGCGCCGGGTCAGCTTGCAGTAACCACACCATTCGGTGGCGTAGAGCACAACGTTGGCCTTGGCCTGCGTCTGCGCCGACACCACTTGCGATGGATTGAACACCCGCTCGATCTTGCCCCAGTTCTGATAGGCCACGACCACCAGCAGGATCAGCAGGAATTTCTTCAGTACGCCGCCGAGCATCAGTTGCGACGCTTCAGCTGATCGGTGAGCGAAGTGGGCAGGCCCTTGATGATCAACGTGCCGGCTTCCTCGTCGTACTCGATCTTCGAGCCCAGCAGGTGTGCTTCGAAACTGATCGACAGGCCTTCGGCGCGACCAGTGAATCGGCGGAACTGGTTCAGGGTGCGTTTATCGGCCGGGATTTCCGGCGAGAGGCCGTAATCCTTGTTGCGGATGTGATCGTAGAAAGCCTTCGGGCGTTCTTCGTCGATCAGCCCCGACAACTCTTCCAGGCCCATCGGCTCACCGAGCTTGGCCTGGCTACTGGCGTAATCCACCAGGGTCTTGGTCTTCTCGCGGGCGTCGTCTTCCGGCAGGTCTTCGCTTTCAACGAAATCACTGAAGGCCTTGAGCAGGGTGCGGGTTTCACCTGGACCGTCGACGCCTTCCTGGCAGCCAATGAAGTCGCGGAAATACTCCGAAACCTTTTTGCCGTTCTTGCCTTTGATGAACGAAATGTACTGCTTGGATTGTTTGTTGTTCTGCCACTCGGAAACGTTGATCCGCGCCGCCAGGTGCAACTGGCCAAGGTCGAGGTGGCGGGATGGCGTCACGTCCAGTTCGTCGGTTACGGCCACGCCTTCACTGTGGTGCAGCAGGGCGATGGCCAGGTAGTCGGTCATGCCTTGCTGATAGTGTGCGAACAGCACGTGGCCACCGACCGACAGGTTCGATTCCTCCATCAGTTTCTGCAGATGCTCGACCGCCACGCGGCTGAACGCAGTGAAATCCTGACCGCCCTCGAGGTACTCCTTCAGCCAGCCGCTGAACGGGAACGCGCCGGATTCCGGATGGAACAGGCCCCAGGCTTTACCCTGTTTGGCGTTATAGCTTTCGTTGAGGTCGGCGAGCATGTTCTCGATGGCCGCAGACTCAGCCAGTTCAGAGTCGCGGGCGTGGAGAACTGCAGGTGTGCCGTCGGGTTTTTTGTCGATCAGGTGGACGATGCAATGACGGATCGGCATGGGCTTCTCGGCTGAATGAAGAGAGGAGGGCGCGCTCCCCCGAAAAAGCGCCCAGTGTACCGCAACCACTGGTTTTGGCGCGGTGCGAAGGGCAATTGACGGGCGACCGACGGCGCTTATGCAGTTTTTTCCTGTTTTAGCGCAATAAAGCTGACCAAATGGGTAGCTGGAGGCGGATATTTCCCCGTCTCTGTGCTAGCTTTGCCCGGTCTTGCGCGAAGTCACTGCGTTAAGCGTGCAGTCAGCATTTGTCAGGTCGAACCAAACCCTGATTTCGGTATCTATAACCCCGATCCCGAGGTTATTTGGCCGAGGGTGCCAGATCCAGAAGATCGGGCTCGATAGCTGACATTGCACTCTGCAATCCATATGAATTTGATAGGGAAGGAACACTAAATGGCTCTTACTAAAGACCAACTGATCGCCGACATCGCTGAAGCTATCGACGCGCCGAAAACCACCGCGCGTAACGCTCTGGACCAACTGGGCCAAATCGTTGCCGATCAGCTGGAAAACGGCGGCGAAATCACTCTGCCAGGTATCGGCAAGCTGAAAGTGACTGAGCGCCCTGCCCGTACTGGCCGTAACCCTTCGACTGGCGCTGCCATCGAAATCGCTGCCAAGAAAGTGATCAAGCTGGTTGTGGCCAAAGGCCTGACCGACGCTGTTAACAAGTAAGACTTGTTAAAAAAAACCGTGCACCGGAGCGATCCGGGCACGGTTTTTTTGTGCCTGCGATTGTAGGAGCGAGCCTGCTCGCGATGGGCGCAAACGATAACGCGGGCAGTCTGAATGAACGCGTTGCTCTCAGGTTTTTCGCGAGCAGGCTCGCTCCTGCAGGTGGACGTGTTTTAGTTTTTAGGCGCCCAACGTTCGCGCCAAACCTGTTGCTGGACTGGAGTCTGGAAAGTCCACGCCACGAAGCGGCTCTGCTTCTGTCCCTGACCCATTTCCACTACCTGACTGTCCAGCGCGCCAGCCTTGTTCAGGGCCGCCTGGATCGCCGGCAGGTTCGACGCCTTCGACACCAGTGTGCTGAACCACAGCACTTGTTGCGCCACCTGCACACTCTCGCTGACCAGTTGCGTGACGAAACGCACTTCTCCGCCCTCACACCACAATTCCGCCGCTTGGCCGCCAAAGTTC
Source organism: Pseudomonas sp. GW823-FHT02E01 (assembly GCF_058797535.1). Taxonomy (NCBI): domain Bacteria; kingdom Pseudomonadati; phylum Pseudomonadota; class Gammaproteobacteria; order Pseudomonadales; family Pseudomonadaceae; genus Pseudomonas; species Pseudomonas sp. GW823-FHT02E01. The sequence goes on along the minus strand of NZ_JBXAJS010000005.1, from coordinate 380,812 downwards.
AATACCGGCAGCTTGCGTTTCGGATCGGCCTTGCCCAGGGCTCGCCATTTGCGTGTGCTACCCCGTGTGGCCTCGTCCAGCGAGGCGTGGAACGGCGGGTTGCACATGGTCAGGTCGAACCGCTCTGCGCTCTCCAGCAGGCCGGTGAGGATCTGCTTGGGGTTGCTCTGCTGGCGTACCTGGATCGCTTTGTTCAGGCCATTGGATTGAATGATCGCCTTCGCCGCGGCGATGGCGGTCGCATCGATATCGGAACCAAGGAACTGCCAGCGATAGTCGCTGTAACCGATCAGCGGATACACGCAGTTGGCGCCCATGCCGATGTCCAGCACCTTCACGGCGGCGCCACGGGGGATCACACCGTCATTGCCACTGGCCAGCAGGTCGGCGAGGAAGTGCACGTAATCGGCGCGGCCTGGCACCGGTGGGCACAAGTAGTCGGCCGGAATGTCCCAGTGAGCGATGCCATAGAACGACTTGAGCAGTGCTCGGTTGAACACCCGCACGGCTTCCGGGCTGGCGAAGTCGATGCTTTCCTTGCCGTACGGATTGATGATTACGAATTTCTTCAGTTCCGGGGCACTTTTGATCAGCGCCGGAAAGTCGTAGCGACCCTGATGGCGATTGCGCGGGTGCAGGCTGGCCTTTTCCTTCGGGGCGACGGCCGTGGCCGGGGTCTTCGGGGCAGGCTTTTTGCGCGCAGGCTTGGGGGAGCGGGGGGCGGTCATGGCGGTGGTCGATTCGGGTATGGCTAAAAGTGGCGGGCATTGTCCCACATCCGGCCCGTGTGAACCCAATTGTGGCAAACACCGCTGTCCCTTGTGGGAGCGAGCTTGCTCGCGATGGCGGTCGGTCAGTCAATATTGATGTTGAATGTTATGGCCTCGTCGCGAGCAAGCTCGCTCCCACAGGGGATTTTTGGCGTTTGGGAAAATGGGACAGCAGGCACAAAAAAGGGAGGCCATTGCTGGCCTCCCTTTTTCATTGCGACTCGCCGTTACAGGCTGGCAATCCGCGCATGCTGCTCGGCCAGCTTGCCCAGGGCCTGTTCGGCCTCGGCCAGTTTGGCGCGTTCTTTCTCGATGACTTCAGCCGGTGCCTTGTCAACGAAACCGGCGTTGGACAGCTTGCCGCCGACTCGTTGCACTTCACCTTGCAGACGCTGGATTTCCTTGTCCAGACGCGCCAGTTCCGCACCTTTGTCGATCAAGCCGGCCATTGGCACCAGCACTTCCATCTCGCCGACCAGCGCGGTGGCGGACAGCGGTGCTTCTTCGCCAGCAGCCAGTACGGTGATCGATTCGAGGCGCGCCAGCTTCTTCAGCAGGGCTTCGTTCTCGGTCAAGCGACGCTGGTCCTCGGCGCTGACGTTCTTCAGGAACAGCGGCAGCGGTTTGCCCGGGCCGATGTTCATTTCGCCGCGGATGTTACGGGTGCCGAGCATCAGGCCCTTGAGCCATTCGATGTCATCTTCGGCCGCCTGATCGATGCGTGTTTCGTTGGCCACTGGCCAAGGTTGCAGCATGATCGTCTTGCCTTCGATGCCGGCCAGCGGCGCGATGCGCTGCCAGATTTCTTCGGTGATGAACGGCATGAACGGGTGCGCCAGACGCAGGGCGACTTCCAGTACGCGAACCAGGGTGCGACGGGTGCCGCGCTGGCGTTCGACCGGAGCGTTTTCGTCCCACAGCACAGGCTTGGAGAGTTCCAGGTACCAGTCGCAATACTGGTTCCAGATGAACTCGTACAAGGCTTGTGCTGCCAGGTCGAAACGGAACTGGTCAAGCTGGCGGGTCACTTCGGCTTCGGTGCGCTGCAGCTGCGAAATGATCCAGCGGTCAGCCAGGGACAGCTCAAAGGCTTCGCCGTTCTGGCCGCAGTCTTCGCCCTTGTCCAGTACGTAGCGCGCCGCGTTCCAGATCTTGTTGCAGAAGTTGCGATAGCCTTCGACGCGGCCCATGTCGAACTTGATGTCACGACCGGTGGACGCCAGCGAGCAGAAGGTGAAGCGCAGGGCGTCGGTGCCGTAGCTGGCGATGCCTTCGGCGAACTCGTCGCGGGTCTGCTTCTCGATCTTCTTCGCCAGTTTCGGCTGCATCATGCCGGAGGTGCGTTTCTGCACCAGGGCTTCGAGCTCGATGCCGTCGATGATGTCCAGTGGGTCCAGGACGTTGCCCTTGGACTTGGACATCTTCTGGCCCTGGCCATCGCGCACCAGGCCGTGGACGTAGACGGTCTTGAACGGAACCTGCGGAGTGCCGTCTTCGTTTTTCACCAAATGCATGGTGAGCATGATCATCCGGGCAACCCAGAAGAAAATGATGTCGAAGCCAGTCACGAGGACGTCGGTGGAGTGGAATTTCTTCAGGAAGTCGGTTTTTTCCGGCCAGCCGAGGGTGGAGAACGTCCACAGGCCCGAGCTGAACCAGGTGTCGAGAACGTCGTTGTCCTGTTGTAGCGCAACGTCCGGGCCGAGGTTGTGCTTGGCCCGCACTTCGGCTTCGTCGCGACCGACGTAGACCTTGCCCGACTCGTCGTACCAGGCCGGAATCCGGTGGCCCCACCACAACTGGCGGCTGATGCACCAGTCCTGGATGTCGCGCATCCACGAGAAATACATGTTTTCGTACTGTTTCGGCACGAACTGGATACGGCCGTCTTCAACGGCGGCAATCGCAGGCTCGGCCAACGGCTTGGTGGACACGTACCACTGGTCGGTTAGCCAAGGCTCGATGACGGTGCCGGAGCGGTCGCCTTTCGGCACCTTCAGGGCGTGATCGTCAACGCTGACCAACAGGCCGGCGGCGTCGAACGCGGCCACGATCTGCTTGCGCGCTTCGAAGCGGTCGAGACCGGCGTATTCGGCCGGGATCTTGCCGTCGATGGTTTCGTTCAGCGTGCCGTCGAGGTTGAACACCTGGCAAGCCGGCAGGACCGATGCGTTCTTGTCGAAGATGTTCAGCAGCGGCAGGTTGTGACGCTTGCCGACTTCATAGTCGTTGAAGTCGTGGGCCGGGGTGATTTTCACACAGCCGGTGCCGAATTCAGGGTCGCAATAATCGTCGGCGATGATCGGGATGCGGCGGCCAACCAGTGGCAGCTCGACAAATTTGCCGATCAGGGCTTTGTAGCGTTCATCGTTCGGGTTAACGGCCACGGCGGAGTCGCCGAGCATGGTTTCCGGGCGAGTGGTCGCGACGATCAGGAAGTCGTTGCCTTCAGCGGTCTTGGCGCCGTCGGCCAGCGGGTATTTCAGGTTCCACAGGAAACCTTTCTCGTCGTGGTTTTCCACTTCGAGGTCGGAAATCGCCGTGTGCAGCTTGGTGTCCCAGTTGACCAGGCGCTTGCCGCGGTAGATCAGGCCGTCTTCGTGGAGGCGGACGAAAGCCTCTTTAACGGCCTCCGAGAGGCCGTCGTCCATGGTGAAGCGCTCGCGGCTCCAATCTACGGACGAACCGAGACGACGGATCTGACGGCTGATGTTGCCACCGGACTCATCTTTCCACTCCCAGACTTTCTCGAGGAATTTCTCGCGGCCCAGGTCATGGCGGCTCTGGCCCTTGGCTTCGAGCTGACGCTCCACCAACATCTGCGTGGCGATACCGGCGTGGTCGGTACCCGGCTGCCACAGGGTGTTGCGACCCTGCATGCGGCGGAAACGGATCAGGGCGTCCATGATCGCGTTGTTGAAGCCGTGACCCATGTGCAGGCTGCCGGTGACGTTCGGCGGCGGGATCATGATGGTGTAGGACTCGCCCGCGCCTTGCGGGGCGAAGTAATTCTCTGACTCCCAGGTGTTGTACCAGGAAGTTTCAATGGCGTGCGGCTGGTAGGTCTTATCCATGCGCGGCGGGACCCTATTGGCATTTATTCAGGAAAAGCCGGGAAGTATAGCGGGGATGAGCCCATGCGCGTAGAGCGAGGTGACAATGGGTGGGGGAAAAGTTGTGGTTTTTCGGGGAGTGTTTTGTCTGCAATGACGCCATCGCGGGCAAGCCACGCTCCCACAGGATCAGTGTCGATCACAAAATAGTGGTTCGACAAAAAACCTGTGGGAGCGGGCTTGCCCGCGAAAGCAATCTGTCAGGCGATCTGATTCAAATCGTTATGCCGCGTTTCCTTCAGGCACAGCACCGCGATCAAACTCAGCACCGCCGCCGCGGACACATAACCGCCGACATAACTCAACCCGCCCATTGCCACCAGTTTCTGGGCGAAGAACGGGGCCGCGGAAGCACCGACGATACCGCCCAGGTTGTAGGCCGCCGAGGCGCCGGTGTAGCGCACGTGGGTGGGGAACAGCTCCGGCAGCAACGCCCCCATAGGCGCAAATGTCACACCCATCAGAAACAGTTCGATGCACAGGAACAACGCCACGCCCCAGGTCGAGCCTTGGGTCAACAGCGGTTCCATGAGGAAGCCGGACAGGATCGCCAGCACACCGCCGATGATCAGCACCGGTTTGCGACCATAACGGTCGCTGGCCCAGGCCGACAGCGGGGTTGCGGCAGCCATGAACAACACCGCGAAGCACAACAGGCCGAGGAAGGTTTCGCGGCTGTAGCCGAGCGTTGCCACGCCGTAACTCAGGGAAAACACGGTGGAGATGTAAAACAGCGCGTAGCACACGACCATCGCGCCGGCGCCCAGCAAGACGGGTACCCAGTATTGGCCGAACAGCTCGAACAGCGGGATCTTCACTCGTTCCTGGCGCGCCATGGCGTTGGCGAATACCGGGGTCTCATGCAGCTTGAGACGAACGTACAGGCCGACCATCACCAGTGCGGCGCTGAGCAGGAACGGAATACGCCAGCCCCATGAGCGGAACTGTTCGTCATCCAGCACCACGGCCAGGGTCAGGAACAGCCCGTTGGCCGCCAGAAAGCCGATGGATGGACCCAGCTGCGGGAACATGCCGAACCACGCGCGCTTGCCTTTCGGCGCGTTCTCCGTGGCCAGCAATGCCGCGCCGCCCCATTCGCCGCCCAATCCAAGGCCCTGGCCGAAGCGCAGGACGCAAAGCAGGATCGGTGCCCAGGCGCCAATGCTGTCGTATCCCGGCAGCACGCCGATCAGCGTGGTGCACACGCCCATCAGCAGCAGCGAGGCGACCAGGGTCGACTTGCGGCCGATACGGTCGCCGAAGTGACCGAAAAGGGCCGAACCCAAGGGGCGTGCAAGGAAGGCGATGCCGAACGTGAGAAAAGCCGAAAGCATCTGGGCGGTGCCGGATGTCTGCGGAAAGAACACCGGGCCGATCACTAGCGCGGCGGCGGTGGCATAGACGTAGAAGTCGTAGAACTCGATGGCGGTACCGATGAAGCTTGCGGTGGCCACGCGGGTGGCGGAGTTCGTCGGTTGCGCAGGTGTGGAGTCGCTGTAAGTCGTGCTGGTCGTCATGCGGTTATCCCTGACAGTCATGTGCTCCAGTGGAGCGAATTATTATGGTCGAGAACCCAGGGATGTGGGCGGAGGCACGGTCGCTGTTCAAGGTAGGAACAGTCGTCGGTTTGTTGCGGACTTTGCTGGTGGACAGGCCGGATACAGCGAAGTGCGGGGTAAGCACGGGGCCGGCGAGGCTTGGGTAAGCGTTTCGATTATAGGAAGGTGGCTAACGATCGAACAAGAGGGCTTGCGAGGACATTGTGGCGAGGGGGCTTGTCGGAACGCCGCACCGCCCCGTTCGGCTGCGAAGCAGTCGTAAAGTCGGCAGCCACGGTGTACCAGATGAAAAGTAGTTGCATGGTTTAGCACTGCTTCGCAGCGCAACGGGGGCAAGCCCCCTCGCCACAAGGATTTGTGTCGGGTTTTAGATAACGACAGGCATCGGGCTGGTCTGCCAGATCAGCACTCGCGTGACACGGTTTTCCTCGGTCTCGAGAATTTCCAGGCGATACCGACCGATCTTCAGGCACACCGCGCTTTCGGGAATGGTTTCCAGGGCCTCGGTGACCAGACCGTTCAGGGTTTTCGGGCCATCGCTGGGCAGGTGCCAGCCGAGGCTCTTGTTCAGCTCGCGAATGGACGCGGCACCGTCGATCACCAGGCGTCCGTCGGCTTGCGGATGAATGTGTGGGTTGTCCAGGCTCTGCTGGCTTTCGAACTCGCCGACGATTTCTTCGAGAATGTCTTCCAGGGTGACGATGCCCAGCACTTCGCCGTATTCGTCGACCACCATGCCCAGGCGCCGCTGCTGCTTGTGAAAGTTGAGCAGTTGCAGTTGCAACGGGGTACTTTCCGGCACGAAGTACGGCTCGTGGCTGGCTGCCAGCAACGCTTCCCTGGTCAGGCTCGCATCGGGCAGCAAGTGAAGGATGTGTCGGGTGTTGAGGACGGCTTCGACCTGGTTGATATCACTGTGGAACACCGGCAGGCGCGTGCGCTTATTGTGGCGCAGTTGTTCGATGATTTCCTCGATGGAGTCATCGAGATTGATGCCGTCCACGTCGCTACGCGGTACCAGGATGTCATTGACGGTAATGTTGTCCAGCGCGTGGATGCCTGGCAGCGGGTGGGGGCGGCTTGCGGTTTCGGAGGGCGCATGCCGCTCCGTCAGCGTTTCGTCCTCGCTTTGTTGCACCACTTTGGCTTTACGGGCGAATGGGCGCGTCAGCAGCTGACTGATGCTGTTGAGCAGCCATGCCGCGGGATAGATGACTTTCAGCGGCAACCGCAGCAGGTTGTTGCCCTGGGCCAGGATCGCATCCGGATAGCGGGTGGCGAGGGCGCGTGGCAAATAGTCGGAAAACACCAGCAACATGGCGCCCGCTCCGAGGCAGGCGACCCACGGGCCGTTCTCGGCCCAGGTGAACAAGGCCAGCAAGGTGCTGATGACCACCACGAGTGCACGGCAGAGGGTGTTGCAAAAAATCAGGCTGGCCAGTGGGAAGCTGAGTTTCGCTACCGGTTTGTCGCTGGAACGCGTTGCGGTGCGCTGGGCCAGCAAATGCTGGTGCGCCGCTTCGATGGCGGTAAACAGCCCTGACCATAAAACCAGCAGGGTCAATACCGCGAGCATCGGCCCTATGGGCAAGTCGTCCATTAATGCCGCCCGTCAGATATGCAGGATGTATTCACGAACCAGCTTGCTGCCGAAATACGCCAGCATCAACAGGCAAAAACCGGCCAGGGTCCAGCGAATGGCTTTGTGCCCGCGCCAGCCAAGGCGATTGCGTCCCCACAGCAGCACGCTGAAAACGACCCAGGCCAGGCAGGCCAGCAGTGTTTTGTGCACCAGATGCTGGGCGAACAGGTTCTCGACGAACAGCCAGCCGGAAATCAGCGATAGCGACAACAGCGTCCAGCCGGCCCAGAGGAAACCGAACAGCAGGCTTTCCATGGTTTGCAGTGGCGGGAAGTTCTTGATCAGCCCGGATGGGTGCTTGTGCTTGAGCTGATGGTCTTGAATCAGCAGCAACAAAGACTGGAACACCGCGATGGTGAACATGCCGTAGGCCAGGATCGAAAGCAGGATGTGGGCGAGGATGCCCGGCTCCTCAACGATGACCTGTACCGTGCCGGCGGGAGCAAAATGCGCCAGCAACACGGTCAAGGCCCCAAGCGGGAGCAGCAGGACCAGCAGGTTCTCCACCGGAATCCGCGAGCAGGCCAGCAGGGTCAGTGCGATGACCGCCACGGCTATCAGGCTGGCGGCACTGAAGAAGTCCAGGGCCAGGCCGGTCGGGGTCAGCAGGTGGGTGAGCAGGCTGGCGCTGTGGGCCAATACGGCGAGCACGCCGAGCATGACCAGCAGGCGTTTGTTGACCTTGGCGCCGGACGCCAGGCGAGTGCCCTGGTAAATGGTCGCAGCGGCGTACAAGCAGGCGGCGGCGAGAGTAGTTAGCAAGCTGGGTGACAAGGGGAGCATAAATCCTGTTAGGCAAGCCCGAAAGTCGCTGAGTTTGGCATAGAACCCCCGCCACACGAAAGACCGCGCAACCCGACGGCGAGGTGTCCGCCGGCCGCAGTCTTCGCTATAATCCGCGACCTGCCCACGCCGCAGGCTCGCCGAGCACACGTTTAGTCCGGTCCGGGCCGCCATTATCCCGGTCTACACAGGGCCTGAAAGGATCGCGCAATGTTTGAAAACTTAACCGACCGTCTCTCGCAGACGCTGCGCCATGTCACCGGCAAGGCCAAGCTGACTGAAGACAACATCAAAGACACCCTGCGTGAAGTGCGCATGGCGTTGCTCGAAGCCGACGTCGCCCTGCCGGTGGTCAAGGACTTCGTCAATTCGGTCAAGGAACGCGCCGTCGGCACCGAGGTGTCACGCAGCCTGACGCCGGGCCAGGCCTTCGTGAAGATCGTCCAGGCCGAACTCGAAAGCCTGATGGGCGCGGCCAACGAAGATTTGAACCTGAGCGCAGTGCCGCCAGCGGTCATCCTCATGGCAGGTTTGCAGGGCGCTGGTAAAACCACCACCGCCGGCAAGCTCGCGCGCTTCCTTAAAGAGCGCAAGAAGAAGTCGGTCATGGTCGTGTCCGCCGACGTTTATCGTCCAGCGGCGATCAAACAGCTGGAAATGCTCGCCGGTGAAGTCGGCGTTACCTTCTTCCCGTCCGACCTGAGCCAGAAGCCGGTCGCGATCGCGCAAGCGGCTATTAAGGAAGCCAAACTCAAATTCATCGACGTGGTCATCGTCGATACCGCCGGTCGCCTGCACATCGATGAAGAGATGATGGGCGAGATCAAGGCCCTGCACGCCGCGATCAACCCGGTCGAAACCCTGTTCGTGGTCGACGCCATGACCGGCCAGGACGCCGCCAACACGGCCAAGGCCTTCGGCGATGCATTGCCGCTGACCGGTGTGATCCTGACCAAGGTCGACGGTGACGCCCGTGGCGGTGCCGCACTGTCGGTGCGCGCCATCACCGGCAAGCCGATCAAGTTCATCGGTATGGGCGAGAAGAGCGAAGCGCTCGATCCGTTCCATCCTGAGCGTATCGCCTCGCGCATCCTCGGCATGGGCGACGTGCTCAGTCTGATCGAGCAGGCGGAAGCGACCCTCGACAAGGACAAGGCCGACAAACTGGCCAAGAAGCTGAAGAAGGGCAAGGGCTTCGACCTCGAAGACTTCCGCGATCAGCTGCAACAGATGAAGAACATGGGCGGCCTCGGCGGGCTCATGGACAAGCTGCCGAACATGGGTGGCGTGAACCTGGCGCAAATGGGCAACGCCCAGGGTGCGGCAGAGAAGCAATTCAAGCAGATGGAAGCCATCATCAACTCCATGACCCCGGCCGAGCGCCGCGACCCTGAGATGATCAGTGGTTCGCGCAAGCGCCGGATCGCCATGGGTTCCGGCACCCAGGTGCAGGACATCGGCCGCTTGATCAAGCAGCACAAGCAGATGCAGAAGATGATGAAGAAGTTCTCTGCAAAAGGCGGAATGGCCAAGATGATGCGCGGCATGGGCGGAATGTTGCCCGGCGGCGGCATGCCAAAGATTTAGTGTCCAGTCACGCCAATACTGCTCAATTTTGGCGGCGCCTGTGGACCTCATGCTGCGTTGCCGCTCCTCGCCATAGCCAGCTATGACTCGTCGCGGCGCCTTGCCTGAGGTCCACAGTCACTCGCCAAAATATGAGCATTATTGGCGAGACTGGACAGAAGAATCCGCGCCGGTCATCGCACCGGCGCAGACCCGCAAGGAAGCGGGATCTCCAGCAAACCCGCACTTGGCGGGAGCTGACCGGCCGTTTTCAACGACGGCTCTATAGCAAATCTGCATGGCGGCCGATAGACCGCCGGAAAAAGTCATTTGCAAAAGTCCGGATATTCCTTAGAATATGCGGCCTTTCGGGCACCCATGCCCGCTGTGCCTTTAGATTTGCAGCACCGACTACAGGAACGATGTTCACATGCTAACAATCCGTCTTGCCCTTGGCGGCTCCAAAAAGCGCCCGTTTTACCACTTGACCGTAACCGACAGCCGCAACCCGCGCGACGGTTCGCACAAGGAACAGGTTGGCTACTTCAACCCTGTTGCCCGTGGTCAGGAAGTTCGTCTGTCCGTGAACCAAGAGCGCGTAGCCTACTGGCTGAGCGTTGGTGCACAACCTTCTGAGCGCGTTGCTCAGTTGTTGAAGGAATCTGCTAAGGCTGCGGCCTGAGCAATATGAACGCGACGCCAGCCATTGCTGATGATTTGATCGTTATCGGCAAGATTTATTCTGTTCACGGCGTTCGCGGCGAAGTGAAGGTGTACTCCTTTACTGATCCGATTAAAAACCTGCTGGACTACAAAACCTGGACGCTCAAGCGTGACGGTAATGTAAAGCAGGTAGAGCTGGTCAGCGGACGCGGGAATGACAAGTTCCTGGTCGCAAAGCTCAAGGGTCTCGATGATCGCGAAGAAGCTCGTCTTCTGGCCGGTTATGAGATCTGCGTGCCGCGCAACCTGTTCCCTGAACTGACCGACGGCGAGTACTACTGGTACCAGCTGGAAGGTCTCAAGGTCATCGATACGCACGGACAATTGTTCGGAAAAATCGATCACCTGCTGGAGACCGGCTCGAACGATGTCATGGTGGTCAAGCCTTGCGCTGGCAGCCTGGATGATCGCGAACGCCTGTTGCCCTATACGGAGCAATGCGTGTTGGCCGTCGACCTGGTCGCGGGCGAGATGAAGGTGGATTGGGACGCGGATTTCTAAGCGTGGCTAACTTGCGCGTAGAAGTGATCAGTCTGTTTCCCGAGATGTTTTCCGCCATCAGCGAGTACGGCATCACCAGTCGGGCGGTGAAACAGGGGCTCTTGCAGCTCACCTGTTGGAATCCGCGAGACTACACGACGGATCGACATCACACTGTGGACGATCGCCCGTTTGGCGGTGGTCCGGGCATGGTGATGAAGATCAAGCCCCTGGAAGATGCTCTGGTTCAGGCCAAGGCAGCAGCCGGGGAGGCGGCGAAGGTGATTTACCTGTCCCCCCAAGGCCGTCAACTGACTCAGTCGGCGGTACGCGAGTTGGCGAATCTGGATGCATTGATCCTGATTGCCGGCCGCTATGAAGGCATTGACGAGCGTTTTATTGATGCTCATGTCGATGAAGAGTGGTCGATTGGCGACTATGTACTGTCTGGCGGCGAGCTGCCGGCGATGGTCCTGATCGATGCGGTTACACGACTGCTGCCTGGAGCTTTAGGGCATGCGGACTCCGCAGAGGAAGATTCCTTTACGGATGGTTTGCTGGATTGCCCGCACTACACCCGACCGGAGGTGTATGCGGATCAGCGTGTTCCCGACGTATTGCTAAGTGGCAATCACGCGCACATCCGGCGTTGGCGTTTACAGCAGTCCCTTGGTCGGACCTTTGAACGACGCGCCGATCTTCTGGAAAGCCGCTCGCTTTCTGGAGAAGAGAAGAAGCTGCTCGAGGAATACATCCGCGAGCGGGACGATAGTTAACAACGTATCGATGGTAGATCCGACGATTTACCTTAGGAGCACAGCATGACTAACAAAATCATCCTTGCACTCGAAGCAGAGCAGATGACCAAAGAGATCCCTACCTTTGCCCCGGGCGACACCATTGTCGTTCAGGTGAAAGTGAAGGAAGGCGACCGTTCGCGTCTGCAAGCGTTCGAAGGTGTTGTTATCGCCAAGCGTAACCGCGGCGTAAACAGTGCATTCACCGTTCGTAAAATCTCCAACGGTGTTGGCGTAGAGCGTACTTTCCAGACCTACTCCCCGCAAATCGACAGCATGGCTGTCAAGCGTCGCGGTGACGTACGTAAAGCCAAGCTGTACTACCTGCGCGACCTGTCGGGCAAAGCAGCTCGCATCAAGGAAAAACTGGCTTAAGTCCAGCTTCCGATGCAAAAAAAGCAGCCTGCGGGCTGCTTTTTTGTTGCCTGCGGTTTAACGAATTCTCCGGATCGCGGCCTGACGCGAGACCGGGTTGCGGCCATCGCGAGCAAGCTCGCTCCCACAGTAGATCTTCTGCGACCACAATGCCTGTGAACGCCATAGATCCCCTGTGGGAGCGAGCTTGCTCACGATGCAATTTACGTAGCGTCGCTGGTTTCAGGCTGAATCAACGCCAACAACGTCCACCCTGCTGAAGGCTTGACCGCACTGTCCGGCGTCACCACATGCACCCAGCCACTGTCATCACGAGCAAACAGCAGAGTCGCACGCTCGCCATGCAACGCCTGATAATCCTCCCAGCCAAAGCCCTCGGTCAGGTTCGTGCTGTACAACTCACCCCCCTGATGCAGCTGATTGGCCAGCTTGATGTAGGTTAACTCCTCATTGCCTAGCAAACGCCCGCGATGTTCATGGCTGGCGCGATGCTTGTCGGTGCGTCGGCTCTCCTGGCCGCTGGCCAGTCCGAACAGCCGTTGATGGCCGAAATCATGGCGAAAACGCATTGCGGCGAGGGTGTTCAACTCGCCGGACGGTGACAACGCCAGCAAATGTCCAAGCCCGACCAGATCCAGATGCGCATCGGCATGTTGCGAGGCCGGGTTGCCAAAATAGGTCGGCAAGCCTTCCATCCGGGCTGCGCGAATGTTTTCCCAGCTCGAATCCGTCAACAGTACGCGACTGCCCAGTTGCTGCAGGGCCTTGCCCAGCGTGCGCGCAGGTCCGTTGGCGCCGATGATCAGAAAGCCGCTCGGTGCCGGTTCCGCCACCTTCAGCAGGCGCGCCAGCGGTCGTGCCGTCGCGCTTTGCAACACCACCGTGCCGATGATCACCGCAAAGGTGAGCGGCACCAGCAGCAACGCTCCCTGGTGACCGGCCTCATGCAAGCGAATGGCGAAGATTGCCGACACCGCCGCTGCCACGATGCCCCTTGGGGCAATCCACGCCAGCAGCGCCCGTTCGCGCCAACCCAGGCTGGAGCCCGCCGTGCTCAGCAGCACATTCAAAGGGCGGGCGATGAACTGAATGACCAGCAGCAAAATCAGCACCAGAGGCCCGAGACCGATCATGGCGTTCAGGTCCAGCCGTGCCGCCAGCAGAATGAACAGGCCGGAGATCAGCAACACGCTGAGGTTTTCCTTGAAATGCAGGATGTGCCGTACATCCACGCCTTTCATGTTGGCCAGCCACATGCCCATCAGTGTCACGGCCAGCAACCCGGATTCATGGGTGACCTCGTTGGAGGCAATGAAAATACCCAGGACTGCCGCGAGCGCCGCCAGGTTGTGCAGGTATTCCGGCAGCCACTGGCGGCGAATCAGGGTGCCGAGCAACCAGCCACCAAAAATACCGAACAGGCTCCCGCACAAAATCACGCCGCCGAAGGTCAGCAGGCTTTCCTTGAGGCCGTTACCTTCGGCACTGGCAATGATGAAGCTATAGACGACTACCGCCAGCAGGGCGCCGATGGGGTCGATGACAATGCCTTCCCAGCGCAGGATATTGGCAATCGACGCTTTCGGGCGCACGACGCGTAGCATCGGTACGATCACGGTCGGCCCTGTCACCAGGGTCAGGCTGCCGAACAGGATGGCCAGCAACCAGTCGAACCCCAGCAGCCAGTGAGTGGCGACAGCAATGACCACCCAGGTGGAGAGGGCGCCAATGGTGACCAGGCGATGGACGACGCTGCCGATTTCGCGCCACTCGGACAGATGCAGGGTCAGGCTGCCTTCGAACAGGATCAGCGCCACCGCCAAGGACACCAGCGGCATCAGCAATGGCCCGAACATTTCTTGCGGGTCGAGCAAGTGCAGTACGGGGCCAGCCAGGATGCCGGTCAGCAGCAGAAAAAGAATCGCCGGCAATTTCAAGCGCCAGGCCAGCCATTGGCAAAGCAGTGCCGCCGCGCCTATCCCGCCAAATGCCAATAAAATCTGCTGCTCGCTCATTGCTGCTCCCTGTTCCTTGAAATGGCGGCCTATGAAAGACTAGCGGCCGTTTTCATGTCCAATCTTAATTTTGCGTGCAGCCTCAAGGCTGCATGATTCGAGTACCCATGCCTGCCATCGATCACCCGCTGATAGACCAATTCCTCGATACCCTGTGGTTGGAGAAAGGTCTTTCCGACAACACCCGCGATGCCTATCGCAGTGACCTGGCGCTGTTCAACGGCTGGTTGCAGGAAAAAGGGCTGGAGCTGATCAACGCTGGCCGCGAACTGATCCTTGATCACCTGGCTTGGCGTCTGGAACAAAACTACAAGCCTCGTTCCACTGCGCGATTTCTCTCCGGTGTGCGTGGGTTCTATCGCTATTTGCTGCGGGAAAAACTCATCGCCGTCGATCCGACCCTTCGCATCGACATGCCGCAGCTGGGTAGGCCGCTGCCGAAATCCTTGTCGGAAGCCGACGTGGAGGCGCTGTTGAAAGCGCCGGACCTGAGCGAAGCCATTGGCCAGCGTGACCGGGCCATGCTTGAAGTCCTGTACGCCTGCGGCCTGCGAGTGACAGAGCTGATCAGCCTGACGCTGGAGCAGGTCAATCTACGTCAGGGCGTGCTGCGTGTGATGGGCAAGGGCAGCAAGGAGCGTCTGGTGCCGATGGGTGAAGAGGCAATTGTCTGGGTCGAGCGCTACATGCGCGATGGCCGTGGCGAACTGCTCGGCGGGCGTCCCAGCGATGTGTTGTTCCCGAGTCAGCGTGGCGAGCAGATGACCCGTCAGACCTTCTGGCACCGGATCAAGCACCAGGCCAAGGTGGCCGGGATCGGCAAGTCGCTGTCGCCGCACACCTTGCGCCATGCCTTCGCCACGCATCTGCTCAATCACGGTGCAGACCTGCGGGTGGTGCAAATGCTGCTGGGGCACAGCGATTTGTCTACGACGCAGATCTACACCCATGTTGCCCGGGCGCGCTTGCAGGATTTGCACGCCAAGCATCATCCACGCGGGTGAACTTCCCGAGATCCGCTTTTCTGTGGGAGCGGGCTTGCCCGCGAAGAGGTCGGCACATACAACATTGATGTCGCCTGATACGACGCTTTCGCGAGCAAGCCCGCTCCCACAGGAGATTGTGTCGCCACAAATGTCTTGCATCAGGTGCATTCGGCCATGTGGGCCTTATGTGATAGGCTGGGCCGGTTTGCACGATGGGCGTTTATGACCCGGTGTTTCGGCACGGGCGTTCTGATCGTCCCATTTGTCCGTCTTCAGGAGTTCTCATGCGTCTGACCCAGATTTTCGCCGCCGCAGCCATTGCGTTGGTCAGCACCTTTGCCGTCGCCGATGACGCGGCCGACAAAGCCATTCGTAAAAGCCTGGAAAACCTCCAGCTCGAAGTGCCGGTAGAGACCATCACCGCCAGCCCGTTGCCAGGCCTGTATGAAGTCAAGCTCAAGGGCAGCCGTGTGCTGTACGCCAGCGCCGACGGCCAGTACGTGGTTCAGGGCTACCTGTTCGACCTCAAGGACGGCAAGCCGGTCAACCTGACCGAGAAGACCGAGCGCCAGGGCATCTCCAAGCTGATCAACGCCATCCCGGTTGCCGAAACCGTTGTCTACCCGGCCATTGGCGAAACCAAGTCGCACATCACCGTTTTCACCGACACCACCTGCCCGTACTGCCACAAGCTGCACGCCGAAGTGCCTGAGCTGAACAAGCGCGGCATCGAAGTGCGTTACGTCGCGTTCCCGCGTCAGGGCCTGGGCTCGCCGGGTGACGAGCAACTGCAAGCGGTGTGGTGCTCGAAAGACAAGAAAGCGGCCATGGACAAAATGGTCGACGGCAAGGAAATCAAGGCCGCCAAGTGCGATAACCCGGTCTCCAAACAGTTCGCCCTCGGCCAGTCGATCGGCGTGAATGGCACACCGGCCATCGTTTTGGCCGACGGTCAGGTCATTCCGGGCTACCAGCCTGCGCCACAAGTCGCCAAACTGGCGCTGGGCGCGAAGTAAATTCGCATCGTCACGGCAAGCCTTGACGATCATGGTCCGGTAGCGACATTCGCCGGGCCATCAATAGAGAGCCGCGAGTCTGCGGTTGTTTTCACGGCCGGCCTCGAGTCGGCCGTTTTATGGGGAGTTCACAGTGAAACCGGTCAAAGTAGGCATCTGTGGGTTAGGAACCGTCGGTGGCGGTACCTTCAACGTACTTCAGCGCAACGCCGAGGAAATTGCTCGTCGTGCCGGGCGTGGAATCGAAGTGGCACAAATTGCCATGCGCACGCCAAAGCCTCAGTTCCAAACGACCGGTATTGCGATTACCAACGATGTCTTCGAAGTGGCCACGAACCCTGAGATCGACATCGTCATAGAGCTGATGGGCGGCTACACCGTTGCCCGCGAGCTGGTACTCAAGGCCATCGAGAATGGCAAGCATGTGGTCACCGCGAACAAGGCGCTTATCGCCGTTCACGGTAATGAAATTTTCGCCAAGGCCCGCGAGAAGGGCGTGATCGTTGCGTTCGAAGCGGCGGTGGCCGGTGGCATCCCGGTGATCAAGGCGATCCGCGAAGGCCTGTCCGCCAACCGCATCAACTGGGTAGCCGGCATCATCAACGGCACCGGCAACTTCATCCTGACGGAAATGCGCGAGAAGGGTCGCACCTTCGAAGACGTATTGGCCGAAGCCCAGGCCCTGGGTTACGCCGAAGCCGATCCGACCTTCGACGTCGAGGGTATCGACGCCGCTCACAAGCTGACGATCCTGGCATCCATCGCGTTCGGTATTCCGTTGCAGTTCGACAAGGCTTACACCGAAGGCATCACCAAGCTGACCACCGCCGACGTGAACTACGCCGAAGCGCTGGGCTACCGCATCAAGCACCTGGGCGTGGCGCGCAGCACCGCGGCCGGTATCGAACTGCGCGTGCACCCGACGCTGATCCCGGCCGATCGCCTGATCGCCAACGTCAACGGCGTGATGAACGCGGTGATGGTCAACGGCGATGCTGCCGGTTCGACCCTGTTCTACGGCGCTGGCGCCGGCATGGAACCGACCGCTTCGTCGGTGATCGCCGACCTGGTGGACGTGGTCCGCGCCATGACTTCCGACCCGGAAAACCGCGTACCACACCTGGCGTTCCAGCCGGATTCGCTGTCGGCTCACCCGATCCTGCCGATCGAAGCCTGCGAAAGCGCCTACTACCTGCGCATCCAGGCCAAGGACCATCCGGGCGTATTGGCTCAGGTCGCGAGCATCCTTTCGGAGCGCGGCATCAACATCGAGTCGATCATGCAGAAGGAAGCCGAGGAGCACGACGGCCTGGTGCCGATGATCCTGCTGACCCACCGTGTGGTGGAACAGCGCATCAACGACGCCATCGCTGCTTTGGAAGCCTTGGCGGGTGTGGTCGGTCCAGTTGTACGGATCCGTGTCGAGCACCTGAACTAAGCCGATATCGTTGACCGGGCTCGCTTGCGGGCCCGGCACTACGAACACTGTCCATTGGAGTCAGTCATGCGTTACATCAGTACCCGCGGCCAGGCACCGGCCCTGAATTTCGAAGACGTCCTGCTGGCTGGTCTTGCCACCGACGGCGGTCTGTACGTCCCGGAAAACCTGCCACGTTTCACCCAGGAAGAAATCGCTTCCTGGGCCGGCCTGCCGTATCACGAACTGGCCTTCCGCGTCATGCGCCCGTTCGTCACCGGCAGCATTCCAGACGCCGATTTCAAAAAGATTCTTGAAGAAACCTACGGCGTGTTCGCCCACAGCGCCGTTGCGCCGCTGCGTCAGCTGAACGGCAACGAATGGGTGCTGGAGCTGTTCCACGGCCCGACCCTGGCGTTCAAGGACTTCGCCCTGCAATTGCTCGGTCGTCTGCTCGACTACGTGCTGGAAAAGCGCGGCGAGCGCGTGGTGATCGTAGGCGCTACTTCCGGTGATACCGGCTCGGCCGCCATCGAAGGCTGCAAGCACTGCGAAAACGTCGACATCTTCATCCTGCACCCGCACAACCGTGTGTCCGAGGTGCAGCGTCGCCAGATGACCACGATTTTCGGCGAGAACATCCACAACATCGCCATCGAAGGCAACTTCGATGACTGCCAGGAAATGGTCAAGGCGAGCTTCGCCGATCAGAGCTTCCTCAAAGGCACTCGCCTGGTCGCGGTGAACTCGATCAACTGGGCGCGGATCATGGCCCAGATCGTTTACTACTTCCACGCATCCCTGCAGTTGGGCGGCCCGGCGCGTTCGGTGTCGTTCTCGGTGCCAACCGGCAACTTCGGCGACATCTTCGCCGGTTATCTGGCGCGCAACATGGGCCTGCCGATCAATCAGTTGATCGTCGCCACCAACCGCAACGACATCCTGCACCGCTTCATGAGCGGCAATCAGTACGTCAAGGACACCCTGCACGCCACGCTGTCGCCGTCGATGGACATCATGGTCTCGTCGAACTTCGAACGCCTGCTGTTCGACCTGCACGGTCGCAACGGCGCGGCCATCGCCGGGCTGATGGATTCGTTCAAGCAGGGTGGCGGTTTCAGCGTCGAGCAAGAGCGCTGGACCGAAGCCCGCAAGTTGTTCGACTCGCTGGCCGTGGATGACGCGCAAACCTGCGAAACCATTGCCGAAGTCTACGAGCAGACTGGCGAAGTGCTGGATCCACACACAGCCATCGGCGTGAAAGCTGCCCGGGAATGCCGTCGCAGCCTGGATATTCCAATGGTGATCCTGGGCACCGCCCACCCGGTCAAATTCCCGGACGCCGTGGAAAAAGCCGGTGTAGGAAAAGCGCTCGAACTGCCGGTACATCTTTCTGATTTGTTTGAGCGAGACGAACGTTGCACCGTATTGCCAAATGACCTGAAGGCCGTGCAGGCCTTTGTCAGCCAGCATGGCAACCGCGGCAAGCCGCTGTAACCGGTCAGCGCTGTTACATTTTGAAGCCCGTCTCCTGACGGGCTTTTTCATTTCTGCATGCACACTTGTCGTGTTATCGCCGCGAAGGGACAGGCGAATGGATCACCAAGGACGTGGGAATGCTGTTTACAAGTGTGTTCAAGCCAGTCGCGCGCTGGCTGTTTTTATTCGGCATGCTGGGAATCGCCGAATGGGGAGGGGCAAGCCCTGCATCGATTCAGGAGCGTGGGAAGTCTGCCGCACGGTCAATGGTCGTGCTGGATGACCAGGAGTTGCAGTGGATGGCCAAGCATCCTCGGGTCGTGGTCACGGCGCTGGAATACCCGTTGTACCTGTTCAAGGATGAACATGGCCAATGGACGGGCTTGAACAGTGACCTGCTCAAGCGCATCAGTGACATGACGGGGTTGCAGTTCGTTTACCAAGAGTCTTTTTCCACCGATCAGATGCTGGCCCATCTGGAAAGCGGCGCTGCGGATTTGAGTACGACCCTGGCGATGAATGACGAACGCAAGGCGTTTCTCGATTTCAGTCATGCGTTCGGCGGTGCAGGATGGGTCTTTCTCGGGCAGGCCGGAGCACCACCGGTGCAGTCGCTGGAGGATCTGGCGAAGCGGGTACTGGTGCTGCCGACCCGGCATGCACTGGAAGCGATGATCCGTCGCAATTATCCGTCCATCGAGTTGCGTTCGGTTAAAACCTACGCCGAAGCCCGTGCCTGGGTGGAAAGCGGCGAAGCCTACGCCACCATCGAAAGCGAAATCGGCGCCCAGCTTATTCCGTCGGGCCGGCTAAAGATCGACGCCGTGGTGCCGGGAAAATGGGATGCGGATTATCTGGCGGTGCGAAAAGGCCAGCCGCAGTTGCTGAGTATCCTCAACAAGGCGCTTGAGGCGTTTCCTGAACAGGAGTTGCGCGGCCTTCGCCTGAAGTGGTTCGGCGGCGCTACCGCGCCACAGGCGCCTGGCCTCTGGCAGCGGATTGACCAGTGGGTTTGCTGGGGCGTGTTGGTGGTCAGCCTGTTCGGTCTGTTGTCCCTGCTCTGGAATCGGCGGTTGGCGGTGGTGGTCAGGCAACGGGTCGAGGCTCAAAGCAGTCTGCGCGATCAGCTCGCCTTCCAGCATGCCCTGATGGATGCCATGCCTGACCCGATGTTTGTCCGTGATCTGCAAGGGCGTTTGATCATGTGCAACAAAAGTTATGAGGACGCCTTGTCGACGCGTTTTGACCGGATGCAGGGGCGGCAGTTGATCGAGGTCGATGCCATGCCCAGACAAACCGCGGAACTGCTGCATGCCGAGTTCATGGCGCAATTGAGTACGCGCAGGACGCGCTTTTTCGAGCGTCAATTGATGTTCAAGGACGGTGTCAGGGATATCTACCAGTGGACAGTGCCCTTTTATACGGCGGATGGCCAGCTACGAGGATTGTTGGGGGGATGGGCCGACATCGCCCGGCGCACCCGACAGACGTGATGGTTGGGTTTTTTCTCTGTCATGTTCGCCGTGCATGCTCTCTTGACTGGGCTGCAGGTTCGCCTGCAGTCAGTACCCAGAACTTTCTTCTCGGGCCAGCGGTCATTTGTAGTAGGCATGCCCCAGGCACGTTGTTTTCGGACTATTGAGTGGTGATCGGGATGGAAAGTATCAGTCTGTTGCTCGGTGAGGCGCTAAGCCCGTATCAGGTTACGTTGACCCCGTCAGGCATTCGTGGCGAATGCCGGGTGACCCTGAAGAATGCTATCGGCGCGACCGTGGTCGAGCGCGAGTTCAATCAGGCCCAGTTGAATGACAAACGCCTGCTGACGGATGTGGTCGACGGTTTGCATCGCGACGTGCTGATTGCTGAAGGACGCCTTGAGCCTTGTGTGATCGCAGCATTGCGTAATGCGGCGCAGGACAAGCTGCTGGCCAGCCGCAATTGAACGGTTTTTTGCGGGAACCTTCCCGCGCCCAGGTCAGTCAGACTTTGTAACAGCAGGATCAAGCATTGTGCTCCGGTGCTTGTAGCTTGCTGCTACTGGTCTCCAAGCAGACCACGTTTGACCCCGAGTCGTCTCCCCACTTCTCGGGGTTTCTTTTGCCCGGGATTTGTCAGGGGTGCGCCAGATTGTCGAAAAACGCCTTGGTGTCTTTCAGGTAGTCGCTGCGGCTTTCGGGATCCAGCCAGGCGGCGTAGGCCTCATCTAGGCGTTCACGGGGAAGGGTGCGCAACACCTGATTGATTTCGACAATGGCCTGCCGGCCCTTTGGCGTGTCGGTGCAACCGATATAACCGGACAGGTATTTGCCCGTGCCACGGATCGGATAGAACTGCAATTCATCCTCGGCAATGCCTTGCAGCGAGGCCTGGTAACGTATTTCCGGGCGATAACCCAACAGCAGGCGCAAGCGTCCCAGGCGCTGCATCTGCAGCAGGCTGCCCAAGGCGTCGTTACCGTAATGAGGGGCCAGCGCGTCGACTGGCGCTTGCTTGAGCAGTCCGTCGAGGTATTCGCCGTAATTGCGCTCGGCAATAATTCCCAGTTTTTCGTTACCGCTGGCGAGCAGCGCTGCCAGGTCCACTTCGTCGTCCTTGATAAAGGGTGTCAGCACTTTCTGGTCGACGCGCCGCACGGCCAGGCCATTGCTCATGGCGCGGAAGACCGGAATGGAAAAGGCGATCCACTTTTCCCGTTCCTTGCTCCAGTTCAGCGCCGCGTCGCAGACGAGGGACGGTTCGTGGAGCATTTGCAGGCCACGCGCGCGATTGACCCTCATCACGCTGTGCTGGTATTGCGGCATGCCGGCAATCAACATTGGAAGCAATTGATCGATAACGCCCAGACCCTTTTTCGGCCCGTCGAAAATCGTCAGCGGCGGCAGGTCGCGCTTGAGCCAGATCAGGGGTTCCCCGGTTTGCGCCAGGGCTGACGGGATCGGTCCAGGGAGCAGGAACAAGATCGCCAGCATGCACAGCAGCCGCCCGCCGCGTGGCGGGCAGTGTCGAGTGGGCCATGCGGGCAGGTGCCTCAGCCTAGATGGCTCCGTCTTTGCGCAACTGTGCAATCTGCGTCGCGTCATAGCCAAGTTCCTGGAGTACCTGTGCGTTGTGCTCACCCAGTTGTGGCCCGACCCATTCACATTCCCCGGGTGTCTCTGAGAGTTTCGGCACAATACCCGGCATCTTGAAGTCTTTGCCATCCGGCAGCTTGGCTTGCAGGAACATTTCCCGCGCCAGGTACTGGGGGTCATTGAACATGTCTTCGGCGCTGAAGATCCGGCTGGCCGGCACCTCGGCCTGATTGAGCTGCGCCAGCACCCTGTCCAGCGGCAACGAGTTGACCCAGCGATCGATGACGCCATAAATCTCGTCGCGTCGGGCATCGCGGCCATCGTTGCTGGCAAGCTGGGGGTCGTTGGCCAAGTCTTCCCGGCCAATGATCAGCATGAAGCGTTTGAAAATCGCGTCGCCATTGGCGCCGATCTGCACGTGCTTGCCATCGGCACTGGTGTGGATCGAGGACGGGGTGATGCCGGGCATGATATTGCCCGTGCGTTCGCGGATGAAACCGAATACGTCGAACTCCGGAACCATGCTTTCCATCATCGCGAAGATGGCTTCGTACAGCGCCACGTCCACCACTTGCCCCAGACCGCCGTTGACTTCGCGATGACGCAGGGCCATCAGCGCGCCGATCACGCCCCAGAGCGCGGCAATCGAGTCGCCGATGGAAATGCCGGTGCGCACGGGTGGGCGGTCTTCGAAACCGGTGATGTAGCGCAGGCCCCCCATCGACTCACCGACCGCGCCAAAGCCGGGCTGATCCTTCATCGGGCCGGTCTGGCCGAAACCCGACAGCCGCACCATGACCAGTTTCGGGTTCAAGGCGTGCAGGACGTCCCACCCCAGGCCGAGTTTTTCCAGGACGCCGGGACGAAAGTTTTCGATCAGTATGTCTGCCTCACCCAGCAGCTGTTTCAGGATGGCCTGACCGTCGGGGTGCTTGAGGTTGAGAGTCAGGGACTTTTTGTTGCGGGCCTGGACGAACCACCACAACGAAGTGCCTTCATACAACTTGCGCCATTTGCGCAATGGATCACCGCCGTCCGGGGATTCGATCTTGATTACGTCGGCGCCGAATTCCGCGCAAATACGCGAGGCAAACGGGCCGGCAATCAAGGTGCCCAATTCGATGACTTTCAGACCGGAAAGCGGTTTGGCGGTGAACGGCATGCTGGATCCTGTGGGGCAAAGGTTGAGCGGATAGAGCGTTTTAACATAGCCGACTGTCAGACGCTCCAGCTTGATTGTGTTCAATTCGTGGATTGCCCGTCGCATCGGTTAGACTTGCCGCCTTTCCTCGTATCAAGAAGCCCGTACATGGCCCAGCCGTCCACGACCTACAAGTTTGAACTGAACCTCACCGACCTCGACCGCAGCGTCTATGAGAGCGTGAAGCAGACCATCGCCCGTCACCCTTCGGAAACCGAAGAGCGCATGACCGTGCGCCTGCTGGCCTACGCCCTCTGGTACAACGAGCAGTTGTCTTTTGGCCGTGGTCTGTCGGAAGTGGATGAACCGGCCTTGTGGGAAAAAAGCCTGGATGACCGCGTCCTGCACTGGATCGAAGTCGGCCAGCCGGATGCCGAGCGCCTGACCTGGTGCTCGCGCCGCACTGAACGTACCAGCCTGTTGGCCTACGGCAGCCTGCGCGTGTGGGAGGGCAAAGTGGTGCCGGCGGTGAAAAACCTGAAGAACGTCAACATCGCTGCCGTGCCTCAGGAAGTCCTGGAAACCCTGGCCAAAGACATGCCCCGCGTCATCAAGTGGGACGTGATGATCAGCGAAGGGACGATCTTCGTCACCGACGACCGTGGTCAGCACGAAGTCCAGTTGCAGTGGCTGGCCGGTGAGCGCGGCTGATTTTTCGCAACTGCCCCGCGTCACCCGGTTTTATCCTACGTATTGAAGAGAAGCATCTTTCACCCCATGCGCATCGAACCTCGCCTGCTGCCCGACACCCTGCCATTCCTCGGTGATATTCCGCCGCTGTTGACCCGCCTGTACGCGGCTCGGGGCGTGCTGTCCGAGGCGGAACTGGACAAGAGCCTGGCGCGGTTGATTCCGTTCCAGCAACTCAAGGGCATCGATGCCGCCGTGGATCTGCTGGTGACTGCGCTCGAACGGCGTCAGCGCATTCTGATCGTCGGCGACTTTGATGCCGACGGCGCGACGGCAAGCACCGTGGGCACCTTGGGTTTGCGTCTGTTGGGGGCGGCACATGTCGACTATCTGGTGCCCAACCGATTCGACTACGGCTATGGCCTGACACCGGAAATCGTCGCGGTGGCGCTTGAGCGTCAGCCGCATTTGCTGATCACCGTCGACAACGGCATCTCCAGCGTCGAAGGCGTGGCAGCGGCGAAAAAGGCCGGGCTCAAGGTGCTCGTCACCGACCACCACTTGCCCGGTGACGAGCTGCCGTTGGCCGATGCCATCGTCAATCCGAACCAGCCCGGCTGCGAGTTTCCGAGCAAGGCGCTGGCCGGCGTCGGGGTGATTTTCTATGTATTGATGGCCCTGCGTGCGCGGTTGCGCGAGCTGGGCTGGTACACAAGCAAGCCGCAGCCGAATATCGGCGAACTGCTCGATCTGGTGGCTCTTGGCAGCGTGGCCGACGTGGTGCCGCTGGATGCCAACAACCGGATTCTGGTGCATCAGGGCCTGGAGCGGATTCGCGCTGGACGTGCCCGGCCGGGGATCAAGGCGATCCTCGAAGTGGCCAAGCGCGATCATGCGCGTATCACCTCCACCGATCTGGGCTTCATTGTCGGCCCGCGCCTGAACGCAGCAGGGCGCCTGGACGACATGAGCCTGGGCATCGAATGCCTGCTGACCGAAGACGCAGGTCTGGCCCGTGAGATGGCGGCGCAACTGGACGGCATGAACCAGGATCGCAAATCCATCGAGCAAGGGATGCAGCGCGAAGCGCTGGCGCAGCTCAAGGATCTGCCGGTGGAGTCGATGCCGTTCGGCTTGTGCCTGTTCGATCCCGAGTGGCACCAAGGCGTCATCGGTATCCTCGCGTCACGGATGAAAGAGCGCTATTTCCGCCCGACCATCGCCTTTGCCGATGCCGGGGATGGCCTGCTCAAGGGCTCGGGGCGTTCGGTCCAGGGCTTTCACATCCGCGACGCCTTGAGCGTGGTGGCGGCGCAGCATCCGAATCTGATCACCAAATACGGTGGCCACGCGATGGCGGCCGGCCTGACGCTGCCGGAAGCAAATTTCCCCTTGTTCGCCGAAGCCTTTGACGCTGAAGTGCGCCGGCAGCTGCGCGAAGAAGATCTGACTGGTCGCCTGTTGTCGGACGGCACCCTGGCGGTGGAAGAGTTCCACCTGGAGCTGGCTCGTGCCTTGCGGCATGCCGGTCCTTGGGGACAACACTTCCCGGAACCGTTGTTTCATGGGGTGTTCCAGTTGGTCGAGCAGCGCGTCGTTGGCGAGCGGCATCTTAAAGTCGTGCTCAAAAGTGAATGTGGTTCGGTGAAACTCGACGGCATTGCCTTCGGGATCGATCGCGATATCTGGCCGAATCCGACCATCAAATGGGTGGAGCTGGCCTACAAGCTCGACCTCAACGAGTTTCGCGGGAACGAAACGGTTCAATTGATGATTGCCCACATCGAACCGCGTTGACCCGACACCTGCAGGAGCGAGCTCGCTCGCGATAGTCGTGAACGATGGCGCTGGGGGCCTGATACCCCGCGGTGTCCTGTCGTCCATCGCGAGCGAGCTCGCTCCTACAAGGGGCAACATCCCTCGATGTCGACTAGGCTCTAAGCACTGCTTGATTTTGGCCTTGTGACGTCTTGTCGAATTTTTTGCCCGCGGGGGCGGGTGCTGTACCTTTTTCCTGTCACTCGTCGACTATTCAAACAGAACCTGGAGCCTGCCCACTGATTCGAGAGGTGCCCCATGAGTCTGCTGCTTGAACCCTTTACCCTTCGCCAATTGACTTTGCCCAACCGCATCGCGGTATCGCCGATGTGCCAGTATTCCAGTGCCGATGGCCTGGCCAATGACTGGCATCTGGTCCACCTCGGCAGCCGTGCTATCGGCGGGGCCGGGCTGGTGTTTACCGAAGCCACGGCGGTCACCGCCGACGGGCGTATCACGGCCGAGGATCTCGGTCTGTGGAATGATGAACAGATCGAACCCCTGCAACGCATCACCCGCTTCATCAACGCCCAGGGCGCCGTTGCCGGCATTCAGCTGGCCCATGCCGGGCGCAAGGCCAGCACCCACCGGCCGTGGCTCGGCAAGCATGGCAGCGTCAAACCCGACGAGGGCGGCTGGGTACCGGTCGGACCTTCGCCGATTGCGTTCGACCCGCAGCACACCCAACCCAAACAACTGGATGACGACGAGATCGCCAAAGTGATCCAGGCCTTTGTCGATGCGGCAAAGCGCTCACTGACGGCCGGTTTCAAAGTGGTCGAAGTGCACGCGGCCCATGGTTACCTGTTGCATCAATTCCTGTCGCCGTTAAGCAATCAGCGTCGCGATCAATATGGCGGTTCGTTCGAAAATCGTATTCGGCTGGTGCTGCAGGTCACCGAAGCGGTGCGTGCGGTGTGGCCTGAAGAGTTGCCGGTGTTTGTCCGGGTCTCGGCCACCGACTGGGTGGAAGACGGCTGGAACCCCGATGAAACCGTAGAGCTGGCCCGCCGCCTCAAAGCCTTGGGGGTCGACCTGATCGACGTCTCGTCGGGCGGGACGGCAGTCAATGCCGAAATTCCCACAGGCCCCGGTTACCAGACCCGCTTCGCCGAGCGGGTGCGCAAGGAGTCGGGCATGGCCACCGGCACAGTCGGCATGATCACCGAACCGGCCCAGGCCGAGCACATCCTGCGCACCTGTCAGGCGGACATCATCTTCCTGGCCCGTGAGTTGTTGCGCGATCCGTACTGGGCGCTCCACGCGGACGACGACCTGGGCGGGCACAAGGCCGTGTGGCCGGCGCAATATCAGCGGGCGACTCACCGTGAGCAGCCCATTCATGAATCGGATTTGCGCGACTGAAATCCATCGATACGAAAAAGCCCCTGAATCGTGAGATTCAGGGGCTTTCGTTTATCCGGATCGTGTTCAGGCCGCTTCGATCTTGTTGCGGTTTTGCTCGACCTTGTTCAGGTAATCCTTGAGTTTTTCCTGCTCCGCGGCTGTGGTGAACAAGCCGAGCTTGCTGCGCCGCCAGAGGATGTCGTGTGCGGTAGTGGCCCATTCTTCACTGCACAGGTAATCGACCTCGCGGGTGTAGAGACCGCCGCCGATATGCTCGCCCATATCGCTGAGGTCCTGTACGCCTTCGAGCATGCGCCAGGTACGGCTGCCGTAGGAGGTGGCCCAGCGGCGAGCAATATTGCTTGGTACCCAGTCGAATTTGTCGCGGATACGTGAGCTCAAGGCCTGCGGGGTGGTCATGTCTTCACCGCCCGGCAGCGTGGCGCTTGCGGTCCAGCTTGGCTGGATGTGCTTGAAGTAGGGTGCCAGTTGCGCCAGCGCCGACTCGGCCAGTTTGCGATAGGTGGTGAGCTTGCCGCCGAACACCGACAGCAACGGAGCCTCTTCGCCAGTGCCGGACAGCGCCAGGGTGTAATCGCGGGTCACGGCCGACGGGTTGTCGGATTCGTCGTTGCACAGCGGGCGCACACCGGAATAGCTGTGCAGGATGTCCTCGCGGCTGATTTGCTTTTTGAAATGGGCGTTGACCACGTTCAACAGGTAATCGGTTTCGCCGTCGGTAATTGCAACCTTCGCCGGATCGCCGGTGTACTCGCGGTCGGTGGTGCCGATCAGGGTGAAGTGATTCAGGTACGGAATGGTGAACACG
The DNA here is from genome assembly GCF_058797535.1 of Pseudomonas sp. GW823-FHT02E01. Lineage (NCBI taxonomy): Bacteria > Pseudomonadati > Pseudomonadota > Gammaproteobacteria > Pseudomonadales > Pseudomonadaceae > Pseudomonas > Pseudomonas sp. GW823-FHT02E01. Next base: position 353,195 of record NZ_JBXAJS010000005.1, on the reverse strand, counting down.
ATGCGCTGATCTTCGTTTTGCAGGATGTGCGCGTGTTCGCCTTCGTACAGTTTCGGCACGATCAGGTGGCTGCCCTGGATCAGGCGGATGCCGTAAGGCGATTCCATCTTCAGGTCATCGCGAATGAACCTGGCGACCCAGGGCCCGGCCGCATTGACCAATGCCTTGGCGCGGATCGAAAGCAGGCTGCCATCGGCGCGCTCCAGGTGCAGGTGCCACAGGCCCTTGGTGCGACGAGCGCTGACGCAGCGGGTCTGGGTGTGAACGTGGGCGCCTTTTTCCCGGGCGGCCATGGCGTTCAACACCACCAGGCGGGCGTCGTCGACCCAGCAGTCGGAGTATTCGAAGCCCTTGGTGATTTCGCTTTTGAGCGCGCTGTCGGGGCCGAACTTCAGGCTTTTCGAACCTTGCAGTTGCTCGCGCTTGCCCAGGTTGTCATAGAGGAACAGACCGGCACGAATCATCCACGCCGGGCGCAGGTGTGGGCGGTGCGGCAATACGAAACGCATTTGCTTGACGATGTGCGGCGCCTTGGCCAACAACACTTCGCGTTCAGCCAGGGCCTCACGCACCAGGCGGAATTCGTAATGTTCGAGGTAGCGCAAGCCACCGTGAATCAGCTTGCTGCTGGCCGACGAGGTATGGCTGGCCAGGTCATCCTTTTCACAAAGGAACACTGAGAGACCGCGTCCGGCGGCGTCCGCTGCGATCCCCACGCCATTGATCCCGCCACCGATGACGGCGATATCGTAGACCTCGGCGAGAGGGGGCGTAGGCAAGGTGGAAGTGGGCATCGGCTCGGCCTCGGAATTCTTTGATGTTCTGTATTTGAATTCGAACATTAATGTTCATTTGCGAAAATACTAGCCCATAAAGACGCCCACAGCCAGTCAGCTTCGATTGAAAATACTCATCGAAGGGCCGTTAAAGGAAAATTTACGAACATTGAAAGGTTGCAGGCTGCTTTTGTGGCGAGGGGGCTTGCCCCCGCTCGACGGCGAAGCCGTCGCAGGTTGGGGCTATGAATGTGCCTGTCTGAACTCGGCTGAATGGTTTTAGGGCCGCTTCGCAGCCCAACGGGGGCAAGCCCCCTCGCCACGGGGGAAGGAGGGGGGTTAAACGACTTCCAGCCGAACCTTGTGCTGGTTCAACAACTGCGCCAGCGCCGGGGAGGGCTGCTGATCGGTGACCAGGCAGTCGACCAGGCTGATCGGCCCCAGGCGAATCATGGCGTTGCGCCCGAACTTGCTGGAGTCGGCCGCGAGGATCACTTGCCGGGCATTGGCGATGATCGCCTGGGATACCCGCACTTCCTGATAGTCGAAGTCCAGCAGGCTGCCGTCTTCATCGATGCCGCTGATGCCGACCAGGGCGAAATCGACCTTGAACTGATTGATGAAGTCGACACTGGCCTGACCCACCACGCCACCGTCGCGCCGCACGTTGCCGCCAGTGAGCAGGACATCGAAATCGTCCTTGGCGCTGAGCATGGAGGCGACGTGCAGGTTGTTGGTGATGATCTTCAGGTGACTGTGGTTGAGCAGTGCCCGGGCAATGGATTCGGTGGTCGTGCCGATGTTGATGAACAGCGAGGCATGGTCGGGAATCTGCGCGGCAATGGCTTCGCCGATACGCTGTTTTTCATCGCGCATCTGATCGGCGCGCATGGCGTAGGCGGTGTTTTCAACGCTGGAGTCGTAAGCCGCGCCGCCGTGGTAGCGACGCAACAAATTGGCTTCCGCGAGCTGATTGATGTCGCGGCGAATGGTCTGCGGGGTAACTACGAACAGCGTGGCCATTTCCTCGATGCTGACATAGCCGCGTTCGCGGACCAGTTCGAGGATTTGCTGCTGACGGGGAGGCAGATTCATGGGGCGTCCTTTGGGCTGCCGTGCAAAATTTGCCCATGATGCCGCAGGAATCTGCTCCCGACCAGTTACATACAGATACGAGCCTGCGTCTTGGCTTATTCAGTCTCGTCTTCAGCCGCCCAATCGCGGGTACGGCTGACCGCTTTTTTCCACCCCGCGTAGAGTTTTTCCTTCGCCGTTTCATCCAGCGTCGGCTCGAACTTGCGTTCGATCACTGCCTTGCCGCGCAACTCTTCCAGGCTGCCCCAGAAGCCGCAGGCCAGACCTGCCAGGTAAGCTGCACCCAGTGCCGTGGTTTCGCGCATTTGCGGACGCTCGACCTGCGTGCCGAGGATGTCGGCCTGGAACTGCATCAGGAAATTGTTCGCCACCGCGCCGCCGTCCACGCGCAGGGCCTTGAGGCGTTCGCCGGAGTCCTGTTGCATGGCGTCGAGCACGTCGCGAGTCTGGTAGGCAATCGATTCCAGCGCTGCGCGAATGATGTGATCTACGCGCACGCCGCGGGTCAGGCCGAACAAGGCGCCACGGGCGTACGGGTCCCAGTAGGGAGCACCAAGACCGGTGAAGGCCGGCACCAGGTACACACCGTTGCTGTCCTTGACCTTGTTGGCGAAGTATTCGGTGTCGTGGGCGTCGTTGATGATCTTCAGTTCGTCACGCAGCCATTGCACTGTGGAGCCGCCGTTGAACACCGCGCCTTCCAGCGCGTAGGCCACTTCGCCACGTGGGCCGCAGGCGATGGTGGTGAGCATGCCGTGTTGGGACTTAACGGCTTTGTCGCCGGTGTTCATCAACAGGAAGCAGCCAGTGCCGTAGGTGTTTTTCGCCTGGCCTGGCTCGACGCACATCTGACCGAACAGGGCGGCTTGCTGGTCGCCAGCGATGCCGCCGATGGCGATACCGCTTTTGGTGTGACCGTAGATTTCCGAAGAAGACTTCACTTGCGGGAGCATCTCACGCGGGATGTCGAGGACCTCCAGCATCTTCGCGTCCCACTCCAGGGTGTGGATGTTGAAGAGCATGGTGCGCGACGCGTTGGTGTAGTCGGTGACATGCACCTTGCCACCGGTGAATTTCCAGATCAGCCAGCTGTCGACGGTGCCGAACAACAGCTCACCGTTGCGCGCGCGTTCGCGGCTGCCTTCGACGTTGTCGAGGATCCACTTGAGCTTGGTGCCAGAGAAGTACGGGTCGGTGACCAGGCCGGTGGTGTCGCTGATGTATTGCTCGTGGCCATCGCGCTTGAGCTGCTGGCAGATCTCGGTGCTGCGTCGGCACTGCCAGACGATGGCGTTGTAGATCGGGCGGCCGGTGTTCTTGTCCCAGACCACGGTGGTTTCGCGCTGGTTGGTGATGCCGATGGCCGCCACCTGGTCGTGGTGCAGGCCGGCTTGTGCCAGGGCCTCGACCATCACGGCGCTTTGGGTCGCGAAGATTTCCATCGGATCGTGTTCGACCCAGCCGGCTTGCGGGTAATGCTGTGCGAACTCCCGTTGGGCGGTGCAGACCACGTTCGCGTCGCGGTCGAAAATGATCGCGCGGGAGCTGGTCGTACCCTGATCGAGGGCAATGATGTAGTTCTTATTCTGTGTGTCGGTCATGTCGATTGCCTTGGACGAAATAAGGGAGTGAGGTCTGGCGCGCGATCAAAGGGCAGGGGCACGCGCCAACGGTATCAAGAAGTTCTGGGTTTGCCGTCAATGGCAGCTGTTGCATCCTTTGTAGCAGGTACGGCGCTGGGCAGATGGCGGGCAATCAGCCCGCGATAGGCGGCAGCACCGAGGCAGGCACCGACAATCGGTGCAAAAACAGGAATCAGGAAATACGGGATATCGCGTCCGCCAGTGAAGGAAATTTCACCCCAGCCAGCGAAGAAAGTCATCAGTTTAGGGCCGAAGTCCCGCGCAGGGTTCATGGCAAAACCGGTCAGCGGTCCCATCGAGCTACCGATCACCGCAATCAACAGGCCGATCAGCAGCGGTGCCAGCGGGCCTTTGGGCAGGCCATTGTTGTCATCGGTCAGGGACATGATCACGCCCATCAGGATGGCCGTGATGATCACCTCGACCAGAAATGCCTGGGCGGTGGTCAGCACCGGGTTCGGGAAGGTGGAGAACACGGAGGCCAATTCGAGGCTGGCTTGAGTGCCGCGAACCATATGGTGCGTTTGTTCGAATTCGAAGAATAGATTGCTGTAGAGCGTGTAAACCAACAGCGCTCCACAGAAGGCACCCGCCACTTGGGCGAGTATGTAGAAAGGCAATTTACGTTTTTCGAAGTCCGCGAAAATGCTCAGGGCAATGCTGACGGCAGGGTTCAGATGAGCCCCGGAAACCCCAGCGGTAAGGTAGATCGCCATGCTGACGCCGACACCCCAGATAATGCTGATTTCCCACAAGCCAAAACTGGCACCCGCGACCTTGAGCGCGGCAACGCAACCTGTACCAAAAAAGATCAGCAGCGCCGTACCCAGAAACTCGGCCATGCATTGGCTCGAGAGCGACGGTTGTTGTAAAGCAGTTGTCATTGAAACCTCATTTTTTTTGTTGTCTGGCGCTTTTTCCATCATGGTCGGAGCGCGGTTTTCGCCGAGGCAGGATCCCCATCCTGGTCGCGGTTTACTGCTGGGTGCAGCGGTAGGACGTTTCGTACAGTTTCATAAACGAAAAAATATAGACAAGAAACGCTGCTGTCAAAGGTCGAAAGTGAACCGTCGGTCACAAAGAAACTATTCGCTGTATGAATGACCGGGTTGTTGAGGAATGGGGTGGCCAGGCAATGGCGTCATGAATGCGCCGCCGTAGAGCCTTTTAATGATCAATGTCCTAGAATCGGGCGCAGTATTTTTCTTCTGCCGCCCAGTCTGGAGCTGTCATGACCCCCGCATTGGATTTGTTGAAAAAGGTTCGGGCCGAACATCGCGTACACAGTTACGAACATGACCCCAAGGCCGCCTCCTACGGATTGGAAGCGGCGGAAAAACTCGGGCTCGATCCGGCGCAGGTGTTCAAGACCTTGCTGGCGGCCAGTGAAAAGGGCGAGTTGCTGGTGGCCGTGGTGCCGGTTGTCGGCAGCCTGGACTTGAAAGGGCTGGCCCACGCCGCGGGCGTGAAAAAGGTCGAAATGGCCGACCCGGCGGCAGCGCAGCGCTCTACCGGCTATCTGTTGGGCGGGATCAGTCCGCTGGGGCAGAAAAAGCGCTTGCGTACCTTCATTGATAATTCGGCCCAGCCCTTCGCCAGCATTTTTGTCAGTGCGGGGCGGCGTGGGCTGGAAGTCGAACTGGCACCGGCGGTGCTGGCCGAGCACACCCAGGCCAGATTTGCCGATATCGGCCGTGCGTGAACATCATCGGAGTCCGCGCAGCGCTGTATGGTGAAAATCAGCCTGCTCTGTCACTGGTGCCGGTTTGGTCAGCACGGCATGCTCGACGGTCTGACAAAAGGGAGAAGCTTATGCAACTGGAGTTTCATCAGGTCGACGCGTTCAGCAATCAGCCATTTAGCGGCAATCCGGCGATGGTCTATCGGCTCGACACATGGCTCGCCGATGAGTTGATGCAAAAGATTGCCGCCGAACACAACCTCGCCGAAACGGCGTTTGTCGTGCGTGAAGGGCAGGGCTGGCACATCCGTTGGTTTACACCGACCACCGAGGTGCCATTGTGCGGTCACGCGACGCTGGCTAGCGCTCATGTGCTGTTCGATATTTATAAGGAGCCCGTCGAGCGACTGGACTTCACCTGCAAATCCGGCCCGTTGGGCGTGACCCGTGAAGGTGGGCGGCTGTGGCTGGATTTCCCGGCGATCACTGCATCGCCGGTGAACGTGATCTCGGACATCGAGCGTGCACTGGGCGTGAAGGCTGTTGAGGTACTGGCTTCAAATGAGCTGTTCGTGGTGCTGGAGTCGGAGCAAGCCGTGCTCGACTGCAAGCCGGACATGGTGGCCCTGGCGAAACTGCCATGGCTGGGTGCCATCGTGACGGCGCGGGGCGAGCAGCACGATTTCGTTTCCCGCTACTTCGCCCCGGCAATCGGCATCAATGAAGACCCGGTGACCGGATCGACCCATTGCCTTCTGATTCCGTACTGGTCAAAGCGTTTGGCCAAGTCGAGCCTGACGGCTTTTCAGCGTTCGGCGCGGGGTGGGGAATTGTTCTGCCAACTGGAAGACGATCGGGTGAGGATCGGCGGCAATGCGACCCTGGTTGCCAGTGGCACGCTGATGCTGGGATAACGCAAACCCACTGTAGGAGCGAGCTTGCTCGCGATGGACGTCAACGATAACGCGTGCAACCGGAATGAACGCGTTATCCAGACGTTTTTCGCGAGCAAGCTCGCTCCTACAGAGGGGGGGTGTATCAGTTGGCCGTGCTGTAGCGCCGGACACCTGATTCAACAGCTGGAATCTGCGCCGCCGTGCTGCCGGACGCCTGGAACAGCACCAGGTGTTCAGCCGCGACACGAATACCCACCTCCGCCCCAATCTGACGATCGACATGGCTCGGGAAGATCGCCTCCAGCTGTGCGCCTGTCGGCAGTTGCAAGCGATACAGGGTCGTTGCACCCAGGAACGTCTTGCCGGCAATTCGCGCCTTCAGTGCGCTGTCCGGGGCATAGACGATATCGTCCGGGCGCAGCAACACATCCACGGCGCCACCTACCGGCCAGGTGTAGGCCCGATTGCCGCGCAGCTCACCCAGTTCGGTTTGCACCGATTCTGGGCTGCTCAACTGACCGCGAATGAAATAGCCCTGGCCGATGAAACTCGCGACAAAAGGTGTCAGGGGTTCGTGATACAGGTTGTAGGGCGTATCCCACTGTTCCAGGCGACCTTCCTTGAACACTCCAACGTGGTCGCTGACCGCGAAGGCTTCTTCCTGGTCGTGAGTCACCAGAATCGCGCTGGTGCCACGGGCCTTGAGGATGTCGCGTACTTCATGGCTTAGCTTGCGGCGCAACTCGCCATCAAGGTTGGAGAAGGGTTCGTCGAGCAACAGCAGTTGCGGTTCCGGCGCCAGGGCACGGGCCAGTGCGACACGTTGCTGCTGACCTCCTGAAAGCTCGTGGGGGAAACGCTTGCCGAGATTCTTCAGGTTGACCAGTTCCAGCAGCTCTTCGGTCACGCGATCCTTTTGCGGATGCTTGCGAATGCCGAAGGCGATGTTGTCGGCCACGCTCAAATGCGGAAACAGCGCGTAGTCCTGGAACACCATGCCGATGCGACGTTTCTCCGGCGCAAGGGTGAAGCCGGCGCTGGAAATGGTCTCGCCAGCCAGCTGGATTTCGCCTTCGTGCACCGGTTCGAAACCGGCAATCGCCCGCAGGGTGGTGGTCTTGCCGCAGCCCGACGAGCCCAGCAGGCAACCGATGTCGCCTGCGTTCAGGTGCAGGTTGAGGTTCTGCACCACGCGCTGGTCTTGATAGCCGCAGGCGAGGTTGCGCAGGTTGAGCAGTAATGGCTGGCTCATGCGTGGTGATACGCCGGTTCGACGAGGAACTCGAGCAGGGCTTTTTGCGCGTGCAGACGGTTTTCGGCTTGATCCCAGGCCACCGAGCGCTTGTCATCGAGCAGGTCGATGCTGATTTCCTCGCCGCGGTGCGCTGGCAAGCAGTGCATGAACAGCACGTCTTCAGCGGCCAGGTCGAGCAGGGCGCGGTTGACCTGATACGGCGCGAACAGTTGCAGACGCTTGGCGGTTTCCTCTTCCTGGCCCATGGAGGTCCAGACGTCGGTGCTCACCAGATGTGCACCACGCACGGCTTCCTTCGGATCGCGAACGATGGTGACCCGATCGCCGGCCTTGGCCAGGAACACCGGGTTGGGTTCATAGCCTTCCGGGCAGGCTACGCGCAACTGGAAGTCGAACTGGATCGCCGCTTCTATATAGCTGTTGCACATGTTGTTGCCGTCGCCAATCCAGGCCACGGTCTTGCCCTGGATGGAGCCGCGATGTTCGAGGAAGGTCTGCATGTCGGCCAGCAACTGGCACGGGTGCAGGTCATCGGACAGGCCGTTGATCACCGGTACGCGGGAGTTGGCGGCGAATTCGGTCAGGTTGCTGTGGGCAAAGGTACGGATCATCACTGCATCGAGCATGCTCGACATGACGATGGCGCAGTCGCCGATCGGCTCGCCACGACCCAGTTGGGTGTCACGTGGCGACAGGAAGATCGCCTGCCCGCCGAGCTGGATCATGCCGGCCTCGAAGGAGATCCGGGTACGAGTCGAGGATTTCTCGAAAATCATTCCCAGGACGCGGTTTTTCAGAGGCTCGAACAGTACGCCGCGGTTACGCAGGTCCTTGAGCTCAACGCCTCGACGGATCACGCTGACCAGCTCTTCGGGCGTGCAATCCATCAGGGAGAGAAAGTGCCTTGCGCTCATCATTGACTACCTTTTGCTACAAACCGCAGATGCTCAAAGCCTTGTTTAACGGAACAACGGGCGAGACCTGCGGCGTAAGCCGCACGGGGCGACGAAATAGGGGAAGGCGCGATCTTATAATTAAATGTCGCGTCTTACCAATAGGGCTACAGTTTTTAGGGAGTTTCAGAGGTGCTACGGGTTTACCGAGGTAGCGCTTTTGAAGCCTGTTTCCTGATAGCGGCGGTTCATTTGTACACCGGCCCCTCGGGGCTTGGCAATCAGGCGCGGCGGCAATGGTGCGCTGACAGTCGGTTTTTGACTTGTCATTCATCAGCGCCGGACTTGATGTGCACTGGCGCCTGATCGGCGAGCAGACCGGCGCGCATGGCCCCCACGGACCGATTGAAACCCTTCAGGAAATTCAGTTGCAGACGCCGCCCAGGCTGCCTTCGAACTGAACTCGGAGGGCCATCGGCTGGCCTGATAACCCTCGATTCACAAGACGAACGTCGCTGGCGTGTCGGCGGCTCTGGCGCCATAGTTTTGTTTCCGCGGCCTACGTTGCCCGCCCATAACAAGACAGAGACTGGCCATGACCAAGACTCTCCATCACCGTGCGTGCCATTTGTGCGAAGCCATCTGTGGCCTGACCATCGAAACCACCAGGGTCGAAGGCGGTAACGTCCAGATCACTTCGATCAAGGGCGACCCCCAGGATACGTTCAGTCGTGGGCACATCTGCCCCAAGGCCGTGGCGTTGCAAGACATTCAGAACGATCCGGATCGCCTGCATCAGCCGATGCAGCGGGTGGGCAATGAATGGCAGCCCATCGAGTGGGAAGCGGCATTCAATCTGGTCGCCGAACGCCTCGCCGCCATTCAGGCGCATCACGGGCAAAACGCGGTGGCGGTCTATCAGGGCAACCCGAGCGTGCACAATTACGGGTTGATGACCCACAGCAATTACTTCCTCGGCCTGTTGAAAACCCGCAACCGGTTTTCCGCGACGTCGGTCGATCAATTGCCCCATCACCTGACCAGTCATTTGATGTACGGCCACGGTCTGCTGCTGCCGATCCCGGACATCGACCACACCGATTTCATGCTGATCCTGGGTGGCAATCCACTGGCTTCGAACGGCAGCATCATGACCGTGCCGGATGTGGAGAAACGCTTGAAGGCGATACAGGCCCGGGGTGGCAAGGTGGTGGTGGTCGATCCGCGCCGTAGTGAAACGGCGGCGATTGCCGACCAGCATCTGTTCGTACGCCCGGGTGGTGATGCAGCGCTGTTGTTCGGCCTGCTCAATACCTTGTTCGCTGAAGGTCTGACCCGCGACAGTCATCTGCCGGTGGACGGCCTGGAGGACGTACGGGAGGCCGTCGCACCGTTCACTGCCGAGGCCATGAGTCCGTTGTGCGCCGTACCGGCCGAACAGATCCGCCAGTTGGCGCGGGACTTCGCCGCGGCACCGAGTGCAGTCTGCTATGGCCGCATGGGCGTCTCGACCCAGGCCTTCGGTACTCTGTGCCATTGGGTGGTGCAGTTGATCAACCTGGTCACCGGCAATCTCGATCGCGTGGGTGGTGCCTTGTGTACCGAGCCAGCAGTGGATCTGGTGGCGTCGACCTCGGGCGGGCATTTCAATCTGTGGCAGAGCCGGGTTTCCGGGCGCCCGGAGTACGCCGGAGAGCTACCTGTCTCGGCGCTGGCCGAAGAGATGCTCACTGAAGGGGAAGGGCAAGTCCGCGCGCTGATCACCGTGGCGGGCAATCCGGTGTTGTCCACACCCAATGGCCGACAACTCGAACAGGCGCTGGACGGGCTGGAGTTCATGGTCAGTATCGACCTGTACATCAATGAAACCACGCGTTACGCCGACCTGATCCTGCCGTCCACATCGGCGCTGGAAAACGACCATTACGACACCACGTTCAACCTGTTCGCGGTGCGCAACGTCAGCCGTTTCAACCGCGCCATCCTCACCAAACCCCAAGGTGCATTGCACGACTGGGAGATTTTCGTCGGCCTGGCCAAGGCATTTGCCGTCAGGACCGGCAAAGAACTGAAGCCCACCATCGCCCCTGCGCAAATGATCGATCGCGGCTTGCGCATGGGAATGTACGGCGACAATTCAGAGCACAAGCTGTCGCTGGCGACTTTGTTCGATCATCCCCATGGCGTCGATCTGGGCGCGCTCAAGCCTAACCTGACGCCACGCCTGAAGACAGCCAATCAACGCATCCAGGCCGCGCCTGCGGCGATTCTCGCTGACCTGGCGCGCTTTGCAGCCTTGAAGGCGCCGGCCGCCGACGAGTTGTTGATGATTGGCCGCCGGCATGTACGCAGCAACAATTCATGGATGCATAACTATCATCGGTTGGTAAAGGGCAAGCCACGTCACCAGTTGCTGATGCATCCGGACGATCTGGCCAGTCGCGGGCTCAGCGACGGACAGCGCGTTCGGGTCAGTTCGCGGGTGGGTGTGATCGAAGTCGAAGTGCTTGGCAGTCTGGACATGATGAAAGGCGTGGTCAGCCTGCCTCACGGCTGGGGGCACGCGCGGCCGGGCGTGCAAATGTCGATTGCCAGCAGTCAACCGGGCTCCAGCGCCAACGACCTGACCGACGAACGCCAGATTGACGAACTGTCGGGAAATGCCGCGCTCAATGGTGTGCCGGTGATCGTGGTGGCGGCGTGAATCAGTCAGACGGAGAGACCGAGCAGGGCGCTCGGCTTTCCGTTACAATGCGCCACCGTGCCGACCCATGAGTCGGAAAGTTCAGCCGAGGTGCTCCATGGATATCATCGAAACGATTAAAGAGCAGATTGCCAACAACACCATTCTGCTTTACATGAAAGGCTCGCCGAATGCCCCGCAGTGCGGCTTCTCCGCGAAAGCCGCGCAGGCCGTGATGGCGTGTGGCGAAAAGTTTGCGTACGTGGACATCCTGCAGAACCCGGAAATCCGCGCCAACCTGCCAAAATACGCCAACTGGCCAACCTTCCCACAGCTGTGGGTTGCCGGTGAACTGGTCGGCGGTAGCGACATCATGACTGAAATGGCTGCTGACGGTTCGCTGCAGAGCCTGATCAAGGACGCCGCCGCCAAGGCTGCTGCTCCAAAGACCGAAGCCTGATTCGCTTCCTGTAGGAGCGAGCTCGCTCGCGATGGACTAAAGAACGCCGCTGGGTGTCAGGCTCCCAGCGTTATCGTTAACGACCATCGTCGGAACGCCGCCCGGAGCAAGCTCGCTCCTACAAGAGCAGGCAATAAAAAGCCCCGCCACTCGAAAGAGGGCGGGGCTTTTTATTGCATCGAGATTAATGGCGTAGAACTTACTCGTCTTCGCCCATCTGCGATTGCAGATAGTTCTCAAGGCCCACTTTATCGATCAGGCCCAGTTGGGTTTCCAGCCAGTCGATATGTTCTTCTTCGGACTCGAGGATATCTTCAAGCAGTTCACGGCTACCGAAGTCGCCAACTTTTTCGCAATGCGCGATAGCCACTTTGAGATCGGCATGGCCGGTTTTCTCGATACGCAGGTCACACTCAAGCATTTCCTTGGTGTGCTCGCCGATGTGCAGCTTGCCCAGGTCCTGGACATTCGGCAGGCCTTCAAGGAACAGGATGCGCTTGATCAGCTTGTCCGCGTGCTTCATCTCGTCGATGGATTCGTGGTACTCGTGCTTGCCGAGCTTGTTCAGGCCCCAATCTTCATACATGCGCGCATGCAGGAAGTATTGATTGATCGCGACCAGCTCATTGGCGAGGATCTTGTTGAGATGCTGGATGACTGTAACGTCGCCTTTCATGATGGGGTCCTGCCCTGTATTAGCTGTCAATAGAGCAGAGTTTGAGCCTCGTATTTAATAGTGTCAAACCTAAGTTATTGAAACTTAAATGAAAATTAATCGGAATAAGAATGTTTGTGTTCCGCGTCTAGAGCATAACTAGTTGATTTTGAGGCATAAAAAAACCGGACATATGTCCGGTTCTTTGAAATTCGGTGTTTAAGCCGCGGTAAATTCTGCTGGATAAGGAATTGCAGCCTGGGCCGTTTGCAGTTTGGTCAGGGTCTCGCGGACCACTTCCTTGGCGAGGCAGGCACATTTGCCGCACTGGCTCGCAACGCCGGTGGCCACACGGACTTCCTTGTAGCTGCAGCATCCTTCATAGATCGCATCGCGGATTTGACCGTCGGTGACGCCAGTGCAGAGGCAAACATACATAGGGAAGGACCGTCGCTGATTGTGACTCAATTGCGATGGATCTTAATGTTAACGAGAATGATTGTCAAAGTGGTTTCAGAGCACTTTTCGTCATAAACGGGTATGGCTGACGAACGGTCTGCCTGGCAAATCGGTGATCCAAAACCGGCGGGGATTTCATCGTACGGGGAAAAAACAGCTAAGCCAGCTCAAACACGCGGTGTATGATGGCCGGTCTTTTGCGACCGGGGATCGTGTCACAGGGCTGTCGCCTCAGGGTGGCAGGCTGATGCGAACCCTGTTTCTCACGCTATTACACCAGGAGATATCCAATGAGCGTACTCGTAGGCAAACAAGCCCCTGACTTCACCGTACCGGCCGTACTCGGCAATGGCGAGATCGTTGACAGCTTCACCCTGTCCTCGGCGATCAAAGGCAAATACGGCCTGGTGTTCTTCTATCCACTGGACTTCACCTTCGTTTGCCCGTCCGAGCTGATCGCTCTGGACAACCGCATGTCTGACTTCAAGGCACGCAACGTTGAAGTGATCGCTGTTTCGATCGACTCGCACTTCACCCACAACGCATGGCGCAACACTCCAGTGAACAATGGCGGTATCGGCCAGGTTCGCTACACCATGGCTGCCGACATCAAGCAGGACATCATGAAGGCCTACGACGTTCAGTCCGCTGATGGCGTGGCTTTCCGTGGCGCGTTCCTGATCGACGACAAAGGCGTTGTCCGCTCGCAGATCGTCAACGACCTGCCGCTGGGCCGTAACATGGAAGAGCTGATCCGTCTGGTCGACGCTCTGCAATTCCACGAAGAGCACGGCGAAGTCTGCCCTGCCAACTGGAAAAAAGGCGACAAAGGCATGAACGCTTCGCCAGAAGGCGTTGCTGCTTACCTGACCGAGCACGCTGCCGCTCTGTAAGGCGTTCCAGGTATAAAAAAACCGGCCTTCGAGGCCGGTTTTTTTATGTGCTGAAGTCCTTGTAGGAGCGAGCTTGCTCCGGGCGGCGTTCCGACGATGGAATCATGAACACTGCGGGGAACCAGGCTCCCCGCGTTATCGTTCACGACCATCGCGAGCAAGCTCGCTCCCACATTGATTCGTGAGTGCACTCAGTCGCCGAAATCTTCCCAACCACCCATCTGCTTCCAGCGATTGACGATGCCGCAGAACAGCTCTGCCGTCTTCTCGGTGTCGTAGCGAGCCGAGTGAGCCTCGCGACCGTCGAAGTCGATGTCCGCTGCCTGGCACGCTTTGGCCAACACGGTCTGGCCGTAAGCGAGACCGGCCAGCGTTGCGGTATCGAAGCTGGAGAACGGATGGAACGGATTGCGCTTCATGTCCAGCCGCGCAACCGCCGCATTCAGGAAGCCCAGGTCGAAACTGCTGTTATGCCCGACCAGGATCGCCCGTTTGCAACCGTTGGCCTTGAGGGCCTTGCGCACGCCGCGGAAGATATCGTTCAGGGCAGACTCTTCACTCACCGCCATGCGCAGCGGGTGATCGAGCTTGATCCCGGTGAATTCCAGGGCTGCCGCTTCGATGTTCGCGCCTTCGAACGGCTCGACACGGAAAAAGTAGGTGTGATCCGGGTAAACAAAACCCTTTTCATCCATGGCGATGGTGGTCGCGGCGATCTCCAGCAGGGCATCGGTGGCCGAGTTGAAGCCACCGGTCTCTACATCGACGACAACCGGCAGGTAACCACGAAACCTTGCCGCCATTGGATGACGAGGGCCGCCTCCGCCGCCATTGCCTTCCAGTTCGTCGTCGAAATGGTCTTCACTCACGCGTGTTCCTCCAGCAGGCGCCAGCGCAGTTTTTCACCGGCGCGCAGCGGGATAACGGTCAGCTCGCCAAATGGCAGGCTGGTCGGGGCGGTCCACTCTTCGCGGACCAGGGTGATGCGATCGGTGTTGGCCGGCAGACCGTAGAAGCGCGGGCCGTTGAGGCTGGCGAAGGCCTCGAGCTTGTCCAGCGCATTGCGCTGTTCGAAGGCTTCGGCGTACATCTCGATTGCCGCATAGGCGGTGTAGCAACCGGCGCAGCCGCAGGCCGCTTCCTTGGCATGCTGGGCGTGGGGGGCCGAGTCGGTGCCGAGGAAGAACTTGTCGCTACCGCTGGTGGCCGCGTCGAGCAGGGCTTCCTGGTGGGTATTGCGCTTGAGGATCGGCAGGCAATAGAAGTGCGGCCGAATCCCGCCCACCAGCATGTGGTTGCGGTTGTACAGCAGGTGATGCGCGGTGATGGTCGCGCCCACGTTGGCCGAAGCCGAGTTGACGAACTGCACGGCGTCCGCGGTGGTGATGTGTTCGAAGACCACTTTGAGGGTCGGGAAGCGCTCGACCACACGACGCAAGTGCTCGTCGATGAAGATTTTTTCTCGGTCGAACACGTCGACATCGCCCCGGGTGACTTCACCGTGGACCAACAACGGCATCCCGACTTCGGCCATGGCCTCGAGTGCAGGGAAGATTTTGTCGATGCTGGTGACGCCAGAATCCGAGTTGGTGGTCGCGCCGGCCGGGTACAGCTTGGCGGCGTGAATGAATCCGCTGGCCTTGGCCTCGCGAATTTCTTCAGGCTGGGTGCGGTCGGTCAGGTACAGGACCATCAGTGGCTCGAACAGGCTGCCGGTCGGGCGGGCAGCGAGAATCCGCTGCCGATAGCCGTCGGCTTCGGCCGCATTGCGTACCGGTGGAACCAGGTTGGGCATGATGATGGCGCGGCCAAAGGTGCGCGCGACATCCGCGACGGTATTGGTCAGCACGGCACCATCGCGAAGATGAATATGCCAGTCGTCGGGACGCAGCAGGGTCAGGCGGTCGGACATGAGGGGATTCCAGGCGGGTCAAACTCAAGGGAATGCTACCGGAAAAGACTCTTGCAGGCACTCGCTATCAAGTTTTGCAGGAAGCTTCCGATATCCAACAGGTATGCCGTAAACATGTGTGTGTCGGTCTTTTCGTTGTAGAAGCCAGTGGAGCCTCCCGTGCGCCAGCGTTATTTAGCCTTGCTCAGTGTGTTTGCCAGCCTTCCGGCCATGGCGCTCACTTTCCAGACACGTCTGGAGAACATTGAGTGGACGGTCGAAGGCGACAAGTTCGAATGCCGCCTGACTCAGCCGGTTACCGATTTCGGTTCGGGCGAGTTCGTGCGTCGTGCCGGCGAGCAGGCGACTTTCCGTCTGAAAGCCTACAACCCGATGATCGGCGGTGGTTCGGCCACCTTGCTGGCCGCTGCCGCGCCGTGGCAGCCGGGCCGTGACGATATCAACCTGGGCACGGTGAGAATCGGCAGTGGCAACGTATTGTTCAATAGCTCACAGGTTCAGGCCGGGCGTCTGATTAGTGGCCTGATGGACGGTCGCAGCCCGGTCGTTCGACATTCCTCGGGGGATGGGCGGGTGTCGGAAGTACGCTTGTTGCCGGTCAGGTTCACCAAGGCGTTTGCCGACTACCAGGGTTGCGTGGCGAAACTGTTGCCACAGAATTTCGAACAGGTGAAGCAATCGGAAATCGGCTTCCCCGGCGGCGGAATCGAACTCGACAGCGCCGCAAAAGCCAAACTGCAGGTAATGCTGGAGTACATGAAGGCCGATCCGACGGTCAATCACATCGAGCTCGACGGTCACTCCGACAACAGCGGCAATCGCCTGACCAACCGCGACCTGTCGCGGCGCCGAGCCCTGGCAGTGATGGAGTTCTTCAAGGCCAACGGCATCCAGGAATCGCAAATCACCCTGCGTTTCCATGGCGAGCGTTATCCGGTGGCGCCTAACACCAACAACACCAACCGCGCGAAGAACCGTCGAGTAGCAGTGCGCCTGGAGCGCGGAGCACCCGCGGAACAAGTCGCCCCGCAAGCGACGAAAGCGGCCACTTCGGCCACTTCCTGACCCGGCTGTAATCGTCGCGCCCTCGACATAATCTGTCGCTTCGTCGTCATAAGCTGTCGCGCCACTGTAAATTATTCTGCATGAGCGGTAGACTTCCCGGCTTTCCGTAGAACCCCGTGGAGTGATGGCATGGCGGACGTAAACAAGGTCGTTCTGGCGTATTCCGGCGGCCTGGACACTTCGGTGATCCTCAAGTGGCTGCAGGATACTTATAACTGTGAAGTAGTGACCTTCACCGCTGACCTGGGTCAGGGCGAAGAGGTCGAACCTGCACGCGCCAAGGCTCAGGCCATGGGCGTCAAAGAGATCTACATCGACGACTTGCGCGAAGAGTTCGTGCGCGATTTCGTTTTCCCGATGTTCCGCGCCAACACCGTTTACGAAGGCGAGTACCTGCTGGGTACTTCCATCGCTCGTCCGCTGATCGCCAAGCGCCTGATCGAAATTGCCAACGAAACCGGTGCAGACGCCATTTCCCATGGCGCCACCGGCAAGGGTAACGACCAGGTTCGTTTCGAGCTCGGTGCGTACGCCTTGAAGCCAGGTGTGAAAGTGATCGCTCCTTGGCGCGAGTGGGACCTGCTGTCCCGTGAAAAGCTGATGGATTACGCCGCGAAGCACGCGATTCCGATCGAGCGCCACGGCAAGAAGAAGTCCCCGTACTCCATGGATGCCAACCTGCTGCACATCTCCTATGAAGGCGGCGTGCTGGAAGACACCTGGACCGAGCACGAAGAAGACATGTGGCGCTGGACCGTTTCCCCGGAAAACGCTCCAGACAAGCCGCAGTACCTGGAACTGACCTACCGCAACGGCGACATCGTCGCGCTGGACGGCGTCGAAATGACTCCGGCCACCGTGCTGGCGACCCTGAACCGTATCGGTGGTGAGCACGGTATCGGCCGTCTCGACATCGTCGAGAACCGCTACGTGGGCATGAAGTCCCGTGGCTGCTACGAAACCCCTGGCGGCACCATCATGCTGCGTGCCCACCGTGCGATCGAATCGATCACCCTGGACCGCGAAGTGGCTCACCTCAAGGACGAGCTGATGCCCAAGTACGCCAGCCTGATCTATACCGGCTACTGGTGGAGCCCTGAGCGTCTGATGCTGCAACAGATGATCGATGCGTCCCAGGTCAACGTGAACGGCGTTGTGCGCCTGAAACTGTACAAGGGCAATGTGATCGTCACTGGCCGCAAGTCCGACGACTCGCTGTTCGACGCCAACATCGCTACCTTCGAAGAAGATGGCGGCGCGTACAACCAGGCGGATGCCGCGGGCTTCATCAAGCTCAACGCCCTGCGCATGCGCATTGCGGCGAACAAAGGCCGGAAGCTGTTCTGAGACCTTTGACATCGTGATGGATACCTGACCTCGTCCTCGACGAGGTCAGGTACCTGAAAACGGGGTGTGATACCAGTTACTGTGTTGTCGGGTGTTTTCGTTTCCGCTGATGATTTACTGTTTTTCTCCTTCTCGATGGCCTGACCTGTACTACAGGTTGCTGTTCGCCGGTTGCCCGGCGTGATCAATGACCGACAATCTGTGCGAGTCCAGATTGTAGGCCACATAAAAGGCGGCACCGCGTTTGCTGGCCTGCTTTGTATGTCCAAGCGCACTGGCTTTCAGTAATTTCTCCGAAACGGCACAAGTGACAAACAGAATCACGTACGCCGTCTTTTCCCGTGGCCTCTGGATTTTTTCCAGCAGCGCTCCAAACTCGACCTCTTCGCTCATCCAGCGCACATCAACGATGTACAGGTCTTTTACCGGTTCCGGTAACTGAAGGTGATGCTGAACAGAGACAGTGGTTTGCAGACCAATCCCGGTTGGCGGGTCCTGTGCGCCACAGGGCGTTCGGGCTGACCGCCAGTCATTCGCTGACGTTTCCAGTGTGGGGTTTTCAGGCGGTTTTGCGGACGCTTTTTTTTCCGAGCGCCCAACATCATCCATGACCTTCATGAAGTGCTTTCCCTTTTCAAAATCGGAGGGTGCATAAAGTGATTTATAGTTGAAGTTGAGTGTCGCGAAAAAAAGCAAAAGTAAATAAAACGGAAAGCTGATCAGGAACCAGACGTAGAGTTCTCTTTCCTCCTGATCAAGGAAGGGTAGAGAGACGGCTGCCGACGTTTCAGAGAGCGCTGCGAATATCGCGATAATTGTCATTGGGTTGGTGATTCGTTTTTTTATCATATTCTGTACTCATGCCGGGTTGTCTGTTCTCGAGTGGTTTATGAAGTTGGTTCGATGTGGTGCCTATTGTAGTGATTTTGATTGTCTGCTGGTTTTTGACAGGTTTTTATTTGTTTGTTGTATTGCTCTTCGGTTTCTTGAATTTTTGGCGTGTTTTAATGATTGCTCAAAAAATATTATTTGCTGTAAGAGTAATTGGATGCGAAGTGTGTGATATTTCTGGTGTGAGTGTTGAGTGCGAAAATATCAGTTACGTTTTAGCGGAAAGGTAGGGGCTAGTGTTTGTCAGGGCGCGACCGGATCAAGCTGGCTCTCGAAAAATTCTGGTCGTAAATCGACACAGGTGGCTGCTGGAAAGTGCGACACACTGACGCTGATACAGTTTTAAATTCATTCTGTTCGAGGGATTTTTGTAGGAGGAATCCGTGTTGTTTGTAGGGGATGTCTCTTGGTGTGGGTGGCCGGGAGGGGCGACATGCCATGGGTGAAACGACTAGGCTATTGTGCGGGCTCTAAAAATTCGAACAGCGAAAATTGGACTTGCCCATGAATAAAGTGCTGATCGTGGATGATCACCCCGTCATTCGTCTTGCGGTACGTATGCTAATGGAGCGTCATGGCTACGAAGTTATTGCAGAAACCGATAATGGTGTGGACGCACTGCAACTAGCCCGAGAACTTATGCCGGACATTGTCATTCTGGATATCGGGATTCCGAAACTGGACGGGTTGGAAGTCATCGCGCGTTTGTCTTCGACTTCAATGCCGATGAAAGTGCTGATTTTGACTTCCCAGGCGCCGGGAAATTTTTCGATGCGTTGCATGCAATCCGGTGCAGCCGGTTATGTCTGCAAACAACAAGATCTCACGGAGTTGCTCAGTGCAATAAAGGCCGTTTTGTCAGGCTACAGTTACTTTCCTAATCAAGCCTTGCATACCGTACGATGCAGTTTGGGGAATGCCAGTGAGGCCGATATGGTCGATCGATTGTCGGGGCGGGAAATGATGGTCCTGCAGCAGTTGGCCCGAGGAAAGACCAATAAAGAGATTGCCGATGGGATGTTTCTCAGCAATAAAACAGTCAGTACTTACAAGACCCGCCTGTTGCTCAAGCTGAATGCGCGGTCTCTGGTCGATCTGATCGAACTGGCACAACGCAATGGTCTGGTGTGATGGCATAACTGCGCGACAAGGGGCGCCTATCGGGGTACGGCACTTAGCAAAAAAAAGCCTCCGTTTCGGGAGGCTTTCAGGTGTCATAAATCAAAATCGTAATCGGCCAATTGCTTTTGCAGTCGGCGCTCCTCCAGCAGGTTGTCGATGGTGCGGCGTTTGCTCAGATTAGTTTTCGCTACTTCAACCACCGGTTCAGCATCATCGGTTTCGGCGGTGGTGAAATCGTCTTCTACGTCTAATTGCTCTTTGCCAGTACTCATTTAGTTGCTCCAGGCTAAGAAGGCCTTTGGCGCCCCTTATATCGACATTCTCCCGGCGGGTAAAAAAGATTTTTTCAATCGACAAATCAATAAACCCAATAGCGCCTCAATCGTCGGAGGTTTTGTGCTTGTATTCGCACAAATCCTCGATCCGGCAGCTTCCGCATCGGGGCTTGCGGGCCAGGCAAACATAGCGACCATGAAGGATCAGCCAGTGATGGGAGTCGAGCAGGTACTCCTTGGGCACGAACTTCATCAGTTTTTTCTCGACTTCCACCACATTCTTGCCGGGAGCAATGCCAGTCCGGTTGCTGACCCTGAAAATATGCGTGTCGACGGCCATGGTCAGCTGACGGAATGCCGTATTGAGTACCACGTTGGCGGTCTTGCGGCCGACGCCGGGCAGTGCTTCCAGCTCTTCGCGGGTTTGTGGGACCTCGCCGGCGTGACGCTCGACCAGCAAACGGCAGGTTTCGATCACGTTTTTCGCTTTGCTGTTGTACAGCCCGATGGTCTTGATGTACTCCGACAGCCCTTCGACACCCAGGGCATGCATCGCTGCCGGGGTATTGGCGACCGGGAAAAGCCTGGCTGTGGCCTTGTTGACGCCGACATCGGTGGACTGCGCCGAGAGAATCACGGCAATCAGTAATTCGAAGGGGGAGGAATAGGCCAGTTCGGTCTTTGGTTCCGGGTTGTCCTCGTGCAGTCGGCGGAAAATTTCCAGACGTTTTGCGGCATTCATGGGCAGTGCGTTTCCTCGAAGGCAATCAATGTGTGGGCGTCGGGCGCCAGGCCTGCCAGGCGGCGATCAGGAGTCCGAGCATGATGAACCCGCCAGGGACCAGTGTGGTCAGGCGCAGTCCGCCGTCAGCCACCAGCACCCAGCCATGCCAGTCAGTTTGCGTTGCACCGAACAGCCACGATAGATGGTTTCCAAGTGTTCCGTTGCCGATGAGTTCGCGCAGCAGGCCCAGCGTGATCATCAGCGTGGCAAACAGGCTATTGAGTCGCAGGCGTTGACGCCAATCGCTCTGAAAGACCCCGGTGTGTTCCAGTACAACGCATTGCAAGGCGATCAAGGCTCCATAAATCCCCAGATGCTGCTGCCATTGCAGCGACCAGGCTTGTGCCATGAGTTCCGCGCAACTGGTGAGGGTGGCTGCCAACAGGATGCTGGCCAGCATACGGGTCGCCGGGACCAGTCGAGATCGCAGGGCACCCATGGCCAGACCGAACAACTGAGTCACCACCAAGAACATCAGGCACAGGCCAACTGCAGCCATCAGCGAGTGGGTGACGCCGATCAGTGGCGTCAGCATCAAGGCGTTGCGCAGAGTCGATGAGTTATCCATGGGCAGGGATTCCGAGCAGTTGTTGCCGGTGTTCATCGAAGTAGCGCAAGGCATCGTGGACGGCATTGATCACCGCTCTTGAGGTGATGGTTGCGCCTGCGATCTGATCGAACTGTCCCTGATCCTTTTTCAGCGCCCAGCCGCTGTCACCGGGTTCTGTTCGAGACTTGCCGGAAAAAACCTGGAGCCAGGCATTGGGCCAGTCGGCGATCCGAGCCCCAAGTCCTGGTGTTTCCGACTGTTTGAGGGTTTTGACGCCCAGCAACCTGCCATTGGCGTCGACTGCGATCAACAGGTCGATGGCACCGGCGTAGCCAAGGGTTTGACTGCGCAGCAAGACCGCGACGGGCTGATCGGCCCGGGTCGCCAGATAACCACCCAGCAAGGTGCTGTTGGTCAGTGCGGCTGCTTCAATCGTTATGGGGTGTTCGAGTGGTTGA
This sequence comes from Pseudomonas sp. GW823-FHT02E01, assembly GCF_058797535.1. NCBI lineage: Bacteria > Pseudomonadati > Pseudomonadota > Gammaproteobacteria > Pseudomonadales > Pseudomonadaceae > Pseudomonas > Pseudomonas sp. GW823-FHT02E01. The sequence continues at coordinate 331,402 of NZ_JBXAJS010000005.1, read as the reverse complement.
TTGTCGTAGCTGTCCGGCGCGATCAGGTCCAGCAGGTTACGGCTGTCGATCAGGCGCTGTTCGGCTGCAATGCGTGGCGCGCTGCCGAGTTGTACGAAGTACGTCACGCCAAGGCCCAGTGCGGCCAAAAGCACCACAAGCGCGATGCTTGATGTCCGGTTCATGGCGCCTCCGGCTGTTGCCTGGCCGCCACGAACCGCTCCAGCGCCGGCACGCACAGGTTCATCAACAGCACAGCGAAGGCGATGCCGTCCGGGTAGCCACCCCAGGTACGAATCAGATAAGTGAGAAGCCCAACACCAGCGCCGAACAACAGTTTCGCGCCAGGGCTTCTGGCGCCGGACACCGGTTCGGTGATGATGAAGAACGCACCCAGCATGGTCGCGCCGGTCAGCAGATGAAACAACGGCGAGCCATGGGAGTCGGAGCCCGAGCCGTTCCAGCACAACAGGCTGATGATGAACAGGCTGGCCAGCATGCCGACCGGTGCATGCCAGCTGATCACCCTTCGTTGCAGGAGAAACGCTCCACCCGCCACAAAGGCCAGGTTCACCCATTCCACCCCCCGGCCGCCAAAGTGGCCGAATGCCGGGTTGCCGGCAAACAGTTCATCCATGGTCAGGCTTTTGTTGATCCGCAGACTGTCCAGTGCCGTGGCCTGCACCCACGCATCCGGCACATGGCCGATGCCAAACACGTGCTGCAGGCCGCTCAACAGATCCATGCCATGGGGCAATGGCCAATGGGTCATTGGTTGGGGAAAGGTCACCAGTACCAGAGCCAAGCCAAGCATCGCCGGGTTGAAGGGATTCGAACCGACGCCACCATACAAGTGCTTGCCGAACACCATCGCAGAAGCGGCAGCACTGAGGGTCAGCCACCATGGGCAGTAAGGCGGCAGTGCCAGAGCCAGCAATGTGGCACTGACCAGCGCGCTACCGTCACTCAAAGTTGGCCCCGGCGGCTGCTTGCGCCATTGCACGACGGCGGCCTCGACGGCCAACGCGGCAGTGGCCGCCAGAAGCAGATTGATCAACACACCCCAGCCGTACAGCCAGAACGCCGCCAGGATTCCCGGCAGCGTGGCCAACAGCACCAGTTTCATCGCCTGTTGCAGGCGATCATCCACCACGTCAAGGGCTGGCATGGGCGTCCACCAGGCGTTCGGCTTCACCGAGTGCGCGTTCCAGGGCTTCGATTTGTTCCGCTGGTGCTTCGTTGGCCTGAGCCTTCTTGAGTTCGGCGCGACGCATGGCCAACTGGATCTTGGCCCGTTTCAGATCGGCATCATTTGACGACGCAGCTGCGACCGTCGGCGCAGGGGAAGGTGGAGCGGCGCTTTCCAGTTGCGCCAGGTTTTGTTCGGCGGCTTCGAACTGTTGTTGCAGTGTGATCAACTGCGATTGCTGTTCGAAGGTCGGCGGATGCCCGAAGGCCTTCAGCGATTTGTGCAACTGCGCCCGACTCATCGCCACCTCGATCTTGGCCTTTTTCAGCGCGGCATCGGCATTGGCGGTTTTCTGTGCGCGGACGCGCTCGAGGGCCGCCTGCACCGGGTCGGCTGTCGTCTCGGCAGGTTGTGCGGCTCGCTGCCTTGCCTGGCGCTCGGCGATTTTCTGTTGCTCCTCACGCTGCAGGCGGGCATTGCGTTGTTCGAAGCGGCGCCGTGCGTGATCGCGCTTGAGGTTGCGGGCCTGCCGCGCCTGCGGTGTGAGAGCCAGGCCCCCGACAACAGGCAGTACAGTGTTCGGCTGCAATGGGCGCATTTCGATGCAGTCCACCGGGCACGGTGCCACGCAGAGGTCGCAACCGGTGCACTCATCAATGATCACCGTGTGCATCAGCTTGGCCGCGCCGACGATGGCATCGATCGGGCAGGCCTGAATGCACTTGGTGCAACCAATGCACTCGGCCTCGCGGATATAGGCGATCTGCGCAGGTGCCGAGCCGCGAGTGATGTCCAACTCCAGCACCGGCACCTTCAGCAGTTCAGCCAGGGCCGCGATGGTTTCGTTGCCTCCGGGCGGGCACTTGTTGATCGGCTCACCGCTGGCGATGCCTTCGGCATACGGCTTGCACCCGGGGTGCCCGCACTTGCCGCATTGGGTTTGCGGCAAGAGTGCGTCGATGCATTGAATCAGACTCATGTTTTGATCAGTCCGCTGAATCCGAGAAAAGCCACTGCGATCAGGCCGGCACCAATCAGGTCGATCGGCAAGCCGCGAAAGGGCAGGGGAACATCGTTGTCGGCCGTGCGTTCACGCAAATCAGTGAACAGGCTCAACACCAGCCAGAAGCCCAACCCTGCACCGAGGCTCAAGGCAGTGGCGTGAAAGAAGCCCTTGTCTTCCTGAGCATTGAGCAGGGCCACGCCGAGTACGCCAGCATTGCCTAGCAGCAACGGCCAGAGGCCTTCGAATGGTAGTGTCGAAAACAACCGCGCCAGCAACTTCAGCAACGGGCTGATCAGCAGCACGCTCAATGGCAGAAACACAAACAGACGCAGCGGCGTCAATTGTAGTGGCACCAGCATCCATTGATAGAGCGCGTAGCCGAGCATGCCCACGACCAGCATCAGGCATGTCGTCGCAATGCCCAGGGCATGTACCTGACGACGCTGACCGGCCAACAGTGGATCGACGGCCAATGGCCATTGCAACACGAGGTTGTTGATCAGGGCAGCACTGATAAGCGTAAGCAGGATTTCGGTCATTGTTCGTGCCGACAAGAACGGTAGTTTTTGTAGGAGCGAGCTTGGTCCGGGCGGCGTTCCGACGATGGACTCAAGGGCGCTGCGTTCAACCTGTGGACACGCATAATCGTTAACGACCATCGCGAGCGAGCTCGCTCCTACAGGAGATGGTCTAAAAAGCTTAGGCATTATCCGGCAAGGCGGGAGGGTGGGCCAGACATGAAAATCCCACAGCCGCGCCAGGCACGACTGTGGGATCGATTTGCCGCAGACCTTACTTGATGCGCTGGCCAGGCTTGGCGCCGCTGTCAGGGCTGAGCAGGTAGATTTCTTCTCCGCCAGGGCCTGCCGCCATCACCATGCCTTCGGAGATACCGAACTTCATTTTCCGTGGCTTGAGGTTGGCGATCATCATGGTCAGGCGCCCATCGAGCTTGGACGGGTCCGGGTAAGCGCTCTTGATCCCGGAGAATACGTTGCGTTGCTCGTCACCGATATCCAGGGTCAGGCGCAACAGCTTGTCGGCACCTTCCACGTGTTCAGCCTTGACGATCAGCGCGACACGCAGGTCGACAGCGGCAAAGGTGTCGAACTCGATTTCCGGCGACAGCGGATCCTTGGCCAGTTCGCCATTGCCGGCAGGTGCGGCTTCGCCAGTGTCGGTCTGGCTGGCGGTCAGGTCTTCTTTCGAGGCGTCGGTCATGGCTTGCACTTTTACCGGGTCGATGCGGGTCATCAGCGGCTTGAACTCGTTCAGCTGGTGATTGCCGAGCAAGGTCGCGTGATCGTTCCAGGTCAGCGGCGCGACGTTGAGGAACGCCTCGGCGTCGGCGGCCAGCAGCGGCAGCACCGGCTTGAGGAAGATCACCAGTTGGCGGAACAGGTTGACGCCTGTGGCGCAGATGGCCTGGACTTCATCCTGTTTGCCTTCCTGTTTGTTCAACGACCACGGCGCCTTGTCGGCGATCCAGGCGTTGGCGCGGTCGGCCAGGCCCATGATCTCGCGCATGGCACGGGCAAAGTCGCGGGCTTCATAGGCGTCGGCGATACCTGGCGCGGCGGCCAGGAAGGCTTCGGTCAGTTCAGGCGCGGCGTTGGTGTCGACCATTACGCCGGCATTGCCCTTGTTGATGAAACCGGCACAACGGCTGGCGATGTTGACGACCTTGCCCACCAGGTCGGAGTTGACCTTCTGCACGAAGTCTTCGAGGTTCAGATCGAGGTCATCAACGCCACGGCCCAGCTTGGCCGCGTAGTAATAGCGCAGGTATTCCGGCGACAGGTGGTCCAGGTAGGTCCGGGCCTTGATGAAGGTGCCGCGGGACTTGGACATTTTCTGACCGTTGACAGTCAGGTAGCCGTGCACGTTGATGCCGGTCGGCTTGCGGTAGCCCGCGCCCTCGAGCATGGCTGGCCAGAACAGGGCGTGGAAGTTGACGATGTCCTTGCCGATGAAATGGTACAGCTCGGCGGTGGAGTCCTTGCCCCAGAACGCGTCGAAGTCCAGCTCCGGCGTGCGGTTGCACAGGTTCTTGAAGCTGGCCATGTAACCGATCGGCGCATCCAGCCACACGTAGAAGTACTTGCCCGGCTCGTCGGGGATTTCAAAACCGAAATACGGTGCATCGCGGGAGATGTCCCACTGTTGCAGGCCGGCATCCAGCCATTCGGCGATCTTGTTGGCGACGGCATCCTGCAGGGTGCCGCTGCGGGTCCAGGTTTGCAGCATTTGCTGGAAGTCTGGCAGCTTGAAGAAGAAGTGCTGGGAATCCTTGAGCACTGGGGTGGCGCCGGAGATCGCCGACTTCGGATCCTTCAGGTCAGTCGGTGCGTAGGTCGCACCGCATTTTTCGCAGTTGTCGCCGTACTGGTCTTCGGTGCCGCATTTCGGGCAGGTGCCCTTGATGAAGCGGTCGGCCAGGAACATTTTCTTTTCCGGGTCGAAGTACTGGGTGATCGAACGCGTGGCGATGTGCCCGGCGTCACGCAGCTTCAGGTAGATCTGGCTCGACAGCTCACGGTTTTCTTCGGCGTGAGTGGAGTGGAAATTGTCGAAGTCCACCAGGAAGTCGGCAAAGTCGGCGCTGTGTTCGGCCTGGACGTTGGCGATCAGTTGTTCCGGGGTGATGCCTTCCTTTTCCGCGCGCAGCATGATCGCCGAACCGTGGGCGTCGTCGGCGCAGACATAGATGCATTGATTGCCGCGGTGCTTCTGGAAGCGCACCCACATATCGGTCTGGATGTATTCCAGCATATGGCCGAGGTGAATCGAACCATTGGCATAGGGCAGGGCGCTGGTGACGAGGATCTTGCGTGGCTCGGACATGGGGCTCGGCTACTTGATGAAACGGAGGTCGGCCACTATAAAGCGCCGGCGCATATTTTTCACCCTGTGAGCCTGTTTCCGGATGCATAGCTGGTGAAAACTGTGGCGAGGGGGCTCGCCCCCGTTCGACTGCGCAGCAGTCGTAATAAGGCTGATGCGATCCAATTGTCGGAACCGGGCTGCCGGGATTGGGGCGGCTTCGCCACCCAACGGGGGCAAGCCCCCTCGCCACATGAATGCCTTCGCAACAAATGGTCTACAGGCATGCCGCCTCGGGCGCAGAACAGGTACGATACCCACTATCTTTTCCAGTCCTGTTTTCGGAGTTGCCCATGAGCGCCGTCAATCGCGCAGCGGTGGAAGCCGTCCTTCGCCAATACACCGACCCTTACCTGAACCTGGACCCGGTCAGCGCCGGGTGCGTGCGCAACATCGAGATTCAGGGCGACCGCGTCAGCGTTCAGCTTGAACTGGGTTACGCCGCCGGTCTGTTCAAGAGTGGCTGGGCGCAGATGCTGGAAATGGCCATTCAGGGGCTGGATGGCGTGGCAAGTGCCAAGGTCGAAATCACTAGCGTGATCGCCGCGCACAAGGCTCAGGCGCAGATTCCGGGCTTGGCGAACGTGAAAAACGTGGTGGCCGTGGCGTCCGGCAAGGGCGGCGTGGGCAAATCCACCACGGCGGCCAACCTGGCCCTGGCTCTGGCCCGGGAAGGCGCCAAGGTCGGGATTCTCGATGCGGATATCTACGGTCCGAGCCAGGGCATCATGTTCGGCATCCCCGAGCGTACCCGCCCCGAGGTCAAGGATCAGAAATGGTTCGTTCCGCTCAAGTCCCATGGCGTCGAAGTGATGTCCATGGCTTTCCTCACCGACGACAACACGCCGATGGTCTGGCGTGGGCCGATGGTTTCGGGCGCCCTGTTGCAACTGGTCACCCAGACCGCGTGGGGTGACCTCGATTACCTGGTCATCGACATGCCGCCAGGCACCGGTGACATCCAGTTGACCCTGGCGCAGAAAGTGCCGGTGGCCGGTGCGGTGATCGTGACCACCCCGCAGGACCTGGCATTGCTGGACGCACGCAAGGGCGTGGAAATGTTCCGCAAGGTCAACATCCCGGTGCTGGGCGTGGTGGAAAACATGGCCGTGCACATCTGCTCCAACTGCGGACATGCCGAGCATCTGTTTGGCGAAGGCGGTGGTGTGAAACTGGCCAACCAGTATGGCGTTGAACTGCTGGCTTCGCTGCCGCTGTCGATGGTCATCCGCGAGCAGGCCGATGGCGGCAAGCCAACAGTGATCGCCGAGCCTGATAGCCAGATTGCGATGGTTTACCAGGAACTGGCCCGCCATGTCGGCGCGCGGATCGTGTTGCAGGAAGCGTTGACGCCGGCGATGCCGAACATCAGCGTCAGCGACGACTGAGGGTGTGAACGCAATCCCCTTGTAGGAGCGAGCTTGCTCGCGATGGTGGGTCAGTTACACCAATGTGCCTGACACACCATCGCGAGCAAGCTCGCTCCTACAGTAGTTGTTTTGTGGTGGATTTAGAGACGCAACCCGCCATCCATCTCCAGAATCCGACCGGTGTAATAGTCGTTCTCGAAGATGTAAGCCGCCGAATGGGCGATTTCCTCAGGCTTGCCCATGCGCTTGAGCGGGATCCCCGCAGTCATCTTCTCCAGCGCTTCAGGCTTCATGCCCAGGGTCATTTCGGTTTCGATGAAGCCCGGTGCAATGCCGGCGACGCGAATGCCGTAGCGTGCCAGTTCCTTGGCCCAGGTCACGGTCGCCGCAGCAACACCGGCCTTGGCGGCGGAGTAGTTGGTCTGACCGACGTTGCCGGCGCGGGAAATCGACGAGATATTGATGATCGCGCCACTGTTGTTCAGCTCGACCATTTTCGCCGCGACTTCACGGGTGCACAGGAACACGCCGGTCAGGTTGACGTCGATGACGGCCTGCCACTGGGCCAGGCTCATCTTGGTCATTTCGCCATCCTTGACCTTGAGCAACAGGCCGTCGCGCAGGATCCCGGCGTTGTTGATCAAGCCATGGATCGCGCCGAAGTCTTCAGCGACCTGGGCAACCATGTGGGTCACTTGCTCTTCGTTGGCCACGTTGCACAGGTAGGCGCGGGCCTCGACACCTTGGGCCTTGCAGGCCGCGACGGCGTCGTCGAGTTTTTCCTGGTTCAGGTCCACCAGCGCGAGTTTCGCGCCCAGGCCTGCGAAATACTCGGCCATGGAGCGGCCTAAACCCTGGCAACCGCCAGTGATAATGATTACTTTGTCAGTGAGTTGCATTCGCATGCCCCGGTAGCAGGTCTGAGTGGTTTCCTTTAGAGAGCCTCTCGATCTGCGCCTGACCTGGCCTGGCTGCACATGAGAACTGCCCCCGATGGCGTGCTGGGACTTTCGCCAGCAGCTCGTCCGTTTTTCTGACGGATTCTATTTAAGGAGTCATAAATTGAGCGTTGAAGCGGCTAAGCATGCACGAGAATTGCTTCTCAAGGAATACCGTGGGGTGCTCTCGACGCACTCCAAATCAATGCCCGGTTTTCCGTTCGGTTCCGTGGTTCCGTACTGCCTGGACGAGCAGGGCCGGCCGCTGATCCTGATCAGCCGCATCGCCCAGCACACTCATAATCTGCAAAAAGATCCGAAATGCTCGCTCTTTGTCGGCGAACGTGGTGCCGAAGATGTCCAGGCCGTTGGTCGACTGACTTACCTGGCTGAGGCGCAGCAGCTCGAAGACGAAGCCGCCATCGACGCGGCCTCCGAGCGTTACTACCGCTACTTCCCGGAGTCGAAGGGTTATCACAAGGCCCACGATTTCGATTTCTGGGTGCTTGAGCCTGTACGCCACCGTTACATCGGCGGTTTTGGCGCGATTCATTGGGTCAACGAGCTGACCCTGGCCAACCCGTTCGCCGGCAAGGCCGAAGTGAGCATGGTCGAGCACATGAACGCCGATCACGCCAAGGCCATCGCCCATTACGTCGATCTGGCCGGGCTGCCGAAAAACGTGCCGGCGCAAATGGTCGGCATCGATTGCGAAGGCATGCACCTGCGCATCGGTCAAAGTCTGTACTGGTTACCGTTCCAAGCGCCTTGTAATACGCCGACACAAGTTCGCGAAGCCTTGGTTTCTCTGGCCCACGCCGATCATTGGCCGAAAAATGAAGTGGCCGACGCTTGAATTCACGAAACGGCGACGTCATCTAAGGTGAACTGGCAAGGCATTCTTGCGTTGAGGAACCATTTGATGCGCCCTTTTTTGTTGCTCTTTCTGCTGTTCCCGGTGTTGGAGCTGTTCGTATTCGTCAAGGTGGCAGGGTCCATCGGGTTCTTCCCGGCCCTGCTGCTGATCATTCTCGGCTCGATGTTCGGCGTGTTTGTGCTGCGCATCGCCGGCCTGGCCACGGCCCTGCGTGCCCGTGAAAGCCTGAGCCGCGGCGAACTGCCGGCCCAGACCATGCTCGAAGGCCTGATGCTGGCATTGGCCGGTGGCCTGCTAATTCTTCCGGGCTTCATCAGCGATGTGATCGGCCTGTTCATGCTGCTGCCGTTCAGTCGTCGCCTGCTGGCGAGTAAAATGCGTCAGCGCGCCGAAGAGCAGGCGATGCGTCAGCGAGCGTTCGCCGACGACCTCCAGGCCCGTGGCGGCCCGGCGCCTCGCGAGCCGCTGGGCCGCGAGCCCAACGTGATCGAAGGCGAGTTCGAACACCGCGATACCAAGTAATACGCACATCGACACGGCACCTTCGGGTGCCGTGTTCGTTTGCGGGGCATCGACCTGAAAATTTTTTCACCGCCGCCCTTGTAATAAGCTTATGCGCCCTTATGTAACGGTCACCGCAAGGTTTCTGGCGAACAAGCCAGACAGACTTCCGCGGTTCGCTTGACGAACCGCAACCGGCACCGCCGGCCTTTGTTAAACCCGCCGGGACTACACCGGCCGATGAAAACCACAATTAGGAGAGATCGACAATGAAGCTTCGTCCTCTGCATGACCGCGTCGTCATCCGTCGCAGCGAAGAAGAAAAGAAAACCGCTGGCGGTATCGTCCTGCCAGGTTCGGCTGCTGAAAAAGCCAACAGCGGCGAAATCCTCGCTGTAGGCACCGGCCGCGTACTGGAAAACGGTGAAGTGCGTGCACTGTCCGTGAAAGTGGGCGACAAGGTTGTGTTCGGTCCTTACTCCGGCAGCAACACTGTGAAAGTCGACGGCGAAGACCTGCTGGTAATGAGCGAGAACGAAATCCTCGCCGTTATCGAAGGCTGATACCCCCGTTCATTTTCCCGCTACTACAAAGTATTTAAGGAATATCGATCATGGCTGCTAAAGAAGTTCTGTTTGGCGATTCCGCCCGTAAAAAAATGCTCAAGGGCGTCAACGTCCTGGCTGACGCAGTAAAAGCGACCCTGGGCCCGAAAGGCCGTAACGTGATCATCGAGAAGAGCTTCGGCGCTCCGACCATCACCAAGGACGGCGTTTCCGTCGCCAAAGAAATCGAACTGGAAGACCGTTTCGAAAACATGGGCGCGCAGCTGGTCAAAGACGTTGCCTCCCGTGCCAACGATGACGCTGGTGACGGTACTACCACCGCTACCGTTCTGGCTCAGTCGATCGTCAACGAAGGCCTGAAAGCCGTCGCTGCCGGCATGAACCCGATGGACCTCAAGCGCGGCATCGACAAGGCGACCATCGCCATCGTCAAAGAGCTGAAAAACCTGTCCAAGCCATGCGCTGACACCAAGGCTATCGCCCAGGTCGGCACCATCTCGGCCAACTCCGACAACTCCATCGGCGACATCATTGCCGAAGCCATGGAAAAAGTCGGTAAAGAAGGCGTGATCACCGTTGAAGAAGGCTCGGGCCTGGAAAACGAACTGTCGGTTGTTGAAGGCATGCAGTTCGACCGTGGTTACCTGTCCCCGTACTTCGTCAACAAGCCAGAGACCATGGTCGCTGAGCTGGACGGCCCGCTGATCCTGCTGGTCGACAAGAAGATCTCGAACATCCGCGAAATGCTGCCAGTGCTGGAAGCCGTTGCCAAAGCCGGCCGTCCACTGCTGATCGTGGCCGAAGACGTTGAAGGCGAAGCCCTGGCGACTCTGGTTGTGAACAACATGCGTGGCATCGTTAAAGTCGCAGCCGTCAAGGCTCCAGGCTTCGGCGATCGTCGCAAGGCCATGCTGCAGGACATCGCCGTTCTGACCGGCGGTACCGTTATCTCCGAAGAGATCGGCCTGAGCCTGGAAAGCGCAACCCTGGAAAACCTGGGCAGCGCCAAGCGCGTGACCCTGTCCAAGGAAAACACCATCATCGTTGACGGTGCTGGCGTACACGGCGACATCGAAGCACGCATCACTCAGATCCGTGCTCAGGTTGCCGAAACTTCCTCGGACTACGACCGTGAAAAACTGCAAGAGCGTCTGGCCAAGCTGTCCGGCGGCGTTGCAGTGATCAAGGTTGGCGCTGGTTCCGAAGTTGAAATGAAAGAGAAGAAAGCCCGCGTTGAAGACGCCCTGCACGCTACCCGTGCAGCCGTTGAAGAAGGCGTGGTACCTGGCGGTGGCGTTGCGCTGATCCGCGCTCTGCAAACCCTGAACGATCTGAAAGGCGACAACGCTGATCAGGACGTAGGTATCGCTGTTCTGCGTCGTGCCGTTGAAGCACCGCTGCGTCAGATCGCTGCCAACAGCGGTGACGAGCCAAGCGTTGTGGTCAACGAAGTCAAGAACGGCAAAGGTAACTTCGGTTACAACGCTGCGACTGGCGAATACGGCGACATGATCGAAATGGGTATCCTGGATCCGACCAAGGTCACCCGTTCCGCGCTGCAAGCTGCATCGTCGATCGGCGGTCTGATCCTGACCACCGAAGCCGCTGTTGCTGATGCACCGAAGAAAGAAGGTGCAGCTGGCGGCGGTATGCCAGACATGGGCGGTATGGGCGGCATGGGCGGCATGATGTAAGCCAGCCTTACCCCTGTACGAAAAAACCCCGTCTGCGAAAGCAGGCGGGGTTTTTTATTGCCTTCAATTTGGGGTTGGCTGGAGATTGCGTCGCGCCCATCGCGGGCAAGCCACGCTCCCACAGGATCTGCATCGTCTCTGTGGGGGCGTGGCTTGCCCGCGAAGGCGTCAGGTCAGGCGCTGACAGGTTCTGCACTTGCCTCGCGATCCGCCCTCAAGGCCGGTCGATACAGAACGTAGTAATACGACCCCAAACAAATCAGCCAGCAGAACACCGCCGTCCACACGTTGTGCGAGAAGAAGTGTGCGCCCTGCATCATCCGCCCGATGGAGAACACCGAGCCGAGGGCAAAGGCGAAGACCAACGCTGCGCGAGCCATGCGCGGGCGACGGTCACGCAGTACGAAAAACAGGGCAAACAGGGTGAAGCCGGTGGCCGCATGGCCGCCGGGCCAGCAACGCCCTGGTTTATCGGTGTGCGGGCGAGGACTCAACAGTTCGCTGTAGGTTTCGTGACCGCCGAATTGTTCGAGGCTCCATGGGCATTGCACCGCGGTCACTGCTTTGATGGGCGTGACAAAGGAAGTCGCCAGGCCCAGGGACAGCACCAGGCAACCCAGTTCCCGCTTGAGCGGTTTGAGCCTGGCCATGAAGAACGAAGCGATGAAGGCGAGGATGGCAAACACCGAGAAGGCGATGACCACTTGCTTGGCGCGATCGTGCAGGATGTCCTCGAGGAAGTAACTGTGGCGTCCGATGAATTCCCCGGTGACCGGGTCGTAAAACAGCTTGGCCAGGTCCATGTCCAGACTGGTCAATTCGAGCAATACCAGAATGATCGCGACTACGGCGGGGACTCCAAGGCACACCCAGAAATTGAGCGGACGAGGGGCAGGGCGGGCAAGGGTCGAAACCATGCTAGTTCCTTGATCAGTGAATGTTCTCAAATGCGCAGCCGCGCAGAGTTTGAGCCCGACTCTGTCGCCAGCATGTGAATCGCCGGTGAAAAACTCGTTAAGGCTGTAATCGGTCAATTTCCGCGCTTTTGCGCTTCACTCAGTCCTAGCCCTGAGCGGAACTTCGCCTTAAGCTGCGCGGGCCACGACGGCCGTTACTGTGGACGGAGAGATACCCATGCGAATTCTATTGGTTGAAGACAACCGCGATATCCTCGCCAACCTGGCCGATTACCTGGGGCTCAAAGGCTATACCGTCGATTGCGCTCAGGATGGTCTGTCGGGCCTGCATCTGGCGGCCACCGAGCATTACGATTTGATCGTGCTCGATATCATGTTGCCCGGCATCGATGGCTACACCCTGTGCAAGCGCCTGCGCGAGGATGCTCGCCGCGAAACGCCGGTGATCATGCTCACGGCCCGCGATCAACTGGATGACCGTCTGCAGGGCTTCAAGTCCGGCGCCGATGACTATCTGATCAAACCGTTCGCCCTGTCTGAGCTGGCGGCGCGGATCGAAGCGGTCATGCGCCGAACCCAGGGCGGCGGGCGGCGGACCTTGCAGGTCGGCGACCTTAGCTACGACCTCGACACACTGGAAGTCACTCGCGAAGGCCGGTTGCTGAAACTCAACCCGGTCGGCCTGAAGTTGCTGGCCGTGTTGATGCAGAAAAGCCCTCATGTGTTGCGCCGTGAAATTCTTGAAGAAGCGCTCTGGGGCGACGACTGCCCGGACAGCGACAGCCTGCGCAGTCATGTCCACCAACTGCGCCAGGTGATCGACAAGCCGTTCGCCAAACCATTACTGCAAACCGTGCACGGTGTGGGGTATCGCCTGGCCGAGGGCCGTGATGGAGTTTAAGCAGAGCCTTGCTCAACGCATCATCATTGCCTTTGCGCTGATGAGCGCACTGGTGGCGGGTGCCTTTGCCATGGGCATCGTGGCGACCGTGCACCTGGTGGAGGAAAAACTGATTTCGGCCGGTCTGGGCGGCGATTTGCAGCGCCTGTTGCTGATGGACAATGTCACGGACTGGAGCCACCGACCCGAACCGGACCAATTGTTCTACTTCAGCAACGGGCCAGGCGATTTCAATTTGCCCAAGGATTTGCGGCATCTGGAGCCGGGTTTCCACGAAGTGTTCCGCGAAAACCTGTCGTACCACGCCATGGTCGAAATCGTCGACGGCCGACGTTACGTGCTGTTGCAGGACCAGAGCGATTTTGAAGAGCGCGAGCGGGTGCTGTTTGCCGTGGTGCTGGTGGGTTTCGTACTGAGCCTGGCACTGGCTGTATTTCTCGGCTGGGTGCTGGCACGCAAGGTCATGGCGCCGGTGGTACGGTTGGCCCGCCAGGTACGCCATCGCGATCAACTGCTGGGTTTGGCTCCTCCCTTGGCTCCGGATTATGCCGCCGACGAAGTGGGCGAACTGGCCGTGGCCTTCGACGCCACCCTCGGGCGCTTGCGTCAGGCCCTGACCCGCGAGCGTTTGTTCACCAGCGATGTCAGCCACGAATTGCGTACGCCCCTGATGATCCTGGCCAGTTCCTGCGAGTTGTTGCTGGAAAACCCAGGTCTCGATCAGCGCGGTCGCGCTCAGGTCGAGCGCATTGCCCGGGCATGTGAAGAAATGCGTGAGCTGGTGCAAACCTTCCTGATGCTGGCCCGCGCCAAGCGCGAAGACAACAGCATGTCGCCGCAGCAGCCCCTGGGCCAGGTAGCCGAGGGCCTGGTCGGTCTGTGGCGCGGCCCCATTGAAAGCAAAGGGTTGAAACTGATCTTCGAACCGGGCAACCCTGAGGCCAAGGGCTACAATGCGACGCTCCTGCACGCGGTGATGGGTAACTTGCTGCGCAACGCCTTGCACTACACAGAACGGGGCTTCATCCGCCTGAGCCTGACGGGCACGGGATTTCTGGTCGAAGACAGCGGTGTGGGCATTCCCGAGGAAAAACGCGAGGCAATGTTCGAACCCTTCGTTCGGGGCACTGAAAAACGCGGGGAAGGCTTGGGCCTGGGGCTTTCACTGGTGCAGCGGATTTGTGAAAACCAGGGCTGGAGCGTCAGCCTGACTACGATGGAGCCCAGTGGCTGCTGTTTTCAGGTGGAGCTGTCCCGAACTTGATTTGTTAAGTCAGGCGTTCAGCAAACCCTGTCAACGCCGTAAAACCCTGTAATATTTCAGGTTTTCCCATAACGATATTTTCACAAATGGATGACCAGACGCCGACACTACAAAATCTAAGGTAGCTGCTATCAGAAGTTCAGGAGACCTGATGATGGACGGCCCGATCAAGCTCGATTTTTCCGAAAAGTACGACGATCAACACGCGCAACGCTATTTGCGCAAACACCAGGAAGGTCTCGGCCGTCGATTGTCCCACTGGCGTGACGAACAACTGGCGCGCAAGGCTCTGGCCCTGGTTGGCGAGCCTGGTCTGGTCCTCGATTTGCCTTGTGGTGCAGGGCGTTTTTGGCCCTTGTTGGCGGAAAAATCCAACCGTGTGATCATCGGTGCCGATAACTCGCAGTCCATGCTGAAGGTCGCAACCCAGGCGCAACCTGCCGATGTGGTGAAGCGGGTACAACCCTTGCACACATCTGTATTCGACATCGCCTTGCCGGACAACGCCGTCGACAGCATTTTTTGCATGCGTTTGCTCCACCACGTCGGTGAAGCCAAGCATCGCATGGCTATTTTGCGTGAATTCGAGCGGGTTTCCCGCGACAGCGTGATCCTTTCGCTGTGGGTCGATGGCAACTTCAAGGCCTGGAAACGCAAGCGTTCGGAGAAAACCCGTGGGCAGGAAGGTTACCAAAACCGGTTTGTGTTACCGGCCGCTACCGTAGAGAAGGAATTTGAGCAGGCGGGTTTCCGAATCCAGGAACAACTGGACTTTTTGCCGCTCTATGCCATGTGGCGAGTTTACGTATTACGCAAGAGGTAACAGGATGGCAGTGCAGTGTGCAGCAGAAACGGAAGTCGTTCCCCAGGACCGCTTCGATTACTTTTGGAATCAGCGCGGTGAATGGGTAGAAGAACCCAACGTCCGTCGCGGCGGGGAAAGCGGCGTTCAACGCCTGATGGGCAGTGATGGTCAACTGCTCTACGTCAAGCGCCAGACCGGGCATATCCATCGTAGCTTTCAGCATCCTTTCGGGCGGCCGACGGTCATGCGCGAGCATGCTGCGCTCACCGGTGTGACCGCGCTTGGCGTACGGGTTCCGGAAATCGTTTTCTGTGGCGCACAGCGCGATCCTGTGCACAAGTGGCGTGCCTTGCTGGTCACCAAGTCGCTGGACGGCTTCGAGGAAATCGATCGCTGGTACGCCGGTGGCGGTCGCGAGCGTCATGGTGAAGCCATAAACGAACGAGTGCTCAAGGACCTGGCTGAAAACCTGGCTCGCATGCATAAGGGCCGCTGGCAGCACGGATGTATTTACGACAAGCACGTATTCGTTCGCGTGACCGGTGAGGGCGAGACGGCCAAGGTCGAAGTGGCCCTGATCGATCTGGAGAAATGCCGACAGCGTTTGACGGCCCATCGCGCAGCTGTCCATGACATGAAGCAATTGCGTCGCCACTCGTCGTTCAGCGACGCAGACTGGGAAAAACTCATCTACTTTTATGAGACGGCGTTTGGCAGCGCTATCAAGGGTTTATAGCGATGAAACTCGAAATTGCACGAGGTTTGTTTCTGGTAGGAGCCTTGGCAGTTGCATCGATCGCGATGGCAACCTGGGAGCAACCACGCCCCCAGGTTCTCAGCTCGATAAACGCAGAAGAACATTGTCCGTTGCCACGGATTGCCAAGGCATCCGTGGCCACTCGACCCGATCATGACTTGTTGCTGTTCATGTTCGGACTTTCTCAGGGATTGAGGCCGCAGAGTTGAACCGATTGAAGCCAAAATGAAAGGCCTCGCTGATGCGAGGCCTTTTTTTATTGCCCTGACTTCGGGCTCCCACAGGTTTTTCTGCATCAGGGTTTATCCGGCTTGGCCAGCAAGGTGTAGACGCAAGGCAATACAAACAAGGTGAACAGTGTGCCGATCGACATGCCGGTCGCGATGACCGTGCCGATGTCGAACCGGCTGACCGCGCCAGCACCGCTGGCGATGATCAATGGCACCATGCCGAACACCATTGCCGCCGTGGTCATCAAGACCGGACGCAGCCGGATGGCCGCCGCTTCCTCCACCGCTTCCCGTGCGGTCAGGCCCTTGTCCTTGCGTAACTGGTTGGCGAACTCGACGATCAGAATGCCGTGTTTGCTGATAAGCCCGATCAAGGTCACCAGCCCGACCTGGGTATAGATGTTCATGCTCGACCAGCCCAGGAACAGCGGAATCAATGCACCGCAGATAGACAGAGGCACGGTGACCAGGATCACCAACGGGTCGCGGAAGCTTTCGAACTGGGCCGCCAGCACCAGGAAAATGATCGCCAGCGCCAGGGCAAAGGTGACCCACAGGGCACTGCCTTCCTGAACGTACTGCCTCGATGCGCCGGCGTAGTCGAAGGCAAAACCGGCGGGTGCCTCTTCCCGGGCGATCTGGCGCACGAGGTCGATGGCTTCCCCCATGCTCACCAGCGGCACGCCGGACAGGATGGCCGAGTTGAGTTGCTGGAACTGGTTCAGCTGTCTCGGTCGGGCACGGTCGGTGACGGTGATCAGGGTCGACAACGCCAACAGTTCACCCTTGGTGTTTTTCACGTAGTAATTGTTCAGCCAGTCCGGATTGTCACGGAACGGCCGCTCGACCTGGGCAATGACCTTGTAGCTGCGACCTTCAATGGTGAATCGGTTGATCTCGCCTTCACCCAGCAGGGTCGCCAGAGTCCCCCCCAGGTCCTGCATGGAAACCCCCATCTGCGCAGCCTTGGCACGGTCGATATCCACCACCACTTCCGGCTTGTCGAAGGCTAGGTCAACGTGGACAAACGCAAACTTGCCGGATTCCTTCGCACGTTTTTTTACCCGGTCGACCACCTGCAGCAGCAATTCGTAATCGTTGGCGGAGTTGATGACGAACTGGAACGGCACGCCTTCGCCGGTGCCCGGCAGCGACGGCAGGTTGAAGCCGAAGATCTGCAGCCCCGGGATCTTTTCCAGTTTGGCTTGCACCTCGGGCAGGATCGCCATTTGCGTTCGACTGCGATCGTCCCATGGCTTGAGCAGGAAACCGCCGATGCCCGATTGCACGCCGTTGAAACCGTTGATCTGAAACGACGAGTAGTACTCGGGAAACGCCTTGAAGATCGAGACGAACTCGTCGGTGTAGGTGTTCAGGTAGTCGAGGTTGGTCGGTTGCGGGGCGTTGGCAATCATGAAAATGATGCCCTGATCCTCATCCGGCGCCAGTTCCGATTTGGTGAAGTTGAGAAGGACCGGAATCAGGCACAACACGATCACGGCGAACACCAGCACCACCGGCCGGGTGTTGAGGGTGCCGTGAAGCAGGCTCTGGTAGCGGCGCTTGAGGCGTTCGAAAATCATGTCCAGGCGATGGGCCAGGCCGCTGGGGTTCTCGTCGTGACGCAGCAGAAACGCACACATCATCGGCGACAGGGTCAGGGCGACGATACCGGAAATCACCACCGCGCCGGCCAGGGTCAGGGCGAACTCCTTGAACAGCGCCCCGGTCAGGCCAGTCAGGAAACCGATCGGTGCGTACACCGCCGCCAGGGTGATAGTCATCGAAACCACCGGCATGGCGATTTCCCGGGCGCCTTCAATGGCGGCCTCGAGCGGTGTCCTGCCTTCCTCGATGTGACGGTGAATGTTTTCCACCACCACGATGGCATCGTCCACCACCAGGCCGATGGCCAATACCATCGCCAGCAGGGTGAGCAGGTTGATCGAGTACCCCATCATCTGCATGAAGAACATGACGCCGATCATCGACAGCGGGATGGTCACCACCGGGATCACCACCGAGCGCAGGGCACCGAGGAACAGGAACACCACCACGATCACGATCAGCACCGCTTCGAACAGGGTCTTCACCACTTCGTCGATCGAGGCCTGGATGAACAGGGTGGCGTCGTAGGCGATTTCACCCTTGAGGTTCGGCGGTAGCTGGGCCTCCAGGTCCGGCATGATCTTGCGCACTTCCTTGATCACTTCCAGCGGGTTGGCGCCGGGCGTCGCCTTGATGCCGATGTACACCGACGGGGTGCCACCGAACGAGCTGATGGAGTCGTAGTTCTCCGCACCCATTTCCACGCGCGCCACATCCCGCAGCAACACTCGGCTGTCGCCATCGACCTTGAGCGGAATCGTCCCGAAGGCTTCGGCGGACTTGAGTTCGGTATTGGCGTTGATGCTGGTGACCACGTATTCGCCCTTCACCTCGCCGGCGGCAGAGAGGAAGTTGTACTGGCGCACCGCATTGGTCACATCGCTGGCACTGAGGCCGAAACCCGCCAGCTTCATCGGGTCCAGCCACAGGCGCATGGCAAATACCTGGTTACCGAGGATCTCGGCTTCGGCCATGCCGGGCAAGGTCGCCAGCTTGGGCTGGATCACCCGTGACAGGTAATCGGTAATCTGCGGGTTGCTCAACTCCTTGCTGAAGTAGCTGATGTACATCAGCACTGACGCATCGGCCGATTCTTTGCTCAGCACCGGGTCTTCAGCGTCCTGGGGCAGCTGGTTCTTGACCTCGTTGGCCTTGGCCAGCAGTTCGGTAAACAGACGGTCGCTATTGGCGCCGACGCGCGCGTAGATCGAGATCACCGAGAAATTCTGGCGACTGACCGAGGTCATGTAGTCGATGCCCTCGGCGCTGGCCAGGCTTTGCTGCATCGGTTGGGTGATGTAGCCCTGGATGGTCTCGGCGTTGGCCCCGGGGTAGGCGGTGGTCACCGTGATCAGGGCGTTTTCCATTTGCGGGTACTGGCGTAGCGGCAGCTTGCTCCAGGCCTGAAAGCCCAGTAGTACAATCAACAGACTGACCACGGTAGCGAGAACCGGACGGCGGATGAACGGGTCGGTAAAAGCCATGGGAATTCCTTGATCAGTCCGCGCGTGGCTGGCTGTTCTGCCCGGCCAGGGTCTTGTCGTCGCTGATGGCAATGCGTGAGCCGTTATCCAGTTTGAGCTGGCCGGCGGTCACCACTTTCTCGCCGCTCTGCACGCCTTTGGTGATCATCACTTGCCCATCGCGGCGTTCGCCGGTCTCGACAAACCGCCGTTCGGCGATCAGCACCGGTTGGCCCTTGTCGTCCTTTACCAGGCTGCCATCCTCGGCTTTCTTTGGTACGGCCACATACACCGAGTTGCCGTAGAGCGTGTAGGTAATCGCGCTTTCCGGCACCACGATGCGCGGTTGCGGGTCGGGCAGGAGCACCTGGAGGCTGGCGAACATGCCTGGCATCAACTTGCCATCGGGGTTGGCCAGGGTGGCGCGGACCTGCACGTTACGGGTGCTGTTCTCGACTTTAGGGTTGATTGCACTGATGGTGCCGGGGTACTCCACGGTCGGATACGCCGCGACAATGACCTGCACTGGCTGGCCGAGCGCAATCTTCGGCACCGACTGCTCGGGCACAAAAAAGTCGACATACAGGCTACTGAGGTCTTGCAGGGTGGCGATCATGGTGCCACTGGCCATGTAGTCGCCAACGTCCACCTGACGAATGCCAATGGTGCCGCTGAACGGCGCGATGATGCTTTTTTTGCCGAGCGCAGCCTTGAGTTGATTGACCGTGGCCTTGCTCTTTTTCAGCACCGCCGAAAGTCGGTCGAATTCGCCTTTGGAAATGGCCTGGCTGCCGACCAGTTGGCTACCGCGACCGTAATCAAGCTGTGCCAACCCGAGGTCGGCCAGAGCAGTTTCCAGCAGGGCACTTTCAACGGCGCTGTCGAGGCGCAGGAGTGGTTGGCCGGCCTTGACCTTCTGCCCCGACTCGAACTGGAGATCGATGACGGTGCCATCGGTCTCCAGGCTCAGGTCCACCCCCTGCAATGCCTTGAGCGTGCCAACGGTAGGCAGGCGGGCTTGCCATGGGCGCTCGGTGGCGGTGGCCACGGCAACGCTGACGGCCGGTCTGGGCACAGAGAAGCCTTGAACCATCGTATAGATCGAGAAGGCTTTGTACGCAGCCAGGGCCAGCACAATCAATAGAACCACACCCAACATGATCAGCATGCGGCGACGCAGCATATTCCAGTTCCTTGGAGAAAATCAGGTGAGACAGCAGGGAACATTACCGCGAGTGTAGAGGGTAAATCCAACTGCCGTTTTTACAGGTTGTGAGGTATTAGAGGGGGGAAAGCCTGAAAAGATTCGCCGTCTCGGGTCTCACCTGCGGGGTGTACGTCATCCCGATGCAGGCGCGGCCCAGGCCGGCGATCTTTTCAATGATTCAGGCCATCAGATGCAGATGGTTGTCCCAGAGCCCTGCGGGTAGCTCCAGCGGTTTTGCAACGAGGTTTGTCTGGCGGCAATCGTAGTAGCGGCAGCGCCCCTGGCCCGAGGTCACGACAAAACCATCGGCCACGGCACCGACCCCGGCGCAATCGGGCAGTGGCGCGTCC
The DNA here is from genome assembly GCF_058797535.1 of Pseudomonas sp. GW823-FHT02E01. Taxonomy (NCBI): domain Bacteria; kingdom Pseudomonadati; phylum Pseudomonadota; class Gammaproteobacteria; order Pseudomonadales; family Pseudomonadaceae; genus Pseudomonas; species Pseudomonas sp. GW823-FHT02E01. The sequence continues at coordinate 310,897 of NZ_JBXAJS010000005.1, read as the reverse complement.
AGGCGTACTTCACCGCTGTCCAGGTCCCAGATGAAAAAGCGGTTGCCCCGCGGTGCGGTCAACGCCACCAGGCGCAAGTCGCTGTGTATTGCGACGCTGGCGGTGTAGTGTCCCATGGCCTGCAACTGGTGCTCGGGTACCGGGAACGCGACGAAGGGCTGACCGGGGCGCTTGATCGCCAGCAACTCCGACGACTCGTGGGCCGCACCCATGAACTGCTGGCTGGCGACGATGGTGCCGTCGCTGGCGATGGCCAGATGACGCACGCTGTTCATCTGCTGGGCGAGGGTTTCCTTGCTCAGCAGGGTGCCGTCGCGGTGCATCAGGACCAGGCTCGGTTCCATGGCGCTGAGGTTCATCTCCACCCGGCTTTCGGCCTCGGTGCGAATCCCGCCGTTGGCCACCACCAGGGTTTCGCCATCGGGCATCCACGACACCTGATGCGGACCGAGGCCGTGGGTGGAAATCTCACCACCGTGCACCAGCCGTTCGCCTTCGAACTTATACACGCCGAGCAGGCCGCGCCCCGGATCGGAGGTGTCGTTTTCCGTGGCGTACAGCCAGTCGCCGCTGTGGTGAATGACCGCGTGCCCGTAGAAGTGCCGGTTCGGCTGTGACACCACGGTTTGCAGGAGCGCGCCGTCGCGCAGGTCGATCAGGTAGCTCTCGGTGCCCGGACGGCGAGCGACGAACAGCGCAATCGGCTGTGTCGGGTGGTTGATGATGTCGTGGCAACGCTGGCCGACCCGGGTGGCGAACACTTGGGTGCCATCGAGCCGATAACCGACGGCGTAATGCTGGCCGTCGGTGTCGTCCCGTGCCGAAAGCAACAACGGACTCCTGTCCTTTTGCTTGAACAGCTTCCAGCCGCCCAGCGTCACTGCACCCAGCAGCAAACTACCTAATGTCAGAACCTGGCGTCGCAGCATGGAACCGGCCCTCATCAGTCACCGTCGTTGGCGTTGAAGCCCAGCTGGATGCCCAGTGCCTTGGCCAGATCGGCCTCGTGCAGGCGATGGACGACGTTGAGGCTGTCATACAGCTCGTTGAGTTGCTGGCGGCCGGCCTCGTCATTGAGCATGTCGGTCAGCGAGCGCTGGTTGCCGGCGAACAGCTTCAGCGAGGCGGCATAGGCTGCATCGATCTTGTCGGCCAACGGCTTCTGCTCGCTCGGCAACAGGCCGCGCAGGCCTTTGTTATCCACACCTTCCCAGACGGTCCTGGCGGCCGCGAGGCTGGCTTCGAGGCTGGTCAGGGACGCCTGGCTGCGCCATGCATCGGCCTGGAATGGTTGCGGCACGCCCTTGCTCTGGCGGCCCATCGGCGTGCCGAGCTTTTTCTTCAGGGTGTCGATGGCGGTGACTTGCACGCGCAGCAAATCGGCGATCGCTTCGTGGGAGTCCGCGTAGCGCTGGTTCGGGAACTTGCTCATTTGCGCGAGCATGCCGTCGGTGTTGTTCCAGGTTTGCAGAATTTCTTCGGCCAATTGCTTCTGGCGTTCGCCGATGGCGATCAGCAGCGGGCAGTATTTGCTCTTCTGCTCAGCGTTGGCCACGTCGGGCTTGCTGTCGAACAGAATGTATTCGTAGGCCGAGAGCCCCTGTACCACGACGCTGGACTTGGCCAGGGCGGCGGCATCGATTTGCGGCTGGGCGGTGACCAGTTGCTCGACCTGACGGCCGACCAGGTTTTTCTTGTCCGGCCAGAACTGCACTTGCCACGAACGGTTGCCTTCGGCCAAAGGCCCGATCAGCAGCGGTTGCAGTTCGGCCCAGGCTTTTTGCGCATGCAGGAAGTCGGCACGGGCGGTTTCCAGGTTTTCCTTGCCTTCGCAGTAGGCGAGGGCGCTGACCGCCAATTGACGGTCGGCCTCAACCCAGCGGGTGTAGGTCGGCAGGATCACCGACTTGGCAATGGCCGCCGACGTGACCGCTTGCGGGTCCTGGGGCGAGCAGGCGCCCAGGGCGAGGGCGGCAAGGCTGGTGAACAACAGTTTGGGACGGAACATGTCGGGCTCCCGCGAGTGGAATGCGTGTTAAAGGGAATTCAGGAACGCCAGCAACGCAGCGCGTTGCTCGGCATTGAAAGACAAAACCTGTTGTTGCGCCGCAGTCGCCTCGCCGCCATGCCAGAGCACGGCTTCGAGCAGGTTGCGGGCGCGGCCGTCGTGCAGGAACTGGGTGTGGCCGCTGACCGCCTGTGTCAGGCCGATGCCCCATAACGGCGGGGTGCGCCATTGGCGGCCGCTGGCCTGGAATTCGCTACGGTTGTCGGCCAGGCCGTCGCCCATGTCATGCAGCAGCAGATCGCTGTACGGGCGAATCACTTGATTGGCCAGTTCAGGTTCGGCGGCATTGGCGGCGGTGGTGTATTTCGGTGTGTGACAGGACTGGCAACCGGCCTGATAAAACAGGGTCTTGCCGGCCAGCACTTCAGGGGCGTTGACGTCACGGCGGGCCGGTACGGCAAGGTTGCGGCTGTAGAACAGCACCAGGCGCAGGATGTTGTCGCTGACTTCCGGCTCGCCATCGGGGCCGTTGCCACTGGGTGCCTGTTTGCAGGCCGTTTGCGCGTCCGTGCAGTCATCAAGGGGTCTAAGGCTGGTTGTGAGCCCCATATCTCCCGAGAACGCGTGGACATTCTGTTGATTGAGGTTCGGTTGTCCGGCTTTCCAGCCAAATCGTCCCAGAACGGTCTTTTGCAGAGCGTCATCCCAGACCCGGTTCGGTCGCCCGTTGATGCCGTTGTTCGCCTTGGCCTGTGCCTCGGCGTTGGCCAGGATCGCCTCCTCGGGGATCGCTTCGAGCAGGCCCAGGCCAATCATTGGCGGCGCCACGCGGGCCGAGAAACGGGTGTCGGGGTGCATCGGGCCGTAACCCAGCTGGGTGATGTTCAGGCTCGGTTTGCGTAACTCGACTTCGGTGCCGTCCTTGAAGCGAACCGGCACGGGGGTGTAATCGACCCGCACTTTGCCTTCGGGGGCCACGCCGGGTACGGACATGTCCTGGAACTGGCCGCCGTAGACGGGCTCCGGCACCACGCCGAGCTGTTCGATGACCTTGGCATACGCCGGGGCATCGGGAATCGACAGGCGTACCAGCATCGACACCGCGTTCACATCGTCGGGCGTCGGCGGATGGCCGCGGCCGTCCTTGATGTGGCAGCCCTGGCAGGCATTGGTGTTGAACAGTGGACCGAGACCATCGCGAGCGGTCGTCGTCGACGGGGCGATCACCCAAGGGCTGCGGAAGAAGCTGTTGCCGACACTGAAATCCACACGCCGTGATGGCGGCAGGTTCGCCGAGGGCATGGAAAACGCGTTCTGATCGGTCTTGCGCACCGTCGCACTGCCGCCGGAGCGGGCTTCACCGGGTTCGGCCCGGGTGAATTTCGGGGCGTCATCGCAGGCACTCAGGCCCAGGGCCAGAAACAGTGCGGACAAGCGAAGAGGCAGCGGGGGCATCAGACATCCTGCAAGACGAGCAAAACAAGGGCGCAAAGTCTAACAGGGGATGGGAATTTGAATAAGAGGAATTATCGTTTGCTTGATGTGGGGCAAGGTTTTCACTTGAGACCGCGGTGCAGCCATCGCGGGCAAGCCACGCTCCCACAGGGATTGAAGGTGCTCACAGATGATGTGATCAGCACGGATACTGTGGGAGCGGGCTTGCCCGCGATGAGGCCATGAGCGTCACCCAAAAAGCAGGCAAGAAAAAGGCGACCCGAAGGTCGCCTTTTTCACTCGGCCAGCGTTGATCAGAACTCGTGATCAGCGTTGTCCGGGTTCAGGTCGGCGATACCCAGTTTGCCAGCGGCGGCTTCGATCGAACCGGTCTGCTTGACCAGGGAAGCGATGGCGTCACGGACGATCTGGTTGCCTGCGGTGTTGCCGGCAGCGATCAACTGGTCGTAGTGCTCGCCCTTGTTGGCGTGGTCGACCATGATCTGAAGCTTGGCTTCAGTGGCGGCCAGGTCGTCTTTGAGCGCGGTGTCGGCAGCCGGGTCGGCTTTGGCCACCAGGGACGACAGGCTGGCGCCGGTCATTTTGGTGCCATCGACGCGAGTGTATTCACCCAGGTACACGTTACGAATGCCCTTGGCATCGTAGAAGTGCGAGTTGTGGGTGTTGTCGCTGAAGCAATCCTGTTCGTCTTCCGGGGAGTTGGCTTCCAGGGAAACCTTCATGCGCTCGCCCGCCAGTTCGCCCAGGGACAGGCTGCCCATGCCGAACAGCATTTTGCGCAGGCCGGTTTCAGCCGGTTCTGCTTCCAGGGTGGCGCGGTAGTTGTCGGCCACGTTCGGCTTCCAGTTACCGACCATTTCTTCCAGATCGCTGACCAGCAGCTGAGTCACGGACTTCAGGTAGGCACGACGACGATCATTGTGACCGCCGGTAGCGCCTTTGCCTTCCAGGTAGTCCGAAGCCGGACGGTTGCCGGCGCCAGGGCCGGTGCCGTTCAGGTCCTGGCCCCAGAGCAGGAATTCGATGGCGTGGTAGCCGGTGGCGACGTTGGCCTCGGAACCGCCCAGCTCGTTCAGGCTGGCGAGTTTTTCCGGGGTGATGTCTTTGACATCGACCTTGTCTTCGCCGATCTGCACTTGAGTGTTGGCGATGATGTTGGCAGTGGCACCCGGGTTGCCCAGGGCGTGTTCGTAGGATTTGTCGACGTAGTCGATCAGGCCTTCGTCCAGCGGCCAGGCGTTCAGCTGACCTTCCCAGTCGTCAACGATGGTGTTGCCGAAACGGAACACTTCGCTCTGCAGGTAAGGCACGCGAGCGGCAACCCAGGCAGCCTTGGCGGCTTTGAGGGTGTCGGCGTTCGGCTTGGCGAGGAAGGCGTCTACGGCGGTTTGCAGGGTCTTCGCGGTGGATTCGGCATCGCTATAAACGGCGAAAACGATGTCGGCGTAATGGGCGACAACGGCTTTGGCGGCAGCTTCGTCGACCTTACCGGCAGCGGCAGCGGCAGGCGCAGTGGCTGGAGCAACCGGGGCAGCTGCAGTGCTGGCAGCTGGCGCGGCAGCTTTTTCTTGGTCTTTACCTTCGCCGCAACCGGCGAGGGAAATAGCGATGGCCAACAGACTGGCGGTAGCCAGAGGCATACGAATCATGGCGAACATCCTGCTTCGATAGGGGTGGAGTCGTGCTATGCACACGCAAAACTGCGACATAATGCAAATCTTTCGCATTATGTGTAAAGGGTTGTACCTGTAAATATTTCTTATTCACGTGGCGTGGCGCACGGCCTTGTAGGAGCGAGCTTGCTCGCGAAGGACCTCAAGGCGACGCGTTTTTTCAGGCTGCCCGCGTCTTCGTTCACGACCATCGCGAGCAAGCTCGCTCCTACAGGGGGGGTTACAAAATAGCCGCATTGCTGCGTTGGGCCTGCTTGAGGTAAACGCCCAGTTCCCGTGCCGGCAACGGTTTGCTGTAGTGATAGCCCTGACCTTCGTGGCAGCCTTCGGAAATGATGTAGGCCTCTTGCTCGGCGGTTTCCACGCCCTCGGCAATCACCTGCATGCCCAGGCTTTTGCCCAGCTGGATGATGGCGCGAACGATGGTCGCATCGTCGTCGTCATCGAGCAGGTCCTGGACGAAGCTCTTGTCGATCTTGATCTTGTCCAGAGGCAGGCTCTTGAGATAGCTCAAGGACGAATAGCCGGTTCCGAAATCGTCGATGGCGATCAGCGCGCCGGAGCGGCGCAGGCTGAGCAAGTGCTGGGCCGCGGTGCTGATGTCTTCCATCAGACCGGTTTCGGTGACTTCCAGCTCCAGGCTGCGCGGTGGCAGGCGGTACATCTGCAGCAGGTTGTTGACCACCCGTGGCAGTTCGGCGTGGTGCAGTTGAACCGTAGACAGGTTCACCGCCATGCGCAGGTCGGAGAAACCCTGGTCATGCCACTCGCGTAGTTGTTTGCAGGCCTGGTCCAGCACCCATTCGCCGATGGCGATGATGGTGCCGTTCTGTTCGGCCAGCGGGATGAACAGGTCCGGCGGCACCATACCGTGCTCGGGGTGTTGCCAGCGAATCAGGGCCTCGACGCCCACCACGCGGTTGTCGCGGTAGCTGATCTGCGGTTGATAGACGAGGTAGAACTGATTGCGGATCAACGCATCGCGCAGGTCTTTTTCCAGCTCGCGGCGGCGACGCATTTCGGTATCGACGCTGGCGATATAGAACTGATAGCGGTTGCGCGAACGGGTCTTGGCCAGCGTCATGGTCTGCTCGGCCTTTTGCAGCAACTTCTCGGTGCTGTTGCCGTCCTCGGGGAACAGGGTGATGCCGATAGTGGCGCGCAGGCGGATCTCCTGATGATCGAGGGCAAACGCCGCTTCCAGGTCATCGAGAATGCTTTGCGCCAGCTCGGCGGCTTCGTAGGGCTGCTCGATATCGGCCTGGACCAGGGCGAACTGGTCGCCGCCGAGGCGGGCGAGGGCGCCTAGGCGACCGCTGTGACCGCGCAGGCGATCGGCCAGGGCCAGCAACAATTGGTCGCCGGTCTGGTAGCTGAACTGCTCGTTGATGCCCTTGAAGTCATCGAGGCCGACACACAACACCGCAACCCGGCGCTGCAATTTGCCGGCGTCGATAAGGATCTTGTCCAGTTGCTGCTGCAATTGCTGCCGGTTCGGCAGCCCCGTCAGGAAATCGTACTGGGACATGCGCACCAGGCTGTTTTCCGCTTCGTGGCGCAGATGGGTATTGCGTTCGATGGATTCGAGCAACTGGTTGGCGGTATTGATCCAGATGCCCAGTTCGTTGTTCTCGTGGCCCTTGAGCAGCGGAATCTTGTGTTCGCTGGGACGATCCGGATTGATTTCCGTGAGGTGCTCGATGATCCGCGACAGCGGCTTGGTCAGCAGCCAGTGGTAGACCAGGTACAACACCAGCCCCATGGCGAGCGCGCGCAGGACGCCGGAAATGAAGATGATCACCGAGCTGACAATGAACCCTTGGCCGTAGGTGGCGGTATCGAGGGTGATGCTCAGGTCCCCGTAATACTCACTGTAGGGCCCGCGACCGACCAGTTGGGTGGTAAAGGTGCGTTCCTTGCCAAGAATCAGGTCGGTCAGCCAGCGGCTGTGGGAGTGCTGCAATTCGCGGGTTTTTTGCGCGAGCATGGCTTCGTTGGGGTGGCCGATGGAGGCCTTGCGCACGGCGGCGTCCTGAAACAGGCCTTCGATCACCTGCATGCCCATTTCCCGGTCCAGGCTATAGACGGCCTGGGTCGAGGGGTCGCGAAACATGTCGAGGATGCGTTCGGCATCGCTGGCGACGGCCTGGCGTGTTTTATAGGCATCGAACACAATCTGCGCGCAGCTCAAGACCACGCCGACGATCAATGCCGACAGGAGTACGACCCGGAGCAACTTCACCGACAAGCTGTTCTTGAGTTCCAGCTTCAAAGGGTTATTCCTTGTTCCGTGCGGGTAGCATCAAGTTGCCATGAGTATTGGCAATCCCGTGATGGCAGTCAAAGGGACAATCATCCTTGGGGGATTTTGCCTGCTGCTTGGCCGATTTGCAGTTGACCTGGCGAGTTAGCCTATTAGTACTGTGTCGGTTGTCGAGTCCTTCAACTTGAGGGGCGGGATGGAGATATTTTCCTTTTGTTTGATGTTAGTCGGCGTGGGCGGGGGAGCAAGGGGCTGGAGGCTGGTTTCATCTTGGGAAATTGGCTTCGTCCGGGTTTTTTTTGGGGGGGGGACATATCCATTGCTGCGGTAACGGCAGCTGGCGGTTTCGCCCTTACGGCGAGTCCCTTTTGTCAAACGACACAAAAGGAACCAAAAAGTCTCGCCCCGAACGTACGGCCCCTCGCCAGGGCTCGGGGTTCCTTCGCTCCGGCATTCATCCGGGGGCATCGCCCTCCGGTTGGCTTCGCTGGCACCTACATGCGATGTGTTCGACTGCGTCGAACGGCGCTGCGCGCCAATCCCCGGATGAACACCTCCACTCAGCCTGCCGAGGGGGCGGGTGGATCAAGATCAAGAGCTGCAGGCGAGCTAACGCTCGGCCTGTTGAGTGGTGAGGAGCGTGGGTGTATGCCGCCTTTTCTTTTGCTCTTCTGTGGGAGCGAGCTTGCTCGCGATGGACGTCAACGATAACGCGGGCTGCCTGAATGCCCGCGTTGTTCAGACGTTTTTCGCGAGCAAGCTCGCTCCTACAGGGATCTTCAGTGGCCACAAGTCCCGACTGAAAACCGGGGACCCAATGTGAGCGAGCCTGCTCGCAAAGACGGCGGGACAGTCGACATTGTACTTTCAGCCACATACCAACATATCGTTTCCACACGCCCGCGTGGGAGTGTGGCCAGAGATGCTCCGCGTTACGTTTTGGGCGTTAGCGCGGTGTAGGAAAGCGCCAGAAGTTTCCCACGCAGTTTTCAGGTTGTCCGTCGGAAGCGGGCTGAATAACCTTTGGCTGTCGCTGAAACTCAGCGATCGGGTGTGAGAACCCGGCTACTTATGGTCATCCAGAGCCTGTGCACGCATAATCGCCGCCAGCTAATCCGCTGTCTGTAAATGCGTCATGGCGGCTGTGTGCGGGCAGACTTAGGTCTGGCCCGGGTGTCCATACCGGTTTCTCACCTCGCACATAGCTGCCACCTCTTCACCGCGTGAGAAACGGCAAGTGGTGGCCCCAGCGCTAGAGGAATGGTTTTATGGACAAATTAATCCCTGATCCCCCCTGCAACACCACCAAACCCTACAGCCCTCGCACCATGTTCATGATCGTCCCCGACATGGACACTGAAAGCCTGCTTGCCCACGCCTGTGAATCACTGGCTTCAGCCAATGTCATGGCGAGTGATTTCGCCACCTGCCTGGCTGGCCCCCAGCGCAACACGGCGCTGGCCATTTCGCAGATTGTCATGTTGGCGGAGCTGGCGGTGAATCGTGCGCTGGATAACCTCGATCCACAGTAGTTGGCAGGCTGACCGCGTTATCGTTCTTCGCGAGCAGGCTCGCTCCCACTGGCTCGGGGGGTGATCTGTGGGAGCGAGCCTGCTCGCGAAGACGGCGGGACAATCACCACCGTCCCTTTGCTCATATTCCTTCCATAAAAAAACCCGGCAAAAGCCGGGTTTTTTGACTGGCATCGAGCTTAAGCGGTGAAGGTTTTGCCTTCGAACTGCTCAGCCACGAATTTCCAGTTGACCAGGTTCCAGAACGCTTCGACGTACTTCGGACGCAGGTTGCGGTAGTCGATGTAGTAAGCGTGTTCCCAGACGTCGCAGGTCAGCAGCGGGGTGTCGCCGTTGGTCAGCGGGTTGCCGGCGCCGATGGTGCTGGCCAGGGCCAGGGAACCGTCAGCCTTCTTCACCAGCCAGCCCCAACCGGAACCGAAGGTGCCGATGGAAGTCTTGCTGAACTCTTCCTTGAACTTGTCGAACGAACCGAAGGCCGCGTTGATGGCTTCAGCCAGTGCGCCGGTTGGTTGACCGCCAGCGTTTGGCGCCAGGCAGTTCCAGTAGAAAGTGTGGTTCCAGACCTGAGCGGCGTTGTTGAAGATACCGCCCGAGGAAGTCTTGACGATTTCTTCCAGGGTCTTGCCTTCGAACTCGGTGCCTGGCACCAGGTTGTTCAGGTTCACGACGTAGGTGTTGTGGTGCTTGTCGTGGTGGAACTCCAGGGTTTCCTTGGAGATGTGCGGCTGCAGGGCATCGTGTGCGTACGGCAGTGGCGGCAATTCGAAAGCCATGATGATTCTCCTAATCAGGTCAGTTGCGGTGAGCGCAAGGCCGATCACGGGCGGCCAGACAAGCGCCGGGGAGTTTGTACTCTTTGCGGCGCAGGGAGTCGGATCATAGCACCGGGGGGGCGGCATAACCACGCAACAACTGTGTGGAATAGAGGTTCCGCCAATCAGATGGCCGCGATCAGCTGCAGCGCTACGGCAAACATCATCACCGCCACCAACAGATCGAGAATTCGCCAGGTGCCGGGCCGGGCGAGCCACGGTGCCAGCCACGCCGCACCGAGGGCCAGGGTGAAGAACCACAGCAGCGAGGCACTGGCCGCGCCGACGACATAAGCGCCGGGCTCGGTTTGTTGGGCGCCCAGGGAGCCGATCAGCAAAACGGTGTCCAGATAGACGTGCGGGTTGAGCAAGGTCACCGCCAGCGCGCTGAGCATCACCGCCCGCAGCGAACGTACGGTCTGGCCTTCGCCCTGCTCAAGGCTCTGCTTCGAGAAGGCCCGGCGCAGCGCCTGGCTGCCGTACCACAACAGGAACGCTGCGCCGCCCCAGCGTGCGATGGCCAACAGCGTCGGGTTCTGCGCCAGCACCGTCGCCAGGCCGAATACCCCGGCGGCTACCAGCAGGGCATCGCAGGTCACGCAGAGTGCCGCCACCGGCAGGTGATGTTCACGCCGCAGGCTTTGCGCCAGGACAAACGCATTCTGGGTGCCGATCGCCATGATCAGGCCGAAGGCCACGAGCAGCCCGTTCACATAACTTTGCCACATGATTTTTTACTCCGCGTTGGCTGCCAGATCCCGCAGCACTTGCAGGGCACGGTCGGCGTCGGCCTGGCCGACGAACAAATGGTCGTGGTAGTAGCCGGCAATCACGTTGCAGCTGATTCCGGCCTTGCCCAATGCCGTGGCGAACGCGGCGGTCAGGCCGACGGCTTCGAGGGCCGAATGTACGTTCAAGGTGATCCAGGCGGCGATGTAGTCGAAGCTGAATCCGGCTGTTTCGGCGTGGGAACGCTCGAGAATCACGGTCAGGCCTTCCTGCTCGCGGAAGCTGCCGACAATCTCCAGATCCGTAGGCAATTTACCGTCGCGCAGGGTGCAGAACACGTATTCGCCTGCGTTGAGTTGCGGGCTCATGCTGCGCAGCAGCGTTGCCAATGAAGTTTCGCCAGCCATGTGGGTGATCCTTGTTCAAGAGTTCTTGCTGGTCATTGTCCTTGTGAAGGTTGTATAAGAAAAACCAATCTTGCTGATCGCTCATTAGGAAAACTGATGTTCGACTATAAATTGCTTTCTGCCCTGGCCGCCGTGGTCGAACAGGCCGGTTTTGAACGGGCGGCCCAGGTACTGGGCTTGTCGCAATCGGCGATTTCCCAGCGTATCAAGCTGCTGGAAGCGCGGGTTGGTCAGCCGGTGCTGGTGCGGGCCACGCCGCCAACGCCGACGGAAATCGGTCGACGGCTGCTCAACCACGTGCAGCAGGTGCGATTGCTTGAACGGGATTTGCAAAGCCTGGTGCCGGCGCTGGATGAAGAGGGCCTGCCGGAACGCCTGCGGATCGCCCTGAACGCCGACAGCCTGGCCACTTGGTGGGCGCAGGCCGTGGGGGCGTTTTGCGCCGAACAGCATCTGCTGATGGATCTGGTGGTCGAAGACCAGACCGTCGGTCTCAAGCGCATGCGCGCCGGTGAAGTGGCGGCTTGTGTCTGCGCCAGCGAGCGACCGGTGGCGGGGGCGCGCAGTGTGTTGCTGGGGGCCATGCGTTACCGTGCGCTGGCCAGCCCCGCCTTTATTGCCCGGCATTTTCCGCAGGGCGTACGCGCCGATCAGTTGGCCCGAACCCCGGCGCTGGTATTTGGCCCGGACGATTTCCTGCAGCATCGCTACCTTGCGTCCCTCGGCGTCGAGGGGGGATTCGAACACCATTTGTGCCCGTCCTCCGAAGGTTTTATCCGCTTGGCGGAAGCCGGTCTGGGCTGGGGGCTGGTTCCGGAACTGCAGGTGCGCGAGCAACTGCAACGGGGTGTATTGCAGGAGCTGCTGCCAGATAAGCCGATCGATGTGCCGCTGTACTGGCATCATTGGCGTAATGGCGGCCAGTTGCTGGGGCTGCTCACCGATCAATTGGTCAGCGCATCGAAGCAATGGCTGGTGCCCTTGGACTGACGCGCAGCGTCAAGACCTCACGTAATACGCAAAACGAAATATTCGGAGCAATTCATGAAGATTCTGGTTACCGGCGCAAGCGGCTTCATCGGCGGGCGCTTTGCGCGTTTTGCCCTGGAGCAGGGCCTGGACGTGCGGGTCAACGGTCGCCGGGCCGAGAGCGTGGAGCATCTGGTACGCCGGGGAGCCGAGTTCATCCAGGGTGACTTGAGCGACCCGGAACTGGCGCGCGAGCTGTGCTCGGACGTCGAGGCCGTGGTGCATTGCGCCGGTGCTGTTGGATTATGGGGACGTTATCAGGACTTCCATCAGGGCAACGTCCAGGTCACCGAGAACGTGGTCGAAGCCTGCTTGAAGCAACGGGTTCGGCGGCTGGTGCATTTATCGTCGCCGTCGATCTACTTCGATGGTCGCGATCATCTGGGCCTGACCGAAGAACAGGTGCCCAAGCGCTTCAAACACCCTTTCGCCGCCACCAAGTACCTGGCCGAGCAAAAAGTCTTCGGTGCCCAGGAGTTCGGTCTCGAAACCCTGGCCCTGCGCCCGCGTTTCGTCACCGGGGCCGGCGACATGAGCATCTTCCCGCGCCTGTTGAACATGCAGCGCAAGGGGCGCCTGGCAATCATCGGCAATGGTCTGAACAAAGTTGATTTCACCAGCGTGCAAAACCTCAATGAGGCGTTGCTCAGCAGTTTGCTGGCCAGCGGCTCTGCGCTGGGCAAGGCTTACAACATCAGCAACGGCACGCCGATTCCCCTGTGGGATGTGGTCAATTACGTCATGCGCAACATGGAAGTCCCACAGGTCACCCGCTACCGTTCCTACGGCCTGGCCTACAGTGTGGCGGCGCTCAACGAGGGCGTGTGCAAGTTGTGGCCGGGGCGTCCCGAACCGACGCTGTCGCGTCTGGGCATGCAGGTCATGAACAAAAATTTCACCCTGGACATCAGCCGCGCGCGGCATTATCTGGATTACGATCCCAAGGTCAGCCTCTGGACGGCGCTCGATGAATTCTGTGGCTGGTGGAAGGCCCAGGCTGTTCGCTGACGCTCGAACAACGACCCCCGACTGAACCGGATTCGGGCTTGGGGGTCAATGGTTGCGGCTGTGGGGTTTATACTGCGCGGCATAAAGCCATTATGTGATTCACTAAGGTTGATTCAATGTCCATGCGAAACGATGCCAACGACGACTTCGATGATGTACCGAGCCTGCGTGCAGACGTTCTCGATGACGACTTTGCGCCCACCGCCCGCACGGTCGTGCATTCGCGCACGACGCCGGTGGTGAAGGTCAAGGCGGCGAGTACCGGTGCCTTGTGGGCGTTGGTCGGGGCGTTGTTCTTTGCGTTCGCGGGCCTGGCTTGGTGGAGCTTTCAGCAGATCTCCCTGATGGAGCAGCAACTGGTGGCGACCCAGGAAAGCTTCGCGCGAATCAGTGAGGAAGCGGCAGGGCGCCTGCAGGATATTTCCGGAAAGGTTGTTGCCGGCCAGACCAGTGTCACTACCGACAGCGAGGCCTTGAAGCTGCAAATCCGCCAGCTGGAAAGCAAGCTCCAGGACCAGAACGCCCAGCAGCAAGGTGTTGCCGGCCAGGCCTCGGACCTGGACAAGCGACTGGCACAAATGACCGCGCAAACCACCGAACTGGATAAGCGCCTGGCGCAATTGAATACCCAGAACACCGAACATCAGACGGCCAATACCCAGTTGCAGACCCAGGTCAAAGCATTGAGTGCTGAATTGGCCACCCTGAAAAGTGCCCCGTCGGACGCTGAAAAACTCGATGCACAACTGAAGAGCCTGGGCGCCGATATCACAGCGCTGAAGAAACAAGGCAACCCAAGCGCTGCTATCGAGCGTCTCGAGCAAGACATGATCGTGCTCAAGAGCGAGCAGGACAACCGTCCAGCGGTCACGCAGGGCTCGACCAATACCGCCGAGTTCGATGCGTTCCGCAGCCAGGTCACCCGCAACATCAATACCCTTCAGGCGCAGATCCAGAACCTTCAGCAGCAACTGCGCGCCCGGCAGTAATCCGAACACTTGTGGCGAGGGGGCTTGTTGTGGCGAGGGGGCTTGCCCCCGTTAGGTGGCGAAGCCGCCCCAAATCCATTCGCCGCGGTTTACCAGATCAACCGCGGTGCCTGATTTACGACTGCTGCGCAGCCGAACGGGGGCAAGCCCCCTCGCCACAAAAGCCTATGACCCTGTTCTGGCGAATATTCGTACATATCCCATTGCCGTCTACGCTCTTGAAACACCATCAGGAACGAGGGATGCGCAATGGGGTTTCTGCATAGGTTTACCTTGCTGTGCGGCATGTTTTTGTTGTGCCTGGGCCAGGCGCAAGCCGCCGGGACGGAAAAGGACGACAGCAAGGCGGCCATTGCCCTACTGGAAAAAGCCCTGGCCTACTACCACCAGAATGGCGACAAGGCCTTCGCGGCGTTCAGCCGCCAGGGTGAGTTTGTCGACAAGGACCGTTATGTCTTTGTGCTCGACACCAAGGGCGTGATGCTTGCCAGCGGCGGGCCGTCGTCGGCGTTGATCGGCCGGGACGTCTCGCAAGTGCTCGGGCCGGACCTGCAGAAAGCCTTCAAGGACGCCCTGAAAGTGCCGGAAGGCAATGGCATCCAGCAGGCGGAATATCGCTGGCAGAACTGGAATGACGGCAAGGTCGAGCGCAAGCATGTCTACTACCAGCGCGTTGGGCAGCGGATTCTGGCGGTCGGTTATTACCTGCCACGGGCCTCCGCCGAACAGGCCATGGCCTTGCTGAACAAAGCGGCAACCGATCTGGCCAAGGACGAAAAGGGCACCCTGACGGCGATCAATTCCCTCAAGGGCGGCTACCTGCAGGATGATCTGTATGTGTTTGTCGTCGACCTGGATACCCAGCGTTACGTGGCCCACGGCACCAACCTGCGGCTGATCAATACCGACTTCAGCAAGATCGTGGACCCGGAAGGCAAACCGGTGGGCGAGCCGATTCTGGCGTTGATGGCCCAGCAGGATTACGGCGAATACGAATACCGCTGGAAAAACCCGGTGACCGGCAAGGTCGAGAACAAGCATGCCTACCTGAAGAAGGTCGGACATTTTCTGGTGGCTGTCGGGTATTACAGCCCTTGATAGCCTTCGCGATGTAGGAGCGAGCTTGCTCGCGAAGGTCGTAAACGATAACGCGTAAAACCAGATGCCCAGCGGCGCCCTTGGATTTTTTCGCGAGCAAGCTCGCTCCTGCAGATATCTAGCGAACCTTGTCCTCGCGCCCGCGCAACAACATGTTCGGCATGGCAATCGCCGCCGCCAGCCCAAGCAATGAAACGGCCGCGCTGACCGTCAGCAAATGCCGGAACGTCAGTAACAATTCGGCACGCAGGGTGTTCTGCGCGTCACCCGGCGCGGCATTCAAACCGTCCAGCAACACATTCCCCGAGCTGCCTTCGGCAATCAGCGACGAACCGGCCAGGTGCGCGAAACTCGAATCCTGCAACAACGCCAACAGCAGCGCCGACATCAATGCCACACCCACGGCACCACCCAGCGAACGGAACAGGTTGGTGGTGCTGGTGGCTACACCGATGTCCCGCTGGTCCACCGAGTTCTGCGTGCCGACCAATGACGTCGGGAACTGCATGCCCGAGGATATCCCGCAGAGCAGCATGAATAGACTGCTCACGACGAACGCCTGCGGCGGGCTGAACGCCATGCCGATAATCGAGACAGGCATCAGCGCCGCACCGGTAAGGATCATCGGTTTGTAGCGCCCGGTGACCGAGGTGCGGCGGCCTGCGAAATACGCGCCAATCGGCAAACCCATGGCCAAGGGCAGCAGGTGCAGGGCGGCGCTGTCGGCACCGGCGCCGGTGACGCTCTGAAAGCGCAGCGGCATCAATACAATCAGCGAGATGGCCTGGAAACTGGTGAAGAAAATCGTGCACCAGCACAGGATCGCATTGCGGTTGGCGAACAGATGCATGGGCAACAACGGTTCTCGCGCCCGTCGCTCGTGGACGACGAACAGCCCCAGCACCAGTACCGCACAAGCGAGCAGCGCCAGCACCTCGGCACTGCGCCACGAATGGCCCTGGCCGACCTGGGTGATGCCCAGCAACAATGCTGTCAGCCCGATGATCATCAGCACGGTGCCCAGGTAGTCGATGATCGGTTTGCGTTGCGGAATCGGCAGGCCCACCAGCGTGCGATAGGCGACCAGCCAGGCGCCCAGGCCCAGTGGCAGGTTGATCAGGAACACCCAGCGCCAGGACAGGTATTCGGTCATGTAACCGCCGAGCACCGGGCCGGCCACGCTGGCCACGGCATACATGCTGCTGAAATAGCCCTGATACCGGCCGCGCTCCCGTGGCGGCACGATGTCACCGATGATCGCCTGGCTCACCGAAATCATTCCGCCGGCCCCGATGCCCTGGAGGATCCGCGCCAGCACCAGTTGCTCCATGCTCTGGGCCATGCCGCAGAACACCGACGCCAAGGTGAACAGGCCCATGCCGAACAGCATCAGCTTGCGCCGCCCGTACAGGTCACCCAGTTTGCCGTAGATCGGCACCGCCACGGTCATGGCCACCATGTAGCCGGAAATCACCCAGGCCAGCAGGCTGACGTCCTTGAATTGCGCGGAAATGGCCGGCATCGAAACGGCGACGATGGTCTGGTCCAACGCACCGAGAAAAATCGCCAGCATCAGGGCGATCAGCACGCTGCGAATGGCCGGTTTGGGCGTTTCAGGCTGGTGGAGATTGGTCACGGGAAAACCTGCGGGCAGTGATTGACCCGCAAGAGGCAAGGCGAGCGGGGATGCTCGCCAGTGTAAGTCGATAGGAAGCTATTCGATAGCCTCATAAGGAAGCCCGACGTAGTTTTCTGCAATGGTTTTGCGACCCGCCTGCGAATCGACAAAATAGTCCAGTTCCGACTCGGCAATGCGTTGGCTAAAGGCATCGTGATCATCAAAGCGGTGCAGCATCGAGGTCATCCACCAGGAAAAACGCTCGGCTTTCCACACCCGGCGCAGGCAGATTTCCGAGTATTTCTCCAGCAGATCAAGGCGATCGTCGCGGTAAACCTTGACCAGGATGTTGAACAGCGTGCTGACGTCACTGGCCGCCAGGTTCAGGCCCTTGGCCCCGGTGGGCGGGACAATGTGCGCGGCATCACCGACGAGGAACATCCGCCCGTACTGCATGGGTTCGACGACGAAGCTGCGCAGCGGCGCGATGCTTTTCTCGATGGACGGGCCGGTTACCAGTTTTTGCGCAAGATCGACCGGCAGGCGGTTTTTGAGTTCGTCCCAGAAGCGTTGATCGGACCAATCCTCGACATTTTCCTCTGCGGGCACTTGCAGGTAGTAACGGGTGCGCGTCGGCGAGCGCATGCTGCACAAGGCGAAACCGCGCTCATGGCGCGCGTAGACCAGTTCTTCGTGGACCGGCGGCGTGTCGGCCAGGATCCCGAGCCAGCCGAAGGGATAGATCCGTTCGAAGACTTTCAGGCTGTCGGCGGGAATCGATTGTCGCGCCACACCGTGGAAGCCGTCGCAACCGGCGATGTAGTCGCAGTCAAGTCGATACGGCTCGCCGTCCTTCTCAAAAGTGACAAACGCTTCATCGGTTTTCATGCCGTGGGGAACGACGTTGCTGGCCTGGTAAATCGTCTGCGCGCCCACCTCCCGACGAGCGGCCATCAGGTCACGGGTGACCTCGGTCTGGCCGTAGATCATCACCGTCTTGCCGCCGGTCAATGCTTGCAGATCGATGTGTACCTGGCGCCCGTCGAGGGCCAGTTCGAAGCCACCATGGACCAGTCCCTCGGCGTCCATGCGCTGACTCACGCCGGCCTGACGCAACAGCTCTACCATGCCTTGTTCAAGCACGCCGGCGCGGATTCGGCCGAGTACATAATCGGGGGTTTGACGTTCGAGAACGATGTTGTCGATGCCGGCGTTGTGCAGCAATTGGCCGAGCAGCAAGCCTGAGGGGCCAGCACCGATAATGGCAACTTGGGTTTTCAGTGTTTTCATTGTTCTTATGACTCGCAAGCTCCACACGACCTGGGCCGGTGAATGATTTTTATGGATCGAGTGCTTGCATTTTTCCCTTGCGAGTCTGTCAATTGAAGGTGAAAACTGAGCCGATAGCTGTACATTCTGCCAATCGGTGCGATTATCGCCCGAGATCAACCCCGAGGCCTGGATTGAAGTGATGAACAAGCCTGACCTGCCTTCGATTCCGGTGTTCAAGCTCTACGGTGAAAGCCTGGATTGGCCGACCCCGGACTTGCTGCACTGTGAAACCATTTCCAAACGCAGTCGCGAACATCATTGGGAAATCAAACCTCACCGCCACGCTGACTTGTGCCAGTTGCTCTTCGTATTCAAAGGTCAGGCCGAGCTTGAAATCGAAGGCAAGCGAACGCAACTGGTGGAGCCGGCAATTCAGATCCTGCCACCGCTGTCGGTGCACGGCTTTCGTTTTTCCGAGGACGTGGAAGGGTTTGTCGTAACCCTGGCCGCGCCGCTGATCGCCCACCTGCAGATGCAGTTGGGGCAATCGGTCAATGCCTTGGCCCAGTCCGAAAGCTACCCGGCAGGCAAGGACGCCGAGTACCTCAACAGCCTGTTCAGCGCCTTGCAGAACGAATACACCAGCCATCAACCGGCGCGGGAAATGCTCATGCATTCGCTGGTCAGCGTGATTGTGGTGTGGATCAGCCGCCAGGTGATCCAGCGTCGCACCGCCATGGCGCGACCGCAGCGGGCCCGGGAATATCTCAACGGCTTTATTCAACTGGTGGAAGAGACGTATCGCCAGCACGTCAAGGTCGAGGATCTGGCACACCGGCTGGGAATTTCCGTGTCCCACCTCAACGGCACCTGCCGTGAGCTGGCGGGGCAACCGGCGTTGCAGATCGTGCACGAACGGCAATTGCTGGAGGCCAAGCGTTTGCTGACCTACACCAGCATGACCATTTATGAAATGTCCGACGTGTTGGGTTTTTCCGATCCGACCAACTTCACGCGCCTGTTCCGGCGTCGTGTGGGGATTTCGCCCAAAGCGTTTCGCGACCGCTTGAAGGCCGATCAGGACAACGAAGCCTGACCCCCTTCGTTACCGGAGGGCGTTGAGGGTGGCGTTGTGGGGGATGCAGCGCTCGAAGTTGCAGCTCGCGGCTTCACGGGGCAGGTTGCGCAGTTGCTCGACGCGCCAGGCCGCAGCGCCATAAAGCCCGAGCGTGACCGCACAGGTGATGAAAATCGCGAGGTATCTTCTTGTTCTGATGTTCATGGCGTTGACCTCTGAACGAATACCTTTCGGTATTACTTTGAGCATAGGTCAGCGCCGGTGAGTTACCAGCAATAGCGCGGTATTCAGAACACTGATCACCCCTGTGGGAGCGAGCTTGCTCGCGATAGCGGTGGATCAGTCGATATCATGGGTGAATGTTCGGCAGCCATCGCGAGCAAGCTCGCTCCCACAGGGCTTCCATTTACAACCCGATGTCCCATTCCGGTTCTTGCGGAAACCTCACCACCAGAAAATCCAGCAAGCTGCGCAACGCCGCCGGCATGTGCTTGCGCGAGGCATACACCGCATACACGTTCATTTGCCGGGGTTCGGCCGTCGGCAGCAGGCGAATCAACTCGCCGCTGTGGATGTGCACGCCGGCCTGGTAGGTGGGCAGCATCGCTACCCCGGCGCCGGCTATCGTTGCGCGCAGCAGTGTGCTGGCCTCGTTGGCGCTGATGTTGCCTTGCACCGGTACTGAAACCTGCTCGCCGTCCTGTTCGAAATGCCACAGGCTTTTGCCGAAGTAGGAGTGGGTCAGGCAATTGTGCAGGCTCAAGTCCTCGACCCGTTGCGGCGCCGGGTGCTCGCGCAAGTAAGCGGGGGACGCGCAGATCACCGAGCGGCAAACCGTCAGGCGGCGGGCGATCAGGTTCGGGTCCAGGTCGTTGCTGGTGCGGATCGCCAGGTCGATGCGCTCATCCACCAGGTTCACGGTGCGGTCGAGCATCTGCATGTCGATGCTGACACCGGGGTAGCGTCGGACATAGGCGGCCATGGCGTCGGCCAATTGCGCCTGGCCGAAGGAGGTGCTGACGCTGATTCGCAGCAGGCCGCGGGGTGCGTCATCCGGTTCGCTGACGGCAGCTTGCATGTCGGTGGATAAATCGAGCATCTGCCGACAGCGGGGCAGGATCTCGGTGCCGGCGGCGGTGAGGCTCAACTTGCGTGTGGTGCGATGCATCAGGCGCGCGCCGACCCAGTCTTCCAGCTCCGCCAGATACCGCGACACCACCGGCCGTGACAGCTCCAGATGATCGGCGGCGGCCGACTGGCTGCCGAGGTCGACCACCGTGACGAACACACGCATTGCTTGAAGACGATCCATGATTTGCCCGCTTTCAGAAACAAACTATGTTCAAGCATCGCATTTTTTGTACCGAGTCAGGCAACTAAGCTCTGTTCCTCTGTGTAGGAGCGAGCTTGCTCGCGATGGTCGTTAACGATAACGCGGGATACCGGTTATACGCGGCGCCTTCAAGTCCATCGCGAGCAGGCTCGCTCCTACAAAAGGCATCGCCAAACATGGCATCGGGATCACGGAGCAACAGATGATCGGTTTCACCTCACTTAAGCGAGTTTTGCTGGCCACCACCTTCGGTTTTGCCGCCCACGCCAGCGCCTCGACCCTGACGCTGGATGTCTACAACCCCGGCGAAAAAGCCATCTTCCCGGTGACCTCGGTGCTGGTCAGTGGCGAGAAAGAAGCGATCCTGGTGGATGCGCAATTCGGCAAATCCCAAGCCGAACAGGTAGTGGAAAAAATCCGTGCCAGCGGCAAGCAGTTGACCACCATCTACATCAGTCACGGTGACCCGGACTACTACTTCGGCCTCGATACCCTGACGGCCGCATTCCCCAAGGCCAAGGTCCTCGCCTCGCAGCCGACCGTCGACCACATCAAGCAAACCGTCGAGGGCAAACTGGCATTCTGGGGCCCGAAAATGGGGGCCGACGTGCCTGTAAAAACCATCGTGCCGGACGTGCTCAAGGGTGACAGCCTGATCCTCGAAGGGCAGAAGTTGCAGGTGGTGGGTCTTGAGGGCCCGCAGCCGGATCGCAGCTTTGTGTGGATTCCATCGATCAAGGCCGTGGTTGGTGGTGTCGTGGTGGCGCAAAACATCCACGTCTGGATGGCTGACACGCAAACTCCGCAGTCCCATGCCGATTGGCTGACTACGCTGCATGCCATTGAAACCCTGAAACCGCAGACCGTGGTGCCGGGTCATTACCTTGGCGAGAGCGATCGCTCACTGACGGCCGTGCAGTTCACCGCCGCCTACATCAAGGCCTTCGACGAAGAAACCGCCAAGGCCAAGGATGCTGCCGCGCTGATCGCCTCGATGAAAAAACGCTTCCCGACCCTGGGCGATGAAAGCTCCCTGGAGCTGAGTGCCAAGGTCGCCAAGGGCGAGATGAAGTGGTAACCGGAAGCACATGAAGCTGAAGCAAGTTTTGAGATGAAATTGATTACCTGTGGCGAGGGGGCAAGCCCCCTCGCCACAAAGGTCAGCGCAATTTGATACCGATACTTTCAAGCCAACTGGAGAACGTCATGAGCAAAATCGCAATCATCGGTGCCACCGGTCGTGCCGGTAGCCAAGTGCTGGAAGAAGCCCTGCGGCGCGGCCACAGCGTTACTGCCATTGCCCGCGACACATCGAAAATAGACGTGCGTGAAGGTGTGGTCAGCAAGGAAGTCGATGCCCTTGATGCCGCTGCGTTGCAAGCTGCGATTGCGGGCCATGACGTAGTCATCAGCGCCGCACATTTCGCGACCCTGCCTGCCAGTGCAGTCGTTGGCCCGGTGAAAAAAGCCGGGGTTAAACGTTTGCTGGTAGTGGGCGGGGCGGGTTCGCTGCTATTGCCCGATGGCGCTCGAGTGATCGATAGCGAAGGTTTCCCTGAGGCTTACAAGGCAGAGGCCAGCGCCGGTGCCGAATTCCTCGCAAACTTGCGTCAAGAGCGGGATCTGGACTGGACCTTTCTGTCGCCATCGGCCGAATTTGTCGAGGGCGAGCGCACCGGGAAATTCCGCATCGGCCAGGATGATTTGCTGGTGAGCAGCGAAGGGCGCAGCTGGATCACGTTTGCCGATTATGCGATCGCGATGCTCGATGAAGTGGAAGCCCCGAAGCATTCGCGGCAGCGGTTTACCGTCGGTTCTTGAGGTCACTGACTTCCTGTAGGAGCGAGCTCGCTCGCGATGATCGCCAACGATAACGCTGGGAACCTGATACCCCGTTGCGTTCTCAGGTTCATCGCGAGCAAGCTCGCTCCCACAGGGTGGTGCACCAGGATTTTGCGGTTTTACCGCGATTGCGCTTGCTCCACCAACCACCCCATCAGTTCACGCAACTTCGGCGAAGGCCCGGGTTTTTCCGGGAACACCAGGTAATAGGCCAGTCCCGTTGTCACTTTCAAATCGAATGGCATGACCAGCCGCCCGGCGTTCAGGTCATCGCCGATCAGCGACCAGTCGCCAATCGCCACACCCGTTCCCTGGGACGCCATCGACATCGCCAGGTCCAGTGTTTCGAAGTGCTGGCCCTTGCCGACATTGGTCAAATGCACATCCGCGGCTTTCAACCAGGCTTTCCAGTCCCGTTCATCGCGGGTCGGATGCAGCAACAGGTGTTGTTGCAGATCGGCCGGATTTTGCAGGGGCATGGGGCCTTCGAGCATCGGTCTGGAACACACCGGCGTGAGTTGTTCATCGAAGAGTTTTTGTGACATCAATGAATCGTCCGGCGGTGAGCCGTACATCACCGCCGCATCGAACTGCTCGCGATGAAAATCCACCCCGTGCTTGACCGTGGTGGTCAGTTCCACCGGCACGTCCGGGCGTTCCCTTTGCCATTGCAACAGACGCGGCAGCAACCAGCGCATCACGCAGGTCGGTGCCTTGAGTTGCAGGGTTTCACGCTTCTCGCCGATCTGTTCAACGGCCTCGTCGATCAGGCCGAAAATCTGCTGGACCCGTGGCAGCCATTCCCGTCCCTCGGCTGTCAGGTCCAGGCCTCGGGCCAGGCGGATGAACAGTTCATAACCCAGATGATCTTCCAGCCCGGCGATCTGCCGACTCACCGCGCCCTGGGTGATGTGCAGCTGTTCGGCGGCCCGGGTGAAATTGCAGCACTGCGCGGTAATCAGAAAAGTGTGCAGCGCCGGCAGGGGAGGCAGTCGTTTCATTGGGATCCAAGGTATGACGTGAGGACATGGCTAGTATGACTTTTTATCCATTGTTGCGGCTACCTGTCGCCCGTTCCAATGAGGCCATTCCCGGGCCTGCGAATCCATCATAAACACAGCGCACGCCCGGCGTCTCAAACGAACAAAAAGGGCAAAGACATGGCGACGTGCGGCGAAGTATTGGTCAAGTTACTCGAAAACTACGGGGTCGAGCAGGTGTTCGGCATTCCAGGGGTGCATACCGTGGAGCTGTATCGCGGGCTGGCCCGTTCGAGCATCAACCACGTCACGCCGCGCCATGAACAGGGCGCCGGCTTCATGGCCGACGGCTACGCCCGTACCAGCGGCAAACCGGGTGTGTGCTTCATCATCACCGGCCCTGGCATGACCAACATCACCACCGCCATGGGCCAGGCCTACGCCGATTCGATCCCGATGCTGGTGATCTCCAGCGTGCAATCGCGCAGCCAGTTGGGCGGCGGTCGCGGCAAGCTGCATGAACTGCCGAACCAGGGCGCACTGTGTGCCGGTGTCGCGGCGTTCTCCCACACCCTGATGTCGGCGTCGGAATTGCCGGGTGTGCTGGCTCGCGCCTTTGCACTGTTCCAGGCTGGCCGTCCGCGTCCGGTGCACATTGAAATTCCGCTGGATGTTCTGGTTGAAGAAGCCGACGACTTGCTCGCCAGTCTGCCGGTCAATATCGACCGCGCCGGTGCTTCGCCGAGCGCCGTGTCGCGCATGGCCGAATTGCTGGCCGGCGCCAAGCGTCCGCTGATTCTCGCCGGTGGCGGCGCCATCGACGCGGCCGTCGAGCTGACTGAGCTGGCTGAACTGCTGGACGCGCCGGTCGCCCTGACCATCAATGCCAAGGGCATGCTCGCCTCCGGCCACCCGCTGCTGATCGGCTCGACTCAGAGCCTGGTCGCCACCCGAGCGCTGGTCGCCGAGGCCGACGTGGTACTGGCCATCGGCACTGAAC
This sequence comes from Pseudomonas sp. GW823-FHT02E01, assembly GCF_058797535.1. Taxonomy (NCBI): domain Bacteria; kingdom Pseudomonadati; phylum Pseudomonadota; class Gammaproteobacteria; order Pseudomonadales; family Pseudomonadaceae; genus Pseudomonas; species Pseudomonas sp. GW823-FHT02E01. Next base: position 286,768 of record NZ_JBXAJS010000005.1, on the reverse strand, counting down.
TGGCCGAGACCGACTACGACGTGACCTTCGCCGGTGGCTTCGAAATTCCTGGCAAGTTGCTGCGCGTCGATATCGACACGGACCAGACCGTGCGCAACTACCCGCCGCACGTGGCGCTGGTGGCCGACTCGCGCAACGCCGCCCAGGCTTTGCTCAGTGCCCTGTCGCACAAATCCCTGGCCGAGCGTCGCAACGATTGGGGACAAGTACGTGCCGCCCGTCTGCGTGAAGACCTGGCCGCAACCTGGGACGCACCGACCCTGGCCCAGACCCGCTTCCTCGAAACCGTGCTGCAGGAACTGCCGGACGCGGTGTTCGTCGGCGATTCGACCCAGCCGGTGTACACCGGCAACCTGACGTTCAACCCGGAGCGTCCGCGTCGCTGGTTCAACTCGTCCACCGGTTACGGCACCCTCGGCTACGCCTTGCCGGCGGCGATTGGCGCCTGGCTGGGTGGCCGCGTCGAAGGTGGCGCGCGTCCTCCAGTGGTGTGCCTGATCGGCGACGGTGGCCTGCAGTTCACCTTGCCGGAACTGGCCAGTGCCGTTGAAGCGCGCACCCCGGTCATCGTGCTGCTGTGGAATAACCAGGGCTACGAAGAGATCAAGAAATACATGGTCAACCGCGCCATCGAGCCGGTGGGCGTGGATATCTACACCCCGGACTTCATCGGTGTGGCCAAGGCATTGGGTTGCGCCGCCGAAGCGGTCAGCAGTGTCGAGCAATTGCGCGGCGCATTGCGGGTGGCTACCGATCGCCAGGGCCCGACCCTGATTGAAATCGACCAGACCCAGTGGATGCAGGCGGTGTCGAAATGAGCTTCCCGACGACTCTGGATGGCCTGTACATCAACGGCCAATGGTCGGCCGGCAACGAACACCTGCGGGTGATCAACCCGGCGACCGAAGCCCTGTTGACCACCGTCAATGGCGGCGACGAACGCGCGGTTGATCAAGCCGTGAACGCAGCGACCCAGGCGTTCGCCGACTGGTCGAAAACCACGGGCGCCGAACGCGGTGCGATCCTGCGCAAAATCGCCACGGGCGTGCAGGCCAGCCGTGAAAAACTGATGCACTTGCAGTCGAGCAACAACGGCAAACCGCAGTTCGAAGCCGCGATCGACGTCGATGACGTGATCGCCACGTTCGAGTATTACGCCGGTCTGGCCGAAGGCCTGGATGCCAAACAAGACAGCGCGGTAGAGCTGCCGACCGACGACTTCAGCGCTCGCCTGCGCCGCGAGCCGTGCGGTGTGGTCGGCCTGATCGTGCCGTGGAATTTCCCGATGGTCACCACCGCGTGGAAACTCGCCCCGGCCCTGGCCGCCGGTTGCTGCGTGGTGCTCAAGCCTTCGGAAGTGACGCCGCTGCCGGAACTGGAACTGGCCGCGATCATCGCTCAAGCCGGTGTGCCGGCGGGTGTCTTTAACCTGGTGTGCGGCACCGGCCTTGCCGTTGGCGCTCCGCTGTCGGCAGACCCGCGCATCGCCAAGGTGTCGTTCACCGGCAGCAATGCCGTTGGCGTGCAGGTCATGCAACGGGCGGCGGAAACCGTCAAAGGCGTGAGCCTGGAGCTGGGCGGCAAATCTTCGCTGTTGGTGCTGGCCGATGCCGATCTCGAACTGGCGGTGGAAGTGGCCTGTGGCGGTGGTTTCTTCAACGCCGGGCAGATGTGCTCTGCCACCAGCCGCGTGCTGGTCGCCGATGAACTGGCCGATGAATTCCTGAGCCGAGTGAAGGCCCGTGCCGAAGCCATTCGCGTGGCCGACCCGTTCGACCCGAACGTGGAAATGGGCGCGCTGGTCAATCAGGCGCAATACCAGCGCGTGCTCGGTCACATCGATCGCGGTTTGAGTGCCGGTGCCAAGCTGGTTTGCGGTGGCAATCGCCCGGCCGACCTGCCGCGCGGGTATTTTTTGCAGCCGACGGTGTTCACCGAAGTGCCCCTCGACAGTGCGTTGTGGAATGAAGAGATTTTCGGCCCGGTGATCTGCGTGCGCCGTTTCGCCTCCGAGGCCGAAGCGATTGCCCTGGCCAACGACAGCCAGTTCGGCCTGGTCGCCAGTGTGGTGACGCGCAATGCACAGACCGCTGACCGCGTTGCCAATGCTTTGCAGGCGGGGCTTGTGTGGATCAACGCGCCGCAGGTGATCTTCCCGCAGACCGCCTGGGGCGGCTACAAGCAGAGCAGCATCGGCCGCGAATTGGGGCCATGGGGCTTGCAGGCTTTCCAGGAAATCAAACACGTGATCCGGGCCGTCTGACGCCTGGCACTGTGTAGGAGCGAGCTTGCTCGCGATGGACGCATGGACGACACGGGCTGTCTGATGCCCCGCATTATCGTTGACGTCCATCGCGAGCAAGCTCGCTCCCACAAGGAAAAGGAGGCATGCGCTGGCGTCATGGCTTCAATGAGTTTTTATCGATAGTCAGGTGTTTTACGCGACCTCAGGATGAACTTGCCGGCTCAGTCAAGCCCCGAAAATACGAGGGATAACGCTGGTCCGGTCGCGCGGATGCAACAGTTTCGACCTGCCTCATACCTACAAAAACAAAGGGAGTCCGTAATGGGCGAGCATGATCTGAACAGACGTCAATTCATCAAGACCGTAGGCGTAGCCTCGGTTGCAGCGGCAGCCATGAGCATGCCGTTCATCAAGGCCAATGCCAGCGACACACGCTTTGCCGGCAAGACCCTTCGTCTGCTGACCTGGTCCGATGACACCGGCCTGGCCGCACTGCGCAACATCGCCGCGACGTTCGAAGACAAGTACGGCTGCAAGGTCATCGCTGACCGCACCGGCAGTACCTCGGAAATGGTCGCCAAACTCAAGGCCGGCGGTGATCGTCCGCAGTACGACATCATCACCCTGGCAGGCGTTGGCGCCGAAGGTCTGGCCGCCGCCAACCTGCTGGAAAAACCCGACCTCAACCGCATTCCCAACCTCGTCGATGTACCGGAGAAATACCGCACCGGCGCCAATGGCCACGGTATCGGTTACCTGCTGTGGTGCAATAGCCTGGTCTACAGCACCCGCACCCAGAAAGAAGCCCCGACCAGCTACGCCTCCCTGTGGGATGCCGACGCGGCGCCGAACATCTTCCTGCCGCCGCCGAACTGGACCGAGGCCATGGACCTGATCATCATCGCCGCCAAACTGGCCGGTGGTGACGAACACAACATCGAGCCTGGCTTCAAGAAGCTCGCCGAGCTGAAGGATCGTGTGGTGACCCTGGGTGAAAACCCGAACCAGATCGCCGAACTGTTCCGCACCGGTTCCCTGGACATGGGCGGCCTGTACGCACCAGCCTTCTTCCCGAAACAGATCCGTGATCCGAACTACGGCCTGGGCGCCACGTTCGGCATGAAGGAAGGTTTCTACACCGACCTGATGCTGTCGGTGATGCCGAAGAACCGTCCGGGCGATACCGACATGGCCTACGCCTTCATCAACCACTCTCTGGACCCGCTGGTGCAGGGCAAGATGGCTGAAGACATCTACAACGGCCCGGTCAACGCCAAGGCGATCATTTCCGCCGAAGCACGCAAGAGCCCGTACATCCTCACGCCGGAGCAGATTGCCGAGAAGGCGATCATGCACGACAACGCCTTCCTGGCCAGCGTGCATGACCAATGGATTCGTCGTTACACGGAAATCTTTTCTTCCTGATCTGTGGGAGCGAGCTTGCTCGCGATGGACGTTAACGATGACGAGGGTTGCCTGAATGAACGTGGCGCCCTCACTTCCTTCGCGAGCGAGCTCGCTCCTACAGGGGATCGGGGTTCACACCCCGCGTCCGTGTGCCATTGATCCTCCATTGACGAGACCCTTTGCTATGGAACACCAACCTCTGACTCATCCGCTGAGTGCCGCCCCCGTGCGCGCCGCTCGGGGTGTTTCGCCGACCGCGCGCGCCTGGCTTTTCCTCACGCCGTCGATGCTGTTTCTCGGCGTTTTGATTGCCGCGAGCCTGCTGGTACTGCGCATGAGCGTGGGCACCAAAGGCGCGGAATGGTCCGGGTTCAGCCTGGCCAGTTACGCCCAGTTGCTGGAACCCTATTACCTCAAGTCGCTGATGCTGACCCTGCGCCTGGCGCTGATCAGCGCGGTGATCGCAGTGATTCTGGCGATCCCGGTGGCCTACACCATGTCACGCCTGACCTCGCCGTTCGTGCGACGGATCTTCCTTGCGGCGGTGTTGCTGCCATTGCTGGTCAACCTGCTGCTGCAAAGCTACGGCTGGCTGGTGATCCTCGGCCCTGGCGGCATGCTCAACCAGGCACTGATGGGCCTGGGCCTGATCAAGCGCCCGATCATGCTGTTGTACAACCAGAACGGCGTGTTGATGGGCTTGGTGCAAACCGCCTTCCCGCTGGCCGTGTTGCCGATTGCCAGCGCCATGCGCGGTGTCGCCCGCAGCTACGAAGAAGCTGCCGCCACCCTGGGCGCCAGTCGCTTCCAGGTGTTCCGCCAGGTGGTATTGCCGATGAGTCTGCCGGGGATCATTACCGGTGCGACCCTGGTGTTCGCCTACAACGCCAGCAGTTTCGTGGTGCCCTTGCTGCTCGGAGGTCGGCGCGTGCCGATGCTGGCGGTGATGGTGCATGACCAGATCGCCCCGCTGATGAACTGGCCCGCCGCATCCGCTGCCGGCGTGGTGCTGATCGTCACCACCCTCGCGATCATGACCTTGTCCGAATACATCACTGGCCGTCGTCGGCGCATGCTGGAGGCTTCCCAATGAGCACCCTGACCAAAAAGCGTTATGGGCTGTTGCCCGGCGAGACCGGCAAGTTTGCCGGCATCCTTTCCGGCTTCATCCTGCTGCTGGCGGTACTGCCGATCCTGACCATGATCGTCATGTCCTTCAGCGGCGCGTCGAACCTCGACTTCCCGCCGAGCAGCTACAGCCTGCAATGGTACAAGGCCGCCTGGCACACCTTCGTGTCGCCGGACGCCAGTGACGTCCTGAGCCTCGGCCAGGCCATGTCTACCAGCCTGCTGGTGTCGTGCCTGACCATGATTTTCGCCACGATCATCGCGGTGCCGGCGGCCTACGCGCTGACCCGTTGCGAGTTCCGCGGCAAGGCGGTGGCGCTGCAACTGATGTCGTTGCCGCTGGTGTTTCCGATGGTGGTGCTGGGCCTGGCGTTGCTGCTGGTGTTCGACAGCCTGCCGTTCCACATGACCACCTCGCGCCTGGTGATTGCCCACGTGATCCTCGCGTTGCCATTCGTGGTGAAGAACTGCACGGCGGCGATGCTCTCCATCGGCAGCGAAGTCGAAGAGGCCGCGCAAATGCTCGGTGCTTCACCGCTGCGGGCGATTGTCGATGTGGTGGTGCCGTTGATGAAGTCGGGGATCCTGGCGGGCATGCTGCTGGCGTTCATCGTCTCGTTCAACGAATTCACCGTGACCTATTTCCTCTACACCATCGACGTCATGACCGTGCCGATCTGGATGTACAGCCGCACCGTGTCTTCGCTCGACCCAACCGTATTTTCGTTTGCCGTGCTGATCGTGCTGATCGACTTCGTCCTCATCTGGGCGCTGGAGAAGCTGGTTGGTGAAGGTGGCGTTTCGTTCTGATTTCTTGAGGTGATTCTTATGTCTGGTCTGATTCTGGAAAACGTCGAGAAACATTACGGCTCGGCCTGCGCGGTAAAGGATGTAAACCTGCATTTGCCCGAGGGCAAACTGGTGTGTTTCCTCGGTCCTTCGGGCTGTGGCAAAACCACCTTGCTGCGCATGATTGCCGGGCTGGAAACCCTGAGCGGTGGCGAGATTCGCCTGGACGGTGAGGACATCGGCCACACCCCGGCGCATCTGCGTAATTTCGGCATGGTGTTCCAGTCGCTGGCGCTGTTCCCGCACATGACGGTGGGGGAGAACATCGCCTATCCGCTGAAACTGCGTGGCGTCAGCAAGGCTGACCAGCAGGCGCGGGTGGTGGAATTGCTGGAACTGATCCAGCTGCAAGCGATGATCAATCGTCCGGTGGCCAAGCTGTCCGGCGGCCAACGCCAGCGCGTGGCGATTGCCCGGGCGATTGCCAATCACCCGAAAATCCTCCTGCTCGACGAGCCTCTGTCGGCGCTGGATGCCAAGCTGCGCGAGTCGATGCAGGTGGAAATCCGCCAACTGCAACAACGCCTGAACATCACCACCATCATGGTGACCCACGACCAGCGCGAGGCCATGACCATGGCCGATATCGTGGTCGTATTGGGTGAGCACAAGGTGCAGCAGGTGGGCACGCCGATCGAGATCTATCGCCACCCGGCCAACGAGTTCGTCGCGGACTTCATCGGCTCGGGCAACATCTTCCCGGCCACGGTGCTGGGTAACGGCAAGGTCAGTTTGCCGGGCGGCGATGCGCTGCAAGTACCGATCTGCAGCAGCATCGTGGTCGGTGAAAAGGTGAAGATGCTGATTCGCCCGGAAGACCTGCAACTGTCCGCACCCCAGGCGACCGCGGGCAACCGCTTGCTGGGCAAGGTGACGTTCGTGCGCGATATCGGCGCGACCATCGAGACCACGGTGGAGTGTTCCGGGGTGTCGTTTACCGCGCTGAGCACGCCATGTCAGGGCTTTGGCCTGAGCGTTGGTCATCCGGTGTCGGTGACCTTGCCGGTGGAGGCATGCCGGGTACTGGGCGCCTGATCCGGATTTGATATTGGCCTCGCTGGCCTCATCGCGAGCAAGCTCGCTCCCACACTGGATCGGTGTACACCGGACCCTGTGGGAGCGAGCTTGCTCGCGATGGGGTCGGCACAACCAACACAAATTCTGGATCAGACTGACAACCGCAATCGCGCCAGATCCCGCAACGGCGGCGCCCCGAACAACCGGCTGTACTCCCGGCTGAACTGCGACGGACTCTCATACCCGACCCGATACCCCGCCGCCGAAGCCTCCAGCCCTTCGGCGAGCATCAGCCGCCGTGCTTCCTGCAGGCGCAGCTGCTTCTGATACTGCAACGGACTCATCGCCGTCATCGCCTTGAAGCGGTGATGCAGCGTCGACACGCTCAGGTTCACTTCCTTGGCCAATTCATCAATGCGCAACGGCTGTTCGAAATTGCCGTTGAGCCATTTGATCGCCTGGCTGATGCGATGGCTCTGGCTGTTGGCGATGGCGATTTCGTACAGCCGATGCCCCTGTTTACTGCGTAACAGGCGATAGAGGATCTCCCGGCGAATCAGCGGCGCGAGCATGGCGATGTCTTTTGGCGTGTCCAGTAACCGTGCCAGGCGCAGCACGGCGTCGAGCATCGCGGTGTCGAGTTTTTCGACATAGAGCCCGCGCCCGGTCGGCCGGGTGGGCACGCCGAGGGGGCCGGCGTCAGCGATCAGTGCGGTGATTTCCGTCGGGTCGATGTCCAGGCGCAAGGCCAGGATCGGTTCCTCAGGCGAGACATCCACCACTCGTCCACTGAGCGGCATCGAGACCGAGACCACCAGGTAGTTCAGCGGGTCGTAGTTGAAGTATTCGTTGGCCAGCTGAACTTCCTTGCGCCCCTGGGCCATGATGCACAGCGCCGGTTGCGCGAGCACCGGGGCGAACTCGTGGGACTGGCTGTGGCGGGACATGAACAGCGAGCCGATGGCCGTGGCATAACTGCCATCTTCGGCGGTGTTGCGGCGGATGATGGCCGCCAGTTCCGCGCGCTGCTTTTCCATGTCGGTGTCCAGCGGGGCTTGAAGGTGATCGAGCGACGACATGCGAGGCATCCTCGGCAAGGCATGAAGGGAGTGGTGCAGAGCATAAGTTTGTGCAAGCGACAGCGGTAGACACATCCTGCCGGATGCTTGCCTGATTCTGCCAGGGGTCGACCGGCGGTGTAGCCAATAGAGCCTTGTGCCGCAAGAACTTGCTTGAAACTCGTATGGCAGAACCGTGACAGGGTTTTACAGCTTGTTACAGGCTGGCGATGAAGTTTCGCAGGATTGTGCAACGCGCCGGCAGGAATCGACTAACGAGACAGGCGTCGCGGCCCTTAACCTTTGATCCTGTCGCAGCCCGTCCCCCGGCTGCCACGCGACTCCCCGGGAGGGTTGAACATGTCCACGCAGATCCCCGTCAGTCATATGGCCTTCGTTCGAGCGCGCGCCGGGCGCTCGGAGGAACTCGGTGTGCGCCTCAGCGCCCTGATCGAACCGTCCCGCGCAGCGCCAGGCTGCCTGAGCTTTGCCTTGCAGCATTCGCAATGCGATCCGGAGCTGTGGCTGGTGTCCGGTTTCTGGAGCAATCAACAGGCCATGACCGCGTACTTCAGCACGCCGGCGATGGAGATTTTTGCCGAGCTGGTGCAGGAGCTGGTGGTCAACAGTCTGGATTTCCACACCTTCAAGGATGTCTCGGCGGCGCAGGCCCTGGGGCAGTCCGCAGTGGCGGTACACAAACTGGCCGGTTGAGGGTTTAATGACGGCATTCTCAACCAGCCAGGATTCGCGACATGGCACGTAAAGCCTTTGAACACTTCGAAGCTGTTTCCGCTGTAGTACCGGGCGAGGGTGGTTACCACGCCGCTATCGCCGTCAAAGCGCTGGGTGGTTCCGGCGCCCCGCGTTTTCACAAAGTGCTGGAAGGGCAGATCTTCAAGACCGCCCATGACGCCGACCTGGCAGCGGCCAAAGAACTGACCCACCTCAAGGACGTCAAAGAAGACGCCGACCTGCTCTGGTGATCACTTCACCGCCCCCGGGCGGTACATCTTGAACAACGCCTCAGGCCCCAGCTGGAAATAATCCGCCGGCCCGCCGCCGCGCAGAATCGGTTCTGCCGCGGCGGTGTCGTATACCCCGTCCTTCAACAGCCATTTGGCGATATGCACGGCGACCACTTCGCCGAGGATCAGCCAGCTCGGCACCACGTTGCCGTCCGCCCGTTGCAACTGAATGATCTGCGTGACCTTGCACTCGAAGGACACCGGGCTCTCGGCGACCCGTGGCACCTGAATGACCTTCGAGGCAGCGGTCGTCAGCCCGGCCAGTTCGAATTCGTTGACCTCAGGCCCGACCATGGCGCAGCTCTGGTTCATCTGCTCGGCCAGCGGCCGCGTGGCCAGGTTCCAGGCGAACTCGCCGGTCTGTTCGATGTTGTTCAGGCTGTCTTTGCGCCCGACGCTGGAAAACCCAATGATCGGCGGAATGTAGTTGAAGGCGTTGAAGAAACTGTAGGGCGCCAGGTTCAGGTGGCCCTCGGCATCCTGTGAAGAGATCCAGCCAATGGGGCGCGGACCGACGATAGCGTTGAACGGATCGTGGGGCAGGCCGTGGCCGTTGGCGGGTTCGTAGAAGTGGATGTCGTCAGGCATTGGAGAGAATTTCCGGAGCGGGCTGGAGGCGCTCATGGTGCAAGCACGCGCCGCAGATTTCCAGCCCGACCTCATCCCCTGTAGGAGCGAGCTTGCTCGCGATGGTCGTTAACGATTACGCGTGTTCCCTGGCTGAACGCGGCGGGCTTGAGTCCATCGCGAGCAAGCTCGCTCCTACAGGTTTTGAAGCCGGATCAGCCGATAGCTTCAGCGCTACCGGTTTTGTCGAAACCGTCGGCAGCGATAGCGTCCGCGCTACCGGTTTTATCGAAGCCGTCAGAAGCATAGGTGCCCGAGTGGCTGCGTTCGATGGCGGCGCTGGCGCCGGAGCCGTAAGAGGCCGAGCCGGTTTTGTCGTAGCCATCGGCGGCGAACGTGTTGGCGGCCAGTACGGAAAGGGCCAGGGCAAGGATCAGTTTGGTCTTCATGGTAGTGACTCCCGTCTCGTTGGCGTTTAGTGGAAAAAAGCCAAGACGCCAGATATATCGATTAATTTTCGCAATTAAATCCTGCTACCTATCGATTAATTGGATGTTAAGGCCGTCAGGCTTTTTCGCTTTCAAGGACTGAGTGAGCGCATCGCAATGAATCGATCAGGTCGTTAAAGGTTGGGCGGCGAGCATTAACGCGTGATTAATCGGCTCTTTTACCTGGGTGACGGATTTTTCATGAAGCCTGTGGAGAACAGGTTCGGCAAGCGCGAGGGTGCGCAGTTGTCCTGATAGACCGAGTTGCGCCTATCGCGAGCAGGCTCGCTCCCACATTGGACCGCATTCCTCCCGGGGTACGCGGTCAACCTGTGGGAGCGAGCCTGCTCGCGAAGGGGCCTTGGCAGTCACCCTTGCGGTAACTGCCTGACGTCTGTCAGTCAGTGACGATCCGCGAATGCTTGCGGGTGTCTTTCATGGTGATGTACACCAGCAACGACACGGCAATACACGCGGTGACATACCAGTAGTAACCCGTCTCCATGCCAATGCTCTTGAACCACAGCGCGATGTATTCGGCGGTGCCGCCGAAGATCGATACGGTCAGTGCGTACGGCAGGCCCACGCCCAGGGCGCGGATTTCGGTCGGGAACAGTTCGGCTTTCACCACGGCGTTGATCGAGGTGTAGCCGCTGACGATGATCAGCGCCGCCATGATCAGGAAGAACGCGCCCCACCAGGTCGTAATGGTGTGCAGGGTGGTCAGGATCGGTACGGTGAACAGCGTGCCCAGGATGCCGAAGGCAATCAGGATCGGCCGACGACCGATTTTATCCGACAGCCCGCCGATGATCGGTTGCAGGCACATGAACAGGAACAGCGTGGCAGCGGAAATGGTGGTGGAGTCGGAAATGCTCATGCCGACGGTATTCACCAGGTATTTCTGCATGTAGGTGGTGTAGGTGTAGAACGCCAGCGTACCGCCCATGGTCAGGCCGACCACGGTCATCAGTTCCTTGGGGTGGCGCATCAAGGTGCGCATCGCGCTTTCCTTGGCTTTTTCTTTCTTGGTGAAGGACTCGGTTTCTTCCATGCCACGACGCAGGTACAGCGCAACCACGGCACACAGCGCGCCGATGGCGAACGGGATGCGCCAGCCCCAGGCGTAGAGCTCCTCGGTGGTCAGGAAGTTCTGCAGGACAATCAGCACCGCCAAAGCGATGAGCTGACCGGAGATCAGGGTCACGTACTGGAAGCTGGAGTAGAAGCCGCGACGCTCCTTGGTCGCCATCTCGCTGAGGTAAGTGGCGGAGGTGCCGTATTCGCCACCCACCGACAGGCCTTGCAGCAAGCGCGCGAACACCAGCAGGATCGGCGCGCCGATGCCGATGACTTCATAACTCGGGCTCAGGGCGATCAGCAGCGAGCCGAAGCACATCAGGTACACCGAGGCCATCAGGGCCTTTTTGCGCCCGACCTTGTCGGCATACAGACCCATCAGCCAGCCACCGATCGGACGCATCAGGAAGCCCACGGCGAAGATCGCGGCGGTGTTGAGCAGTTGGGCGGTGGTGTCGCCTTTGGGGAAGAAGGTCTTGGCGAAGTACAGGGAGAAGGCGGCGTAGACGTACCAGTCGTACCACTCGACCATGTTGCCAACGGAACCGCTGAAGATCGACTTGATGCGGCTGGAAGTGGTTCTTTCTTTGGCCGGCGCGGCAGCCGACCCAAGCGGCAGGGAGTTGGAGTTATCCATTGAAGGATCCTTCATTTAATTGTTTTTGTGGAGCGCGATGAAACGCAGCCTGCCAGGGCTATAGCAGGAGCTGTGCCAACGGGGAGAGGGCCGGTTTAGAGGGGGTAGAGTGTTTCGGTGAGCGGAAATCCGCTTATTCGTGGCGGGTGATGGGCGGAAAATTGCTTACGGTTTTGTTGGTTGCTTTGCCTGTACAGGTCTCATCGCGAGCAAGCTCGCTCCCACAATGTTTGGCGTACACAGATCCACTGTGGGAGCGAGCTTGCTCGCGATGGGGCCAGGGCAGACACCACAAAAATCAGGCCTCGGGCAAAAACATCTCCCGGCTCAACCCATGCCGCTGCATCTTTTCATTGAAGGTCCGGCGCGGCAGTTGCAGTTCTTCAAGCACCGCTTTCACGTCGCCCTTGTGCCGGGTCAATGCCGCACGCAGGCATTGCGCTTCGAACGCTTCCTGCTGAGCCGCCAGTGACTGGCCGGGCTCGATGCCCAAGGGCTCCGGCTCACCGAGCCCCAATACCTGACGCTCGGCGACATTCGCCAATTCGCGCACGTTGCCTGGCCAGTCGTGGCTCAGCAGGTGACTCAACTGGGCGCCGCTCAACGGTGGAAATTTGCGTCCCAGGCGTTCGGCGGCGTTTTGGGCAAAGGATTCGAACAGCAGGGGTATGTCTTCACGGCGTTCGCGCAAGGGCGGCAGGCGTAGCTCAGCGACGTTCAAGCGATAGGCCAGGTCTTCGCGAAAACGTCCGGCCCGCGCTTCGTCGAGCAGGTCCGGCTTGGTCGCGGCAATGATGCGCAAATCCACGCGGATACTCTGGTTCGAGCCCAGCCGTTCAAGCTTTTGCTCCTGCAACACCCGCAGCAGTTTCACTTGCTGGGCCAACGGCATGCTTTCGATTTCATCGAGAAACAGTGTGCCGCCGTCGGCGTACTCCAGTTTGCCAATGCGCTTGCCGGACGCCCCGGTGAACGCGCCGCTTTCGTGACCGAACAGCTCGGCCTCGAACAATTGCTCGGGGATGGCCGCGCAGTTGAGTGCGACAAAGGGCTTGTCGGCCCGCGGCCCGAAGTCGTGCAGGCAACGCGCGACCAGTTCCTTGCCGCTACCGGTTTCGCCACGAATCAGCACGTTGACCGGCAGTGCTGCCAGGTCCAAAACTTGCCGACGCAGGGTCTGCAGACCCCGGGACACGCCGAGCAGCGTGGCATCCAGTTTGGCGCGGTTGTCCGCCTGTTCGTGCAGCGCGCGGTTTTCCAGCACCAGCCGGCGTTTGTCGAGGGCGCGGCGCAGGCTGCCGAGCAGGGTTTCCGGGCTGAAGGGTTTTTCGAGGAAGTCGTAGGCACCGTCGCGCATGGCTTCGACGGCCATCGGTACATCGCCGTGACCGGTCAGCAGGATCACCGGCAAATCGGCATCCCGGCGCTGCACCTCGGCCAGCAGTTCGAGGCCGGTCATGCCAGGCATGCGCACATCGCTGAGAATCACCCCGGCAAAATGCCTGGGCAATTGCGCCAGGCATTCATCGGCGCGACTGAACAACTGCACCTCGAAACCCGACAGGCTCAACCATTGCTCGACGGCACTGCGGATGCTGCTTTCGTCGTCGACCACGATCACTGAGTTCAGCATGGTTCATGCACCTCCAGGTCGATGGGCAAGGTCACGGTGAACACGGCACCTTTGTCATGATTGTCGGCACTCAAGCGCCCGCCGGATTCGTGAACGATGGCAAACGATACGGCCAAACCGATCCCCAGGCCATCGCCCACCGGTTTGGTGGTGAAGAACGGATCGAAGACCTTGGACAGGTTCTCTTCGGCGATACCGCCGCCGTTGTCGATCACACTCAGGCGCCATAGTTGTTCGTCGGCTTCGAGGCGGATTTCCAGGCGTTTGCAGGGCTTGTCCTGCATTGCATCGAGGGCATTGCGCAGCAGATTGATCAGCACCTGTTCCAGGCGAATCGCATCGCCACGCACCCAGGCCGGGCGGGTCAGATGCAGCACGGTGCTGACCTGTTCGTCGCGCAGCCGGGTGTCGAGCAGTTGCAGCGACTGATCCACCACCGCCGCCAGGTCCAGGCGTTCGCGCAAACCGCTGGGGCTCTTGCGGGCGAAGGTTTTCAGGTGGCCGGTGAGGGCCGCCATGCGGGTGAGCATTTCATCCACCGGCTTGAGCGCCTTGTAGGCGTCGTCGACGCGGCCGTTGTCGAGCAGCAGGCGCAAGGTCGCCAGCTGCATGCGCTGGGCGGTGAGCGGCTGGTTGATCTCATGGGCCAGGGCGGCGGACATCTGCCCCAGCGCCGCGAGTTTGGCCGACTGCACCAGACCTTCCTGGGCGGTGCGCAGGTCGCGGGTACGCTCTTCTACAAGCTGTTCGAGTTCTTCGCGACTGCGCTGACGCAGTTTGGCCAGGCGCCAGCGCTGGTTGAGAAACAGCAGCAGGAACACCAGGGTCAGCCATAGCCCGGCCGCGGCGAGGGCAGCATTGCGGCTGTCTTCGAAGGCGACTTGTGGGCGCCGCAGCAGGTGCAGGGTCCAGCCCTCGGTATTCAGCGGCAGGGATTCCCACAGGTAATCCGCCTTGCCGTCGGGGCCGTCGACCCGAGCCAGGTCGCTGTTATCGTCGAAGCGCCGCAACGATTGAAACTCAAGCGGCGTCAGCGGCTGCTTGTCGTACTGGCGGGTGGTCTTGAGTTCGGCATGATCGCTGTCGCTCAGCGGCTTGAGCAAGCGATAGCGCCAGCCCGGCTGGTTGGCGATGAAGATTATTCCACGTGCGTCGCTGACCAGCAGTGTGTCGCTGCCCTGGCGCCACTCGCGTTCCAGTTCGGGGAATTCCAGTTTCACCACCATGGCGCCGAGGAACTGGCCATCGTCATCGCTGACCGCGCTGGAGAGGAAGTAGCCGGGAATTCCGCTGGTCACCCCCACGGCGTAAAAGCGCCCGGTGCCCTGGGTGCGGGTCTGGTTGAAATAGGGACGGAAACCGTAGTTGTGGCCGACATAACTGCTGGGCAAACGCCAGTTGCTCGCCGCCACGGCGAGGCCGGTGTGATCGAGCAGTTCCAGGGTCGATGATTGGGCGGCGCCGTTGATTTTTTCCAGTTTGCGGTTCAATGCGTCCTGCTGTTCGGAACTGACCTTGCCCTTGAGCGCCGAGCGCAGCTCCGGGTCCAGCGCCAACACCGCGGGCAGGGCGCGGTAACGTTCGATCAGGGTATGCAGGGACGTGGCATACAGCGCCAGTTGCTGATTGGCGCGAGCCGCGTCTTCGACCATTGACTGGCGCACGGTGTGGCGCATGGCCAGAGTGGCCGCGATGGCAGCACCGGCAATGATCAATACGGTATAGAGCGCCAGGCGCAGGGATCGAGATGACTCAAACATGCAGGGCTTACACAAGGAATACGGAGGGGGCGCACGATAACATGAGCGACTTGGCCCTTGTAGGAGCGAGCCTGCTCGCGATGGAAGTCAACGATAACGCGGGGCATCAGACAGCCCGTGTCGTCCATGCGTCCTTCGCGAGCGGGCTCGCTTCTGCAGGGGGATGGCCTGGCAATAAAAAAGGCGACAGGGATAACCCTGTCGCCTTTTCTGGAGCAGTCCAAGCGCTTACTGCACTTCTACCGCCAGGCTTTCACTGATCTTTTTCTGCCAGATGGCAGGACCGGTGATGTGTACCGACTCACCTTTGCTGTCGACGGCAACAGTCACAGGCATGTCTTTCACGTCGAACTCGTAGATCGCTTCCATGCCCAGTTCGGCGAAAGCCACCACGCGGGACTTCTTGATCGCTTGCGCTACAAGGTAAGCCGCGCCGCCGACTGCCATCAGGTAGACGGCCTTGTGGTCCTTGATCGCGTCGATTGCGGTCGGGCCGCGCTCGGATTTGCCGATCATGCCCAGCAGGCCGGTTTGCTCGAGGATCTGACGGGTGAACTTGTCCATCCGCGTGGCGGTGGTAGGACCGGCCGGGCCAACCACTTCGTCACCGACCGGATCGACCGGGCCGACGTAGTAGATGAAGCGACCCTTGAGGTCCACCGGCAGGGTTTCTCCCTTGTTCAGCATCTCGACCATGCGCTTGTGCGCAGCGTCGCGGCCGGTGAGCATCTTGCCGTTGAGCAGGACGGTTTCGCCCGGCTTCCAGCTCTGCACTTCTTCCGGGGTCAGGGTGTCGAGGTTGACGCGACGGGCCGACGGACCTGCTTCCCAGACGATTTCCGGGTAGGCGTCCAGCGGTGGCGCTTCCAGCGAAGCAGGGCCGGAACCGTCGAGCACGAAGTGTGCGTGACGGGTGGCGGCGCAGTTCGGGATCATGCACACCGGCAGCGAAGCGGCGTGAGTCGGGTAGTCCATGATCTTCACGTCGAGCACGGTGGTCAGGCCACCCAGGCCCTGGGCGCCGATGCCCAGTTGGTTGACCTTCTCGAACAGCTCCAGGCGCATTTCTTCAATGCGGTTCTGTGGGCCACGGGCCTTCAGCTCGTGAATGTCGATGGATTCCATCAACACTTCCTTGGCCATGACGGCAGCTTTCTCGGCGGTGCCGCCGATGCCGATGCCGAGCATGCCCGGTGGGCACCAGCCGGCGCCCATTTCCGGAACTGTCTTGAGCACCCAGTCGACGATCGAGTCGGACGGGTTGAGCATGGCCATCTTCGACTTGTTCTCGGAGCCGCCGCCCTTGGCTGCCACGTCCACTTCCACGGTGTTACCCGGAACGATGGAGTAGTGGATGACCGCCGGGGTGTTGTCCTTGGTGTTCTTGCGAGCGCCCGCCGGGTCGGCGAGGATCGAAGCACGCAGGACGTTTTCCGGCAGGTTGTAGGCGCGACGTACGCCTTCGTTGATCATGTCGTCCAGGCCCATGGTGGCGCCATCCCAGCGCACGTCCATGCCGACACGCACGAACACGGTGACGATACCGGTGTCCTGGCAGATCGGGCGGTGGCCGGTGGCGCACATGCGCGAGTTGATCAGGATCTGTGCCATCGAGTCGCGGGCCGCTGGCGATTCTTCGCGCAGGTAGGCCTCGTGCATCGCCTGGATGAAATCCACGGGGTGGTAGTAGGAAATGAACTGCAGGGCGTCGGCAACGCTCTGAATCAGGTCGTCTTGCTTGATCACGGTCATGAGTCGCGCTCCTCTAAAAGACGGGAACATTCAATAAGGTGCTTGCAGCTTGGGTGCATCGGTCGGTTGCAAGCACCTTTCAAGGCACGCCGGGCAAGCTGGCGCGACGCTAAAAAGGCGCGGCAGTATACCGCGCCTCGCGGACAGGCACACGCGCCGGCAGTCAATCGTTGGTCGCATAGAAGCAGCTGCAAGCGGCAAGTTTGAAGCTGCAAGAGGAGTGCGTGGCTTTTGTGGCGAGGGGGCTTGCCCCCATTCGGTTGCGAAGCAGCCGCAAAACTGGTGAAAACAATCCGCCTGACACAACGACCTGTCTGTTACCGGGACTGCTCCGCAGTCCAACGGGGCGATGCGGCGGTCCGACAAGCCCCCTCGCCACAGGGTCGCGCAAGGCTCGACCGTCGATCCCGAAAATTGAATGGTCATTTATCGGCCACGCCACTAAAGTGACATTCGGTCTGTAGAGTAGGACGCTCTGTCAGTCTCCTTTCATTTGGTGAGTCAACGATTGACCCAAAACGCCATCCAGCGCCTGTTGCTCAAACGTTTCGCCCTCGCGGCCGGCACCTATGCCCTGGCATTGCTGTTGCTGTGGCTGGCGTTTTTTACCGGTCACTACAACGCGCCGCTTTCCAGTGTCGCCATCGGCAGCGCACTGGTAGTGATCAGTCAGGCCATCCTGTTCGCGGTGTTCTACAGCGGCTGCAACCTGCGCTTCGCCGACCCCAGCCTGACCGAGGCACAAGTGTTGCTGGGGCTGGGTTGGCAAACCTGGCTGATTGCCCATCTGGACGAAGCCCGGGGCGCGTTTCTGGTGTTTTACGTGCTGATCCTGCTGTTCGGCCTGTTCCATCTGTCTCGCCGGTCTTTAGTACGATGCGCGCTGCTGGTGTTTTTGAGTTTCAGTGCGATCACGCTGTGGGAGGGCTACCACTTCCAGCTGCCTGACCCGGCCATGGCGGTGTTGCAGGTCTGTGTGCTGTTCATCGTGCTGGTGTGGCTGGTGCTGTATGCCCGCTATGTCCAGGCCTCGCGACAACGCATGCGCCAGCGGCGTTTTGCCTTGCAGGCGCACCAGGACACGTTGCGCGGGATGATGCGCCAGCTCGAAGACCTGGTGGCCACCGACGAGCTCACGGGCCTGTTCAATCGTCGGCATTTCCTGCGCCTGGCGTCACGCGAGCTGAACGCCATGGACGCCGGTGTCGTGCATGGCCTGGCGCTGATAGACCTCGACCATTTCAAACGCATCAACGACCTGCACGGTCATGCTGCCGGCGATCAGGTGCTGCAAGCCTTTGCCGGCGTTGCCAGCGCGTGCCTGCGTGACGGTGACGTACTGGCTCGCTACGGTGGCGAAGAGTTCGTGGTGCTGCTGCCCGATTGCGATGCCGACAGTCTGACTTCGTGCTGCGAACGGCTGCGCATCGCGTTCACCGATGTCGAGCTGATTGGTCTGAATGTACGCAACCTCAGCCTGTCCGCCGGCATGACCCTGCTGGAATTGGGTGACGACCTCGATGATGCGTTGCAGCAGGCCGATCAGGCGCTCTATCGCGCCAAGCGTGACGGCCGCAACCGATGCGCGGCAGCGTGGGAGAACGTCGATGCCTGAGCTGCGGGTCGGCGAGCGCCATTGGTCGGTGGCGGCGGGCAGCAATCTGCTCGATGCACTGAATCAGAACGGTGTGCCAGTGCCTTACAGTTGCCGCGCCGGCAGTTGTCATGCGTGCCTGGTGCAGTGTGTGCGGGGCCTGCCGAACGACAGCCGCCCCGATGCCTTGAGTGCACAGCAGCGTGAACAAGGCTGGCGGCTGGCGTGCCAGTGCCAGGTGGTCGAGGACTTGCAGGTGCACGCCTTCGACCCGCAAACCGATGGTCATCCGGCCGAAGTCGCGGCGGTCGATTGGCTGACTACCACGGTGCTGCGCTTGCGGGTAATCCCCCAGCGACCGTTGCGTTATAGCGCCGGGCAGCACCTGGTGTTGTGGGCGGGCAGCGTGGCGCGGCCGTATTCCCTCGCCAGCCTGCCGCAGGAAGACCGTTTTCTGGAGTTTCATCTCGATTGCCGCACGCCCGGGGAATTCAGCGATGCCGCCAGGCAAATGCGCATCGGCGATCCGATCCGTCTCGGTGAACTGCGCGGCGGTGCCTTGCATTATGACCCTGACTGGCACGCCCGGCCGTTGTGGTTGATGGCGGCCGGCACCGGATTGGGGCCATTGTTTGGTGTCTTGCGCGAAGCATTGCGCCAGGATCACCAAGGCACCATCCGCGTCATCCACCTGGCCCATGATGCCAATGAGCACTACCTGGCCAAACCCCTGCAAGCCATGGCAACCAGCCGTCCGAACCTGAGTGTCGAACTGTGGACCCCGGCCGAGTTGCCAGCGGCTTTGGCGCAACTGCGGCTTGTTTCCCGGCAAACCCTGGCCTTACTCTGCGGAGGCCCCGACAGTGTCGACGCCTTTGCCCGGCGTCTGTACCTGGCGGGATTGCCGCGCAATCAACTGCTGGCCGATGTGTTCCTGCCCCGTGGTTGAGCGCTGACTTTTCAGACGCGAGACCTGCCATGACCGATGCCATCCAAGTTGAACGCGAACGCGGCTTGTTGACCCTGCGCCTGAATCGCCCGGACAAGAAAAACGCCCTGACCCGCGCCATGTACAGCCACTTGGCCGAGGCGCTGAAACAGGCCGACAGCGACCCGAATGTCAACGCCGTGTTGATCACCGGCTCTGCCGAATGCTTCACCGCCGGCAACGACATCGCCGATTTCATCCAGCAACCGCCGAACAGCCTCGACAGCCCGGTGTTCCACTTCATGCTCAACTTGCTCGAATGCCGCAAACCGGTGGTCGCCGCCGTGGCCGGAGCGGCGGTGGGCATTGGTACGACCATGTTGCTGCATTGCGACCTGGTGTACGTCAGCCGCGACGCCCGCCTGCGCATGCCGTTCGTCAACCTTGGTCTTTGCCCGGAGTTCGGTTCCAGCCTGATCCTGCCGCGTCTGCTCGGGCAGGCCAAGGCGGCGGAGTTGTTGCTGCTCGGTGAAGGTTTCAATGGGGAGCAGGCTGCCGCGTGGGGTATTGCGTCCGAAGCCTTGGGCAGTGGCGAAGAAACCTTGGCCAGGGCGCGGGAGATGGCGTTGCGATTCGAGTCGCTGCCGCCGGAAGCAGTGCGTATCAGCAAGCAATTGATGAAGGCACCGGACCGGGAGCTGTTGCGCAAGGTGATTGAAGAGGAGGGGGCGTTGTTCACTCAGCGGCTGCGGTCGCCGGAGGCGTTGGCGGCGTTGACGGGGTTTATCAAGCGGCATTGAATCTTTCGCTGACTGGGCCGGCCCCATCGCGAGCAAGCTCGCTCCCACAGTAGATTTGTGTACACCAAACCATTGTGGGAGCGAGCTTGCTCGCGATGAGGCCAGCCTGAACAACACAACTATCGGATCAGAATGCAAAAAGCCCCGCCATTCACATGGCGGGGCTTTTGTTTTTCAGCAGCCGGTCACTCAGACCATCGGATCGCCAACGTGCAGGATCTTCATGCCGTTGGTGCCACCGGTAGTGTGGTAGCTGTCGCCTTTGGTCAGGATGACCCAGTCGCCTTTCTGTACCACGCCGCGCTTGACCAGCTCGTCGATAGCCTTCTGGCTGACTTCGTTCGGCGCCAGCGAAGCCGGGTCGAACGGGATGGTGTACACGCCACGGAACATTGCCGCGCGAGCCTGGGCTTCGCGGTGCGGGGTGAACGCGTAGATCGGCACCGAGGAGCGGATGCGCGACATGATCAGCGGGGTGTAGCCACTTTCGGTCAAGGCGATGATCGCCTTCACGCCCGGGAAGTGGTTGGCGGTGTACATGGTCGCCAGCGCGATGCTTTCGTCGCAGCGCTGGAATTCCTTGCCGATGCGGTGGCTGGAGGTCTTGCTGGTCGGGTGCTTTTCGGCACCGACGCAGATACGCGCCATGGCCTGAACGGCTTCCAGCGGGTACAGGCCAGCGGCGCTTTCGGCCGAGAGCATCACGGCATCGGTGTAGTCGAGCACGGCGTTGGCTACGTCGGACACTTCGGCGCGGGTCGGCATCGGGTTCTGGATCATCGACTCCATCATCTGGGTCGCCACGATCACCGCCTTGTTGTGGCGGCGTGCGTGCAGAATGATTTTCTTCTGGATGCCCACCAGCTCGGCGTCGCCGATTTCCACACCCAGGTCACCACGGGCAACCATCACCGCGTCGGACGCCTTGATCAGGCCGTCGAGGGTTTCGTCGTCGGCCACGGCTTCGGCGCGTTCGATCTTCGCCACCAGCCAGGCAGTGCCGCCGGCCTCGTCGCGCAGTTGACGGGCGTACTCCATGTCGGCGGCGTCACGCGGGAAGGATACCGCGAGGTAGTCGACTTCCATTTCCGCGGCGAGCTTGATGTCGGCCTTGTCTTTTTCAGTCAGGGCCGGAGCGGTCAGGCCGCCACCGCGACGGTTGATGCCTTTGTGGTCGGACAGCGGGCCGCCGATGGTCACGGTGCAGTTCAGCTCGGTGGCGGTGGCGGTATCGACGCGCATCACCACGCGACCGTCGTCGAGCAGCAGCTCGTCGCCCACACCGCAGTCCTTGACCAGGTCCGGGTAGTCGATGCCGACCACTTGCTGGTTGCCTTCGGTCAGAGGATGGCTGGTGGAGAAGGTGAATTGATCACCGATCTTCAGCTCGATCTTCTTGTTGGCGAATTTGGCGATACGGATTTTCGGGCCTTGCAGGTCACCCAGCAGGGCGACGAAGCGGCCGTGCTTGGCAGCGAGGTCACGCACCAGCTTCGCGCGAGCCTTGTGCTCGTCGGGGGTGCCGTGGGAGAAGTTCAGGCGGGCGACGTCCAGGCCAGCCAGAATCAGCTGTTCGAGAACTTCCGGCGAGTTACTGGCTGGGCCAAGGGTGGCGACGATTTTGGTACGACGGACGGACATGCAAAGACTCCTGAGTTCAAGCGCTGAGTGAGGCTACTATGCTCCGAAGGTGTAGTCATTGTTCGTATGCACTACTTTTCGTGAAGAGCTTGGTTTTTTCGAAGAACCTGGTTATTGCCTTCTTTATAGAACCGCGCAACTTTGCATCCGGCAGCCTGAAGATTTCCGACCATGGGTCGATACAGCGTTCATGACAGGAGATTTTCCCATGCGTTGCGTACTCATTGCCGCCCTTGCCATCAGCGCCCTCAGCGTCACGGGCTGCACCCGTTGGTCGATGAACCATCATTTGAACAATGCCTACAAAGCCTATGACCGGGGCAATTGCGAGCAAGTCATGCTTGAACTGTCCAAGGTCGAGCGCGAAAGCCGGGCGCGACCTTATGTGTGGCCGGAAGCATCGATGATGCGCGGCCTTTGCCTGGAACGGCAGAAGATGTTTGTCGATGCGGCGCAGACGTATCAGTTCATCATCGCCTCGTACCCACAGAGCGAATACGCCTACCGCGCCCGAGCCCGTCTGGAAACCCTGCAAAGCCTGGGTCACTACCCGTTGCGCAGTGCCGCCGCGACAAAATCCACGCAGTTCTGACGGCCGCAACCCTCTGATCGCTGGCTCCCCGGCGGTGGTGAGCTATAGTCCAGGGAACCGGTTTTAGAGCGTTGTCTTTGATGAACCGGGGCAACACCTGTGACCGGCACAAGCAAGACTCTGCGCTACAAGGACTGGCGCACCGGAAGCGGGGAGAGCGGGCAAAGACTTATGCATACCCGTTCCGAAGCAGTAGTGCGGCTCTGCTTAAGAGCCTTGCATAGCGAATTTGCACATGTTCACTGACCGCCGAATCGAGCGGCATCAACTGCCGTACTTCCTGAAAGTGTTCAACGGCATCACCGGCAAACCCATCGGCTACCTGGGCAATGTCTCCGAAGACGGGCTGATGTTGATCAGCCAGCTGCCGATGATGATCGGCGCGGACTTCAGCCTGCGCCTGAAAATTCCCGCCAGGGAAGGTGGTCTGCGAATCATCGACCTGCAGGCCTGTTGCCTGTGGTGCCACGAAGACGCGACCCCCCAACATTTCGACGCCGGGTTCAGCCTGCAACGGGCACCGCCGGAGTATGGGCAACTGGTAGAGGCGTTGAAGCAGTACTTCAGTTTTCTGCCGCTGCCGGCTTCGGCGTGAGAGGTAAATGATCACTCTCGGAGTGAGTACTCCCGTTGAAGTCACCACGGGCCTTTTTCATTCGACAACGGCCGTCAATTGCCCGCTATTGAGTTGAGTCGCTTGCAAGAACCCAGTGTGTTTGATCATCGGCGCGAGATCGTTTCGAGGAAGATAGTTGATCTCCAACGTACTGCCTAACATCAATAAACCTATAGTAGTGAATTTTTCCGGTTTCGAAATAAAAGCATGCTGGTTATTCCAATCCCTTCTTAATACCTGTCAGTTCTGACAGTGGCGAATGAGTAACTGATCGAGTTATTTTGTTTTCGCTGTCTTTTAGTGTCTTCGTGGAGGTGAAAAATGAATGCCAAGGCTGATAAAGAAAATCTTGTGGTGGAAAAGCTTGTGATGAAGTACGTACTGGCTGATGATTTTAAAGGTGGTTCATTTGTAGAGGCCGGTGATGGTGATGAGTTTTCCGATAGCTTTTGGGATGGTGTGGAGGTTTCAATCTTTCATCATCGCCATATTCGAGTTACGGAGTTGACGGGGCAGATAGAATATCAGTATAAATTTGTTGGCGAGCGGGTATATTTAAGGACGTTGAGATATAACCTGACAAGTCGGCCGAGCAATCAGTATTGGTATCGCGCAAATATTGATGTGCTGCTTGAGAGCTATGGCTCGCAGCGTGTGAATTCACCTGACGCTATGAGTCAAAACGCGCAGTGGCACAGCTATATCGTGAACCTGAACGTTGCTCTGGATCCCGCGATCCCTCCGATGGTGAACTTTAGAGTTGAGTATGATGGGGGAAATAATGGTGTTGGCGAGCGGGACAGTTGGGGGAATAAGACTGCTCTGGTTCGGCGATAAATTAAATCGTTCTACTGTTTTTAGTAATTGGTATTGCTTGTGTTGTTAATGATTCTTTTAGGTGTCTAGGTGTGTATGGCTTTTGGTTAAAAGGCGGCAGCATTTCAAAGTGTTTGATAAGATGTTTTCGATGCTATTCATTTTGAGTATGCTGCTGTCGGTTTTCTGGGAGCTGATTGTTTTGTTGTTGGCAAGGTAATAGATGTTTTTTGCAGGATATGCATATGTTTGATTGTGCCTGATGCCAAGCCCCCTACAGCGTTCCGCTTTTTTTCCAGTTCAGGTAACGGGATAACAAGTCCACGCCCAGTTCACGGGGCAGGATATTTAGCACTGATACTCCCTGAACATTTAACTTTTCATGGAGTTCGGCCCGCGCATTGAGGTAATCCACCGTCCCGCAGTAGGCCAGTGCCTCCGACAAGGTTTGCACGGGGGCCTGGCGAAGGTGGTCGAGTACGTCTTCCCTCAGGCTCGCGACCAGCACCTGATGCTGCCGGCTCAGGCGGTGGATGGCCGGAAGCAATTCATCGTCGTCCTCTTCGCGCAGGTTGGTCACCAGCACCACCAGTGCCCGGCGTTTTTGCCGTGCCAGCAGTTGCGTGGCCGCGGCTTGATAGTCGGCGCTGCGTTGGGTGCTGTTCAAGTCATAGACGGTGTTGAGCAGGGTGTTGAGATGGCTGGTGCCTTTTACCGGCGCGAGGTAGCGCGGCTGTTCGCTGGCAAAAGTACTCAGGCCCACGGCGTCGCCCTGACGTAGAGCGACGTAGCTGAGCAACAAACAGGCGTTGAGGGCGTGATCGAAGTGCGACAGCTCATCATCCTGGCTGCGCATGTGCCGGCCGCAGTCGAGCATGAAAATGATTTGCTGATCGCGTTCGTCCTGATATTCCCGGGCAATCGGCGTGCGCTGGCGCGCGGTGGCTTTCCAGTCGATCTGGCGCAGGCTGTCGCCCTCGCGAAATTCGCGCAATTGATGGAATTCCAGGCCCAGGCCCCTCCGTTGTTTCTGGCGGACGCCAAGCTGGCTGAGCCAGTTGTCCACCGCCAGTAATTGCCCTTCATAGAGACGGGCGAAGTCGGGGTAGACGCGGGTGGCGTCGGGCAGGTCGAGCAAGCGTCTTTGCGACCAGAGCCCCAAGGGGCTTGGCAGGTTGATTTCGCAGTGTTCGAAGCTGAAGTGGCCGCGCTTGAGCGGGCGCAGGCGATAACCGGCCAGGCTGTGCTGGCCGGGTTGCAGCTCGACCGTCAGCGGCAGGTTTTCGAAGCTCAGGCCCGGTGGCACATGGTCAAAGACTTGTACCTTCAGCGGTTGCGCAAAGTCGTGTTCGACCGTCAGTTGCACCTCGCTCCATCGACCCAGCGCCAGGCTGCCGGGTATCTGGCGTTTCAGCCGGGGCGACGGCAGGCGCTTCACGCACACCGCATCCAGCAGTGCCAGCGTCAGCAGCGCCAGCAGCAACCCCCAGTTGATCGCCATGAGATTCGTCGGAACCGAGACCTCCAATGCCACCAAAGTGCCCGACACAATGGTGCAGGCCAGCAGGATCAACAGCCAGACGAGCACCAGGCGCGAGGGTTTCACAGGCGCGGCGCCGGCACTTGGTCGAGCAACTGCTGGAGCACCTGATCGACATCCAGACCCTCGATATCCAGCTCCGGCGCGATGCGCACACGATGGCGCAGCACGGCCAGGGCGCAGCCTTTGATGTCATCCGGAATCACGAACTCACCGCCGCGCAGCAGCGCCCGGGCCCGGGCACATCGCACCAGCGCGATGGATGCGCGTGGGCCGGCGCCGAGGATCAAACCAGGCCAGTTGCGGGTGGAACGGGCCAGGCGCACGGCGTAATCGAGCACCTGGTCGTCCAGTGCCAGGTCGCTGGCGATGCGTTGCAGGGCCAGTACATCCCTGGCCTGCAATAACGTGCGCATCGGTTGGACATCAAGCATGTCGGCCCGGGTCGAGCGGCTGACCTGACGCACCATGTCCAGCTCCTGCTCGGCGTCGGGGTAATCCATGCGGACCTTGAGCATGAAGCGGTCCAGTTCAGCCTCCGGCAGGGGGTAAGTGCCTTCCTGTTCGATCGGGTTCTGCGTGGCAAGCACCATGAACGGTTGCGCAATCGGCAATGGACGGCCTTCGAGGGTGACTTGCCGTTCCTGCATGGCTTCGAGCAGCGCCGCCTGGGTTTTCGCCGGGGCGCGGTTGATTTCGTCGGCCAGTAGCAAGTTGGTGAACAATGGCCCTTTGCGCAGTTTGAATTGTTCAGTCTGCAAGTCATACACGGCATGCCCGGTGACATCGCTGGGCATCAGGTCCGGGGTGAACTGGATGCGTGCGAACTCGCCGCCGAAGCAGCGGGCGAGGGCGCGCACCAACAGGGTCTTGCCCAAACCGGGCACGCCTTCGAGCAGCACGTGGCCGCCGGCGATCAGTGCCGTCAGGACGTCGTCGATCACGCTGTCCTGGCCAATCACCGCTTTTTGCAGTTCTTTGCGTACGGCCTGGGCCAGATGGCCGGCACGCTGACGCTGTTGAGCGGCATGGCTCGGTGCGTCGGGCTCGATCGGTTGACTCACGACTTCCGGAGCCTTGTTAGCAGTTACATTTGTTTTATCTTCCATAAATCAGTCACTTATCTAATCTAACTTTTTTCACGTATTTTTTTACGCGTGGAACGAGTGAGTGACTGCCAATCTGTCTCATTGCAAACCCATGGCAACCCTTCATTTGAGCGTTCGTCAGGGGTGGAGGTTAGTCTATGACGGTCAACTGCCGACATTTCCTGCCTTGCTTGGGGGAATTTGGTTCAATGAGTGAATCAAACGCTGCTGTCGGGTCGGCACGATAAGGTGTAGCAAAGCCTTGCCGTGTCGCGGCAGTCATTCGGCCATCCCTGAACCAAGGGTGATGCGAGCGAAAAAGCATGGCTGGAACTGCTTGAAACGTATCTGCCGCACCGGTATCAGGCGGCAACGGCGCATGTCGTAGATAGCAGGGACGGGTTCAGCCAGTGACAATTTCACAGCAGAGCAAGCCTGCAACACTCCTTCTGCCTACACAGAATTTAGCTGTGTTGCATCGACCGGTTGAATCCACAGCCGAAAGCTGCCGACCGTCAAGGGCTGCTACCGACCTGGAGCAGTCGGCGAACAGAATAATGGCAAATTAGTGGCTATGCTTGGTCTGCTGTCGAAGCTGATCAGGCAGTCCGGCAGGCTGCGCGGAAATGACCCGCAACGTGCCCTGTGTAACCCGACTATTCTGCATGAAGCATCCAGTTCAGGGGCGCAAATGCGCAACGACACTCGGGAGCTTCGCTCACGAAAACCAGCGTGAATCCAGAACAGAGAAAAAATTTGGCTAATGCTACGTGCGGTGTGTTCTCAGGTTCAGGTGGCGGCACAAAAGGTCAATTGGTTTCCGAATACCGCTTCTATTGGTCAATTTAGAAGGATTATGTTTGGAGATTGTGAAATGGATTTTTTCAGGAATAAAACCGCCGCAAAGCAAGCCATACCCACCAGTTCAAATAAGCCGCGCTCGACCAAATGGCACCGCATGTACTTTTTTCTTGCGGGATTCGACG
Source organism: Pseudomonas sp. GW823-FHT02E01 (assembly GCF_058797535.1). Taxonomy (NCBI): domain Bacteria; kingdom Pseudomonadati; phylum Pseudomonadota; class Gammaproteobacteria; order Pseudomonadales; family Pseudomonadaceae; genus Pseudomonas; species Pseudomonas sp. GW823-FHT02E01. Next base: position 259,518 of record NZ_JBXAJS010000005.1, on the reverse strand, counting down.
TGCTGGTTGTTGTGCTGAGCGTGCTATTGAATCACCTGATCGTCGATACCTATCACCGCTCCATCAAGGCAAACCAGTCGTGGGTCCAACAGCTGTCGAGCTATTCAACGCTGGGCAGCCTGGCTTCCACAGTCAATGCGCCGGGCAATAATGTGTTCGATACACATAATGTTGAAGCCGAATCGCGGAACATGAATGAAGCCTTGCGCGCCTTCAACGAGCATTTGGCAATGGCCAAAAAACAGTTGGAAGTACGGATCGCCAATGAGGCTGAACACAGTGCAGATATACAGGCCTTTACCCTTGCATTGAAGGATGAGGTGGGTGCAGTTGATGCCGCGATGGTCGAAATGGTGAACGAGGCCTTGCTGATCTTTTCCTACTTCAGGGAGGGGCAGTCGGACAATGCCGGCAAACGCATGGCAACGATGGACAGGAAGTTTGCCCTGTTGCTCGCCTCACTCAGTACCGTGCGGGATCGCGTTGGCCTGATTCAAAGCAAGCTCCTGGAGGAGGAGCTTGAGTCGGTCGAAGAACTGCGCCGGGTCGAATACGCGATCATGGTGTTCGTGCTACTGATGGTCAGTGCGGCCGTTATCTACGGGGGCAAGATCAGGCGCGAAATGGAGTCGCAAGCAGCCGAAAGGGAAGGTTATCTGGCAGTGCTGCGCGAAAGCGAGAAGCAGGCCCGCCAGCAAGCATCGCTGCTGGACAAGGCCCAGGACGCCATTGTCGTTCACGGGATGGATAACCGCATCCTGTACTGGAACAAAAGTGCCGAGCGTCTCTACGGTCTGTCAAAGGAAGAGGCACTCGGCAAATCGGCACAGGAGTTGATCTACCAGGGTAGCGCCGCTTTCAATGCGGCCACTGACAGCCTGATAGAAACGGGTGACTGGGCGGACGAAGTTACACTTCGACGCCGGGATGGCTGCACCATCACGCTCGAAAGTCATCGAACCCTGGTGCGAGACGATGATGGCCAGCCGCAATCCGTTCTGTCGATCAATACTGACATCACCCACCGTAAGACCGCTGAGCAAGAGGTCCAGCGTTTGGCCTTCTACGATCAGTTGACCGGGCTGGCCAACAGGCGGCTCATGTTGGACCGGTTACAGCATCTGCTGGCGGGCAGCGCCCGTAGCCTGCATACGAACGGGATAATTCTCATTGACCTGGATAACTTCAAGGCACTGAACGACACGCTGGGGCATGACAGAGGCGACATGTTGCTGCAGCAAGTTGCTCTGCGCCTTTGCGGCTGCATACGCGAGAGCGACACCGTGGCTCGCCTGGGCGGAGACGAATTCGTCGTCCTGCTGGATGGCCTTAATGAGAATCCTCCAGACGCAGCTATCCAGGCCAAGGCTATTGGCGAAAAGATTCTCAACTCTCTGAACATTTCCTACCAGTTGGATGGATATGAGCACCACAGCACCCCCAGCCTCGGCATTGCGCTGTTCCAGGGGCAACTGAGCACAGCGGACGATATTCTGAAGCGCGCTGACCTGGCGATGTATCGCGCCAAGGCGGCGGGCCGCAATACCATGCGCTTCTTCGATCCGGAAATGCAGGCGGTCGCCACGGCACGCGCCAGACTGGAAGTAGACTTGCGCCAAGGCTTGCAGGACAACGAATTCCTTCTTCATTACCAGCCGCAGGTGAATAGTGAGGGCCGTATCATTGGCGCAGAGGCACTGATGAGATGGCGGAATCCTGAGCGCGGAGTCGTGTTTCCAGGCGAGTTCATTCCATTGGCAGAGGAAACGGGGTTGATTCTGCCATTAGGCCGTTGGGCGCTGCAGGCAGCCTGCACTCAGCTGGTTGCCTGGACAAAGCGTTCGGAAACCGCCCGACTGGGTATGGCTGTGAATGTCAGCGCCCGCCAGTTTCACCATCCGGACTTCGTCGAGGAGGTACTGCAAGTACTGAGATACACGGGGGCCGATCCGAAGAAATTGAAACTGGAACTGACCGAAGGCCTGCTGATAGAGGATATGGAAGGTACTGTCGCCAAAATGATCGAGTTGAAAGAGATCGGCATAGGCCTTTCGCTGGATGATTTCGGAACCGGCTACTCGTCACTGTCATACCTGAAGAGCCTTCCGCTGGATCAACTCAAGATCGATCAGTCCTTCATCAGAGATGTGCTGGTTGATCCCAACGACGCCGCCATCGCCTGCGCGATTGTGAGTCTGAGCCAGATATTGGGGCTTTCGGTGATTGCAGAAGGTGTGGAGACAGAAGCTCAGCGCATCTTTCTGGTCAAGCATGGCTGCCAGACCTACCAGGGATTCCTGTTTTCCCCGCCACTGCCAGCCGAACAATTTGAGGAGTATGTTCACGAAAGATTAATGGCGAGTACTGATTTCACACGGACCAAGTCTAAATCGCCATAACTTCGTAGGTGCCTGGGGACGTCCGCTTTCGGCTGTGGATTCAACCCAATGCGGACGATGAGAGGCCGACTCAAATGTGGCTTGCACCCGCAACTGCCGGAGGTAGCCTCGAACAGCTCGTAAGGGACTGTCTTCTAATCCAATGGGAATCCAACACTTGTCAGGTGCCAGATCATAAGGCGTTCCTCAAGGTTTGCAGGTGGGCGACCTGGCGGCTGAATTCAACGCTGGAAAGCCGTTGTTTCGGCCGCGGGCTCATGGCCTGGCTGATGGCGCGTGTGGGTTGGCCGGTCAGGCGCGCGAGCACCAGCCATTGTTCGGCAACGCCGAGCTGTTCAAAACCGAGGTGACGACGCCGTACACGCCGCAGGATGTCTTGCTGCAAGGCTTGCAGCAGGCCGGCCTGACCGTTGCGGCGCAACAGGAAGTCGGCACTGGCGCGCAGGTGCTCCTGCAATTGCCGGCGTGCTTTCGGAGCCGCTTCCAGCAGCGGTCCCTGGCGCACGCCAAAGTGCCAGAAACCCAGGCCGATCAAGGCGAACAACGCGACCAGCGCCTGGGGGAAGTAACGCAGCAGCAACGTCAGCAGGCTGTCGTGGTCGGTGTTGAAGATCAGCGTCACGCGGGTGTCGGCGGTCAGGTACCAGAGCAGCCAGGCGTTGTCGTACCGGTCGATGGTCGGGGTTTTCCACAGGTCGGCATCGGTGACCACGATGATCGAACCGAGCCCGTGGTCGAGTTGCATCATGTGCGTGGCCCTGGCGCTGTTGGCCCAGGCCAGGGCGAGGTTTTTCGGGTCTTCGAGATGGAACGCGGTATCGAAACCGACATAGGCCGGGGCGTCTTCGTCTTCCAGATAGAGCTTGGTCAGTTGCGGGTACGGATCGTCACCGACATCCGGCGGTGGGTCCTTGAGGTCTTTGCTCAAGGACTGGTGCAGTTGCACCCGGTCGAGCAGCAGGTCATTGCTATGGCCGAGTTTTTTATCCCACAGCGACTCGGCGACGAACAGAAGCCGCCCGCCGGCCCGGGTCCAGTTCATCACCTGGTCGATCTGCCGTGGGGTCATGTTGTAGCGTTCCCCGAGCAACAGCAGGCTGTGTTGATGCGGGTCGAGGCTGGGCAGGATATCGAGGCCGTTGGCGTGGCCGACCTTCAGGCCTTGCTTGCGCAGGAACAACTCGGCCGCCAGATAAGGGTTGGCATTGGCTTCGGGGGAGGGGCCGTGATCGATTTCGGTCTGGTAGGGAGTCGCCTTGAGGTACAGATAAACACTCAACGCAGCCAGCAACACGGCCATCAACGCACCGGCTATCGAACCCCGGCGCCGACTCAACGGACAGCCTCCGGACCGAACAGAACACGCCAGCCGTTACACAGTTCCTGTTGCACTTGAGCGGGCGGCAGGCGATGCCCGTAGGCCATGTTTTGCCAGTGCCCGGTCAGGTTTTGGCTGTAGGCCAGCAAGGCCGGCTGCTGCAGTAGCTCGACACGCCGAAGCACCTGGCCTTCGGTGTCGGCGGCCTTGAGCGCGATATTGAAGTCGTGCAGCAGGCGGCTGAGCAGAGCGCGATAGAGCAAGCCAAGCGCTTCGCGTGGGTGGGCTTGCCAGAGGCTTTCGGCGTGGGCGGCGATGTCGGCGGGCAGGGATTCGGGCTTGAGGTCCAGGCCGAACGCCTGCTGCGGTAACGGTCGCGTGGCTTTGACATTGAGGGGCGGTCGTCGGCTGACGAACGCCTGCAGCCAGTCGCGATAGCGCCAGATCAACAGGCCGACGGCGCCAATGACGATGCCCCACAGTACGATTTCGATCAGTGTCGCCAATGCCCCGAAGCGTTGCCCCTCGAACAGCTTCAACAGCGCCTTCAACCATTGTGGTGTCTTGCCGTCGTCCAAAGCTTCAGCATTCGGTTGCTCTTCGCCAAAGCGGTAGCGCGTGACCGATTCCCGGTTCTTGAAGGGCGCCTGTTCGAGGATCGCCTTGATGCTGTCCCTGGAGGCCTGACTGGTAAGGGGCTGGCCCAGCAGGCGCGGGCTGTCGGGTGAGAGGGCCGGTTCTGTGGCCCATGCGTTGTGGGTGGTTGGCATCAGCATAATCACGGCCATCAACAGGACAGCGCCTGCACTGACCAGGCGTTGGCGCATCCGGCGAAACACCAGTTCGATATCCCAGGCCTCCAGCACGGTGCGCCGGTTCAGGTACAGACTGAAACCGCAGGCGACATAGATCGGTTCCCAGGTCACCAGCACCAGTGCATAAAAGGCATTAGTCAGGTGTTCCAGCCAACGCCAGTCCTGGGGGGCCGCCGAGATCAGCGACTGCCAGCTCCAGTCGAGCGCGACCTGTTGTGGCAGCAGCAGATAGAACAACACCATCAAGCCGACCCACAATGCGCCTTCCAGGTGCGCGCCGATGATCGTCAGCCAGCGTGCGGCGCCGGCGTCTCGCTGCAACAGCACCTGTAGGCGTTGTTGCCGTTGCTGCCCGTCCAGTCCTTCGAGTTGCACCACCGGCATCACGAAGCTGCGGGGCAAACTCAGGCGTCGCCAGGTCAGGCTGGCCAGCAATTGCGGCTTGAGCAGGCGTGGCCATTGGCGCAGGGCCTGTTTGAGCGTGGGCGTTTCACCGAACATGGCTTTGGACAGGATGTATAGGGGGAGGCGTTCGAACGCCGGCTTCAGCCACCAGAAAATGAACACGGCGAGATCGGGCGAATCCCAGAGCCCCCAACTGAGCAGCGCGAAAACCGGCAAGGTGACCAAGGCCCAACTGGTCATCAACAGGCGTCGGTGGCGTTGGCTCAGCAGCACCCCCAGGTCCATGGCTTCCCAGGTCGAGCGGGGGCGAATCACCACCGTGGCGTCACTCAGGCGCATGGCGCTGACGTCCGGCAAACACGAGATAAACCACCACCAACAGCCAGAGCGCCGCGCCGACCAGATATTTGGTCTGGTGCGAAGGGCCGGTCATTGACGACCAATAGGCTTCGATAAACGCCGCGATCAACAGAAACAGCATGACCCCGCAGATCAGCAGCACGCTCTTGCGCGCAGCTAATCGCAAGGCCTCGGCCCGTGGCAGGCGCCCCGGGGCGACCAAGGCCCAGCCCAGCTTCAGACCGGCGGCACCGGCCAGGGCGATGGCGCTGAGTTCGAAAGCGCCATGGCCGATCACGAATGACCAAAAGGTTTGCCCGTAGCCGACGTAGGTCAGGTGCCCGGCCACCGCACCGATCATCAGGCCGTTGAAAATCAGGAAAAACACGCTGCCCAGACCGAACAGCAAACCACTGGCGAAGGTCTGAAAGGCAATGCCGATGTTGTGCATGATGTAGTAGCCGAACATCGCCCAGTCCTCACTGGCGGCTCGTTCCGCTGTGCGCCCGAGGTGACCGGCGACGGGGTCGTACATGCTTTGCATTTCGCTGACCTGCTCGGCGGGGATCAGGTTGTAGACCAGCGCCGGGTACAGGTACACCAGCAGCGCGAAACCGGCCAGGCTGCCAAAAAACATCAGGCTGGCGGCGAGGACAAAACGCCACTGTTCGCGCACCAGTCGCGGAAAGTCGGCCAGGATGAACGCCAGCACATTGGCTCCCAAATGGCTGCGATGACGGTAAAGCTGTTGGTGTCCGCGCAGCACCTGTTGCTGCAAGGAGTCAATCAGAAAGCTGCTGTAGCCACGCTCCCGTGCCAGTGCCAGGTGTTGGCAGAGGCGTCGGTAGTCCTTCGGGAAGCTGCCGGCGTCGGGAGCCTTGCCGTCCCGTTCCAACTGCTCGAGCAGATGGGTGAAATGGTCCCATTCGGCCTTGTGCCGGCTTTCAAAAAGGCTTTGCTTCATGTCGGCCCCAACAAGCCGCGGGCGATGCCGTTGAGCTCGGTCACTGCCTGCGGCGGTTGGACTTGCAAGGGGTGGGCGAGAATCGAAGCCAGTTCATTGACCCGCGCTTCGGAGAGTTCACCCTGGCGCTCGGCAAACCCGAGGATGGCCCGTTGCTCGGTGAGTGTCAGGACAAAGGCCGGGCGGCGGGGCCGGGCTTCGGGGAGCTGGGGGCGGGTGTGCGGTCGTTCGCGGTAGATCACCAGGGTCCCGGCGGCGATATCGCCGAGGCGCTTGAAGTGGGGATGTTGCAGGCAACTGATGGCCCCGAGGAAGTAACCGAACGGCAGCAGGTCGACAACGCGCAGCAGGTTGCGCAACAGCGACGCCGACCAGCCGACCGGGGTGCCATCGTCGTGCACCACCTGCAGGCCCATCCATTGCTTGCCCGGCGAGCGACCGTGATTCAGCACCTCGAACAGCACCATGTACCACCAGCTCACCACGAACAGCAGGATCGAGCCGAGCCCGGCTCCGAGTTTGCCGAGCATCGCCAGCACAATGAACAGCACGCCCAGGACCAGGCCGCGCAAACCAAGATCAATGGAGAATGCCAGCGCACGGACCATCAACCCGGCCGGGCGCAGTGGCAGGTCGACGCCCTCCGGCGTTTCGACCTGGTACCGCGTATCCAGCGGCGGTGACAGCGGCGCATTCCGTGGCTGTGCTGTGGTCTCGAGCATGGGCAACCTGATGATGTGGCCTTATTCGGGATTGTGTATCCATTCGATGCTAGCAGCCTATTCGAGGGGCGGGGGCCGGGGGAAACGACATAACTATGTATTGCATGGTGAGTCGCGCAAGGTGCTTGAATGACAAGACTACTGGCCGGGGCGGGCGGTGAACGCCTAGACTTTGCCGATCTTCAGTTCAGGAATCGCCCGTGACCTCCATTTTCTGGTACGACTACGAAACCACTGGCATCAATCCCCGTAGTGACCGTCCGTTGCAAATGGCCGGCCTGCGCACCGACTTCGATCTCAATGAAATCGACGAGCCGGTCAATCTTTACTGCCAGCCCAGTGACGACATCCTGCCGCATCCTGCCGCCTGCGCGATCACGGGAATCACCCCCGGGCAACTGCAAGAGCACGGCTTGAGCGAAGCCGATTTCATGACCCGGGTGCATGCCCAACTCGCGGCGCCCGGTACCTGTGGTGCGGGGTATAACACCTTGCGTTTCGATGACGAGATGACCCGCTACAGCCTGTACCGAAACTTTTTCGACCCCTATGCGCGGGAGTGGCAGGGCGGCAATAGCCGCTGGGACCTGATTGATGTGGTGCGCGCCGCCTATGCCTTGCGTCCCGATGGCCTGGTCTGGCCGACCGATGACGAGGGGCGGGTCACGCTCAAGCTCGAACGCCTGACCGCTGCCAATGGCATCGATCATGGCAATGCCCACGAAGCACTGTCGGACGTTCGCGCGACGATCGCCCTGGCGCGCCTGATACGGGAAAAACAGCCAAAGCTGTACGACTGGTTATTTCAACTGCGCAGCAAGCAAAAAGTCATGGACCAGATACGCCTGCTGCAACCGCTGGTGCATGTTTCCGGACGTTTTTCGGCCGCGCGCAACTATGTGGGGGTGGTGTTGCCGCTGGCCTGGCACCCGCGCAACAAGAACGCCCTGATTGTCTGTGATCTGCACCTGGATCCCCAGGGCCTGCTCGACCTGGATGCCGAAAGTTTGCGCCAGCGCTTGTATACCCGCCGCGACGAACTGGCCGAAGGCGAGTTGCCGGTGCCGTTGAAGCTGATTCACATCAACAAGTGCCCGGTGGTGGCACCGTTGTCAGTACTTCGCCAGGAAGATCAGCAGCGTCTGGGGCTGGATATGGCGCTGTATCAGCAGAGGGTGTCGCAGCTCAATGACGCCCGGAAAGTTTGGCTGGATAAAATCCTGGCGATTTATGCCCGCGAAGACTTTTCCCAGAACCAGGATCCGGAGCAACAGTTATACGATGGATTTATCGGTGATCGGGATCGACGATTGTGTGAACAAGTCAGGACCGTTGACCCGATGCAATTGGCACAAGAGCAGTGGCCCTTCGATGACGAACGTTTGCCTGAATTGCTGTTTCGATATCGCGCACGCAACTTTCCCGACACGTTGAATTCCGAAGAGCAAGAGCGCTGGCGAATATTCTGTCAGAAACGTTTGTCAGACCCTGAATGGGGTGCGCCAAATACCCTTGAAAGTTTTGTAGAAGCCGCGGCCCAATTGAGCGTTAGTGCTACTGCGTTTCAGCAGGGGGTGCTCGGTGAGTGGCAGGATTATGTCCAGGGACTGCGCCAGCGTTTGAGTCTTTGAAATCGAACATGCCAGGGCTTAAACGCCGGGCATAAATAACGCCAGCATTTGCTGGCGTTATTTTTTGTCACGGATCCATCTGCGACAAGCTCTGAGGCTTAGCCCAGCAGGGTAGCCCAGCCTTCCACCACGTCACCGCCCCACTTGGCTTTCCACTCTTTCAGAGTCTTGTGGTTGCCACCTTTGGTTTCGATGACTTCACCGTTGTGCGGGTTTTTGTATTGTTTAACTTTGCGAGCACGCTTGGTGCCGGTAGTTTTCACTGCACCGCCGCGTGGTGCCTTGGTTTTGGATTCTGGATCCAGCAGCGCGATGATGTCACGCAGGGACTTGGAGTATTCACCCATCAGGGTGCGCAGTTTGCCTTCGAATTCCAGCTCGGTTTGCAGTTTGTCGTCTTGGGACAGGTTCTTCAAACGGGCTTGCAGCTCTTTGATAGCTTCTTCGGTGGCGCGATATTCGTTGATCAAGGACATGTGGACTACCTTATGTTGTGCGCTGGATGGCAGGTGACAGTGCGGCAATAATAGTCACGGTGTTTCATCAAGTAAACATTTAAGGCAAGTTTATTCAATTTAATTGCCGGGGTTCTGGCGCGCATTGGTAGTGCGATTATTAGTGTGGTCCCGGTCTGTCAGATATACATAAATTAACAATTGGCCGGCACCGCAAGAGCATCTGTGCAAGCAGGCACTGCTGGTGTCCGCCCTGCCGCACTGACCTTCCGGCAGGGCGAAACGTCAACAATACTGCAGTTTTGTTGCGCAATCGCTAGAATGGCGGCCTTTGCGAAGTTCTGGAGTTCCCCCCTCATGCGCACTTTTCGTCTGGTGATTTCTTGCCCGGACCGTGTTGGCATCGTTGCCAAAGTCAGTAACTTTCTGGCATCACACAACGGCTGGATCACTGAAGCGAGCCATCACTCGGACAATCTCAGTGGCTGGTTCTTCATGCGTCACGAAATCCGTGCCGACTCCCTGCCATTTGGTATCGAAGCGTTTCGTGAAGCCTTTGCCCCGATCGCCGAAGAGTTCTCGATGGACTGGCGCATCACCGATACCGAGCAAAAGAAGCGCGTGGTCCTGATGGCCAGCCGCGAGTCGCACTGCCTGGCCGACTTGCTGCACCGCTGGCACAGCGATGAACTGGACTGCGAAATTTCCTGTGTGATTTCCAACCATGATGACTTGCGCAGCATGGTGGAGTGGCACGGTATTCCGTACTACCACGTCCCGGTCAATCCGCAGGACAAGCAGCCAGCCTTCACCGAGGTTTCGCGCCTGGTCAAGCAACACGATGCCGAAGTGGTGGTACTTGCCCGCTACATGCAGATCCTGCCGCCTGAGTTGTGCAGCGAATACGCGCACAAGGTCATCAACATTCACCACAGCTTCCTGCCGTCGTTCGTCGGTGCCAAGCCGTACCACCAGGCCTCCCTGCGCGGCGTGAAGCTGATTGGCGCGACTTGCCACTATGTGACCGAAGAGCTGGATGCCGGCCCGATCATCGAGCAGGACGTGGTGCGCGTCAACCACAGCGACAGCATCGAAGACATGGTGCGTTTCGGCCGCGATGTCGAGAAAATGGTGCTGGCCCGTGGCTTGCGTTATCACCTGGAAGACCGCGTGCTGGTGCACGGCAACAAGACCGTCGTCTTCTGACAGACGTACGTCACAGTTGAAATTCGAAGGGCCTGGGCGTTCAATCGCTTCAGGCCCTTCGCCGTTTTTGCACCGAGGACATGACCATGGCCGATCCACTGGACAAAGCCACTTCCAAGGCTCCCGCCACGCTGGGCGAGGGTTGCCTGAGCCGCTACGACCCGGATGACATGGGGCCTGAAACCGGTACGGAGTTTCCCGACGCCGCGCAGTTGTGGGAACAGTTGCAGCAAGAGCCCGAGGACAAACCTAAGCCTGCCTGAGTTTCATCAACTTCTTCAGCAGCGGCCGACCCAGCATCAGCAGAAACACCGGCCCACCGACCAGTAAGTAGAAGTAATAGGTTACCGCCCGCCAAATCAGGATCGCCGCGGCTGCCGTGGACTTCCCGACCATGGGCGCCAGCAGCGCAGCGGACGTCAGCTCAGCCGCCCCGGCTCCGCCCGGCAGCAGGCTGAATTGCCCGGCGCTCAGTGCCAGCATCTGGATCAGAAAACTCCAGGCCCACTGCAAATCCGCGCCGAGCCCGCGCAACGCCAGGTACAGCACGCTGTAGCGCAGGCCCCAATGCACACAGGTCAGGGCGAATACCTTGATCAAGGTCTGCACGGGCAACTTCAACGTGTCGGTAAACGCCGCCAGAAACTGCAGGAGTTTGCGCGCCCAGCGCATTCGAGTGGCCGCTTTGACATTGAGTCGGGCGAGCCAACGACCACTCAGGCGAATCAATAATCGGTGATAGCGCGCCACCATGACGCAACTGATCAGGCCGCCGAACAGCGAAACGGCGCTGACCATCAGCATCCATTCCATACGCTGGCTGAGGTGCTGGAACAGGGCGTAAATCAGAATCCCGCTCAGGGCACAGAGAAAAAACAGCAAGTCGCTCAGTTGATCCATGGCAAACACCGCACTGCCCCTGGCCGGACGCACGCCGTGACGCGCCAGCAAAGCCATGATCGTCAGAGGCCCGCCACTGCCGCCGGGCGTGGCGCAGTAGGCGAATTCGGCGGCCATCACCACGCCGAGGCTCCTGAGCCGGCTGACCTTGTCGCATTGATCCCCCAGCAATAGGCGCAAACGCAGGGTGTTCACCCCCCAGCACAACAGGATCATGCCGAACATGATCAGCACCCACGGCAGCGGAAAGGCGGTCAGCCGAGACCAGATTTCGCTGCCGCCCAACAGTAATGGAATCAGCACTGCCGCGAGCAGACCGACGAGCAACAGCAGTGCGCGACTCATGCGGCACGGCCCAGTCGGCCGTTTTGCATCGCCAGCCAGTGGGCCTTGGTCATTGGCATCCGTCCGTTGTCGAGCTGGCGCTCAAGAGTTTTTAGCCAGTATCGGCGCGAGAACTCATGGCGCATGTCCACCGGGTGCAGACCCAGGCGAATCACCGGAGCGTGCTGCCAGCGCTGTTCACGCCGGTCGCTGACGAGCTTCGACACACCCCGGCGCCAGGCACTGCGCGCACTCCAGACCAGCCCCGGCGCCTGGAGCGCGGTGAAATCCGGTAGCCGGTATAAATGTTGCGAGTCGCTGGTGTAACTCAGCGGCAATTGGCGCAATGCCTGGCGAGTGCCTTGGCTCATCAGCCAGGCTGGGGCGACGAACCCTTCCAGCGGCCAGTCATGGCGGTGGAACATCTCGATGCCCGAACGCAGGCGGGCGAGGGCGTCTTCCTGCGACAAACGGTAAAACTCGCCTTCGTGGGTGTAGATCCGGCGCATGAACCAGTCGCTGGGATTGATGGTCATCGGCCCGTCGTCGTAATGGAAATAGCCATGCAGTGCCAGTTCGTCGCCTCGGGCGACCCTGGCACTGAGCTGGCGGCAAAATTGCGGATGGGCGTCCAGATTGTTGTGTTTGTGCAAATCCGGCACCACCAGCCAGGTGATCGGTACGCCACCCAAAGCGTCGACGGCTTTGACGAACGGCTGGTAATCGGCCCAGGTGGGCGGCGCCACGTCGTGCAGTACCAGCAGTAAAGCGGGACTGTTCATGGGCTCAACCATTGGCTGTCAGCGGCCATTGGCTGCCGAGCACGGCGTGGTAGTGACGCAGCAAACTGGTGACCACCGTGTCCCAGGCATAACGTCGTTCGACATGTAATCGCGCCTGTTGGCCCAGCGCCACGCTGCCCGAGCCGAACAGTTCTCGAACAGCGGTGGCCATCGCGGCGGGATTGTTCGGCGCACAGAGCAGGCCGCAGTCCTCGGTGACGATTTCTTCGAACGCCCCGGCCGCCACGGCTACCACCGGAATACCGCTGGCCATGGCTTCGAGTATCACCAGGCCGAAGGTTTCCTGATCGCCAGCGTGGAGCAAGGCGTCGGCGCTGGCCATCAGGCGGGCCACCTGCGCCGCCGGGCAGAACTCGTCGATCACCGTCACGTTGGAGGGCACGGCCGTGGGCATCGACGACCCAACCAGCAGCAGGTGATAGCGTCGGCCCAGGCGTTTCATGCAGTCGAGCAGCACCGGCAGGTTTTTTTCCTTGGAACCGCGCCCGGCAAAGATCAAGAGGTGGGTGTTTTCGTCCAGACCCAGTTCGGCCCGCAGCCCGGGGTCTCTGGCATCGGGATTGAAGGTTTGCAGGTCAACGCCGAGCGGCTGCACGAAGACATTCCTGACCCCTAGCCCGGTGAGTTTGTCGGCCATGACCCGGCTGGGCGCCAGGACCCGGTCGAAGTTGCCGTAGAGCTTGCTGACATAGGCCTCGACGTTGTTGGTCACCCAGTTGCCCATGCGGTTGCTGACCAGCAGGGGCAGGTCCGAGTGATAAAAACCGATGATCGGCACATCGAGTTGGCGCCGCGCATCCAGCGCCGCCCAAGCGGTGAGGTAGGGGTCGCCGACTTCGATCAGGTCGGGTTGCAAGTCTTGCAGGACATTGCGCCAGGGCGCCAGACGCAGAGGAAAGCGATAGCCCTTGCCGAAGGGCAGGGCAGGGGCGGGAACTGTGAAGATGCCATCCTGCTCTCCAAAGGATGATCCGGGGATCAGCAAACTGTGGCGAATGCCTGGCTTGATGCCCAGGCGACGGTGCTTGGCATCCAGATAAGTGCGCACGCCTCCGCTGGCAGGGGCGTAGAACATGGTGATGTCCGCGATATGCACGATGAACGATCCTCCGGTCCTGTTACTCCTTTGGTTGACCTATATGAAGGATAGATGTTCGGTTGGGGTTGTGCGGGGGGGGGGGGGGATGTCGGCGGGGGGATGTATCGTTTGGCAGGCCGCTATCGCGAGCAAGCTCGCTCCCACAGGAATCTTTGTCGCACTATAGATCTACTGTGGGAGCGAGCTTGCTCGCGATGAGGGCGGTGAGGTTGCCTTAGATCCTGAAGCTACCTACCAACTGCTTCAACCGCGCCGCCTGCTGCTCTAGGTCCGAGCACGCGCGCAATGTCGATTGCAGGTTTTCCACACCTTCCTGGTTCAGCGTGTTGATTTCGGTGATGTCGACGTTGATCGACTCCACTACGGCGGTCTGTTCTTCGGTCGCGGTGGCCACCGACTGGTTCATGCCGTCGATTTCACCGATACGCAGCGTCACGCTGTTCAGGCGCTCACCCGCAAGGTTGGCGATTTCCACGCTGTCCTGGCTGTGGCGCTGACTGTCGCTCATGGTGCTGACCGATTCCCGGGCGCCGACCTGCAGCTCCTCGATCATGGTTTGCACCTGTTGCGCCGATTCCTGCGTGCGATGTGCCAGGTTGCGCACTTCGTCCGCCACCACGGCAAATCCACGACCGGCTTCACCGGCGCGTGCGGCTTCAATGGCGGCGTTGAGCGCCAGCAAGTTGGTTTGCTGGGAAATGCTGGTGATCACTTCGAGAATCTGCCCGATGTTCACCGTTTTACTGTTCAGCGATTCGATGTTGGAACTCGACGCACTGAGCATGCTCGACAATTGATTCATCGCCACGATACTGCGGTCCACCACTTGCTGGCCGTCTTCGGCCAGGCTGCGGGCATCGCTGGCCTGGCTCGAAGCCTGAGCGGCGTTACGGGCAATTTCCTGGGCGGCGGCGCCGAGCTGGTTGATTGCGGCCGCGACGCTGCTGGTGCGCGAGGCTTGCTGGTCGGAGTTGAACATCGACGAATTGGAAGCGGCCACTACGCGCAATGCCACTTCGTTGACTTGCCCGGTGGCCGAAGACACTTCGCGGATCGAGCCGTGAATGCGCTCGACGAAACGGTTGAACGCGGTGCCCAGAGTGCCGAATTCGTCATTGTTCTGGATGGTCAGGCGCTTGGTCAGGTCGCCTTCGCCGTCGGCGATGTCGGCCATGGCGCGGGTCATGACGCGCAACGGCTGGGTCAGGATGCGAATCAGCATGCCGAGCAGGGCGATGATGATGGCCACGGCAATGATGGTCGCAACCACAGCCGAGGTGCGGAATTCGCTGAGCATCGAGTAGGCTTTTTCCTTATCGACCGACAGACCGATGTACCAGTTGACCGATGACAAGCCTTTGATCGGGGTGAAGGTCACGATGCGGGTTTTGCCGTCGACCAGGATTTCGCTCATGGCGCTGCTGATGGCCGGCGTGTTTTGCGGGTAGACATCCTTGAGCGTCTTCATCGCCAGCGCTTTGTCGGGATGTACCAGGATCTTGCCGTCGGAGCTGACCAGGAACGCATAACCCATGCCGTCGAAATCCAGCTTGCCGAGGCTGTCGGCGATCACCTGCAAACTCAGGTCGCCACCGACCACGCCGATGTTCTGGCCGTCCTTGATAACGCTGTCGACAATGGAAATCACCAGTTGGCCGGAGGCCAGATCAATATAAGGCTCGGTCAATGCCGAACCGCTGCTGCCTTGCGCGCTCTTGTACCAGGGACGTGCACGCGGGTCGTAGCCATCGGGCATCTTGCTGTCCGGGCGAATGATGAAAGAACCATCCTTGCTGCCGAGGTAGGCGCCCATGAAGGTCGAGGTCACGGCTTTTTGTACAAGCAGGCTGGAAACGTTGTCGGCATCGGGGTTGAGCGCAACAGTTTGTGACAGGTTTTCAATCAGCAGGCTGCGCCCGTTCAACCAGGTCTGGATATTGTTGGCGGTCACTGCGCCCATTTCCTGCAGATAATTTTCCAGGTCTTGGCGGATGGCGTTGCGCTGCAAGTAGTCGTTGTACAGCGTAAAGGAGGCGAAGGCGGCAATCACAATGAGGGCGGCAGCAAGCAGGATTTTATGGCTGAAACGCAGATTTTTGTTCATGGCTTGGGGTTCCGCTAAGGTCTTAATGTCCAGCGCGTGCTTTTATAAAGGGACGCACGACGGGCAAGGTTGAAAGCAAGTGAATTTTCCGACTCTCCTTAGGGAAATTTCCGACCAGATCGTGTCTGACTGCTTTGTCGTTATCTCTATCGGCCGTGTAGGACCAAAGATTAATCATGGGTGACCAAATGCCTGACTCATTGCAACTCGTTATCGGCGCCGATCCAGAAGGGCAGCCGGCTGCCCAGGCCATGCGCCTGGCGAACCGCCACGGATTGATCGCGGGCGCGACCGGCACCGGCAAGACTGTCACTTTGCAACGAATGGCCGAAGCTTTCAGCGATGCCGGCGTGGCGGTGTTCGCCGCGGACATCAAGGGTGACCTGTGCGGCCTCGGCGCCGCCGGCAATCCCCAGGGCAAGATCGCCGAGCGGATTGCCGGGATGCCCTGGCTCAACCACAAGCCTCAGGCTTATCCGGTGACGTTGTGGGACATACACGGTCAGTCCGGTCATCCTTTACGCACAACCTTGAGTGAAATGGGGCCGCTGCTGCTGGGCAGTCTGCTGGAGCTGACTGACAGTCAGCAGTCGGCGCTGTACGCCGCGTTCAAGGTGGCGGACCGCGAAGGCCTGTTGTTGCTTGATCTCAAGGACCTGAAGGCATTGCTCAATCACCTGCGGGACAACCCCCAGTTGCTGGGCGACGATGCGGCATTGATGACCACCGGCTCCAGCCAGGCATTGCTGCGACGTCTGGCGACCCTGGAGCAACAGGGCGCCGAAGCCTTGTTCGGCGAGCCGGCGCTGCAACTCGAAGACATCCTCCAGCCCACGGCGGACGGGCGCGGTCGCATTCATTTGCTGGATGCCAGCCGCCTGGTGCATGAAGCGCCGAAAGTCTACGCGACGTTCCTGCTGTGGCTGCTGGCAGAGCTGTTCGAACAGTTGCCTGAGCGTGGCGATGCCGACAAGCCATTGCTGGCGCTGTTCTTCGACGAGGCCCACTTGTTGTTCAACGGTACGCCCCAGGCCTTGCGTGACCGTCTGGAGCAAGTCGTGAGGCTGATTCGTTCGAAAGGCGTGGGCGTGTATTTCGTCACCCAGTCGCCGGGTGACCTGCCGGATGATGTGCTGGCGCAGTTGGGGTTGCGCATCCAGCACGGTCTGCGTGCGTTCACCGCCAAGGAACAGAAGTCCCTGCGCGCGGTGGCTGAGGGTTTCCGGCCGAACCCGGCGTTTGATGCGTTGTCGGTGCTGACCGAGCTCGGGATCGGGGAGGCGCTGGTCGGCACCCTGCAGGAAAAAGGCACGCCGGAAATGGTCCGGCGGGTTCTGGTCGCACCACCGCAATCGCGGATCGGGCCTTTGACCGGTGCAGAACGCACAGCGTTGATTGCCGGTTCGCCGTTGCAGGGGCGTTATGACAAGCCGATTGACCGTGATTCGGCCTATGAGGTGCTGATGGGACGCAAGGGCCTGGCACCTGAGCCCGAAGCGGAGCAGGGTAAACAGGAACCGAGCTTCACCGAACAGGCGGGAGAGTTCCTCGGCACCGCGGCAGGGAAGGCACTGAAATCGGCGATGCAACAGGCGGCGAACCAGATTGGCCGACAGTTGGTGCGCGGGTTGATGGGGTCGTTGCTAGGCAGCAAAAAACGCCGCTAGCTTGAGCGAATACAATCAATGTGGGAGCGAGCTTGCTCGCGATAGCGGTCTGCTATTCAACGGATATGCCGTCTGACACACCGCCATCGCGAGCAAGCTCGCTCCCACATTGGATTTGTATCAGGTTCTGGTTTTGGCGTGCGCCGCCAGTCGCTCCAGCGCTGCCCGCAAATTCGGGTCGCTGATCCCATCGGCCGTGGCCTGGATGGTCGCTGCCGCGTCGTTGGACAAATCCATGGTATGCCCGGCCGCACCTTGCTGAACGGTCGGCGGTTGAACTTTGAACAGGATCCGGGTCAGATTGGCGAACTCATCGAACATCTGCAATTGCCGTTGCAGGCGCTTTTGCTGGTAGCGCAGGCGGGTTGCCCAATGACCGTCGGTGACAATCAGCAACAAACTGCCTTCGCGCCAGGAAGCCACGTGGCAATGCTCGCGAGCGGCGGGTTGCAATTGACTTTCGAGCAAACGTTGCAGATGACCCAGGCGTTGAGCGTGGCCGAGAATGGCCTTCAGCGGCTTGGCTTCGCGTAGTAGAACGGCAGGTACTTTGGCCGTAAGTGGGCGAAATGCCATGATCAGACACCTGAAGTAACAGAGGCGCCATGGTAGCAGAAAGCACCGAGTGCACCCGCCCATTGCTTTTGTGGGTGCTTTACCCATTAAATCAACAACTAACTTCTGCCTTGAACGGCTTGAAGTTGAGCAAAACGCCCTTATTTTAAGTGAGCCCCGTCAAAGCGCTGTGCCAGCATCGTGGAATATCGCCACTTTCCTCTCCATCGTTTCCGGGTAGAATGCTCGTTCGCATGCGGCCATGAGGGCTGCACGGGCGACTCACGGGGCCGCCCTCCATCCCTTTAGTGTGGAAGATCCTGCCGATATGTTTGCGCCTTTGTTAAAGAAACTTTTTGGAAGCAAGAACGAGCGTGAAGTCAAACGCATGCTCAAGACGGTGCAACTCGTCAATGCCTTCGAAGAGCAAATGGTGGCCCTTTCGGACGATCAATTGCGTGCCAAGACAAGCGAGTTCAAGGCCCGCATCGCCAAAGGGGAATCCCTCGACAAACTGCTGCCAGAAGCCTTTGCGGTCGCCCGCGAAGCCGGCAAGCGTGTCATGGGCATGCGCCACTTCGATGTCCAGCTGATCGGCGGCATGACCTTGCATGAAGGCATGATCGCGGAAATGCGTACCGGTGAAGGCAAGACCCTGGTGGCAACACTGGGCGTTTACCTCAACGCGCTGTCCGGCAACGGCGTGCACGTTGTGACGGTGAACGACTACCTGGCCCGCCGTGACGCCAACTGGATGCGCCCGCTGTATGAATTCCTCGGCCTGACGGTCGGCGTTGTCACGCCGTTCCAGCCGCCGGAAGAGAAGCGCGCTGCCTACGCCGCCGACATCACCTACGGCACCAACAACGAATTCGGTTTCGATTACCTGCGCGACAACATGGCGTTCAGCATGGAAGAAAAATTCCAGCGCGAACTCAATTTTGCCGTGATCGACGAAGTCGACTCCATCCTCATCGACGAAGCCCGTACGCCGCTGATCATCTCCGGTCAGGCCGAAGACAGCTCCAAGCTGTACATCGAGGTCAACAAGCTGATCCCGCAGCTCAAGCTGCACGTTGAAGAAGTCGAAGGCGAAGTGACCCAGGCCGGTCACTTCACCGTCGACGAGAAGACCCGTCAGGTCGAACTCAACGAAGCCGGTCACCAGTACGTCGAAGAAACGCTGACCCGCATCGGCCTGCTGGCTGAAGGCGAGAGCCTGTACTCGGCCCACAACCTGAGCCTGCTGACTCACGTTTACGCCGGCCTGCGCGCGCACAAGCTGTTCCATCGCAACGTCGAATACATCGTGCAGGACGGTCAGGTCGTACTGGTCGACGAGCACACCGGCCGTACCATGCCGGGCCGCCGCTTGTCCGAAGGCCTGCACCAGGCCATCGAAGCCAAGGAAAACCTGAACATCCAGGCCGAAAGCCAGACGCTGGCGTCGACCACTTTCCAGAACTACTTCCGTCTGTATAACAAACTGTCCGGCATGACCGGTACGGCCGACACCGAAGCGTTCGAGTTCCACCAGATCTATGGCCTGCAGGTCATGGTGATTCCACCGAACAAGCCGCTGGCCCGTAAGGACTACAACGACCTGGTGTTCCTGACTGCCGACGAGAAATACGCGGCAATCGTGGCCGACATCAAGGAAAGCATGGCCGCGGGTCGTCCGGTCCTGGTCGGTACCGCCACCATCGAAACCTCCGAGCACATGTCCAGCCTGCTCGTGAAGGAAGGCATCGAACACAAGGTCCTGAACGCCAAGTTCCACGAAAAGGAAGCCGAGATCATTGCCCAGGCCGGTCGCCCGGGCGCGCTGACCATCGCCACCAACATGGCCGGTCGTGGTACCGACATCCTGTTGGGTGGTAACTGGGAAGTGGAAGTGGCTTCCCTGGAAAACCCGACCCCTGAGCAGATTGCCCAGATCAAGGCCGACTGGCAGAAACGTCACCAGCAAGTGCTCGAATCGGGCGGTTTGCAGGTGATTGCCTCCGAGCGCCATGAATCGCGCCGTATCGACAACCAGTTGCGTGGTCGTGCCGGTCGTCAGGGCGACGCCGGTTCCAGCCGTTTCTACCTGTCGCTGGAAGACAGCCTGATGCGCATCTTCGCCTCTGACCGGGTGAAGAACTTCATGAAGGCCCTGGGCATGCAGCCTGGCGAAGCGATCGAGCACCGCATGGTGACCAACGCTATCGAAAAGGCCCAGCGCAAGGTTGAAGGCCGCAACTTCGACATTCGCAAGCAACTGCTCGAGTTCGACGACGTCAACAACGAACAGCGTAAAGTGATCTATCACATGCGTAACACGTTGCTGGCCGCCGACAACATCGGTGAGACCATCGCTGACTTCCGTCAGGACGTGCTCGAGGCCACCGTCAGCGCGCACATTCCTCCACAATCGCTGCCTGAGCAGTGGGACGTGGCCGGTCTGGAAGCCGCATTGCAGAGCGATTTCGGTGTGGCGCTGCCGATCCAGCAGTGGCTCGACGAAGACGACCACCTGTACGAAGAAACCCTGCGCGAGAAACTGATGCAGGAACTGATCGCGGCGTACAACGAGAAAGAAGACCAGGCGGGCGCCGAAGCGCTGCGCACCTTCGAGAAGCAAATCGTTCTGCGCGTACTGGACGACCTGTGGAAAGACCACCTGTCGACCATGGATCACCTGCGCCACGGTATCCACTTGCGTGGCTATGCCCAGAAGAACCCGAAGCAGGAATACAAGCGCGAGTCCTTCACCCTGTTCTCCGAATTGCTGGATTCGATCAAGCGCGATTCGATCCGTGTGCTGTCCCACGTTCAGGTTCGTCGCGAAGACCCGATCGAAGAGGAGCAGCGCCTGCGTCAGGAAGCCGAGGCATTGGCCGCTCGCATGCAGTTCCTGCATGAAGAGGCTCCAGGCCTGGAGCAACCGGAAGCGTTGGGCGAAGAGATTGACGTTGCTCTCGCTGCTGCACCGGTTCGCAACGAGCAGAAGCTGGGTCGCAACGAGTTGTGCTACTGCGGTTCGGGCAAGAAGTTCAAGCATTGCCACGGGCAGATTCAGTAAAACCCGTTTCAATCGCTGAAATACCCGCGCCGCGACCGGCTTCTGCCGTCGCGGCGTTTTACCATTCGAACCACCGTTCTGCTGAAACGGTGCTGACATCATTTATAAAGGAGCGCATTCATGGCTGTTGGTCTTGGTCCTTTGCCAACGTTGCACCCGGTTGCCGGTTTTGAACTCGGTATCGCCTCGGCTGGCATCAAGCGCCCGGGGCGCAAGGATGTTGTGGTCATGCGCTGTGTTGAGGGCTCCACGGTTGCCGGCGTGTTCACCTTGAACGCCTTTTGCGCCGCACCGGTGATCCTGGCCAAGCAACGCGTACAAGGCGCTGTGCGTTACCTGTTGACCAACACCGGCAATGCCAACGCTGGCACGGGCGAACCTGGCCTGGCCGCCGCCGAGCGCACTTGCGCGAAACTGGCCGAGTTGACCGGTGTCGATGCCAGCCAGGTGCTGCCGTATTCCACCGGTGTGATCGGCGAGCCGCTGCCGGTCGAGAAAATCGAAGGCGCGCTGCAAGCGGCCCTCGATGACCTGTCGATCCACAACTGGGAAGCTGCCGCCACCGGCATCATGACCACCGACACCCTGCCAAAGGGCGCCAGTCGTCAGTTCCAGCACGACGGTGTGACCATCACCGTTACCGGCATCAGCAAAGGCGCCGGCATGATTCGCCCGAACATGGCGACCATGCTCGGCTACATCGCCACCGACGCCAAAGTCTCCCGCGACGTGCTGCAAAACCTGATGCTCGATGGCGCCAACAAGTCGTTCAACCGCATCACCATCGACGGTGATACCTCGACCAACGACTGCTGCATGCTGATCGCCACCGGTCAGGCTGCGCTGCCGGAAATCACCCGCGCCGAAGGCGAACTGTTTGCCAAGCTCAAGCAAGCGGTGTTCGAAGTGTGCATGGACGTAGCCCAGGCCATCGTTCGCGACGGTGAAGGCGCGACCAAATTCGTCACCGTTGAAGTCAACGGCGGCGGCAATCACCAGGAGTGCCTGGACGTCGGTTACACCGTGGCCCACTCGCCGCTGATCAAGACCGCGCTGTTTGCTTCGGACCCGAACTGGGGTCGCATCCTGGCGGCCGTCGGCCGTGCCGGTGTACCGAACCTGGACGTGAGCAAGATCGACGTGTTCCTCGGCGACGTATGCATCGCCAGCCGTGGCGCGCGCGCGGCGACCTACACCGAAGCCCAGGGCGCGGCGGTGATGCAGCAGGAAGAAATCACCATCCGTATCGAGTTGGGTCGTGGCGATTGCAGCGAAACCATCTGGACTACCGACCTGTCCCACGAGTACGTGAAGATCAACGCGGAGTACCGTACGTAAGACCGAGTCGATCCGATCGCGGGCAAGCCCGCTCCCACAGGTTCAGTGGCGCACACAAATGTTGTGTTCAGCGCGGTCACTGTGGGAGCGGGCTTGCCCGCGATGACGGATGACCAGACGCTAAAGATTTTGGCCTGTCCACCTCATCAAAAGGTCCCGAACATGAGCTTGCACCTGATCATCGGCGACAAACTGCTTTCTTCCTGGTCCCTGCGCGGCGCCCTGGCTCTGGATCTGGCCGGTGCGGTCTACACCGAAGAACTGATCAAGCTGAATCAGCCGGACACCCGTGAGCGTCTGCTCAAGCATTCGCCGACGGGCAAGGTCCCGCTGCTGAAAACCGAACACGGTACCATCGCCGACTCCCTGGCGATTGCCGAATACCTGGCAGAACAGTTTCCCGACGCGAACCTGTGGCCCAAAGACACCGTCGCCCGTGCCCAGGCGCGTTCGGCGTGCGCGCAGATGCACAGTGGCTTTTTCGCCATGCGCGGCAACATGCCGTTCGACCTGGGCCATGACGCCCCTTTGTCACCGGTTCCGGCTGACGTTCAGGCCGACATCGAACGCATGTCGGCGCTGTGGGCCGAGTGCCGTGCTGCCGCGACAGAAACCGGACCGTACCTGTTTGGTCGTATCAGTCTGGCGGATGTGTTCTTTGCACCCATCGCCGTGCGCCTGCGCACCTATCGGGTGAAACTGTCCGTGGCTGATGAAGCCTATGTTGAAACCCTCTACCAATGGCCAGCCTTCAAGGCCTGGCAGAAGGCCGGACTGGAGGAAATCGAGCGGTGAAACGAGTTCATGTAGCCGCCGCCGTTATCCGTGATAACAACGGCAAGATCCTTATCGCCCGCCGTGCCGATACCCAGCACCAGGGTGGCCTGTGGGAGTTTCCCGGGGGCAAGGTCGAGGCCGACGAGTCGGTCGAAACCGCACTGGCCCGCGAACTCCATGAGGAACTGGGCATCGTGGTCGGCGCGGCGCGCCCGCTGATCAAGGTCCGGCACGATTACCCGGACAAGCAGGTGTTGCTGGATGTCTGGGAAGTCTCGGCGTTTAGCGGCGAGCCCCACGGTGCCGAGGGACAGCCGCTGGCCTGGGTGACACCCCGCGACCTGTCGGATTATGAGTTCCCTGAAGCCAACCGGCCGATCGTCGCGGCCGCACGGTTACCCGAGCAGTACTTGATCACCCCGGAAGACCTGGAAACCCCCGCGTTGCTGCGTGGTATTCAGAAGGCCATTGCCGGCGGCGTCAAGCTGATCCAGTTGCGTGCACCGAACGGCTACGACCCGAAATACCGCGACCTGGCAGTGGATGCTGTGGGGTTGTGTGCCGGCAAGGCGCAATTGATGATCAAGGGGCCGTTCGAATGGCTGGGCGACTTCCCGTCCGCCGGTTGGCACATTACCGCGGCGCAACTGCGCAAATACGCAGCGGCTGGCCGACCGCTACCGGCATCGCGCTGGCTGGCGGCGTCTTGCCATAACGCTGAAGAGTTGGCGCTGGCCGAACAGATGGGGGTGGATTTCGTGACCCTGTCGCCGGTTCAACCGACCCTGACTCACCCTGGTGCCGAGCCGTTGGGTTGGGAGCAGGCATCGAGCCTGATCGAGGGCTTCAGCAAGCCGGTGTTCCTGCTTGGCGGGGTCGGTCCGGCTGAAGTCGAGAAAGCCTGGGCGACGGGTGCGCAGGGTGTGGCGGGGATTCGGGCGTTTTGGCCTGAGGCCTGATTCTGTGCTGTAGCTTCTGACGCCATCGCGAGCAAGCTCGCTCCCACAGGTTTTGTGAACGCCACAAGTCCACTGTGGGAGCGAGCTTGCTCGCGATGAGGGCCTGGCAGGCGCCGATTAAACCTCAGGCTTCGCCGCAGGCTGCCAAAGTATCTCCGCCACTCCCTGACGCTTGGCAATCAGCCGCGCCACCACAAACAACAAATCCGACAACCGATTGATGTACGCCAGGCCAACCCCGGCCAACGGTTCAATCGCGTTGAGCTGCTGACATCGCCGTTCTGCGCTGCGCGCCAGGCTGCGGCAGACATGGGCCTGGGCAATCAGCGTCGAGCCGCCGGGCAAGATGAAGTTTTCCAGCGGCCCCAGCTCTTCATTCCACAGATCAATCGCCGCTTCCAGTCGTTCGATTTCCGCTGCATTCAACGCCTGATACACCGGCATCGCCAGTTCGCCACCCAGATCAAATAACCGGTGCTGGCAGGGGGCCAATACCTCGATCACTTCGTTCAGGTCCGGAAACTGACCCGTTTGCGCTGCCAACCCGGCCAGCAACACGCCCACCTGACTGTTCAGCGTATCGACTTCGCCAATGGCCTCGATCCGCGGGTGATCCTTGGGCACGCGACGACCATCGCCCAGCCCGGTCTCGCCTTTGTCGCCAGTGCGGGTGTAAATCTTCGACAAACGAAAGCCCATGGTTACCTCGATAGCAGATTGAGTTGTTGCGAGACAGGCGGCGTGCTCGCCAGGGGCAGGCGCAAGGTGAAGCAGGTGCCTTGGCCAAGCGTCGATTGCACTTCCATCTGCCCTTTGTGGTTATTGGTGACGATGAAGTACGACACCGACAGGCCAAGCCCGGTGCCCTGGCCGATTTCCTTGGTGGTGAAGAATGGTTCGAAGGTCCGTTTGCGCACGCTTTCGCTCATGCCGATGCCGTTGTCCTCGACCTGAATTTCCGCCCATGGCGGGTTGAGCCTGGTGCGCAGAATGATCCGTCCAGGCTCGCTGTCATCTTCGCGCTGGTGGATGGCTTGCGCAGCGTTTTTCAACAGGTTGAGCAGCACTTGCTCCAGTTCGTTGGCGGTGCCGGGGACCGGTCCCAACGCGGGATCGAACTGACGAATGATGGCCTGGCCCTTGAAGTCGAAGCCGATCGCCAGGTCAAAATCGTTACCGGCGATCTCCACCGCCTGGTCGATCAGGGCGGGCAGGTCGCAGGGGGCCATCTGGCGGGTGCTGCGACGACTGAAGCTGAGCATGTGGGTGACGATTTTCGCCGCCCTGGCACCTGCCTGCTGGATGCCGTCGAGCAACTGTGGCACCTCGCGAACTTGCAGGTACTGGTTGACCGTCGTCAGTTCGATGCCGGCCTGTTCAGCCACTTCGAGGTTCTTCGGCAAATCGGGTGACAGGCGTCGGCGAATGTTTTGCACGTTGTGCAGGATCGCGCCCAGCGGGTTGTTGATCTCGTGGGCCATGCCGGCGGCCAGACCACCCACCGAAAGCATTTTCTCCGACTGCACCATCATCTCTTCCAGGGACAGGCGCTGGGTGATGTCATCGATCCGGATTACCACGCCACGCCCGGCACCGCCCATCAGCGGGTAGAAAGTCAGGGCGTAGTGGCGGGGCTCATCGTCCTTGAGCCAGGTGACACGTTCGATCTTGGCCACCGTATGCTGCTCGACCGTTTCCTTGAGTTGCGGCAAGAACGGCTTGAGCGGTTCGAAGGCGAGGAAGATAGGCTGGTTCAGGGCTTCATCGAGACGCGTGCCGGACAGGGCACTGGCCTCCTGGTTCCATTGCGTCACGTAGAGCTGTTCGTCGAGTGCGATCAGCGCCGACGGCATGGAGTCGATGATGCTGTTGAGGTAGTTCTGGAAACCGGTGAGCTTTTTCTCGATCTTGCTGCGCACCTGGACTTCGAGCTCCAGTTTGCGGTTGGTATGGCGGGTTTCCTCTGCCAGACCCTGGGCCTGGTCGTAGGCTGCCTGGGAGTCGTCCCTGGCCCGCTTGAGTTGCTGCTCCCTGGCCTCGATCCGCGAAAGCATGGTATTGAACGCCTCGGCGAGGCTGCCGATTTCATCGTGGTTTCCGCGCGAAGCACGCAGTGCATAGTTTTCTTCACGGGTTACCTGCCGGGACAATTCCTCGAGTTGGTGGATCGGCCGGGTAATCAAGCGCTTGATCTGGCGGGCAATGATCAGCCACAGCAGCACGCTGAAGATCAGAATCCCCAGGCTGGCCGTCAGGGTCCCGGTGTAGAACGCCACTGGCAGTTCGCTCGTGGCCACCAACAGCAGGTGCCCTGGTGCCGCACCGGTGCGGGCCAGGGGGATGACCTGGTTGGTACGAAACTCGGTGGCCTGCCAGTCTTCGATATGCCGGAAACGCTTCGGCAGTTCCAGGTTGTCGCCATGCTGCAATTGCGCCAATCGCTCACCCTTTCCGTCATACAGGGCCGCCGCGCGCAACGGCGAATAGCTGTTGAGTTCATTGAGCAGGCGCTCGGCGCTTTGCGGTGACGCCAGCGCTTCGGAGGCCAGGCTCGGGTTGGATATCAGGCGGCCGATGGTCTGCAGAGCCTGGGGCGCCATGCTTTCCTGGGAGATGTAGTAGGCGGCACTGATAAAGGTCAGGTTGGCAACCAGCAGGACGGTGACCATCAGTACCAGCAGGGCGGCCAGCAGTTTCTGGCCGACGGGCAGGTTTTCAAGGCGCTGGCGCAATGGCATCGGATTCATCGCAGACAAGGAACAAGTGGCCAGCGTAGCCGCTGCTCAGTCGCTGGGCAATCCAAGGCTTTGCAGGCGAGCGATCAACCTTGCCTCAAGTTGATTGAGGTGAGGCAGGTTCAGTTGATGACGCCCGGCCACTTTGCAGGCGTAACCGAGCAGGTAGCTGATTTCCGTGCGGCGCTGGCTCGTGACGTCCTGATGCATCGAGGAGTAGTTGGCTGCGGTGGCGTGAATCACTCGTTCGACTTCCTGCTGCAGGTTTTCGGCGGCTGCCGGCTGACCACAACGCTCAAGCAACTCCGCCAGTTCGCCGCACAGGGTGGCGACCTCACATTGATGTTGCTGCAAACCGCCGTTGCGGCAATCGTGCAGCACCGTCAGCGGATTGATCGCACAGTTGAGGGCGAGTTTGCGCCACAGCCTGGTCAGAATCTCCGTGCTCCACTCGTGGGGAATGCCGGCAGCGCTCAGGTCATCAAGCCAGATCGGCGCCACCGGATGGCTCGCATCCCCCAGCCAGGTGAAGCCATGCCCGGCAAACACCACGCGCCAATCGCCATCGCGGAAGGCGCCTTCTGTGCTCGAGGCATAGATGCAGCGTGCCTGAGGAACCTGTGCGGCTACCGCGTCCTGACTGCCCAGGCCATTTTGCAGCAGGATCAGTTCGGCGCCTGGTGCCAGGCGTGGCGCCAATCGAGCCACCGCACTTTCGGTATCGTAGGCTTTGCACGCCACCAGCAGGCGGTGGATCGGTTGCGGGTTGTCGGCTGTCTCGGCGGGCACGGCATAGTGTTGCGCCTCGCCGTGTTCCACCAGTGTCAATCCACCGGCAGTCTCATAGGCCTGCAGTCTCGCGGTGTCCCGCAGGATCAGCCTGACCGGCACGCCAGCCCGTGCCAGACGTGTCGTCCATAATGTGCCGAGGCTGCCGGCGCCCAGTACATGCCAGGTGGTGGACATCAGCTTTTTGCTCTGTTTAAGGCGTGCATCGGCAGCTCACAGTGAATGATGGGAAAGACCCGTTATAATCAGCGCGGATTTTAACCGCAAGCCAGGCGCGCTCCATCGGTGCGCCTTTATATTTGGAGAGATTACATGCCGTCGTTCGACGTGGTATCCGAACTGGACAAACACGAAGTCACCAACGCGGTCGAGAACGCCGTCAAGGAACTCGATCGTCGTTATGACCTGAAAGGCAAAGGCAGCTTCGAGTTCAAGGAAAAAGACCTGACCGTCAACCTGACCGCCGAAGCGGATTTCCAGCTTGAAGCGATGATTGAGATCCTCAAGCTGGCGCTGGTCAAGCGCAAAATCGACGTGCAGTGCCTTGAAGTCAAGGACGCGTTCGCGTCGGGCAAGCTGATGAAGCAGGACGCCGTCCTCAAGGAAGGCATCGACAAGGAGCTGGCGAAGAAAATCGTCGCTCATGTCAAAGACGCCAAGCTCAAGGTCCAGGCGGCCATTCAGGGCGAGCAGGTTCGTATCACCGGCAAAAAGCGTGATGACCTGCAAGAAGCCATTGCAGTGCTGCGGGCCAAGGAATTCGGCATGCCGCTGCAGTTCAACAACTTCCGCGACTGATCTTGAAAGCGGGAACCTCCTGGCGTTTGCGACGTCGGAGGCCCCAGCAACGGCAGAAACGATTGAGCCCGTCGCGGTTGGATCTTTCTGCCGCTTTTTTTACGCATGCCGGGTAGCCGGAAAACAGGAGAATGTAGATGGACTTAAATGCCGAGGTAGACAATCTGGTCAAGGTATCCCAAAGCTGGATCCCGATGATCATGGAATACGGCAGCCGTGTACTGCTGGCGGTCATCACCCTGGCCATCGGCTGGTGGCTGATCAACAAGGTCACGAAAAAGCTCGGCGGCCTGATTGCATTACGTAATGCCGACCTGGCGCTGCAAGGCTTTATCAGCAGTCTGGCGAACATCATCCTCAAGATCCTGCTGGTCGTCAGCGTGGCCTCGATGATCGGTGTGGAAACCACTTCGTTTGTGGCGGCGATTGGTGCGGCAGGCCTGGCCATTGGCCTGGCCTTGCAGGGCAGCCTGGCGAACTTCGCCGGTGGCGTGCTGATTTTGCTGTTCCGTCCGTTTCGCATCGGCGACTGGATCGAGGCTCAGGGTATCGCCGGTACTGTCGACAGCATCCAGATTTTCCATACCGTACTGCGTACTGGTGACAACAAGACCATCATCGTGCCGAACGGCAATCTGTCGAATGGCATCATCACTAACACAAACCGTCAGCCGACTCGTAAAGTCGTGTTTGATGTAGGCGTTGATTACGAAGCGGACCTTCAGAAAGCCCGTGAAGTTTTACTGGAATTGGCCAGGGACCCGCGAGTATTGACAGATCCGGAACCACAGGCAGTTGTTTCTACCCTGGGTGACAGTTCGATCACGCTTTCGCTTCGTGTCTGGGTAAAGACTGCCGATTACTGGGATGTGTTGTTCATGTTCAACGAACTATCCCGTGATCGCCTGAGAGAGGCCGGCATTGATATTCCATTTCCACAGCGGGTTATTCGTGTGGTTCAGGAGTCTGCGGTGCAGTGACAGGTCATTTGAACAATGTCTGATTCTTTGGTCAGGCATGTTCTGTAAGGGGCAGGTCGTTAAAGCAGTCAAGCGACAGCCAACAAAAAGGCCCATCCGAAGATGGGCCTTTTGTTTTGTTACCGCAAACTAACTGGATGCGATTACAAAACCGACAGCGGGTAGTCGACGATGAAACGGAACTCTTTCACGTCGCCTTCACCTTGGTCGGCGTTAGCGAAGTGCCATGCCTGACGAATACGGAAGGACAGGTCTTTTGCCGGGCCAGTCTGAACAACGTACTTGGCTTCGAAGTTGGTTTCGTTGTGCTTGCCATCTGCACCGTACAGACCAGCGTAAGCGCTGTTGGCTGGAGTGTTGGTGCCGTCGATGTCCCAACCTTTAACGTAACGGGTCATGAAGCTCAGACCTGGAACGCCGTACTCGGCCATTTTCAGGTCGTAACGAACCTGGGCAGACTTCTCGTTCGGAGCGTTGAAGTCAGAGTACTGGATGGAGTTGGCGAGGAAGATCGAGTCACCGCCGCGGTTGTTCTTGCCAATACCGATGTAGTCGAACGGAGTGTCACCGTTGACCTTCTGGAAGCCCAGGGTAATGGTGTGTGCTTTCAGGAATGAGAAAGCAGCCGCCAGGGAGAACGTGGTGTTGCTGATATCGCCGACTTTGGCATCGCCAGTGTCTTTGGTGTTGTAGATGTTACCGTCCAGGTTCAGCGACTCGGAGTCGGTGAACGGGATGGTGTAGTTCAGGTTGGCGTAGTACTGGTTCCAGATGTCTTCCAGCTTGGCGCCGTACAGCGATGCGCTCAGGTTTTCGGTGAAACCGTACTTGCCGCCGAAGTAGTCGATCTTGTTGGCGGAAACGCCGGCGTAGTTTGCAAACAGGTCGCCGTCACGGGCGTTTTTGTCCTGGCTGCTACCCGAGTAGAAGTGACCGGCCTCGAGGTCAAGGTCTTTGATCTCGCTGCTCTGCAGTTGGATACCGCTGGCAGTTTGCGGCAGGATACGGGAGCCGCCCACAGCGAACACTGGGGAAGTGCTTGGCTGCATGTCGCCGACTTTCAGCTCGGTTTTGGAAACGCGGAATTTAACGGCGCCACCGGCTTTACCCTGGCTGTCGTTGACATCGCGAGAACCGTTGGCGTTAACGGTGTCGCTACGGCTCATGTTGCCGCTACCGCTAGTGCCGTCACCACCGTCCAGCTTGATTGCCAGGTAACCGTACGCATCAACGCCGACACCGATCAGGCCTTGGGTGTAACCGGAGCTGTAGTTAGCCCAGATGCCCTGGGTCCAGTCTTTCTGGTCACGGGCACCGTCTTTGTTATCACGGTTGAAGTAGTAGTTGCGAACCAGCAAGTTCAGCGTGCTGTCTTCAACAAAACCTTTGGCTTCAGCCTGGTCACTTACGAAAGGGGCGGCCGTAGCCAATTGGGTACTGGCTGCTGCTGCAACTGCCAGTGCGATCATGCTCCACTTCATCACGCGCATCGTGATTTGCTCCTTTGGTTTTAGAAGAGTACTGCCGTCCCACCTGTTTTATTATCTGGGCGGCTCTTTCTTTTTGTGTCGGCGCAAACTTATATCACGCCGACAATGTTGGCGATACTTGCGCATCTAACCTTTCGCCTTCTTTACGACCCTGTCGCAAACAGCGTGGTAGATGTCGCAAATTTCCAGCTCCGACGCAACCGGGCGGACAACTTTAATGCTGTTTTTTGCGCCTTGTCGTCGGTAAAAAGAGTCCTGGTGAAACGTTTGAATCTCCATCGGGCTACCTTGCCACTGTTTTTTTTGCCTGAGGGCCTCCGCTTCCAGCGGGTGCGACTCGGGCGATGTTGGGTATGAATGCAACAAGCGTGCACAAAATCGTGTTTTTTCACGATTATTTTATAATTGACTGCCAGGTGCTGTAAAAACCTCATAAAACCGGGGGGTTCAAGCGCTTTTAGTTTGGGCTTGACGCCTTGCCTGACATCATGTTTCGGCCTTCTGGTCGACAGTCTGGCAACCAAAAATGTTACCGGTTCACCCCACCACTGAGTAAATGGCGGATGTCGAAGCGTTCAGCGTAGACCCACTGTGCGGTTTTGGTGCAAAAAATTTTAGCCCTGTACTGAATTCATCTCTGTTGGCCGCTTGCCTGTAGCGAACTTTTCCTTGTTGATCAGTCATTTCGACGTTTGTTGCCTGTCGTTCGGTTCTGTAAAGGTGCGCGGCAGCGAAAATTGTCCCATTCGGGGGCGGCTGTCAGCTTTCCACTGGCGCTCGTGGCTTCGATGCAAGGTTCGCCGTGAAGCCTGCGCCGTTCGCAGGTATGCTGCTGTCCGGTCGCTTGGTGCGCTGTCCCTCTGGATGGGCGCTAAGCTGAAAATGATGGCCCGGCGGGAGTACGCGCAGTGTTCACTTTAGATCCACGACTTCAACAAGACACGTTACCGATCGGGGACTTTCCGCTCTGCCGGTTGCTGCTGTCCAACGATTCGAACTATCCCTGGTTCATCCTGGTACCTCGTCGCGAGGCTATCAGCGAGATATTTCAGTTAGATGTCCTAGAGCAGCAACAGCTTTGGCAGGAAACGACAGTGCTGTCGCAAGTGCTCAAGGACGCGTTCGATGCGGACAAGTTGAATGTGGCGGCGCTGGGCAATGTCGTGAGTCAGTTGCACATGCATGTGATTGTGCGCAAGCGCGAAGATGCCGCCTGGCCAGCGCCGGTTTGGGGTAAACATCCGGCGAAACCCTACAGTTCGGAGCAGATCGCCGCGATTCGCGAACGTTTGCGCTTGATTTTGACCGATGAATTTACGTTTCTGGAGGGCTGAAGCATGAGCCTGGAAGAGCGCGTTACCGAGCTTGAAAGCCGTCTGGCGTTTCAGGATGACACCATCCAGGCGTTGAACGATGTGCTGGTGGCGCAGCAGCGGGTGGTCGAGCGCCTGCAGCTGCAAATGGCTGCGCTGCTCAAACGGCAGGAGGAAATGGTCGGGCAGTTCGAGTCATTCGAAGAAGAGGCGCCGCCGCCGCACTATTAAGAGCGTCGCAGGCATGAAAAAACCGCGGACAGCTCAGCTGTGCGCGGTTTTTTTTAGCCTTGAATCAGCGGCGCGGCAGTGCGGCGATCACATCTTCGGCTTGCAGGCCCTTGTCACGATTCATGACGGAGAACTCCACGCGCTGGCCTTCGACCAGGACACGGTGGCCTTCGCCGCGAATGGCCCGGAAGTGGACGAAGATATCGTCACCGGAGTCGCGGGAGATAAAGCCGAAGCCCTTGGATGTGTTGAACCACTTGACGGTGCCGGTATCGCGGTTGCTCATGTCGTAGCTTGGCGAGGTGGCGGCTGGTGACGACTTGTAGAAGCTGATGCCCAGGTGCAGGGTAACGGCGATCAGGGCTGCGACCAGGCTGAACAATACAGCGGGTTGACCGGCGATGACGGGCATCGGTGCGATCAGCGTCAGGGTCTGCAGGACCACGCTCAGAACCAGCAGGGCGCTGACCAGGTTTTGCAGTTGGTGACGCGGGCCTTTGTTCCAGTAAGGGATGACAGGCGCAAGTGTGAGGTTGAGCAGGCCGAAAAAGGCCAGGTACAGCGCGTCGGGTTGTTGCAGGTAAGGTAAGGCTTCGGATTGCAGGCTAGGGATGAAGGACAGCAGCAAGGCCGCTGCGCCTATCAACAGATGGACGATTTTCAACATTTTGATTAACTCACGTTAAGACAGCTCACAAGGAAGAGCTGATGGCGCACGGTTCGCTTCAAGATAATAAAGAGGCGTTGGACACGTACCCGGTATCAGCCTATGCGCCGAGCCCGGTAAAAATGGGCGCTGGCGACACGCTGTCTATTTAACAGCAAAGCCGCAGGCTACTCAAATCAGCGCGTCCGGCGGCACTTTTTGGGGGGGATTTGCCACGGGTTGCCCGAAGTTCCGGGGCTGCGGCACAACGGCGGGTTTTGTCAGGCGCCTTGAAGTGTTGTACGCGCTCTTCTTTCCTACGCCATTCCATTAGGTGCTTCTGAAGGGGGTATCGCTTCGCTGCGTGGGAAAATGTCCGGAGTAGGATGCTCTCCAGGGTCTGCCAAACGTTGTTGGCTTATCCTACGTCGAGGGTCATAAAGTCGGCTGGAAAAGACCTTTGCACTGCGTTTTTATAAGTCGACACACAGTTGCGCTTAAAGAAACCAGGATGGCAAAGGAGTGTCAGCGTTATGGTTTATGAAAGGCAGGAAGAGGGGCGATACGGTTCGCACAAGGATGTAAAGGTTGATCCGTTTGTTCGCGAGTTCGATATGGGGCTGGCGCAGCCCTTGTCCCGCTCCGTGCGATTGAATGGCTTCGCCACCTGTTTGCGGCTCGAGCAGGTTTATTGGGATATTTTGGGGGAGATGGCCCGGGTCAATGGTTGCTCGGTCAACAACCTGTTGTCTCATGTGGATCGCGAAGTTCATTTGCGTCACGGCGGGGTAAGGAACTTCAGTGGATTGGTGCGGGTTGTCTGTGTCGTGCACAGTCTCAAGGAAGGGGGTTGCATCGCCACTGCCTAGTCTGGGCGGCGAAAACAGCAGAGTGTCGGTCTGTGCAGTCTTACGGCTGCACAGGCCGCATTTAATGGATATAATCCCGCTCTTTGCCGCAAAACCCTGCGTTCGCGGTAGCAATCTGATCGCCGAGACAACCTCCATGCCGATGTACGATTATCAATGTGCTTCCTGTGGTCATCAGTTGGAAGCCATTCAAAAGATCAGCGATGCACCGCTGGTCGACTGCCCTGCCTGTCAGGCGCCAGAGCTTAAAAAGTTGCTGTCCATGCCGGGCTTCCGCCTCAGCGGCACGGGTTGGTACGAAACCGATTTCAAGACCGGTTCCAAGAAGAACCTGGCCGGCGGCGACAAAGCTGACTAAGGTCTGGAACCTGAGTTGAACGACACGCGCGCTCTTGCATCACCCGACGACTTTTTTAAAGGCGGGGCTGCTGTAGGATCTCCACCGAATTTCGAATTACGAGAAGTGAAACCACGACCATGATGCGCAGCCATTATTGCGGCCAACTGAACGAAAGCCTGGACGGCCAGGAAATTACCCTTTGCGGATGGGTCCACCGCCGCCGTGACCACGGTGGGGTGATTTTCCTCGATATCCGTGATCGTGATGGTCTGGCCCAGGTCGTGTTCGATCCGGACCGTGCTGAAACCTTCGCCGCTGCCGATCGCGTGCGCAGCGAGTACGTCGTGAAGATCACCGGCAAGGTTCGCCTGCGTCCGGCCGGCGCGACCAACGCCAACATGGCGTCGGGCATGATCGAAGTCCTGGGCTACGAGCTGGAAGTGCTGAACGAGTCGGAAACCCCGCCGTTCCCGCTGAACGAGTTCTCCGACGTCGGCGAAGAAACCCGCCTGCGCTATCGCTTCCTCGACCTGCGTCGCCCGGAAATGGCCGAGAAGCTGCGTCTGCGCTCGCGCATGACCACAAGCATCCGCCGCTTCCTGGACGAGAACGGCTTCCTCGACGTCGAGACGCCGATCCTGACCCGTGCCACCCCGGAAGGCGCACGCGACTACCTGGTGCCGAGCCGTACTCATGCCGGTTCGTTCTTCGCCTTGCCTCAATCGCCGCAGCTGTTCAAGCAACTGCTGATGGTGGCCGGCTTCGACCGTTACTACCAGATCGCCAAGTGCTTCCGTGACGAAGACCTGCGTGCCGACCGTCAGCCGGAATTCACCCAGATCGACATCGAGACCAGCTTCCTCGATGAAAAAGAGATCATGGGCCTGACCGAGCAAATGATCCGCAACCTGTTCAAGGAAGTGCTGGGCCTGGAATTCGGCGAGTTCCCGCACATGACCTTCGAAGAAGCCATGCGCCGCTACGGTTCCGACAAGCCAGACCTGCGTAACCCGCTGGAACTGGTGGACGTGGCCGATCAGCTCAAGGAAGTCGACTTCAAGGTGTTCAGCGGCCCCGCCAATGACCCTAAATGCCGTATCGCTGCCTTGCGCGTCCCGGGCGGGGCGAGCATGCCGCGCAAGCAGATCGACGACTACACCAAGTTCGTCGGCATCTACGGTGCCAAGGGCCTGGCGTACATCAAGGTCAACGAGCGTGCCAAGGGCGTTGAAGGCCTGCAGTCGCCAATCGTGAAGAACATCCCTGAAGACAACCTCAACGTGATCCTCGATCGCGTCGGTGCGGTCGACGGCGATATCGTGTTCTTCGGCGCCGACAAGGCGAAGATCGTCAGCGAAGCCCTGGGCGCTCTGCGGATCAAGCTCGGCCACGACCTGGACCTGCTGACCTGCAAGTGGGCACCAATGTGGGTCGTCGACTTCCCGATGTTTGAAGAAAACGACGACGGCAGCTTCACCGCCTTGCACCACCCGTTCACCGCGCCGAAGTGCACCCCGCAAGAGCTGGAGGCCAATCCGGCTGGCGCTCTGTCCCGTGCCTACGACATGGTATTGAACGGTACCGAACTGGGTGGCGGTTCGATCCGTATCCACCGTAAAGAGATGCAGCAGTCGGTGTTCCGTCTGTTGGGCATCAACGAAGCGGAACAGGAAGAGAAATTCGGCTTCCTGCTCGATGCCCTGAAATACGGCGCACCACCGCACGGTGGCCTGGCCTTCGGTCTGGACCGTCTGGTCATGCTGATGACCGGCGCCCAGTCGATCCGTGAAGTGATCGCCTTCCCGAAAACCCAGAGCGCGGCGGATGTCATGACTCAGGCGCCGGGCCAGGTGGATGCCAAGGCATTGCGCGAGCTGCACATTCGTCTGCGCGAAACGCCTAAGGCCGAGTAAGGCTGACCTGAAGGGCGCATCTGTGGATGCGCCCTTTCCTTTATAGGCAGAGCAGTTCAAGATTTTTGTTTGCCGGCCGGCGCAATGCAGCGCGGCGGGCAATGTTTCAAAGAGAATTCGGAGCGAGTTATGGCAGGTCATTCCAAGTGGGCGAACATCAAGCACCGCAAAGAACGTCAGGATGCCAAGAGGGGCAAGATCTTCACCAAGTGGATTCGTGAGCTGACCGTCGCTGCCCGTCAGGGTGGTGGTGATCCAGGCTCCAATCCGCGTCTGCGCCTGGCCCTGGACAAGGCCCTGGGTGCGAACATGAGCCGCGACATCATTGATCGTGCCATCGCCCGCGGAACCGGCGCTGCCGACACGGACGACGTGGTCGAACTGACCTACGAAGGTTACGGTCCGGGCGGCGTGGCGGTGATGGTCGAATGCATGACCGACAACCGTAATCGCACCGCAGCCGCTGTTCGTCACGCGTTCAGCAAGTGCGGTGGCAACCTGGGGACTGACGGTTCGGTGGCCTATCTGTTCGAGCGCAAGGGGCAGATCTCCTTCGCTGCCGGCGTTGACGAAGACGCACTGATGGAAGCCGCCATGGAAGCCGACGCCGATGACGTGGTGACCAACGAAGACGGTTCGATCGACGTTTTCACCTCGTTTGCCGGATTCTATTCCGTGCGTAACGCACTGGAAGCGGCGGGCTTCAAGGGTGACGACGCTGAAATCGTCATGTTGCCGACCACCAGCGCCGAGCTCGATCTGGAAGGCGCCGAGAAAGTCCTCAAGCTGATCGACATGCTCGAAGACCTGGATGACGTGCAAAACGTCTATTCCAACGCGGAGATTCCGGAGTCGGTGGCCGCGCAGCTCGGTTGAGAGCGCCGTCTTTGTAGGAGCGAGCTTGCTCGCGATAAACCTGAGAGCGACGCTGATTTCAAACGTTGCGTTATCGTTAAGGTCCATCGCGAGCGAGCTCGCTCCTACAGCGTGCGGTGTTCTGGCCGACGCGTTATTTCAATTTATCCGCAGGCGTTATGACTTTAATTCTTGGTATCGACCCCGGTTCGCGCATCACCGGTTACGGTGTGGTTCGCGATACCGGCCGTGGCTGTGAGTACGTCGCCTCCGGTTGTATCCGCACCGGTGCCGGCGAGTTGCATGAGCGACTGCAGATTGTCTACCGCGGGGTGCGGGAGATCATTCAGACTTACCACCCGGTGACCATGGGGATCGAAAAGGTGTTCATGGCCCGTAACGCCGATTCCGCCCTGAAACTGGGGCAGGCCCGTGGTGCCGCGATCGTGGCGGGAGCCGAGGAAAGCCTGGAAATTGCCGAATACACTGCAACCCAGGTCAAGCAGGCGGTCGTCGGCACCGGTGCGGCCAACAAGGAACAGGTGCAGATGATGGTCATGCACATGCTCAAACTCACCAGCAAACCGCAGATCGATGCTTCGGATGCCCTGGCCATTGCCATCTGCCACGCTCATACCCGTTCCAGTCTGTTACCCCATGGTCTGGGAGCTGCACGCAGTCGTGGCGGGCGCCTGCGTCTCTGATAGCATCAGCAATCATTTTCATGGAGTGAGGGTATTCCGCCTGTGTTGTCGGCGGTATTCCTCGCTCTATCAGTCGCTGGCCATGAGCTGGCCAACGCTCAAGGATTTGTAACGTGATTGGACGTTTGCGCGGCACCCTGGCTGAGAAGCAGCCTCCCCATCTGATCCTGGATGTAAATGGCCTGGGCTATGAACTTGAAGTGCCCATGACGACCCTTTACCGCTTGCCGTCGGTCGGTGAGCCGCTAACCTTGCACACGCATTTGGTCGTGCGCGAAGACGCACAGTTACTCTATGGTTTTGTCGGCAAGCGTGAACGCGACTTTTTTCGCGAATTGATCCGTCTCAATGGCGTCGGGCCGAAACTGGCCCTGGCCTTGATGTCGAGCCTGGAAGTCGACGAACTGGTTCGTTGTGTACAGTCACAGGACACGTCGGCGCTGACCAAGGTCCCGGGCGTCGGCAAGAAAACCGCCGAGCGTTTGCTGGTGGAACTCAAGGATCGCTTCAAGGCCTGGGAAACCGTACCGGCCATGTTCGCCCTGGTGCCGAACCAGCCGGATGGTCCGGCTCCGGTGAACACTGCCGAGACTGACGCCGTCAGCGCCTTGATTTCCCTGGGCTACAAGCCCCAGGAAGCGAGCAAGGCAGTGTCTGCGATCAAGGAGAAAGATTTGAGCAGTGAAGACATGATCCGCCGCGCCTTGAAGGGAATGATCTAAGTGATTGAAGCTGATCGTCTGATCGCTGCCACGCACAGTCCGCGTGAGCGCGAAGAAGTCCAGGACCGAGCCATTCGCCCGGTCAGCCTGGCCGAATACATTGGCCAACCGACCGTTCGCGAGCAGATGGAGTTGTTCATTCAGGCTGCGCGCGGTCGTAATGAATCCCTGGATCACACGCTGATCTTCGGGCCGCCCGGCCTGGGCAAGACCACCCTCGCCAACATCATCGCCCAAGAAATGGGCGTATCGATCAAGAGCACCTCGGGGCCGGTGCTGGAGCGCCCCGGTGACCTGGCGGCGCTGTTGACCAACCTTGAACCCCACGATGTGCTGTTTATCGACGAGATCCATCGCCTGTCGCCCATCGTTGAAGAGGTGCTGTACCCGGCCATGGAGGATTTCCAACTCGACATCATGATCGGCGAAGGTCCGGCCGCGCGTTCGATCAAGCTGGACCTGCCGCCGTTCACCCTGGTCGGCGCAACGACGCGGGCGGGGATGCTCACCAACCCGTTGCGTGACCGTTTCGGCATCGTTCAGCGTCTTGAGTTCTACAACAACGCCGATTTGTCGACGATTGTCAGTCGTTCGGCGAGCATCCTCGGTTTGCCGCTGGACCCGGAAGGCGCCTTCGAAATCGCCCGCCGTGCCCGTGGCACGCCACGGATCGCCAACAGGCTGCTGCGCCGGGTGCGTGATTTCGCCGAAGTTCGCGCCAAGGGGCATATCACCAAGCCGATTGCCGACCTGGCGCTGAACCTGCTGGATGTCGACGAACGTGGCTTCGATCACCAGGATCGGCGTCTGTTGTTGACCATGATCGAGAAATTCGACGGCGGGCCAGTCGGGGTCGACAGCCTGGCTGCCGCCATCAGTGAAGAGCGTCACACCATCGAAGACGTGCTGGAGCCTTACCTGATCCAGCAGGGTTACATCATGCGCACGCCACGGGGGCGGGTGGTGACGCGGCATGCCTACCTGCATTTCGGCTTAAACATTCCGTCACGATTGGGCGAAATGCCCGTGGTAGACGAGTTTCTTGAAGCCGCTGACGATTAATTAACATTGCGTGCTGATTTTTTCGGGCAATGTAGGGTCCCAGGACCGTACTTTCACGTGAAAGCCGCAGAACAATGAAAAACAGTTGCCATGCCGGATTGGCAACCTGAGGAGTAAGCACTAGAGTATGCGCGCGCAAAACGGGCTTGAGCCTTTCGCACATCGTTGTCGCGTTTATTACGAGGACACCGATGCGGGCGGCATCGTGTATTACGTTAATTACCTCAAGTTTATGGAACGGGCTCGAACCGAGCGGCTACGAGATCTGGGCTTTGCCCAATCCACGCTGGCCGGGGAGGACCTGTTGTTCGTCGTGCATTCCAGCGAAGCGCGCTACCACGCGCCGGCGCGACTGGATGACGAACTATTGGTAAGCGCTGAAGTAATCGAATTGAACCGTGCCAGCCTGCGCTTCAAGCAGCAGGTCAGGCGGGCAGCGGATAACACACTGCTCTGCGAAGGGCAGTTTCTGGTGGCCTGTGTGCGCACTGAAAGTTTAAAACCCCGGGCCATTCCCGAAGCTCTACGAGCGGCCTTTGCCGACGTGAGCGGCGCGGGTACACACTCAAAGCAGGAGATAAAGCGTGGAAGCTAACGTCGTCGACCATTCCTCCATGTGGAGCCTGGTCAGCAATGCCAGTATCGTGGTGCAACTGGTAATGCTGATCCTGGTAGCCGCATCGGTGACCTCGTGGATCATGATCTTTCAGCGCAGCAACCTGCTGCGCGCCGGTCGACGTGCCCTGGAGAGCTTTGAAGAGCGCTTCTGGTCAGGTATCGACCTGTCCAAGCTGTACCGTCAGGCCGGCAGCAATCCGGACCCTGATTCGGGTGTCGAACAAATCTTCCGTGCCGGTTTCAAGGAATTCTCCCGTCTGCGCCAGCAGTCAGGCGTTGACCCGGAAGCGGTCATGGAAGGCGTGGCGCGTGCCATGCGCGTTGCCATTTCCCGCGAAGAAGAAAAGCTTGAGCAGAGCCTGCCCTTCCTGGCCACCGTTGGCTCCGTCAGCCCGTACATCGGTCTGTTCGGTACCGTCTGGGGGATCATGAACTCCTTCCGCGGTCTGGCGACCGCCCAGCAAGCGACCCTGGCCACTGTGGCCCCGGGTATCGCCGAAGCACTGATTGCCACCGCGATCGGTCTGTTCGCTGCCATTCCAGCCGTTATCGCTTACAACCGTTTTGCTGCGCGCAGTGAAACCCTGCTGGGCCGCTACTACACCTTCGCCGACGAGTTCCAGGCGATCCTGCACCGCAAAGTGCACACCAGCGAAGAATAAGCAGGTAATTTCCAATGGCTTTAATCGCTCGAGCTCGCAAAAAGCGCAAGCCGGTCGCCGAGATGAACGTAGTGCCTTACATCGACGTGATGTTGGTACTGCTGGTCATCTTCATGGTGACCGCGCCGATGCTCAATCAGGGCGTGAAAGTTGATCTGCCCAAGGTTTCCAGCGAAGCCTTGCCGCAGGACAACAACACCCAGGTCCTGACCATTTCCATCAAATCCGACAAGACCTACTACTGGAACCTTGGTAGCGAAGTCGACACCGAAAAGCAGCAGGATCGGGCCATGACCCTGCCGCAGATGACTGACGCGGTGACCAAGATCATTCGCGTCGGCAACGAAGGCGGCAAGCGTACCCAGGTCTTCATTCGCGGCGACAAGAGTGTCGATTACGGCTCCGTAATGGGTGCCATGGGCGGGTTGCAGAAAGCCGGGGTCGGTAATGTTGGCTTGATTACCGAGGCGCCCTGATGCAGCAACAGCGAGAGCCGTCCGCCTCGGAAAGCTACTTCTGGCCTAGTGTCTGGGCGATTGGCTTGCACGTGCTGGTGTTCGGCATGCTGTTCGTCAGCTTTGCCTTTACCCCGGAACTGCCGCCGGCCAAGCCGATTGTCCAGGCGACCTTGTACCAGCTGAAATCGAAAAGTCGGGCCACCACCCAGACCAATCAGAAGATTGCCGGTGAGGCGCAGAAATCTGCTGCGCGTCAGACCGAAGTCGAGCAGATGGAACAGAAAAAGGTCGAGCAGGAAGCGGTGAAGGCTGCGGAACAAAAGAAAGAAGAGGCTGCTCAAAAGGCCGAAGAAGCCAAGAAGGCCGACGAGGCGAAGAAAGCGGACGAGGCGAAAAAGGCTGATGAAGCCAAGAAAGCCGACGATGCGAAGAAAACCGCGGAAGCCAAGAAGGCAGAAGAGAAACAATTGGCTGATATAGCCAAGAAGAAAGCCGAAGAAGAAGCCAAGAAAGCTGCGGAAGAAGAGGCCAAGAAAGCGGCCGCTGAAGAAGCCAAGAAAAAGATCGTCGAAGACGCGAAGAAGAAAGCCGCGGAAGACGCCAAGAAGAAAGCTGAAGCTGAAGAGGCGAAGAAGAAAGTCGCCGAGGAAGCGAAGAAGAAAGCTGCTGCCGATGCTGCGAAGAAGAAATCGCAGGATGCGGCGCGTAAATCCGCCGAAGACAAAAAGGCCCAGGCCCTGGCAGATTTGCTTTCAGACACGCCGCAGCGTCAGCAGGCCTTGGCCGATGAGCAGGGCGACGAAGTCGCCGGCAGTTTCGATGACCTGATTCGTGCGCGTGCAGCGGAAGGCTGGGCTCGTCCACCTTCGGCACGCAAAGGCATGACGGTCGTGTTGCAAATCGGCATGTTGCCGGACGGTACGGTGACTTCGGTCAGCGTGTCCAAGTCCAGTGGCGACGGTCCGTTTGACGCATCGGCTGTTGCAGCGGTGAAGAATATTGGACGTTTGACAGAAATGCAGGGAATGAAGCCGAGTGATTTCGCTCCGTATCGTTCATTCAAGATGACATTCACACCTGAGGATCTAGCCTTGTGAGAAACCTTCTTCGAGGAATGCTGGTCGTTATCTGCTGCATGGCAGGGATGGCGATGGCAGATGAGAAAAACATTCTGGTTACCAGCGGCAGCGATCGGGCGACCCCGATCGCAGTCGTGCCGTTCGGCTTCCAGGGCGGTAGCGTGCTGCCGGACGACATGGCGGAAATCATCGGTAACGACCTGCGCAACTCGGGTTACTACTCGCCGCTTCCAAAGCAGAACATGATCAGCCAGCCGAGCCAGGCCAGCGAAATCATCTTCCGTGACTTCAAGGCACTGGGTGCCCAGTACGTCATGGTCGGCAGCATTGTGCCGGCGGGCGGTCGCCTGCAGGTGCAATACGCACTGTTCAACGTGGCCACCGAGCAGCAAGTGCTGACCGGCAGCGTGTCCGGCGGCGTCGATCAGTTGCGCGACATGGCGCACTACATCTCCGACCAGTCGTTCGAAAAACTCACGGGTATCAAGGGTGCCTTCTCGACTCGCCTGCTGTACGTAACGGCCGAGCGTTTCTCCGAGAACAACACTCGCTACACCCTGCAACGTTCGGACTACGACGGTGCTCGCGCCGTGACCCTGCTGCAGTCGCGCGAGCCGATCCTGTCGCCGCGTTTCGCACCGGATGGCAAGCGCATCGCTTATGTCTCCTTCGAGCAGAAGCGTCCACGCATCTTCATGCAGAACATCGACACCGGTCGCCGTGAACAGATCACCAACTTCGAAGGCCTGAACGGTGCGCCAGCCTGGTCGCCGGACGGCAATCGCCTGGCGTTCGTACTGTCGAAAGACGGCAACCCGGACATCTATGTGATGAACCTGGGTTCGCGTCAGATCAGCCGTGTCACCAACGGTCCTGGCATCAACACCGAACCGTTCTGGGGCAAGGATGGCTCGACCATCTACTTCACGTCCGACCGTGGCGGCAAACCGCAGATCTACAAGACCAGTGCCGGTGGTGGCGGTGCCGAACGCGTGACTTTCGTCGGTAACTACAACGCCAACCCTAAATTGTCGGCTGATGAAAAGACGCTTGTCATGATTCACCGTCAGGATGGCTTCACCAATTTCAAGGTGGCGGCCCAGGATTTGCAGCGCGGTAGTGTAAAAATCCTCACTGATAGCACTCTGGACGAGTCGCCTACTGTTGCGCCCAACGGCACCATGGTAATCTACGCCACCCGCCAGCAGGGCCGGGGAGTCTTGATGCTCGTGTCCATCAATGGACGCGTAAGGCTCCCGCTTCCTACCGCACAAGGCGAAGTCAGAGAACCTTCCTGGTCCCCTTACCTGAACTGACGCGGCGCTATACGTTGTACTTAACACACTGGGGTTCATTAGGAGTTTCACGATGGAAATGCTGAAGTTTGGTAAATTTGCTGCGCTGGCACTGGCCATGGCTGTAGCTGTAGGTTGCTCGTCCAAAGGCGGCGACAATGCCGGTGAAGGCGCGGTAGATCCAAACGCTGGTTACGGCGCAAACACTGGTGCAGTTGACGGCTCCCTGAGCGAAGAAGCTGCTCTGCGCGCTATCACCACTTTCTACTTCGAATACGACAGCTCGGACCTGAAGCCAGAAGCCATGCGCGCTCTGGACGTTCACGCCAAAGA
Organism: Pseudomonas sp. GW823-FHT02E01; assembly: GCF_058797535.1. Taxonomy (NCBI): domain Bacteria; kingdom Pseudomonadati; phylum Pseudomonadota; class Gammaproteobacteria; order Pseudomonadales; family Pseudomonadaceae; genus Pseudomonas; species Pseudomonas sp. GW823-FHT02E01. Next base: position 215,782 of record NZ_JBXAJS010000005.1, on the reverse strand, counting down.
CCTGAAAGCAAACGGCGCTCGCGTTGTTCTGGAAGGCAACACCGACGAACGTGGTACTCGTGAGTACAACATGGCACTGGGCGAGCGTCGTGCGAAAGCCGTTCAGCGCTACCTGGTACTGCAAGGTGTTTCCCCAGCTCAGCTGGAACTGGTTTCCTACGGCGAAGAGCGTCCAGTTGCTACCGGCAACGACGAGCAGTCCTGGGCTCAAAACCGTCGCGTCGAACTGCGTAAGTAATTCGTCATGCGAACGTGCCGTCGTGCTGTAACTGTTCTGGCTCTCAGCCTCGCGCCGCTTGCGGCGTGGGCTGCGGTTCCTGTGGTCGATAACGACTCCGGCTATAACAATAGCGGGAGCAGTTATCCGCCTGCAGGTTACGGTACGAACGGCGCCTATGCCGGGGGAGGGGTTTCGGCCCCTGTCTCGGCACAGGGCGAGCTGTTCAACCAACTGCAATCAATGCAGCAACAGATCGAGCGCCAGCAAGGTGCGATTGAAGTTCTGCAAAATGATGTAGCGCGCATGAAGCAGGAAAACCTGGAGCGATATCAGGATCTTGATCGGCGCATAGGAACCGGCGTTGCACCAGCCGCGACTCCTGAAAATTCTTCCACCGGTGGCGATTTGAACGCCCCCGGTGCAGCAGCTGGTGCAGGGGCAGCTGCCGCCCAGGCACCGGCCGCAGGTAGCGAACCGGCGGATCCGGCGAAGGAAAAGCTCTACTACGATGCTGCCTTCGACCTGATCAAAGCCAAGGATTTCGACAAGGCCAGTCAGGCTTTTGCCGCATTCCTGCGCAAATACCCGAACAGCCAGTACGCGGGCAACGCCCAATACTGGTTGGGCGAAGTGAACCTGGCCAAAGGCGATCTGCAAGGCGCAGGTCAGGCATTTGCCAAGGTTTCGCAGTTGTATCCCAAGCACGCCAAAGTGCCGGACTCGCTGTACAAGCTCGCTGATGTAGAGCGCCGCTTGGGGCATACCGACCGAGTCAAAGGCATTCTGCAGCAGGTGGTTTCCCAATATCCGGGCACTTCCGCCGCTCAGTTGGCCCAGCGCGATCTGCAAAAAATGTAAGCCTGCTTGACCCGTTTCAAAGAAACCCGCGCTTGTCGCGGGTTTTTTCGTTAGAATTCACGCCCTTTTTATGAAACACGCTTTTGGGGGCCTGCGCTTTGCCGGGGTTCCTTCAAGTGCCTGACGGAGGCGGACAGCCTGTTTAGCTGTTACGCCCGTGGCGACTATGCAAGACACATTGAGAATCACCGAAGTTTTCTACTCGTTGCAGGGTGAAACGCGGACTGCCGGCCTGCCCACTGTTTTTGTGCGCCTGACCGGTTGCCCTCTGCGTTGCCAATACTGCGACAGTGCCTACGCGTTCACCGGCGGGACCATTCGCACGCTCGACGACATCCTCGAGCAGGTCGCAGGATTTCGCCCGCGTTACGTCTGCGTTACGGGCGGCGAGCCCCTGGCACAGCCCAACGCCATTCCCTTGCTCAAGCGCTTGTGTGACGCCGGTTACGAAGTGTCGCTGGAAACCAGTGGCTCCATCGATATCTCGGCAGTCGATACCCGGGTCAGTCGCGTTGTCGACCTGAAAACCCCGGGTTCGAAGGAAGCGCACCGCAACCGCTACGAAAACATCGAGCTGCTCACGCCCAACGATCAGGTGAAGTTTGTCATCTGTTCGCGAGAGGACTATGACTGGTCTGTTTCCAAGCTGATCCAGTACGGTCTGGACCAGCGCGCCGGTGAAGTCCTGTTCTCGCCAAGTCACCATGACCTCAATGCCCGGGATCTGGCGGACTGGGTGGTGGCAGACAACCTGCCAGTGCGTTTGCAATTGCAGCTGCATAAATATCTATGGAATGACGAGCCGGGGCGCTGAAATGACTGAACAACTCAATACTGCTGAAAAACGTGCGGTCATCCTGCTGTCCGGTGGCCTGGACTCGGCGACCGTCGTGGCCATGGCGCGCGCCGAAGGCTACAGCTGCTACACCATGAGCTTCGACTATGGTCAGCGCTCTCACGCTGAACTGTACGCCGCCGAGCGTGTGGCGCGGGACCTGGGTGTGGTCGAGCACAAGGTGATCGGCCTGAACCTGAACGGCATGGGCGGCTCGGCCCTGACCGACAGCAGCATCGATATTCCAGAGGAGCTCGGTGAAGGCATTCCCGTGACTTACGTGCCTGCGCGTAACACGGTGTTCCTGTCCCTGGCCCTGGGCTGGGCAGAAGTACTCGGCGCACGGGATATCTTCATCGGCGTTAATGCGGTGGATTACTCCGGTTACCCGGACTGCCGTCCCGAGTTCATCGAGTCGTTCGAGCGCATGGCCAACCTGGCAACCAAAGCCGGTGTTGAAGGCAATGGCTTCCGTATTCAGGCACCGCTGCAAAACCTCAGCAAGGCGCAGATCGTCCAGGCGGGCGTGAAGCTTGGCGTGAACTACGGGCTGACCGTTTCCTGCTATCAGGCCGACGATGAAGGCCGTGCGTGCGGCAAGTGCGACAGCTGCCGACTGCGTGCGGAAGGCTTTGCAGCGGCCGGAATCAGCGATCCAACCCCTTATTTTTGATTTATTTCAAAATAGGTGTTGAATAGTCCTTAAAAATCAGTATTATACGCGCCACCACACAGCGGGTCGTTAGCTCAGTTGGTAGAGCAGTTGGCTTTTAACCAATTGGTCGTAGGTTCGAATCCCACACGACCCACCATTTTTGGCGGTTTAGAAAATCCGGAAGGCCCACGCAAGTGAGGATTTCCGGGTTTTTTTTTGCCCGCGATTCAGGTCCGCCTCGTTGCGGGCTGCTGCCCATGACTCAGATCAGAATCACCTTTTGCATCCATCGGATATTCTGTAGCCTTGCGCAGCTTCAACGCTGTCCGTGCCTGATGAATACTCACTTTCCCGGCGGTACCCCGTAGGGTCCGGAGCCGGGTGTATACTCGACTTTCGCGCGAATGCGCCTGCAGGTCTTGCGAACATGACGCAAATTTCCGAACGCCTTCTGGTTCAAGCCCACCTCGACGCCAAACAGCCCAAGCCGCTGACTGCCGATGAAGAGGCTTATTACCGTGCTGCCATCGCTGCCGAGCTCAAGGCTCAGGACGCGGTGCTGGTGGCCCACTTCTATTGTGACCCTGTCATTCAGGCGCTGGCCGAAGAGACGGGCGGTTGTGTTTCCGACTCGCTGGAAATGGCCCGTTTCGGCAACGCCCATCCGGCCAAGACCGTGGTCGTCGCCGGCGTGAAGTTCATGGGTGAGACTGCCAAGATCCTCAACCCGGAAAAACGCGTGCTGATGCCGACGCTCGAAGCGACCTGTTCGCTCGACCTGGGTTGCCCTGTGGACGAATTTTCCGCGTTCTGCGATCAACACCCGGAGCGCACGGTGGTGGTGTACGCCAACACTTCGGCTGCGGTAAAGGCCCGAGCGGATTGGGTGGTGACTTCAAGCTGTGCGCTGGAGATCGTCGAAAGCCTGATGGACAACGGCGAGACCATCATCTGGGGCCCGGACAAGCACCTGGGGACCTACATCCAGCGCCAGACCGGCGCCGACATGCTGCTGTGGGACGGTGCCTGCATCGTTCACGAAGAGTTCAAGTCCAAGCAGCTTGAAGACATGAAGGCGCTGTATCCGGATGCGGCGATTCTGGTGCACCCGGAGTCGCCGACCTCGGTGATCGAACTGGCGGACGCCGTGGGCTCCACCAGTCAGTTGATCGCGGCGGCACAGAGCCTGCCGAACAAGACGCTGATCGTTGCGACCGACCGCGGCATTTTCTACAAGATGCAGCAGTTGTGCCCGGACAAGGTCTTTATCGAAGCCCCAACGGCGGGTAACGGCGCGGCGTGCCGCAGTTGTGCACATTGCCCGTGGATGGCCATGAACACCCTTGAGCGCACGCTCAAGGCGTTGAAGGAAGGGGCGAACGAGATCTTTGTCGATCCGGCACTGATCCCGCAGGCGATCCGGCCGCTCAAGCGCATGCTCGATTTCACCCAGGCGGCGCGGATGAAGCTGGCCGGTAACGCCTGAGATCTTTCAACCAGGCCCAAAAAAACTGTGGGAGCGAGCTTGCTCGCGATAGCGGTGTATCAGTCACCATTGAAGTTGACTGACACCACGCCATCGCGAGCAAGCTCGCTCCCACAGTGGTTTCTGCGTCGGGAAATTATTTGGTCTTCTTCGGAATCCGCACCAGTTCGGTATTGGAGTAGATGTCATGCCAGCTGCGTTTCTGTTTGTCGAACAGCGACCAGAAGAATCCCAGGCCAACACACAGCAACGAAGCAATCGACACCACAAAGCGCAGCAGCGCCTGCCACAGGCTGATGGACGAGCCATCGGCATTCTGTACGCGGATGCACCAGACCTGCATGCCCAGGGTCTGACCGGACCAGGTCCAGAATTTGGCGAAGAAGCCGAACAGTACGAACAGCAGGACCGTGGAGAGCAGGGGATCGCCGTCCAGCGCCCCGGCTTCGGTAAGGGTGCGCATCCTTTCTTCGCCGATGATCGCCATCTGGATCATCTTGTAGATGCCGCTGGTGACGATCAGCAGGGCGGTGCACAGCAGGAAATCATAGAACATGGCTGCCAGGCGACGACCCAGGCCAGCGGCAGGAAAGTCGCCCTGGGGGGTAAGCAGGTGTTTCGACATGGCAGGCTCTCGGCGAAAAAGAAGCCATTTTACGGATTTACGCGCACAAAAAAGCCCCTGATGTCAGCATCAGGGGCTTTTTCGTTACAGAAGATTAGGCTTCTGCTTGTACTTCGTCCGCCTGCATGCCTTTCTGGCCCTGCACGGCGATGAAAGTCACTTTCTGGCCTTCTTTCAGGCTCTTGAAGCCGTTGCCCTGGATGGCGCGGAAATGCACGAACAGATCCGGACCGCTTTCAGGAGTGATAAAACCAAAACCTTTCTCGTCGTTAAACCACTTGACGGTACCGCTCTGACGTTGGGACATTTCTTATTTCCTTTGACGCAAAAATTAATGACAGTCTCCTTCTCATGAAAGAGTACTGGGGCTGGTTGCAGGAGAGTAAGAAGACGTCGAACGGGATGTAGCTAACTTGTAGGCTACTGCCCAGGTCACGATTCCAAGCGACCCATGCAAACACAGTGAACAAACTCTACGCCAACTACGGGAGAAAAAACAAGCCCCGTGTAGGCCCCGTATTTCCTCAGGTTGATGGCAAAGTAAGTCCACTAGTGGGGCCTTATTCACTAACCTTGTTCAATTGTTTTCGATCGTTATAAGCAAAGTTCATAATCGAAGCTTATAGCCAAACAATGCACTATTTTATGGCGGTTGCGTTACACATTAGTGCGCCGTTAACGCAACCGCGTTACTTATAGGAACATTCAATCAGCCGCGATAGTAGCGTTGTGGAACAAATGGCATTTTGCTTACAAGCAAAGGCACCTTTTTCCCACGAACGATCGCCCAGACCGGTGTGTCCAGTGCGATGTAAGCGCTGTCGACGTAACCCATGGCTAGCGGGCCGCCCAGGGTTGGCCCGAAACCACCGCTGCAGACGCTGCCGATGATGTCGCCGGCTTCGTTGACGATCTCGGCGCCTTCGCGCACGGGTGTACGTTCCTGTGGTAGCAGACCTACACGTTTGCGGCTCACGCCTACCTGTTGCTGGGCGAATACGCTTTCGGCGCCCGGGAAGCCGCCGGCCCGTGCGCCATCAGCGCGACGTGGCTTGGAGATCGCCCACAGCAGGCTCGCTTCGATCGGGGTGGTGTCGGTGTTCATGTCGTGGCCGTACAGGCACAAACCCGCTTCCAGGCGCAGGGAGTCGCGGGCGCCCAGGCCGATGGCGGCCACTTCGGCTTCAGCGAGCAGGGCGCGAGCCAGGGATTCGGCATTGGTGGCGGGTACGGAAATTTCGAAACCGTCTTCACCGGTGTAACCCGAACGGCTGACAAAGCAGTCCACGCCCAGCAGCTTCACGCGGGCGAACTGCATGAAAGTCATCTTCGCCACTTCAGGGGCCAGACGTGCAAGCACGGTCACTGCAGCCGGGCCTTGCAGGGCGAGCAGGGCGCGCTCTTCGAACAGCGGTTCGATCGTGCACTGGTCGCCAATGTGCTTGCGCAGGTGTGCCAGGTCCTGGTCCTTGCAGGCGGCGTTGACCACCAGGAACAGTTCGTCATTACCCAGGTTGGCGACCATCAGGTCATCGAGGATGCCGCCCGTCGCATTGGTGAACATCGCGTAGCGTTGCATGCCCACTGGCAGGTCGATGATGTCCACAGGCACCAGGGTTTCCAGGGCCTTGGCGGCATTGGCGCCGGTCAGGCGAATCTGGCCCATGTGCGAGACATCGAACAACCCCGCCTGGTCGCGGGTGTGCTGGTGTTCTTTCATCACGCCCAGCGGGTACTGCACGGGCATGTCGTAGCCGGCGAAGGGCACCATGCGGGCGCCGAGTTCGATGTGCAGTGCGTGCAACGGAGTTTTCAACAGTTGTTCGGTGGACATATTCAGCTCCTGAAAAAGGGTGCAGATGAGCGCGCATCAGCACTCGATAATGTTGACCGCCAAACCGCCACGGGCGGTTTCCTTGTATTTGCTTTTCATGTCGGCGCCGGTCTGGCGCATGGTGCGGATGACCTTGTCGAGGGAGACGAAGTGTTGTCCATCGCCGCGCAGCGCCATGCGCACCGCATTGATGGCCTTGACCGAGCCCATGGCGTTGCGCTCGATGCAAGGCACTTGCACCAGCCCGCCAATCGGGTCGCAGGTCAGTCCGAGGTTGTGTTCCATGCCGATTTCCGCGGCGTTTTCCACTTGCTGCACGCTGCCGCCGAGTACTTCGCACAAGGCACCGGCGGCCATCGAGCAGGCGACGCCGACTTCACCCTGACAGCCGACCTCGGCGCCGGAAATCGAGGCGTTTTCCTTGTACAGAATGCCGATGGCTGCGGCAGTGAGCAGAAAGCGCACCACGCCGTCGTCATTCGCGCCGGGGGTGAAGCGCATGTAGTAATGCAGCACCGCCGGAATGATCCCGGCCGCGCCGTTGGTCGGTGCCGTGACCACGCGCCCGCCATTGGCGTTTTCTTCGTTGACCGCCAGCGCGTAGAGGTTGACCCAGTCCAGCACCGACAGGGGATCGCGCAACGACGATTCCGGGTTCTTGCACAATTGCCGATGCAGTGCGGCGGCCCGGCGCTTGACCTTCAGCCCACCGGGCAGGATGCCTTCATTGCGGCATCCGGCGGCGACGCAGTCCTGCATCACTTGCCAGATTTTCAGCAGGCCGGCGCGGGTTTCCGCTTCCGGACGCCAGGCGCTTTCGTTGGTCAACATCACCTGGCTGATGGACAGCCCGTATTTGACGCAATGACCGAGAAGATCCTTGGCGCTTTTGAACGGAAAGGTCAGGGGTGTGGCGTCTTCGACGATGCGGTCGGCGCCGGCGGCGTCTTCATCGACCACAAAACCGCCGCCGACCGAGTAGTACTCGCGGCTGCGGATCTGCAGGCCCGCGGCGTCGAAGGCGCGGAAAATCATGCCGTTGGGGTGATAGGCCAACGGTTTGCGAATCATCGCCAGGTGTTCTTTCTCGTTGAACGCAATGCAGTGTTCGCCGAGCAGGTTCAAGCGGCCGTTGCCGCGAATCTCTTGCAGGCGCGCGGCGACGGTCTCTGTATCCACGGTGTCCGGGTGTTCGCCTTCCAGGCCGAGCAGCACAGCCTTGTCACTGCCGTGGCCTTTGCCGGTGGCACCAAGCGAACCATACAGCTCGACTTTGACGCAGGCGGTGGCTTCAAGCAGGTTTTCGCGGCGCAAACCTTCGGCGAAGCGCGCAGCGGCACGCATCGGGCCGACGGTGTGGGAACTGGAGGGGCCGATGCCAATCTTGAACAGGTCGAACACGCTTAACGACATGGTGGTTCTCCGGTTTCTTGTTATAGGAATTCACGGAACATAAGACTTGGCACAGATCCCTGTGGGAGCGAGCTTGCTCGCGATAGCGGTCGTTCAGTCGACATCGATGGTGGCTGTCAGTCCGTCATCGCGAGCAAGCTCGCTCCCACAGGGTTGTGGGGTGTTCTGGAAATTGGGGGCGGATCAATCCGCCCCCTCATTCGTTTAAGCGTAGCTTTCGATCGACGGGCAGGCGCAGACCAGGTTGCGGTCGCCGAACACGTTGTCGACGCGACCGACCGGTGGCCAGTACTTGCCTTCGATCAGCGACGCAACCGGGTAAACCGCCTGCTCACGGCTGTACGGGTGCGACCATTCGCCCACCAGTTCCTTGGCGGTGTGCGGCGCGTTTTTCAGCGGGTTGTCGTCCTTGTCCAGCGTGCCATTTTCCACTGCGCGGATTTCTTCGCGGATGCGGATCATGGCGTCGCAGAAGCGGTCCAGTTCTTCCTTGGATTCGCTTTCGGTCGGCTCGATCATCAGCGTGCCTGCCACCGGGAACGACATGGTCGGCGCGTGGAAGCCAAAGTCGATCAGACGCTTGGCGACGTCATCGACGCTGATACCGCTGCTGTCTTTCAGTGGACGCAGGTCGAGGATGCACTCGTGCGCCACCAGGCCGTTGCTGCCGGTGTACAGCACTGGATAGTGCTCTTCCAGGCGACGGGAGATGTAGTTGGCATTGAGGATCGCCAGCTGCGAAGCACGCTTGAGGCCCGCGCCACCCATCATACGAATGTACATCCAGGTGATCGGCAGGATGCTCGCGCTGCCGAACGGTGCCGCGCAAACGGCGCCTTCCTTGCGCTCCATCTGTGCGTGGCCCGGCAGGAATGGCGCCAGGTGCGACTTCACGCCGATCGGGCCGACGCCCGGGCCGCCACCACCGTGGGGAATGCAGAAGGTCTTGTGCAGGTTCAGGTGCGAAACGTCGCCGCCGAACTTGCCCGGGGCACAGAGGCCGACCATGGCGTTCATGTTGGCGCCGTCGATGTACACCTGACCGCCGTTGTCATGAATGATGCCGCAGATTTCGCGGATGCCTTCTTCGAACACGCCGTGGGTCGACGGGTAGGTGATCATCAGCGCGGCGAGGTGTTCGCGGTGCTCGATGGCCTTGGCTCGCAGGTCTTCGATGTCGACGTTGCCTCGGGCGTCGCACGCGGTGACGACCACGCGCATGCCGGCCATTTGTGCGGTGGCCGGGTTGGTGCCGTGGGCCGACGACGGGATCAGGCAGATGTCGCGACGGTCTTCGCCACGGCTCTGGTGGTAGGCACGGATCGCCAGCAGACCTGCGTATTCACCCTGGGAGCCGGCGTTCGGTTGCAGGGACACCGAGTCATAACCGGTGGCGGCGCAGAGCATCGCTTCCAGCTCGTCGGTCAGTTGCTGGTAGCCAGCGCTTTGCTCGGCCGGGGCGAACGGGTGGAGGGCGCCGAACTCGGCCCAGGTCACCGGGATCATTTCGCTGGCGGCGTTGAGTTTCATGGTGCACGAACCCAGCGGGATCATGGTGCGGTCCAGCGCCAGGTCCTTGTCCGCCAGTTTGCGCAGGTAGCGCATCAGCTCGGTTTCCGAGTGATAGCGGTTGAACACCGGGTGGCTGAGGATCGGCGACTGACGCACCAGCGTGGCCGGGATGGCGCTCTGCACCGAGGCGGCGAGGGCGGTGAAGTCCGGCAGGGCCTTGCCGTCGGACAGCAGGCTCCACAGGGTTTCAACGTCGGCCTGAGTGGTGGTTTCGTCCAGGGACAGGCCCAGGCGCTCACCATCGACCACGCGCAGATTGATGCGCTGGGCGTGTGCCTTGTCGTGCAGGGCGGCGGTTTGCGCGCCGGCCTTCACCGTCAGGGTGTCGAAGAAGCTCGCCTGCTCGACGCTCAGGCCCAGTGCGCTCAAGCCTTTGGCCAGGATCGCGGTCAGGTGATGCACGCGATTGGCGATTTGCGTCAGGCCTTTCGGACCGTGGTACACGGCATACATGCTGGCGATGTTGGCCAGCAGTACTTGCGCGGTGCAGATGTTGCTGGTGGCTTTCTCGCGGCGGATGTGTTGCTCGCGGGTCTGCATGGCCAGGCGCAGGGCCGGGTTGCCGAAACGGTCTACGGAAACACCGACCAGGCGGCCCGGCATGTCACGCTTGAACGCGTCCTTGGTGGAGAAGTACGCCGCGTGTGGGCCACCGAAGCCCAGCGGCACGCCGAAGCGCTGTGCACTGCCGATGGCCACGTCGGCGCCGAATTCGCCCGGCGCAGTCAGCACGGTCAGGGCCAGCAGATCGGCAGCCACGGCGACGAGGGCGTTGGCAGCGTGGAAGCGTTCGGTCAGCTCGCGGTAATCGAACACATCACCGTTGCTCGCCGGGTATTGCAGCAGCGCGCCGAAGAACGGCGTTACGTCAGTCAGTTCGCGCTCGTCGCCAACCACCACGTCGATGCCCAAAGGCTCGGCACGGGTGCGCAGTACGTCGAGGGTTTGCGGGTGGCAATGCACGGAAGCGAAGAAGGCGTGGCTGCCTTTGTTCTTGCTCAGGCGTTTGCAGAAGGTCATGGCTTCGGCAGCGGCGGTGGCTTCGTCGAGCAGCGAGGCGTTGGCGATCGGCAGGCCGGTGAGGTCGCTGATCAGGGTCTGGAAGTTCAGCAGCGCTTCGAGACGACCCTGGGAAATTTCTGGCTGGTATGGGGTGTAGGCGGTGTACCAGGCCGGGTTTTCCAGCAGGTTGCGCAGGATCGGCGACGGCGTGTGGGTGCCGTAGTAGCCCTGGCCGATGTAGGTCTTGAACAGCTGGTTTTTAGTCGCGATGGACTTGATCAAGGCCAGGGCATCGGCTTCGCTCAAGCCATCTTCCAGGCCGAGGACGCTAGTGCCCTTGATGCTGTCGGGAATCACGCTGGCGCTCAGGGCTTCCAGGGAGTCGAAACCGAGGCTGTTGAGCATGGCTTGCTCGTCACCGGCGCGCGGGCCGATGTGACGGGCGATGAATTCGTTGGCGGTAGTCAAATTGATCTGGGTCATGTCGGTGCTCCTCAGGCTTCGGCTTGGGCTTTGATCAGGCGGTCGTAGGCGTCCTGATCCAGCAGTTGGCCGACAGCGGCGGCGTCGCTTGGTTTGAAACGGAAGAACCAGCCTTCGCCCAGCGGATCTTCGTTGACCAGTTCAGGGCTGCTGTCGAGCGCCGGGTTCACTTCCAGCACTTCGCCGTCCAGCGGCATGTACACGCCGCTTGCAGCCTTTACCGATTCCACGGTGGCGGCTTCGGCGCCTTTGTCGTAGGACTGCAGCTCAGGCAGTTGAACGAAAACCACGTCGCCCAGGGCGTTCTGTGCGAAAGCGGTGATGCCGACCGTGACGCTGCCGTCAGCTTCGGTGCGCAGCCATTCGTGATCTTCAGTAAAACGCAACTCGCTCATGGAAACTCCTAAGGGGCCAGACTCGTCTGGTGGACGCGATTGAAGGCTTGGGCAATGCCCAGGTTATGGAGGACTACATAGCAAGAACGCGGCCAACGTTGTTTTTATTGTTATTGATCAATGATTTAGGTGGTTTCGACAAACGCTGAAATTCACTCGTTGTAGCGAAATCGATACGGTATATGTCAAGGATAAAAGCCGAGGTGGATCAAAGCCTTGCACAGCCGTGATCGGAGAGGGGTGTAGCGATATCGTTCCGCTGTAGCGCTTTCAGTACAGGTGGAGGTCGTTTTTGGCGCGGTTTCGCACCGGACACAAAACCTGTGGGAGCGAGCTTGCTCGCGATGAGGGAGTATCAGCCGACACAAACGTTGAATGTAATACCGCCATCGCGAGCAAGCTCGCTCCCACAGGTTTGTTCGGTGTCAGGCCTCAGGCCTTGCTCGGAATCCCGTACTTGCGCAACCGATGGGCAATCGCCGTGTGGGAGGTTTGCAGACGGGTCGCGAGTTGCCGGGTCGAGGGGTAGCTGGCGTAGAGTTTTTCCAGCAGGGTTTTCTCGAACTCGTCCATGGCCTGTTCCAGGCTGTCGACGTCATGGTCGCCCTGGCGGGCCACCGAGGTGCCGGCGATGTCCAGATCGCCGATGTCCACCAGGCTGCTTTCGCAGATCGCCGCGGCGCGGAAGATCACGTTCTGCAGTTGCCGCACGTTGCCTGGCCAGCGGTTGCCCAGCAGCGCCGGATAAGTGCCCGGCGCCAGACGACAGATCGGTCGCTGGATCTGCGCACAGGCCTGCTGCATGAAGTAGCGGGCCAGCAGCAGGATGTCCTGGCCGCGTTCGCGCAGGGGCGGCACTTCGACGTTGAGGACGTTGAGGCGATAGAACAGGTCCTCGCGGAACAGGCCTTCGCTGACCATTTTTTCCAGGTCGCGGTGGGTGGCGCTGAGGATCCGTACGTTGACCTTGACCTCACGGTCACCGCCGACCCGGCGAAAACTGCCGTCGTTGAGGAAACGCAGCAATTTGGCTTGCAAATACGGCGACATCTCGCCGATTTCATCGAGAAACACCGTGCCCTGGTTGGCCAACTCCATCAGTCCCGGCTTACCCCCTCGTTGTGCGCCGGTGAAGGCGCCGGGGGCGTAGCCGAACAGTTCACTTTCGGCGAGGTTCTCCGGCAATGCCGCGCAGTTCAACGCCAGAAAGGGGGAGCTGTGCCGGGCGCTGATGGCGTGGCAGGCGCGGGCCACCAGTTCCTTGCCGGTGCCGGTTTCGCCCTGGATCAGCAACGGTGCATCGAGGGCCGCCACCCGCTGGGCGCGCGCCTTGAGGGTGCGGATCACCGGGGACTCGCCGAGCAGGGCATCGAAACCTTCGGCGTGGTCATGGTGCAGCGCGGAAAGGCGTTCGCCGATGCGGTTCGGTTGGTACAGGGTCAGCAGGGCGCCGGCGTCGGTGATCGGTGTGGCGTCGAGCAACAGGGTCTGGCCGTTGACGGTGATTTCCCGCAGCGGCAGGCGAAAGCCGTGTTCGAGCAGGGCGTCGAGCAAGGCCGGGTCGGCAAACAGGTCGGCCACGCTTTCACCGTCCGGTTCGCGGCCGTACAGGGCGATCAGGGCCGGGTTGGCCAGCAGTACCTTACCGTCACTGTCCAGTGCCAGCACCGGGTCGGTCATGGCTGCGAGCAAGGCGTCGAGCTGCAAGTGCCGGCGCTGGCCGGGCAGTATGTCGACCACCGTCACCGCTTGCACGCCACGCACGCTGAACAGGGCATCGCGCAATTCCTCGAGGACTTGCGGGCTCAGCGTCGGGGCGTCGATATAAACATTGGGCGGGACCATTTCCACCGCATCCAGGTTCAGATTGCGCCCGCCGAGCAGGGCCAGGACTTCCTGGGTGATACCGACGCGGTCGATGAAGCTGACGTGGATACGCATGGGGCGGTCTTGGGTTCTGCAGTGCGAAGGGTGGCAAGTATGCCTTGGGGCGGGCTAATGGTGAAATCCTGCGCGGACTTCAATTGAGCGAACGCCCCCTGTGGGAGCGAGCTTGCTCGCGATGGCAGTGTGTCAGTCAACATCAATGGTGGATGACAGGCCGCTATCGCGAGCAAGCTCGCTCCCACAGGGATCGGTGGTGTTCACAGAGTCCGGGGTTATTCCAGATGCTCGGGTTTGACCGGGTCGCCCGATTTCATGTTCAGTTGTACCCGCACGTCCTCGAACATGGCGTCGTAATGCTTGTGGATCGAACCGATGTTGCTATGGGTTTTCGGGATGCCGTGCTTCTCGGCAATCTTGGTGACGTTGCTGGCGAAGTTGTAGGCCATGTCCTTGGGCAGGAAGAACGTCTCGCTCATGTCCTTGCCCTGGATGCTGCCGTGCATCTTGAACTGCATCCCTTTGCCTTCCTTGGGATCCTGGGCGATTTCATAGTCGATGCAGATGTTGTAGCTGACGTCATCCTTGTTCAGCGCGTGTCGCTCGATGTGCAGGTGACCCGGCTCGAACGTTGCCATTGTTGACTCTCCTTCAAAAGATCTTGAATCAGGGCCGGCCCCAGGCCTGCCCCGCCGTTTCGTTTACTGATAGCTGATGCCCGGTGTCGCCGTACTGATGCGCGTACCGGCCTTGCCCTGGACGATCGCTTCGATGTCCGAGAGCGAGCCGATCACTGCGACTTTCCCAGTATGGCGCGCGAATTCGCAGGCTGCCTGCACCTTCGGTCCCATGGAGCCGGCGGCGAAGCCGAGTTTTTCCATTTCGTCGGGGTGGGCCTGGGCGATGGCTTTCTGCGTGGGTTTGCCAAAGTCGATGAAGGCGGCGTTGACGTCGGTGGCGATCACCAGCAGATCGGCTTCAAGCTGTTCAGCCAGCAGCGCCGAGCACAGGTCCTTGTCGATGACCGCTTCGACGCCCTCGAGTTTGCCGGGCGAGGTATACATGGTCGGAATGCCGCCACCGCCGGCGCAGATCACGATGCTGCTTTTTTCCAGCAGCCATTTGATCGGACGGATTTCGAAGATGCGTTTCGGTTTCGGGCTGGCGACCACGCGACGGTATTTGTCGCCGTCCGGGGCAATGGCCCAGCCTTTCTCGGCGGCGAGTGCTTCGGCCTCTTCCTTGGTATAGACAGGGCCGATGGGTTTGGTCGGGTTCTTGAAGGCCGGGTCATTGGCATCGACTTCGACCTGGGTCAGCAAGGTCGCGAAGGGCACTTCGAAGTCCAGCAGATTGCCCAGTTCCTGTTCGATGATGTAGCCGATCATGCCTTCGGTTTCGGCACCGAGCACGTCCAGCGGATAAGGCGAAACCGAGGTGTAGGCCGCCGCCTGCAATGACAGCAGGCCGACTTGAGGGCCATTGCCGTGGGCGATGACCAGTTGGTTGCCGGGATGGATCTTGGCGATCTGTTCGGTGGCGATCCGGATGTTGGCGCGCTGGTTGTCAGCGGTCATGGATTCGCCCCGGCGGAGCAGGGCATTACCGCCAAGAGCTACGACGATACGCATGGTGCTAGTCCTTCTAAAAGAGAAGTAAACGGGCGACTCGGTCTGTCGATGGAGCCCTGACCCTGTGGGAGCGAGCTTGCTCGCGATGGGATCGCCTCGGTCTGTCAGATGCACCGCGGCGCTGCCATCGCAGGCAAGCCAGCTCCCACATTGACCGTGTTCCGTCAGTGGGAGCCAGTCAGCCGTTATAGATCCGCCAGCGTCGACACCAGAATCGCCTTGATGGTGTGCATGCGGTTTTCCGCTTGCTCGAAGGCGATGCAGGCCGGCGACTCGAACACGTCATCGGTCACTTCGATGCCGTTGCTCAGGTACGGGTACTGCTCGGCAATCTGCTTGCCGACTTTGGTATCACAGTTGTGGAACGCCGGCAGGCAGTGCATGAACTTGGTGCGCGGGTTACCGGTGGCTTTCATCAGTTCGGCGTTGACCTGATACGGCAGCAGTTGCTGGATGCGTTCGGCCCAGGCTTCAACCGGCTCGCCCATCGACACCCAGACGTCGGTGTGGATGAAGTCCACACCCTTGACCGCCGCTTTCGGGTCTTCGGTGAGAGTAATGCGCGCACCGCTTTCTTCGCCGTACTGTTTGCAGCGCGCCACCAGGTCGTCCGCCGGCCACAGGGCTTTTGGCGCACAGATGCGCACGTCCATGCCGAGCTTGGCGCCGATCAGCAGCAGGGAGTTGCCCATGTTGTTGCGCGCATCGCCCAGGTAGGCGTAGCTGATCTCATGGATCGGCTTGTCGGCGTGCTCACGCATGGTCAGCACGTCGGCGATCATTTGCGTCGGGTGATATTCGTCGGTCAAGCCGTTGAACACTGGTACGCCGGCGAACTTGGCCAGTTCCTCGACGATTTCCTGCTTGAAGCCACGGTACTCGATGGCGTCATACATACGCCCGAGCACACGGGCGGTGTCCTTCATGCTTTCCTTGTGGCCGATCTGCGAGGAGTTCGGGTCGATGTAGGTGACGTTGGCGCCCTGGTCATAGGCTGCTACTTCAAACGCGCAGCGGGTGCGGGTCGAGGTTTTTTCGAAGATCAGCGCGATGTTGTTGCCCTTGAGATGCTGCTGTTCGGTGCCGGTGTACTTGGCACGCTTGAGGTCGCGGGACAGGTCGAGCAGGTAGCGCAATTCGCGAGGGGTGTGGTGTTCCAGGCTCAGCAGATTGCGGTTATGGATATTGAACGCCATTTTGGATCTCCTAAGGTGTCGGTAATCCCCTTGGCCTGCGCATGCCCTTGGGTAGAGGGCAGCGCGGTCCAAGGCAATAGGTTAGTAGTCAATCGGGTCGCGGATGATCGGGCAGGTCATGCAATGGCCGCCGCCCCGTCCCCGGCCGAGTTCGCCGGCGCTGATGGTGATCACTTCCACACCGGCTTTGCGCAGCAGGGTGTTGGTGTAGGTATTGCGGTCGTAGCCGATGACCACGCCTGGCTCCACGGCCACTACGTTGTTGCCGTCGTCCCATTGCTCGCGTTCGGCGGCGAAGCTGTTGCCGCCGGTTTCCACCACGCGCAACGCTTTGAGGTTCAGGGCCTGGGCCACGGTGTCGAGGAAGCTGGTTTCTTCGCGGCGGATGTCGATGCCGCCCGCCTTGCTTTCATCGGGGCGCAGGGTGAAGGCGACAATCTGGTTCACCACTTCCGGGAAGATCGTGACGAGGTCGCGATCGCAGAAGCTGAAAACGGTGTCCAGGTGCATCGCCGCGCGGGATTTCGGCAGGCCGGCGACGATCACTTTCTCCACGGCTTTGTTTTTGAACAGGTTCACCGCCAGTTGGGCAATGGCCTGGCGCGACGAGCGTTCGCCCATGCCGATCAAGACCACGCCGTTGCCGATCGGCATCACATCACCGCCCTCAAGGGTGGAGTTACCGTGGTCCAGGTCCGGGTCGCCGTACCAGATCTCGAAATCTGCTTTGGTGAACTCGGGGTGGAATTTGTAGATGGCGGTGGTCAGCAGGGTTTCCTGACGACGTGCCGGCCAGTACATCGGGTTGAGGGTGACGCCACCGTAAATCCAGCAGGTGGTGTCGCGGGTGAACTGGGTGTTGGGCAGCGGTGGCAGGATGAAGCTGGAGTTGCCGAGGAAGTCGCGGAACATCTCGATGGCCTTGCCACCGAAACTGGTGGGCAAATCGTCGCCTGAGACGCCGCCGATCAGGAACTCGGCGATGTGACGCGGTTCCAGGCTGCGCAGCCACGAAGAGGTTTCATTGATCAGGCCAAGGCCCACCGAGTTGGCGGTGACCTTGCGCTCCAGAATCCAGTCCAGGGCTTCGGGGATGGCGACGATGTCGGTCAGCAGGTTGTGCATTTCCAGCACATCGATGTTGCGTTCGCGCATCTTGGTAACGAAGTCGAAGTGGTCGCGCTTGGCCTGGGCCACCCACAGCACATCATCGAACAGCAGTTCATCGCAGTTGTTCGGGGTCAGCCGCTGATGGGCCAGGCCTGGGGAGCAAACCATGACTTTGCGCAGTTTGCCGGCCTCGGAATGGACGCCGTACTTAACTTTTTCCGTGGTCATTACAGTGATCCTCCAGATGACAAAAACAGGGGGGTTACAGAGTCAGGAAGCCGTCATAGAGACCGTAGGCCGCCACCATGGCGCCGACGACCACCGTAGCGAAAATCAGCTTCTCGACGTTGGTGAAAACCGGTTTGTTGATTTCCAGCTTGGCCTTGGCGAACAAGATCACACCGGGGGCGTAGAGCAGGGCGGACAGCAGCAGGTACTTGATGCCGCCGGCGTACAACAGCCAGACCGCGTAGATCAGGGCCACGGCGCCGATGATGAGATCCTTCTGCCGCTCGCCCGGGGCGCCTTCGTAGCTTTCGCCGCGCACCGCCAGCAGCAAGGCGTAGGCTGCCGACCACAGGTAAGGCACCAGAATCATCGAGGTGGCGAGGTAGATCAGCGACAGGTAAGTGCTGGCCGAGAACAACGTGATGATCAGGAAAACCTGGACCATGGCGTTGGTCAGCCACAGGGCGTTGACCGGTACATGGTTGGCGTTTTCCTTGCGCAGAAACTCCGGCATGGTGTGGTCCTTGGCGGCGGCGAACATGATCTCCGCGCACAGCAGCACCCACGACAGCAGCGCCCCCAGCAACGAGATGATCAAACCGACGCTGATCAGCACCGCACCCCAGTGACCGACCACGTGCTCCAGCACGGCGGCCATCGACGGATTCTGCAGTTTGGCCAGTTCCGGCTGGGTCATGATCCCCAGCGACAGTACGTTGACCAGGACCAAAAACAGCAGCACGGTGACGAAGCCGATCACGGTGGCCTTACCCACATCGCTGCGTTTTTCCGCCCGGGCCGAAAAGATGCTCGCGCCTTCGATGCCGATGAACACCCACACGGTGACCAGCATCATCTTGCGCACCTGGTCCATCACGCTGCCCAGGTCCGGGTTCTTCAGGCCCCAGATGTCGGCGGTGAAGATGTCCAGTTTGAAGGCGAACAACGCAATCAACATGAACAGCAGCAGCGGCACGATCTTGGCGACAGTGGTCACCAGGTTGATGAACGCTGCTTCCTTTATTCCTCGCAGTACGAGGAAATGTACCGCCCACAGCAGCACCGAGGCGCCGATCACGGCAGCGGGGGTATTCCCCTCCCCAAATATCGGAAAGAAGTAGCCGAGGGTGCTGAACAAAAGTACGAAGTACCCCACGTTGCCCAGCCAGGCACTGATCCAGTACCCCCAGGCGGACGAGAAGCCCATGTAGTCGCCGAACCCGGCCTTGGCGTAGGCGTAAACCCCGCCATCAAGATCGGGTTTGCGGTTGGCCAGGGTCTGGAACACGAACGCCAGGGTCAACATGCCGACGGCGGTGATCGCCCAACCGATCAGAATGGCGCCGACATCCGCGCTGGCCGCCATGTTTTGTGGCAAGGAAAATATCCCGCCACCAATCATCGAACCCACGACTAACGCAACCAGCGCGCCGAGTTTCAGTTTTCCGGGAGCTTCAGACATTGCATGACTCCAATGCAGGAGAAGAGAGGCAACAGACTAATTCCGTTGACTGCTGAATCAGCTGACTTAGATCACTAAATTAGAGTGTTCCCAGTTTATTGGCGGAGTGCCATCATTTACGGTGTTTCTGCCTGTAATGCCTGTTCTAGAGCCTTTTTCAGTTTGTTTTAGCACTTTTTGTATTTGTTTCGAATTATGACGCTAGTTGGGGTTTTCGAATCTGCAAGTTTTGTTTATGCGTTTTTTGTACAGAGTTGACATATTAAAAGTGCGTATAAAACAAATGAATATATCGGTGTCAAAATAGCCATTTTGTGCAAGTAAAAAAGAGGCTGGTTGGCGTTATCCAACAAACGTTATTACTCTTCATCAGTTTAGTTGACGCTCGTTATGTGACGATCTCGCGGCCGTTGCCGCCCACCAACGAAAAATGGAGATGCAACGATGTCGCAATCACCGAACAAGCTTCGCCTGAGCGCGCTGATCGCGCTGGTGGTGGGTTCGATGATCGGCGGCGGGATTTTTTCCCTGCCGCAGAACATGGCGGCCAGGGCCGATGCCGGGGCGATCCTGATCGGTTGGGCAATCACCGCCGTCGGCATGTTGACCCTGGCGTTCGTGTTCCAGACCCTGGCCAATCGCAAGCCGGAGCTGGACTCCGGGGTGTACGCCTATGCCAAGGCCGGGTTCGGCGATTACATGGGTTTTTCTTCGGCCTGGGGCTACTGGATCAGCGCCTGGCTGGGCAACGTCGGCTACTTCGTGCTGCTGTTCAGCACCCTCGGTTATTTCGTTCCGGTGTTTGGCGAAGGCAACACGCCGATCGCCATCGCCTGCGCTTCGGTGCTGCTCTGGACCGTGCATTTTGTGGTGATGCGCGGGATCAAGGAGGCGGCGTTCATCAATCAAGTGACCACCGTGGCCAAGATCGTACCGCTGATCATGTTCATCGTGATCGCCGCCGTGGCGTTCAAGGCGGATATCTTCACCGCCGACATCTGGGGGCGCAACAACCCGGAGTTCGGCAGCGTGATGGATCAGGTTCGGCACATGATGCTGGTCACCGTATTCGTGTTCATCGGTATCGAGGGGGCCAGTGTCTATTCGGCCCGGGCGGAGAAACGTTCCGACGTGGGCCGGGCGACGGTGATCGGGTTCATTGGGGTATTGGCACTGCTGGTGCTGGTGAACGTGCTGTCGCTGGGCATCATGACCCAGCCGCAACTGGCGAAACTGCAGAACCCCTCGCTGGCGGCAGTGCTTGAACATATCGTCGGCCCCTGGGGCGCGTTGCTGATCAGCGTCGGCCTGGCGATCTCGCTGTTGGGGGCCTTGTTGTCCTGGGCGTTGCTGTGCGCCGAAATCCTGTTCGCCACGGCGAAAGACAAGACCATGCCGGCATTCCTGACCAAGGAAAACGCCAACCATGTGCCGGTCAATGCGATGTGGCTGACCAACTCGATGATCCAGTTGTTCCTGCTGATCACCCTGTTTTCCGCCGGCACCTACACCAGCCTGATTTACCTGGCGTCCTCGATGATTCTGGTGCCGTACCTGTGGTCGGCGGCCTATGCGGTGTTGTTGTGCGCACGGGGGGAAACCTATCAACAGGCACCCGCCGAGCGGGTCAAGGACCTGCTCATTGGTGGCATCGCTCTGGGCTACGCGGTGTGGTTGCTGTATGCCGGCGGCCTGAAGTATTTGCTGCTGTCGGCGCTGCTGTATGCGCCGGGTGTGATCCTGTTCGCCAAGGCTCGTAATGAGCAGGGCAAGCCACTGTTCACGGTTGTCGAGAAAGGTATTTTCACCTGTGTCATCGGTGGTGCGGGGCTGGCGGCTTACGGGTTGTACAGCGGGTTGCTCAGTCTGTGAGGTTGTTGCTGGCGTACCAGCCGCCCTATGACTGGCCGGCGCTCCTGGGGTTCTTGTCGGCGCGGGCGATCATGGGCCTGGAAAGGGTGGTCGAGGGTGTGTACTCGCGCAGCATCGACCTGGATGGCGTTCACGGTACGTTTTCGATCCAGCCTGCTACATCCGATGCACTTGAGCTGACCCTGGACTTTCCGGAGGCTGCGGCCGTGCCTGAGATCGTTGCGCGAGTGCGGCGAATGTTCGACCTGGATGCCGACCTGTCCACGATTCACCGGCACCTGGCGGTTGATCCGCTGATGGCGCGGTTGATTGCCGAACGCCCGGGCCTGCGCGTACCCGGGGCGTGGGACGGGCTGGAGCTGGCGATCCGCGCGGTACTGGGGCAGCAGATTACGGTGGCGGCGGCGATCCGCCTGGCGGGGAAACTGGTAGCGCAGTACGGCACGCCATTGAGTTCAGCGCTACCGGGATTGACCCATGTTTTTCCCCGGGCCAGCGTTTTGGCAGGCGCAGATCTGGCAGCGCTGGGCATGCCGAAAAGCCGAGGCCGGACCTTGTCGGGGTTGGCTCAGGCACTGCTCGATGATCCGCGATTGTTTGAGCCCGGCCGGGAGGGGGGCGTAGCGCGGTTGCTGGCGTTGTACGGGATTGGTGACTGGACGGCGCAATACATTGCCTTGCGACAGTTGCGGGAGATGGATGGGTTTCCCAATGGTGATGTGGGGCTGATCAATGCGTTGACGGCGCTGGAGGGGGGGCCGGTGACAGCCAGGCAACTGTTGCAGCGGGCTGAAGGGTGGCGGCCGTATCGAGGGTATGCGGCGCAGGTGCTGTGGACTTCCTTGAGTCGGGCGGACTGAGCTGATCCGGGATTTGTGCTGCTGTTTCTGGCGCTATCGCGAGCAAGCTCGCTCCCACAGGTGAGCGAGACCTTCCGAGCGACCGTGATCAACTGTGGGAGCGAGCTTGCTCGCGATGGCGATATGACTGTCACCACCACTGTGCGGGATGTGAACCCAGTTCAGTCGCGGGCAAGATCCATTGCAGAGGCGTTCCTGTGATCTTCAGAGGCGCCTGCAACCGATGCGCCGGCCCCCAGGGTGTCTGCTCCACCATCAACTCCTGATCCTGATCATCTTCCGCACGTAACGCTTCACTCGTCCCCGCCCCATGCTCGATCAACAACTTCGCCGTACGCGCCAACGACAATCGCGCCGAACCCCCGATACCGTCGCTCAACCGCTGCGCCAACAACCGGATCGCACTGGCCGCCATCAGATACCCGGTGGCGTGATCGAGGGCCTGCGCCGGCAATGGCGTCGGTTTTTCCGACTGCTTCCAGCGCATGCCCGCTTCGGCAATGCCACTGCTCATCTGCACCAGGCTGTCGAAGCCCCGCCGATTTTGCCAGGGGCCGCTCCAGCCATAGGCGTTTAGACAAACATCGATCAGGTCCGGGTTCAGTTGCCGGCGCTCATACATGCCCAGTCCAAGTCGTTCCAGTGCATCGGCACGATAACCATGAAGCAGAATGTCGGCGTCCTTGAGCAGGCATTCGAATACGGCACGGTCGGACTTGTCGTTCAGATCAAGACGCGCGCAGCGTTTTCCCAAGGTGACTTCCGGCACCACTCCAGGTTCGTTCCAGGTCGGCGGATCGATGCGCAGGACATCGGCGCCCAGGCCTGCCAGAAAGCGACTGGCGATGGGGCCGGCCAGTACCCGGGTCAAGTCCAGCACCTTGATGCCAGCCAGTGGTCGAGCCACAGAACCTGTCCACGGTTGGAGGCTCCGGCTTGGGTGGTTGGCGAATTGAATCAAGGGTTCGGCGTTTACTGCCTGGCCTTGAGGATGGACCTGCCATTGTTCCCAGGTGCGCATTTCGGCGGCACAGCCACCGGCATCGACCACAGCCTGTTCCAGATCGCTTTTCGCCCACCGAGCCACTTTGTCGGCCATCGCTGCGCGGTCGGTACAGGCACCGAGCACGCTTTCGGCAGCGGCGCGGTGATGGGGCGCGTTGGTGTGCAGGCGAATCCAGCCATCGCGGGTGGCGTAGTCACCCGCGATCGGGTCCCACAACGGCGGAACGCTCCAGCCAAGCGGGCGAATCGAGGTTGCGAACCAGAATGACGCCAGGCGTCGGTCAACTTCAAGGTCGGGCAGGCGCCCGGTTTGTTGGTGCAGCAGTTCGCTGGCAGCCTGGCCGGCGACGGCCATGCTGGCGCAGGCCAGATCAGTGACGGCAAACGCCGAGGGCAGGGCGCCACTGGACGTGAATGGAATCGGGGTGTGAGGCAAACCGAGCGCGGCTTGAATGGACGTGAGCAGATCAGTCATCGAAGGCCCTCCGGAGCGAGAGCCCGATCATAGTTCAAAAAAATCCAGGTCAGATGAAATCCCTGTGGGAGCGAGCTTGCTCGCGATAGCGGACTGTCAGTCGACATCAATGTTGAATGTCAGTGCGTCATCGCGAGCAAGCTCGCTCCCACAGGGGATCTTCGGTAGGTTCTTTAAACGCGGAACTGATCCATCAACTTCATCTGGTGGGTGGTCAGGGAGTTGAGCTGGCTGCTGATCTGCGCCGATTCGGTGGCCTGGCCGGTCAGGGTTTCGGTGACGGTGCGGATCGCCGAGACGTTGCGGTTGACCTCTTCGGCGACGGCGCTTTGCTGTTCGGCGGCGCTGGCGATTTGCAGGTTCATATCGCTGATCACGGTGACTGCATCGCTGATCTTGCCCAAGGCCTGGACGGCCTGCTGGATCTGCCCGGCGTTGCTGTGGGCCTGGGTCTGGCTTGAGTGCATGGTGGCGACCACGCCGCGGGTGCCGCTCTGGATGCGTTCGATCACCAGGCGAATTTCTTCCACCGAGTCCTGGGTGCGTTTGGCCAGGTTGCGCACTTCATCGGCGACCACCGCAAAACCACGACCGCTTTCACCGGCACGGGCGGCTTCGATGGCGGCGTTGAGCGCCAGCAGGTTGGTTTGTTCGGCGATGCTGCGAATCACCTCCAGCACCGAACCGATCTGCTCGCTGTTGACCGCGAGGGCTTCGACTTCGGTCACGGCCTTGCTGACTTCTTCGGCCAGTTGATTGATGTCGCGGGTGCTGCGCTCGATGATTTGCATGCCGTCGCGGGCCGACTGGTCGGCACCTTTCGCCGCGTTGGCCGCGTTCGAGGCGCTGTTGGCGACATCGTGGGCGGTGGCGCTCATTTCGTTGGACGCGGTGGCGACCTGGTCGATTTCGCGGAACTGCACCTGCATGCCTTCACTGGTCTGGCGGGCGATTTCCGAAGACTGGTCGGCCGTGCCACGGGCATCGGTGATGCTTTGCTTGATCTGCGCGATGGTCGGTTGCAGCTTGTCGAGGAAGCGGTTGAACCAGCTCACCAGTTCGCCCAACTCGTCCTTCTTGCTGTAGTGCAGGCGCTGGGTCAGGTCGCCGTCGCCACTGGCAATCGCCTTGAGCATGTCGGCCACGCTGTTGATCGGGCGGGTCACGCCGGACGCGGTAAGCCACATCAGCAGCAGACCGATCACACCGGCAATCACTGCCACCGACAGTGCCTTGATCGTGCCGCTTTGCTGAGCATCGTCGAGTACCGCTTGCAGTTTCACTGAGTCGGCCAGCAGCACTTGCTTGGTGAGGTCGATCACCACGGCCCAGGCCTTGGCATCGGCAATCGGGCTGACCGGGTACACCGCGCGGATCAGGTCGCCTTGCTGGAGAATCTTCGGCGCGCCACTAGCAAGCAACTGCAGGATGTCCTTGCCATCGCCGCCCAAGGTGTCGCCGATGTTCTTGCCGACTTTGCCGGCGTCGACACTGTAGGCGGCCAGCACGCCAGTGCCGGAAACGATGAGCATGTGCCCGGCACTGTTGAACAGGTCGCGCTGGGAGTCGACCGCCGCCGCTTGCAGGGCGTCGAGGGCGATGTCGATGCCGACCACGCCGATGGACTTGCCATCTACCAGCAGCGGTACGGAAATGGTGGTCATCAACATTTCCTTGTTGCCGACCGTATCGGCATACGGGTCGAGCAGGCAGATGCGCTTGCTGTCCCGCGGGCAGGTGTACCAGACGTTGTACGGCGTGCCGCTGAGGTTCAGGGTGGTTTTGGTCATGTCTTCTTCGACCATGATCGTGTTCAGCGACTCACCCCCGGCGCGGCTCCAGTACGTGGCGAAACGGCCGATCTCGTTGGACTGGCGGGCGGCGTCATTGACGAATTCGCTGTCCTTGCCGTCCAGCCCATTGGGTTCGAACGCCAGCCAAATGCCCAGCACTTTGCTGTTGCGCTCGAAGGCGGTTTTCAGGCTCTGGTTCAACTCTTCTCGCAAGATGCCGGGCTCGAGGGAGCGTTTGGCGGCCAGGTTGCGCATGTCCTGGATCTGGTCCGCGAGGGCGGTCACCACCGTCAGGGTTTCACCGAACGTCTTCTGCACCCGCACCGCCTGCTCGGCGGCCTTGGCCTGGAGCAGGTCCTGCACGCTGGCGGTAAGCATTCTGCTGCTGGAATCGCTGACCAGATCATCGTTCTGATTGGTCTGGTAGATGTTCATACCCACTATCAAGGCGACTACGCCCAGCAGGCACAGACCGGACAGCAGGACGATTTTCAGGCGAATGGACAGTGAGTCGAACATAGGGCGAGCTCGCGAATGGATGAAGTGTTGGCTGTGGGCCGTTTTGGCTCACTCGCTAAATCCATTTAGCGCCGATCAATGCACATCGGCGTGGCGAAGAGGTTACATGAGGGGCAACCCGACGAGCGGTAGTTGTTGAACGTTTGCGCAGAAAAATGTGCCGAAAATGGGGATAAAAAGAGGAAAAAGCGCGGGGTGAATTCAGGGGGCATCAGGGACGCCGGTCTCGAAGCGCCTGAATGAAATTCACAAAATACATATGTACCGCTTCTCATAAACGGCAGGACGTTTCAATGCAGATGCCACCTCGGTGGAACACTTCCGGAAGCTTTGGCTTTCGGCATCTGACAGAAAATAATGAGAAGACTCTATGTGGATTTCTTGCTTTAAAAGGACCGGGTTGCGCTCGGTGTTGTTGATTTGGGGGATGTTGTTGGCGGCAGGCGCGGCTCCTGCCATGTCTTTTCTGAACTCGGCAGCTATTTCGGGTATTGCCTCTCAAATTCCCTCGGCGGCCACGGTACTGCCGGACAAGCTGAACACCCTCAAGGAAAGTCTGGCTGACGAAACGGATGTGAAGCAATACAGCTTCATGGCGGTGCGGGGGCAGGATGTGTGGATCCGTGCGAGCGGGACGAAAGGCGGGCCATTGACGCTGGAATACAATCGCGATGGAAACTGGGCCGTAATCCCTTGGGGTACACCCTTAACGGTTTCTGGTTTGCAGCCGAATCAGGAAGTTCAGGTTCGCATCTCGAAGAAACCGTCCGCCCCGTTCGTGGCGGGTGATATCTACACGCTTGAGTTTGGTTCTGCACCTTACTACGCCGACAGTCGCGTCCGGGGCGATGCCGGTGAGCTGCCGCTGTACTGGGCGACCACGCAGGCCTACAGAGTCCTGAACTGGTCGGTCCGATTGAGGGATTCGACAGGGCAGCCGCTCGAAGGCGCTAAAGCTACCTTGATATTGAACAAGGGGGGGGATGACGAAAGGTTCGACCTTATAACGGACAGCACTGGTAGCGCCGCGCAAGCCCTTGAGTTGGGCAGGTGCTATGGCCAGTTGAAGTCTGATCCTTTCTGGACCAGCAGTGGCAAGTATCGCTATAAGTGGGAGGTCGAATACAACCTGGGATATTGGTCGATTCAGGTTCAAGACAAAGAGGCGTCGGGGGTGGGCGGTCACAACGTGCCGAACGTTTCATTCGCTCAGATATGCTATCAAAACATGTTGCATAACTAGATCCGGCATATTCCCGGCAATGCGGTGATGTACACCGCTTTGCCGGGCTTTTTTTCAAACGATCAGGCCTCGATGTGCAGTCCCTGCTTTCTCTCGCTCGGGTCCTTTTCGGCTTTTTTATGCAATTGATCCAGCCAGGAGTCTGAACTTCCCAGGTCCAGCGCACCTTTGTTCAGCAATAATCCATAGTCAATCATGTTGTGGAAGTTGCTCAGGTCCAGTTTCACCTTGCCCTCGAACTGTGGCTTATCCAGCTGAATCAACTCGATTACGGTCTTGGCGTGCTTGAGGGTCAGGGGTTGCAAGCCTTTGGCCTCGTTCAACAGGGTGTTCAATACTTCCTCATCCCTGGCAGTCAGGGTGTCGGGGGGCGAAGTGACTTTCAACTGACCGTCTTCGGCCACGGTGAAGCCCATTACGTTATGGGCCAGGCCAGACCATTTGTTTTGCAGGTCTTTTTTGAAGTCGGAGTAAATCCCTTCCATTTTTTTGAGCATCAAATTTGCCTGGAATTCATGATGCCTGATCATTGAATATCTAAAGCTTTTTATCTGAGGGGGTAGGTCATAGAACCCGTTAAGTGATTCGAGCGTATTCAAGAAATCCTCCACCTCATTCAGTTTTTCGCTGCTGAGATTTCTAGGTTCACTTCGAGGAGCTCGGAGTTTCTCGATGGTCAACCTTATCCTGTCATCCATTACCGGAATGTCGACTTTCTCAAGCTGGGATTTTTCCGTGTTCGCCTTCACTGTTTGCGGATACGGAACTTGAAAAGATGCAGCGGCACTTACATTCATGTCAGCTTCTCATTGTGTGGGTTCATCGTGCTTAACGGCCAAACCCGGTCATGGATGACCTGATAAACACGTAGGAGAAGTCCGAACAGGAAGTAGGTACTTTCAAGTATGCCGTTGTCGGCTGTCACAGGGCGGTTTGAAGAGGTTTCAGGTGACTTGCGGCAGTGATTCCGGCCGTGACCAGATCCACAGATTGCCCAGCCCCATGCCGGCAATCGCCAGGTAAATCGGCCAGCCATGATCGAGCATTACCAGCATCAGACCGGCACACAACAACATGCTGACCGTGGCGCTGATTTTTGCCCGACGCGCGATGATCTTGCCGTTGCGCCAGTTATGGAGGATGGGGCCGAACAGCCGGTGGTTTTCCAGCCAGGCACTCAGGCGCGGCGAACTGCGGGTCGCGGCCCAGGCGGCCAGCAGGATGAACTCGGTGGTTGGCAGGCCGGGTATGACGATGGCGATCAGGCCGATGCCCAGGCTGACATAGGCCAGCAGGCCGAAGAGGAGGCGGGAGAGTCTGGAGGAGGCTGGCATGGGCTCAAGGCAACATGTGAGGCTGATCGAAATCTTACGGATTTACTTCGTTCCTTGTGGGAGCGAGCTTGCTCGCGATAGGGGGGTATCAGTCGACAGTAATGCTGTCTGGAATACCGTCATCGCGAGCAAGCTCGCTCCCACAGGGGAATGTGGTATGTCAGGCGACTTCCGGAGCGCTGGCGTAAGCCCGCTCCAGCAACACGGTAAAACGGTTGAACGCGTCGATAGCGCCTTTTTCCACTTCGGCTTCTTCCTGGGCGCTGAATGCCAGGCCGTCCAGGGTTTTGACGAAGCTCTTCCAGCCTTCAGCGCGGCCGCCGGCCGGTTCGCCGAGGTGGCGGGCGCCGAAGGTTTCGCTCAGGCCAAGGCCCACGGCACGCTTGATGAGGAACGCCGCGCCGAGCTTCGAGCCTTCGGAGACGAAGATCCAGCCCAGGGCCTCGGCCTTGGTCGGGTTCTTCAGTGCACCGGCGACAGGTGCCGGCACGTCGGTGTCCAGGTCCGCGAGGTCGGCCCTGGCTGCATCGGCACGACAGCGGGCCGGCAGATCCGGGACGATGGCGGTCAGTTCGGCATCGTTGTACAGCGACACCAGTTCCGACTGGAACAGGTACTGCGCCACCACGAAACGGGCGAAATTGGCCGGGGTTTCAAACGGGGCATGAGCCTTGACCAGGGCATCGAGCTTGCTGTGCGGCTCGTGGGTGATCTGGTTCAAACGTTGCGAACGCAGGTTGGGGCGTTGTTCGGTGGCCTGGGTAGTCATGGCAATTCCTTGGAGAAAGAGAGGCGCTTGGTAACGAGACGAACAGGAAGGCGCCTTACAGTAAAAAATCCTCACCGGGCGGCTTGATGAAACCGCCAGGCGAGATGAGCGGATCAGATATCCCAGATCAGGTTGACCGCAAAGTTGCGACCCGGCTGAGTCAGGCGGTCGAGGTTGGCCGGTTGGGTCACCGAGGCTTCGCCGACGCTGTCGTAGCCGCGCACGTCATCCCACAGCCAGTACTTCTTGTCGGTGAGGTTGTAGACGCCGCCGCTGACGGTCACGTCGTCGGTCACCTTGTAGAACGCGCTCAGGTCCAGAATGCCGAAACCGGGCGTCTTGAACTGGGTGCTGGTGCCGTCCGGGGTCTTGAAACTGGTGCTGTCGACGCGGTCTTTCGTTTTCACCAGCGTCCAACTGAGCAAGCCGCCGTAGGTGTCCTGGTCGTAGCCGAGGCCGAATACGCCGGTCAGCGGGTTGACGCTGTTGAGCGGCTCGCCGTTGTCGTCGTTGCGACCGTAGGCATAGGCCACCGAGCCCTGGGTGTAGAGGCCTTGCGGCGCGCCGAAGGCGTCGAGGTTCAGGCGTCCCTTGACCTCGGCACCCTTGATGGTGGCGTGCTTGATGTTGTTGCTCTGGAACGTGGTCTCGGTGTATCCCGGAGTGATGGCGTTCTCGTTAATGAAGTCGCGGTATTTGTTGTAGAACACCGCTACGTCAACCGAGCCCTGCTCGAAGTTGCCGCGCAAACCCGTCTCGTAGCTTTTGCTTTTTTCCGGTTCGAGGTCAGGATTAGGCGCTACCCGATAGCCGCCGGCGATGTTTTCGAAACGACCGTACAACGCCTTGGCGGTCGGGGTGCGGAAGCCTTCAGCGTATTTGCCGTACCAGGTGTAATGGTCGTTGAAGCTGTAGGTGGTGCCAAAATTCGGCGACAGGCGATGCCAGGTTTTGGTCTCGTCGCTCACCGTACCGTTGCCGCTCTGGTCGGCGGTGGCCAGGAACTCTTCGGTGATGTGCGGCTTGAGCTCGGTGTAGTCGTAGCGAGCACCTGGCGCAAAGGTCCAGTTGCCCCAGCTGATCAGATCCTGGGCGAACAGGCTGTAGCTGTTGACGGTCGGGTCCGGGAAGTCACTGGCGGGTGTCAGCGTGTCGGTGGCACTAGGGGCGCCAATGACCCGGCAGGATCCGGCCACGGTCAGGCAGGTGCCGGTGCCGGTACGCAGGCCGGTGATTTTGTCCTGCTTGATGGTGGTGCCATAGGTGACGAGGTGGTCGGTGTCGGCGATGGCAAACGACTTGTCAGCCTGGGCATCGAATACCCATTGGCGGTCCTTGTAGGTGGTATCGCGGTTACGCAGCACGGTTCGTGACGGCGGCGCGTAGATTTCCTCGGTGCTCTGGTCGGTCTTGGCGATCTGGTAGTTCAGCGTCCACTTGATGTTGTCGGCCAGGGCGCTGTCCAGACCGAAGCTGTGTTCCAGGCCAAAGCGTTCACGGGTGATCGTGTCGTTACCGGTACGGGACTTGTAGTAGCCGAAACCGCGTCCGGCATTGAACGGGCCGCCCACTGCGCTCAATTGATTGGTGTCGCGGTCGTCCTTGTAATGCTCATAGGTCAGGCCCAGGCGCGCGTCGTCGGCGTAATTCCAGCCCAGTTTTGCCAGCACGCTGGTGGTGCGAGCGTCCTGGGGGTTGGCTTCAGTACGGTTCAGGCCAGTGCCGCCGGTTTCGCCATAGGACTCTGTTTCATGACCGTTGCGTTGACTGAGATGTAACAAGCCATCGAGCTCGCCGGTGCGGCCGGCGACGGTGCCGGACGTCAGCCAGCTGTCGTCGGCGGAGCTGTAACCGGTTTTCAGGCGCGCACCGACATCCTTGCCCGGTTTGATGATGTCGTCCGGGTCCAGCGTGTAGTAGCTGACGGCGCCGCCAATGGCATTGCTGCCGTACAAGACAGAGGCCGGGCCACGGAGGATTTCCACACGCTTGACGATTTCCGGGTCGACATAGTTGCGGTTGGTCTGGGCATAGGGGCCGTTGAAGAAGCCGTCGGGTACCTGCACGCCATCGACCTGGGTCAGCACGCGGTCGCCATCGATGCCGCGAATGTTATAGCCGGTGATACCGGCCCGCTGGCCTGCGCCGCCTACCGAAACACCGGGTTCGTAGCGCACCAGCTCCTTGATGGTATTGACGTTGTTGCGGTCCAGATCTTCGCGGGTGTAGACAGAGACCGTGCTCGGCACGCTATTCACAGACTGTTCGTTAC
The DNA here is from genome assembly GCF_058797535.1 of Pseudomonas sp. GW823-FHT02E01. Taxonomy (NCBI): domain Bacteria; kingdom Pseudomonadati; phylum Pseudomonadota; class Gammaproteobacteria; order Pseudomonadales; family Pseudomonadaceae; genus Pseudomonas; species Pseudomonas sp. GW823-FHT02E01. The sequence goes on along the minus strand of NZ_JBXAJS010000005.1, from coordinate 184,751 downwards.
GGGTGGCGCTGATGGTCACCTGATCGAGATTCAGGGCGCTGCTACCACTGCGCTTTTCCAGAACGATGCTGTTGTTGCCCAGTTTGCGATAGCCCAGGTTGGTCCCCACCAACAGGCGATCCAGGGCTTTCTCCGGCGACAGCGAACCACGGACGCCCGGCGAGGCCACACCTTGCGCCAGCTCCGACGACACGCCGACCTGCCAGCCCGTTACGGTGGTAAAGGCATTGAGTGCCGACACCAGTGATTGCTGGGGAATGGCGAACGAGTAGTCGCCCATTTTGCGGCTCGACTGCTCGGTGGCGGTGGCGGCCATGAGCGGTGCGGTACCGGCCATCAGGATGGCGGCGGTCAGCAGCGACAGCACGCGGGAAGGTGTAGGGGCTTGGCGGGTAAGGCGAGGGGACATCGATAGCGCTCCGTGTCGCACGAATCTTTATAGGTGCTGATTGGCATGGTGAGATGCGAATCAATTGCATTGGCTATAACGAGACGTACGGGGTTTGGCTATCGAGTAAAAATAATTCTCATTCAGTTCAGGATGACCAGCGCCGGGAATTCCTGGAGCCGGGCCGAGGTGATGTGGGCCAGGGAGCGAACCACGTCCAGCGGCTGATCGAGACGGTAGTTGCCGGTCACGGTGACATCGGCCAACTGTTCGTTGTTGTTGATGATCCAGCCCGGGTAGTAGCGGCGAAGTTCTGCCAGTACCTGGTTCAACGGGCAGTTTTCGAACACCAGCCGTCCCTGGACCCACGCCAGGTCGGTGGCGGCATCCAGCTTGGCCGGGCGGTCGAAGCCGTTGGGACCGATGCGAATGCTTTCCCCGGCGGACAAGCGTACCCGCGCGTCATCCCGAGTGGCGCGCAAGTCGACGTCGCCGCGCTGTACCCGTACCTGCGCCACGCCGTCGAGGTAACGCACGGCAAATGCGGTATCGCGAACGCTGGCCGTGACCGGGCCGGCGTCGATTTCCAGTGGTTGGCCGCGATTGGCCTGCACTTCGAAAAACGCTTCGCCCTGATACAGGCGGGCAACACGTTGCTGGTCGTTGATGGTGCTTGAGAACGCCGAGTTGGTATTGAGCAGAACCCTGGAACCGTCCTCCAGTTGCAGGCGCTGGCGTTCGCCGACCACAGTCAGGTGATCGGCCTGCAGGCGCATCGGCAAACTGCTGAAACTGAACAGCCCGAGCAGCAGCACGGCGGCGGTGGCCAGTGGTTTCCAGTGCGGACGCAGACGGGCGAGGACAGTGACTTTCGCCGGACGGGCGGCCAGGCTTTGCGCGCATTGCGCCACTTGCGGGCCGTCCCAGATCGCCTGGGCCTTGGCGAACGCCTGGGCATTCAACGGATCGGCGTCGAGCCATGCATGGAATTGGCGGCTCTGCTCCTCGTCGGGACTGCCGAGCACAATCAGCCAGTCCAGGGCCTGGTCCATCGCGCTTGCGGGGTCCTGCGCCGATGAAGGCTCGGGGGAGCGGTGGTTGTCCGTCACGGTGTTTCCTCGGCAGTGTCTGTGCACGGCTGTTTTTTTAGTGAAGCGTAAAAGTGGGCCAAGGGTAGCAAAGCCCGATGATCAGCGCAGTCGGTCCAGGTAAGCGCAGGGCCTTGGCGCTCAGTTGGCGTTCAAGCGATCGGCAACCCCAATGCAGATCGACATGATCAGTTTGAGTTCTTTCTGCACGGTGCTGAGGGACACGTTCAACTCCTCGGCGATTTCCTGGTAACTGTGCCCGTGCAGGCGGCTGAGGATGAAAATCCGCTGTTGGCGGGTACTGAGTTCACTGAGGCTCACGTTCAAACGCTCCAGCAATTGTTCGGCGTGGGCGGCGTCTTCGGCGCTGCTGGTGGCGGCGGCGATGCTGTGCATCACCTCCTGCGGCACGTCGTCGACCATCGTGCGCGAATGGATGCGCCGCGCGCGCAAATGGTCCAGCGCCAGGTTGCGCGCCGTCTGGAAGACAAAGGGCTCAAGATGATCGATGGCCCGTTCGCTCAATGCCCGGGTCACCCGCAGGTAAGTTTCCTGCAAGAGGTCTTCAGCGGTGCTGTGATTGTTGACCATCCGCTCCAGCGTGCGCAGCAGGGAGGTGCGCTGGGTGAGGAAAACGTGGTTGAAGCGCGACTGACTCACGGGAGAACCTGATCCATTTCGAGTAGATGATAATGCTTATCATCTACTCGAGTGGTCAAGCACTGATTTGTGACGCTTTACGCGCGACCTTGCAAATAGGTGGCGTAATCGGGAATCCGATGGAGGTGCGCCTGATCCATCAGCGGGCTGCTGAGCAGGTAGTCGGCGCTGCATTCGTTGCACGCCACCGGGATGTTCCACACTGCCGCGACCCGCAGCAACGCCTTGATATCCGGGTCGTGGGGCTGTGGCTCGAACGGGTCCCAGAAGAACACCAGCATGTCGACCCGCTGCTCGGCGATTTGCGCACCGAGCTGCTGGTCGCCGCCCAGTGGCCCGCTGATCATGCTTTGCACCGGCAGATCGAGGCGTTGTTGCAACAACAACCCCGTGGTGCCGGTGGCGACCAGATCATGCTGGGCCAGCCTGTCTTTTTGCCGTTCGGCCCAGTCCAGCAAGAACACCTTGCAGTGGTCATGGGCAACCAGGGCGATACGCTTGCGCGCCGCCATGGTCTTTTGCGTAAAGCTGATACCGATCATCGATGCTGGCTCCAGAAATGACACGTACCCTGTAGGAGCAGCCGGTCGACGCTCGATTGCTCGCGATGGACTGTAGAACACCGCGGGGCATCAGGTTCCCCGCGTTATCGTTCACGACCATCGCGAGCAAGCTCGCTCCTACAAGAAGGAAGGGACGTGCTGCTTATTCTGCGTTGCACAGCGCCAGGCAGTTATCGAGCATGCGGTTGGAGAAGCCCCATTCGTTGTCATACCACGCCAGTACCTTGAGCAGCTTGCCGCTGGATTTGGTGTGGTTGGCGTCGAAGATCGACGACAGCGGGTTGTGGTTGAAGTCGCTGGAGACCAGCGGCAGGGTGTTGTACCCAAGGATCTTCGAGTGCTGGCTGGCTTCTTTCATCAGCGCATTGACCTCATCGGCCGACGCTTCGCGCTTGAGCTGCACCGTCAGGTCCACCAGCGATACATTGATGACCGGTACGCGCACCGACATGCCGGTCAATTTGCCCGCCAGTTCCGGCAGCACCAGGCCCACCGCTTCAGCAGCACCGGTCTTGCTCGGGATCATGTTCTGGGTGGCCGAACGGGCGCGGTACGGATCGACGTGATAGACGTCGGTCAGGTGCTGGTCGTTGGTATAGGCGTGAATGGTAGTCATCAGACCGCTTTCGATGCCCAGCTCGCGGTGCAGCACCTGGGCCACCGGGGCCAGGCAGTTGGTGGTGCACGACGCGTTGGAAATGATCTGGTGCGATTGGCGCAGAATGTCGTGGTTCACCCCGTAAACGACGGTGGCGTCGGCGCCTTTGGCCGGGGCAGAGATAATCACTTTGCGCGCGCCCGCCGTAATATGCGCAGCGGCCTTGGCCCGGTCGGTGAACAGACCGGTGCATTCGAACACCACATCAATCTTTTCCGCGGCCCAGGGCAGGTCGGCCGGGTTGCGGATGGCACTGACCGAAATGCGGTCGCCGTTGACCGTCAGGCTCTCCTGGTCGTGCTGGACATCGGCATCGAATGTGCCGTGAACGGTGTCGTACTTGAGCAGATGAGCGTTGATCGCGCTGTCGCCCAGGTCGTTGATGGCGACGATCTGCAGATCCTGACGGTAGCCCTGGGTATAGAGTGCGCGCAGGACATTACGGCCGATGCGGCCAAAACCATTGATTGCGATTCGAAGAGTCATAGTGCGGCGCTACCGTCGTTTTGTTGTTGGAATTACAAGATTATTCGCAAAAAAATAGAAAACAAGCCTTTTTGATGGCAATATTTTGTTCAATCTACAACGAGTGACCTGAATCAACTGGTCCAACCGATCAAGAAAACCGTCTGTCATCCCATCGACACCGGCCTTTGATCAGCATAGACAATCAGGTCGCCACATCCGTTAGCCTGGAGTTCTACACATGCATCCCCGCGTCCTTGAGGTCACTGAACGGCTTATCGCCCGCAGCCGCGCCACGCGCGAGGCCTACCTTGCATTGATCCGCGGTGCGGCCAGCGACGGTCCGATGCGCGGCAAGCTGCAATGCGCCAACTTCGCCCATGGCGTGGCCGGTTGCGGCAGCGACGACAAGCACAGCCTGCGGATGATGAACTCCGCGAACATCGCGATAGTTTCGTCATATAACGACATGCTCTCGGCACACCAGCCGTACGAAGTCTTCCCCGAACTGATCAAGAAAGCCCTGCGCGAAATCGGCTCCGTCGGTCAGTTCGCCGGTGGCACGCCGGCCATGTGCGATGGCGTGACCCAGGGCGAGCCGGGCATGGAGCTGAGCCTGCCGAGCCGCGAAGTGATCGCGTTATCCACCGCCGTGGCGCTGTCCCACAACATGTTCGACGGCGCGCTGCTGCTCGGCATCTGCGACAAGATCGTGCCGGGCCTGATGATGGGTGCGCTGCGCTTCGGCCATCTGCCGATGATCTTCGTGCCGGGCGGGCCGATGGTGTCGGGCATTTCCAACAAGCAGAAAGCCGATGTGCGCCAGAAGTACGCCGAAGGCAAGGCGACTCGCGAAGAGCTGCTGGAATCGGAAATGAAGTCCTACCACAGCCCTGGCACCTGCACCTTCTACGGCACCGCCAACACCAACCAGTTGCTGATGGAAGTCATGGGCCTGCATCTGCCGGGTGCGTCCTTCGTCAACCCGAACACGCCGTTGCGCGATGCCCTGACCCGCGAAGCCGCGCACCAGGTCACGCGCCTGACCAAGCAGAACGGCGACTTCATGCCGATCGGCGAAATCGTCGACGAGCGTTCGCTGGTCAACTCGATTGTCGCGTTGCATGCCACGGGCGGTTCGACCAACCACACCCTGCACATGCCGGCCATCGCCATGGCGGCGGGCATTCAATTGACCTGGCAGGACATGGCCGACCTCTCCGAAGTCGTGCCGACCCTGAGCCACGTCTACCCGAACGGCAAAGCCGACATCAACCACTTCCAGGCTGCGGGCGGCATGTCGTTCCTGATCCGCGAACTGCTGGAAGCCGGGCTGCTCCACGAAAACGTCAACACCGTGATGGGTCACGGCCTGAGCCGCTACACCCAGGAGCCGTTCCTCGACAATGGCCAACTGGTCTGGCGTGAAGGCGTGACCGACAGCCTCGACGAAAGCATCCTGCGTCCGGTCGCCCGTGCATTCTCGGCCGAAGGCGGCCTGCGGGTGATGGAAGGCAACCTCGGTCGCGGTGTGATGAAAGTCTCCGCCGTGGCCGTGGAAAACCAGATCGTCGAAGCGCCGGCCATGGTGTTCCAGGATCAACAGGACCTGGCCGATGCGTTCAAGGCCGGTTTGCTGGAGAAGGATTTTGTCGCGGTGATGCGCTTCCAGGGCCCGCGCTCCAACGGCATGCCAGAGCTGCACAAGATGACGCCGTTCCTCGGTGTGTTGCAGGATCGCGGCTTCAAAGTCGCGCTGGTGACCGACGGGCGCATGTCCGGCGCGTCGGGGAAAATCCCGGCGGCCATTCATGTCAGCCCCGAAGCTTATGTCGGCGGCGCTTTGGCGCGGGTACAAGAGGGCGATATCATCCGCGTCGATGGCGTCAAAGGCACCCTGGAGCTTAAGGTGGACGCCGAAGAATTCGCAGCGCGCACGCCGGCCAAGGGCCTGTTGGGCAACAACATCGGCACCGGTCGCGAGCTGTTCGGTTTCATGCGCATGGCCTTCAGCTCGGCGGAGCAGGGCGCCAGCGCCTTTACTTCTGCCCTGGAGACGCTTAATTGAAACTGGCTTTGGTCGGTGACATCGGTGGGACCAACGCACGTTTCGCGTTGTGGAAAAACCAGCAGCTGGAATCGGTCCAGGTGCTGGCAACGGCAGATTTCCCCAGCCCTATCGATGCGATCAGCCTGTACCTTAATGGTCTGGGGCTGGCGCCGGGTTCGATCGGTTCGGTGTGCCTGTCGGTGGCGGGCCCGGTGAGTGGCGACGAATTCAAGTTCACCAATAATCACTGGCGCCTGAGCCGCAAGGGCTTTTGCCAGACCTTGCAGGTGGATCAGCTGTTGTTGGTCAACGACTTCTCGGCCATGGCCCTGGGCATGACCCGTCTGCAGCCCGGCGAATTCCGCGTGGTCTGCGAAGGCACGCCGGAGCCGTTGCGCCCGGCGGTGGTGATTGGCCCGGGCACCGGCCTGGGCGTCGGCACCTTGCTCGATTTGGGCGCGGGCCGTTTTTCCGCGTTGCCGGGGGAGGGCGGTCACGTCGATCTGCCATTGAGCAGCCCGCGTGAAACCCAACTCTGGCAGCACATCTTCAACGAAATTGGCCATGTCAGTGCGGAAACAGCCTTGAGCGGTGGCGGCTTGCCCCGTGTCTATCGGGCGATCTGTGCGGTGGACGGGCACACGCCTGTGCTCGACACACCGGAAGCCATCACCGCTGCCGGGCTGGCGGGCGACCCGATTGCCGTGGAAGTGCTTGAGCAGTTCTGCTGCTGGCTCGGTCGCGTGGCCGGCAATAACGTACTGACCACCGGTGGACGCGGTGGCGTGTACATCGTGGGCGGGGTGATTCCGCGCTTTGCCGATTTCTTCCTCGAAAGCGGTTTCGCCCGGTGCTTCGCCGACAAGGGTTGCATGAGCGATTACTTCAAGGGGATTCCGGTGTGGCTGGTGACAGCGCCGTATTCCGGGTTGATGGGCGCGGGTGTGGCGTTGGAACAATCAATCCCCGCTTGAAACCCGATTACCTGTAGGAGCGAGCCTGCTCGCGATGGACGTCAACGATAACGCGTGCTTTCTGAATGTACGCGGTGCCTTCAAGTCCATCGCGAGCAGGCTCGCTCCTACAGTGGTTTTGTGGTGTTTGTAAAATCGGTGCTTAAGGCATAATCCGCCCAATTCAAACAACAAGGACGCCGCCCGTGAGCTCAGTCAACAAGTCGATTTTGTTGGTCGATGACGATCAAGAGATACGCGAGTTGCTGGATACCTACCTGACCCGCGCCGGTTTCCAGGTACGTACCACGCCCGACGGTGCCGGCTTTCGCCAGGCGCTGAACGAGGCGCCGAGTGATCTGGTGATCCTTGATGTGATGTTGCCCGACGAAGACGGCTTCAGCCTGTGCCGCTGGATTCGCCAGCATCCGCGCCAGGCGCAGGTGCCGATCATCATGCTCACCGCCAGTTCCGACGAAGCCGATCGCGTCATCGGCCTGGAACTGGGCGCCGACGATTACCTCGGCAAGCCCTTCAGCCCACGGGAGTTGCAGGCACGGATCAAGGCGTTGCTGCGCCGCGCGCAGTTCGGTCAGGAGCGCAGTGGCGGTGAGGTGCTGGCCTTCGATGACTGGCGGCTGGACATGGTCAGCCATCGGCTGTTTCACATCGACGGCGAAGAGGTGATTCTTTCGGGCGCCGATTTCGCGCTGCTGAAACTGTTCCTCGATCATCCACAGGAAATCCTCGACCGCGACACCATCGGCAACGCCACCCGCGGCCGTGAACTGATGCCCCTGGATCGCATCGTCGACATGGCGGTCAGCCGGTTGCGCCAGCGTCTGCGCGACACGGAAAAACCGCCACGGCTGATCCGCACCGTGCGTGGCAGCGGCTACCAACTGGCGGCCAACGTGGTTGCCAGCAATGGTCACTGAGGCTTTGCGCAAGCTCGCCACCAAGGTGCCGATGCCGCGTTCGCTGCTCGGGCGGATGTTGCTGTTGACCCTGCTGGCGGTGTTGTTCGCCCAGGCATTGTCGAGTGTGATCTGGGTGTCGCAACTGCGCGCCACGCAGCTCGAGGGCCTGGTCACCAGTGCCCGCAGCCTGGCCCATTCAATGACCGCCAGCGTCAGTTATTTCCGTTCGTTGCCGGTGGCGTTTCGGCCCCTGGTGCTCGATCAATTGCGCAGCATGGGCGGCACCCGGTTCGTGGTGACGCTCAACGACAAACCCCTGGGCATGGAAGTGCTGCCCATCACCCCGCGTAAAGAGGCGGTGCTCAAGGCGGTTGACGAAGTGCTGCGCCAGTCCCTCGGCCAGGACACGGACATCTCGGTGACTTTCGTCAGCCCGGAAGACCTGCGCATCTTCAATGGCGGCCTGAAGCTCGATGAATTGCCACGTTCCTGGGCGCATTACGCGCTGACCCTGGAACCGGTGAACCCGCCAGTGCTGGTCACGCAGATCCAGATGGCACCGGGGGAATGGCTGTACATCGCTTCGCTGTTGCCCGAGCCCTACACCAGTCTTGAAGAGCAGGGCCTGCCGGCGCAGCAGGTGTGGTTCATCGTCCTGACCAGTAGCTTTTTGCTGTTGTTCATCGGCCTGCTGGTGCACTGGCAGAGTCGTCCGCTCAAGCGCCTGGCGCGGGCGGCGCGGGACCTGTCGTTGGGGGCCGACGTGGAACCGGTGGCCGAGGGCGGTGGCAGCGAAGTGGTCGAGGTCGGGCGCGCCTTCAACACCATGCGCGAGCGCATCAGCCGTTACCTGACCGAACGCAGCCAGTTGTTCAGCGCCATTTCCCACGACCTGCGCACGCCGATCACCCGCTTGCGCCTGCGGGTTGAATTGCTCGAAGACGAAACACTGCAAGCCAAGTTCGGGCGCGATCTGGACGAGCTGGAGTTGCTGGTCAAGGGCGCGTTGCAATGCGTGAAAGACACTGACATCCACGAGAACATCGAGCCGGTGGATCTCAACCATGTGCTCGATTGTCTGGTGGAGCCTTATCTCGCGCCGAACGGCAACGGCCGCGTGACCCAGCAGGGGCGGGCGCTGGCGGCGTACCCGGGCAAACCGCTGGCGCTCAAGCGCTGCATCGGCAACCTGATCGACAATGCGCTGAAGTACGGGCAGAACGCGCACCTGCACATCGATGACGACGAAAGCGCGTTCATCCTGCATGTCGATGACGAGGGGCCGGGCGTGCCGGAGCAGCGCCTGGAGCAGGTGTTCGAACCGCACTTCCGCCTGGCCGGGCAGCAGCAGGGTTACGGCTTGGGGCTGGGGATTGCCCGCAACATTGCCCATAGCCATGGTGGTGAGGTCAGCTTGCAGAATTTGCGTGAAGGCGGGTTGCGGGTAACGTTGCAGTTGCCCCGCTCAGTGGATTGACACCACCCTGTGGCGAGGGGGCTTGCCCCCGTTGGACCGCGAAGCGGTCCCAAAACCATCACCCACAGACTGCCTGTAAAAATCAGGTCGCTGATTTTACGACTGCTGCGCAGTCGGACGGGGGCAAGCCCCCTCGCCACAAGTATTTCACTCAATGTCTGTGTCCATTGTCACAGGCTGGTGACATAACCCACCCCCTTCGTTACAAGCCGACCTTCGTCCGTTGTTTATGCTGCCCCACAGTCATAACAACAAAAAAGGTACGCCATGGACACCTTCCAACCGGCCTTCAGCAGTTGGCTGAACGCACCTGCCCATCAGCAATGGCTCGCCACCGAAGGCTTGCGCCTGCTGACCTTCGCCAAGGCTTCGAAACTGCCTGAAGGCTTCGGCAACCTCGATGAAAAAGGCCGCCTCCCGCCTGATGCGCAAGCCCAGACCATGAACACCGCGCGCATGACCCACAGCTTCGCCATGGCCCATGTCCAAGGGCTGCCGGGCTTTGCCGAGCTGGTGGATCACGGTGTCGCGGCACTTCGCGGGCCACTGCGGGATGCGCTGCATGGCGGTTGGTTCGCGACTGCCGAACATCGCGACGGCAATACCGGCAAGAACGCCTATCTGCATGCCTTCGTCGCGCTGGCCGCCAGTTCTGCGGTGGTCGCGCAGCGCCCCGGTGCGCAAGCCTTGCTCGATGACGCGATCGATATCATCGACACTTATTTCTGGAGCGAAGAAGAAGGCGCGATGCGCGAGTCTTTCAATCGCGACTGGAGCGAAGAGGAGGCGTACCGGGGCGCCAACAGCAACATGCACGCCACCGAGGCCTTCCTCGCCCTGGCCGATGTCACCGATGACAACCGTTGGCTCAGCCGTGCCCATCGGATTGTCGAGCGCGTAATTCATGGCCACGCCGCCGCCAACGATTACCTGGTGATCGAGCATTTCGACCGCGCCTGGCAGCCACTGCGGGACTACAACCGCGACAATCCGGCCGACGGCTTCCGCCCCTACGGCACCACCCCGGGCCATGGTTTTGAGTGGGCGCGGCTGTTGCTGCACCTCGAAGCTTCGCGGGTGAAGGCCGGGATGCTCACGCCGGGCTGGCTGGTCACCGACGCGCAAAAACTGTTCGAGCACAATTGCCTCCATGGCTGGGATGTCGATGGCGCGCCGGGCATTGTCTACACCCTGGACTGGGACAACAAAGCGGTGGTCCGCCATCGCCTGCACTGGACCCATTGTGAAGCCAGTGCAGCCGCCAGTGCGCTGCTCAAACGCACCGGTGAAGAGCAATACGAACACTGGTACCGACTGTTCTGGGAATTCTGTGACAGTCATTTCATCGACCGCGAAGACGGCAGCTGGCATCACGAACTCGACCCGCTGAACCGTCCGAGTGCCGATATCTGGCCCGGCAAGCCTGATCTTTACCACGCCTGGCAAGCCGTGTTGATTCCGCGCCTGGCGCTGGCGCCGAGCATGGCCACGGTGCTGGCGCAGCCGTCCCAGAGCGGTTCTATGTAACCATGCGGTGACATTCGCGCATCCCTTCGTTACCTGCGAGGGGATATCCCCTGTTTAGAATCTTATGCAGCGCAAGCAACAGACTTGCATGCATAACAACAAGAAAGGTGCTCCTAGATGAATGCGATTTCTCGCCTCGCTACTGTCATTTCTCTCGCTTCCCTGTCTGCGCTCCCCCTCAGTGTCCTGGCCGCCGAATCCAAAGGTTCCGTTGAAGTCGTTCACTGGTGGACTTCCGGTGGTGAAAAAGCAGCGGTCGATGTCCTGAAGGCTCAAGTCGAAAAAGACGGCTTCACCTGGAAGGACGGCGCAGTCGCCGGCGGTGGCGGTTCCACGGCCATGACCGTACTCAAAAGTCGCGCCGTAGCCGGCAACCCGCCGGGCGTTGCCCAGATCAAAGGCCCGGACATCCAGGAGTGGGGCAGCACTGGCCTGCTCAGCACCGACGCGTTGAAAGACGTTTCCAAGGCGGAAAACTGGGATGGCCTGCTGTCGAAGAAAGTCTCCGACACTGTGAAGTACGAAGGTGACTACGTCGCCGTGCCGGTGAACATCCACCGCGTCAACTGGCTGTGGATCAACCCTGAAGTGTTCAAGAAAGCCGGGATCGAAAAAGCCCCGACGACCCTCGAAGAATTCTATGCCGCCGGCGACAAGCTCAAGGCCGCCGGCTTCATCGCGCTCGCCCACGGCGGTCAGCCTTGGCAGGACAGCACCGTGTTCGAAGACGTGGTGCTCTCGGTCATGGGCGCTGACGGTTACAAGAAAGCCCTGGTCGACCTGGACCAGAAAACCCTGTCCGGCCCGGAGATGACCAAGTCGTTCGCCGAGCTGAAAAAAATCACCGGCTACATGGACCCGAACCGTGCCGGTCGTGACTGGAACATCGCCGCCGCCGACGTCATCAGTGGCAAGGCCGGCATGCAGATGATGGGCGACTGGGCGAAAAGCGAGTGGACCGCCGCGAAGAAAATCGCCGGCAAGGACTACCAGTGCGTAGCGTTCCCGGGCACCGAAAAAGCCTTCACCTACAACATCGACTCGATGGCGGTGTTCAAGCTCAAGGCCGATCGCAAGGGTGACATCGCTGCCCAGCAAGACCTGGCCAAGGTCGCGTTGGGTACCGACTTCCAGAAAGTCTTCAGCATGAACAAGGGTTCGATCCCGGTGCGTAACGACATGCTGAACGAAATGGACAAGCTCGGCTTCGACGAGTGTGCCCAGAAGTCGGCGAAGGACTTCATCGCGGACGACAAGACCGGCGGCCTGCAACCGAGCATGGCGCACAACATGGCCACCTCCCTGGCCGTGCAGGGCGCGATCTTCGACGTGGTCACCAACTTCATGAACGACAAGGACGCTGACCCGGCCAAGGCCAGCGCCCAACTGGCCTCGGCTGTCAAAGCTGCCCAGTAACTCGTAATCGCCGCAGGTGATCCTGCGGCAAACCCCAGAGAGAGCTCCATCCCATTGTGGGAGCGAGCTTGCTCGCGATGGACTACCAGGCACCGCGCCAATCCAGACAGGCCCCGGTGTTCTTGATTCCATCGCGAGCAGGCTCGCTCCTACAGGGGGGAACTCTGTCCGGATTTCACTTCTCCACCTGGATTATCCCGATGAGCTCTGTGGCGTTTTTCAGCAAAGCCTCACCGTTCGATGCGCTGCAACGCTGGTTACCCAAGTTGGTACTCGCGCCGAGCATGCTGATCGTGTTGGTTGGCTTCTACGGTTACATCATCTGGACGTTCATTCTGTCCTTCACCAACTCCAGCTTCATGCCGAGCTACAAGTGGGTCGGCCTGCAGCAATACATGCGTCTGATGGACAACGACCGCTGGTGGGTCGCGAGCAAGAACCTCGCGGTGTTCGGCGGCATGTTCATCGGCATCAGCCTGGTGCTGGGCGTGTTCCTCGCGGTGCTGCTGGATCAGCGCATTCGCAAGGAAGGCTTCATCCGCACCGTCTACCTGTACCCGATGGCGCTGTCGATGATCGTCACCGGTACCGCGTGGAAATGGCTGCTCAACCCAGGCCTGGGCCTGGACAAGATGCTGCGCGACTGGGGCTGGGAAGGCTTCCGTCTCGACTGGCTGGTGGATCAGGATCGCGTGGTCTACTGCCTGGTGATCGCCGCCGTGTGGCAAGCCTCCGGGTTTGTCATGGCGATGTTCCTCGCCGGCCTGCGCGGTGTCGATCAATCGATCATCCGCGCTGCGCAAGTCGATGGCGCGAGCCTGCCGACCATCTACCTGAAGATCGTCCTGCCGAGCCTGCGCCCGGTGTTCTTCAGTGCCTTCATGATCCTGGCGCACATCGCCATCAAGAGCTTCGACCTGGTCGCGGCGATGACCGCGGGTGGTCCTGGCTACTCCTCCGACCTGCCGGCGATGTTCATGTATTCCTTCACCTTCAGCCGTGGCCAGATGGGCATCGGTTCGGCCAGCGCCATGCTGATGCTCGGCGCCGTGCTGACCATCCTCGTGCCGTACCTGTACTCCGAGCTGCGAGGCAAACGCCATGACTAATCAACTCGGAAAATCGGGTATCAGTTTCAGCCGCATCGCGATCTACGCAACTCTGTTGCTGGCGGCAGCGGTGTACTTGATCCCGTTGGTGGTAATGCTGCTGACCAGCTTCAAATCCCCGGAAGACATCCGTACCGGCAACCTGCTGAGCTGGCCGACCGTGATCGACGGCATCGGCTGGATCAAGGCCTGGGACGTGGTCGGCGGCTACTTCTGGAACTCGGTGAAGATCACCGTGCCGGCGGTGCTGATCTCCACGTTCATCGGGGCCATGAACGGCTATGTGCTGTCGATGTGGCGCTTCCGTGGTTCGCAACTGTTCTTCGGCCTGTTGCTGTTCGGCTGCTTCCTGCCGTTCCAGACCGTGCTGCTGCCAGCCTCGTTCACCCTCGGCAAGTTCGGCCTGGCCAACACCACCACCGGCCTGGTGCTGGTGCACGTGGTCTACGGCCTGGCGTTCACCACGCTGTTCTTCCGCAACTACTACGTGAGCATTCCGGATGCGCTGGTCAAGGCCGCACGGCTCGATGGCGCGGGCTTCTTCACGATCTTCCTGAAGATCCTGCTGCCGATGTCGATCCCGATCGTGATGGTCTGCCTGATCTGGCAGTTCACCCAGATCTGGAACGACTTCCTGTTCGGCGTGGTGTTCGCCAGTGGCGACGCCCAGCCAATTACCGTGGCCCTGAACAACCTGGTCAACACCAGCACCGGGGCCAAGGAATACAACGTTGATATGGCCGCCGCGATGATCGCCGGGCTGCCGACACTGCTGGTCTACATATTCGCTGGCAAGTATTTCCTGCGCGGGCTGACGTCCGGCGCGGTCAAGGGGTAGAACATGGCAACTCTCGAATTACGCAACGTCAACAAGACCTACGGCCCCGGTTTGCCGGACACCCTGAAGAACATCGAACTGAAAATCGATGACGGTGAGTTCCTGATCCTGGTCGGCCCGTCGGGCTGCGGCAAGTCGACCTTGATGAACTGCATCGCGGGCCTTGAAACCATCAGCGGTGGCGCGATCCTGGTGGACGACGCCGACATCAGCGGCATGAGCCCCAAGGATCGCGACATCGCCATGGTGTTCCAGTCCTACGCGCTGTACCCGACCATGAGCGTGCGCGACAACATCGCCTTCGGCCTGAAGATCCGCAAAATGCCGACCGCCGAAATCGACGAAGAGGTCGCTCGGGTTTCCAAGCTGTTGCAGATCGAACACCTGCTCAGCCGCAAGCCCGGCCAGCTCTCCGGCGGCCAGCAACAGCGCGTGGCGATGGGCCGTGCCCTGGCGCGGCGGCCGAAGATTTATCTGTTCGACGAACCGCTGTCCAACCTCGACGCCAAGCTGCGGGTCGAGATGCGCACCGAAATGAAACTGATGCACCAGCGCCTGAAAACCACCACGGTCTACGTGACCCACGACCAGATCGAAGCCATGACCCTGGGCGACAAAGTGGCGGTGATGAAGGACGGGATCATCCAGCAGTTCGGTACGCCGAAGGACATCTACAACAACCCGGCCAACCTGTTCGTGGCGAGCTTCATCGGTTCGCCGCCGATGAACTTCATCCCGCTGCGCTTGCAGCGCAAGGACGGTCGTCTGCTGGCGCTGCTCGACAGCGGCCAGGCCCGTTGCGAATTGCCGCTGGGCATGCAGGACGCCGGTCTTGAAGACCGCGAAGTGATCCTCGGCATCCGCCCTGAGCAGATCATCCTGGCCAACGGCGAAGCAAACGGGTTGCCGACCATTCGTGCCGAAGTCCAGGTCACCGAACCGACCGGGCCCGACACCCTGGTCTTCGTCAATCTCAACGACACCAAGGTCTGCTGCCGCCTGGCGCCGGACGTGGCGCCGGCGGTGGGCGAGACCCTGACCCTGCAATTCGATCCGGCGAAAGTGCTGTTGTTCGATGCGAAAACGGGTGAACGACTGGGCGTCGCCGGCGTAGCGAAAACCGAATCGCACGCTGCCAACGTCGCACAGTTCAAAGGTAGATAGAGATCAATGTGGGAGCGAGCTTGCTCGCGATAGCGGAATGACATTCAACATCTTTGTCACCTGATACACCGCCATCGCGAGCAAGCTCGCTCCTACAGGGGGGGATTGGCAATGCGCGGCCTGTCGCGCGTTGCACCGGATGTAACCGCGTTAAAAAAAGAAAAGTTAATAACAATAAAACGAGGAAGTAGGGATGAAGATGAAGAACAAGGCCCGGTTGATCTGCCAGGTTTCAGCAGCGGCAGCACTGGTTCTGGCCGGCAATGCGATGGCCGATGAAGCGTTCAGCTCCGACTCCAGGTGGATGACGGGCGATTGGGGTGGCGAGCGTACCAAGCTGATCGAGCAAGGCATCGACATCAAGATGGACTACGTCGGTGAAGTCGGCGCTAACCTGCATGGCGGCTTCAACGATGACAAGACCGCGCGCTACGCCGACCAGTTTGGCCTGGGCGCGGCGCTGGACCTGGAGAAGCTGTTTGGCTGGGATAACACCCAGGCCAAGATCCAGCTCACCAACCGTAACGGTGAGAACATCTCCAACGACCGTATCGGCGATCCGCGTGCCGGCACCTTGAGTTCCTCCCAGGAGGTCTATGGTCGCGGCCACATGGTCCGTCTGACCCAGTTGTGGATTCAGCACCAGTTCTTCGACAACAAGCTGGACGTCAAGGCCGGTTACTTCGGTGAAGGTGAAGACTTCAACACCTTCCCGTGCGAGTTCCAGAACCTGGCGTTCTGCGGATCCCAGGTGGGTAACTGGGCCACCAACATCTGGTACAACTGGCCGGTCAGCCAGGCGGCGATCCGTGTGAAGTACAACATCAATGACGAGCTCTACGCCCAGATTGGCGCGTACAACCAGAACACGTCGCAACTGGAGCACGGTAACGGCTTCAAGCTCAGCGGCAGTGGCACCAATGGCACCGTCCTGCCGGTCGAGCTGGTCTGGTCGCCGAAGGTCAACAACCTGCCGGGCGAATACCGTGTCGGTTACTACAAAAGTACCTCTGATGCCGACGACGTTCTCAAGGACGACAACGGCCAGAACGCAGCGACCACCGGCAACCCTTATCGCGTCCACGATAGCAAGCACGGCTACTGGTTCGTCGCGCAGCAGCAACTGACCAGCCACAATGGCGATGCTTCCCGTGGTCTGAACATCGCGGCCAACGCAACGTTCCATGACAAAGACACCAACTTCATCGACAACTACCAGTCGCTGATGTTCGTGTACAAGGGCCCGTTCGACGCGCGTCCGAAGGATGACGTGGGCATCGGTTTCGCCCGTATCCATGTCAACGATGACGTGAAGAAAAACGCTGAACTGACCAACGCGGCCAACGGTGTTTCGGAATACGACAATCCGCTGTTCTCGCCCATTCGTGAAACCGAATACAACTACGAGATCAACTACGGCTTCCACGTGACCAACTGGCTGACCGTGCGTCCCAACCTGCAATACGTCACTCACCCGGGTGGTGTGGATGAAGTCGACAACGCGCTGGTGGCCGGCCTGAAAATTCAGTCGGTGTTCTAACGCGTCTGCGATAAGCTTCTCTCCATGTGCGCATATTTGCGGACAGCCATGGCTGTCCGCTTTTTTTTGTGTGGCGAGGGGGCTCGCCCCCGTTGGACTGCGCAGCAGTCCCTTTTTGGGGCCGCTTCGCGACCCAACGGGGGCAAGCCCCCTCGCCACAAAAAGCGCTCTACAGGATTGTGAGAATGTTGAGTACACCCATGTTTTTCAGGACCGTGGCACATGCTTGAGCATCCGCTACAACGCTTCTTCAAATCCTTGCGCGAACGTCCGGTGTTCGCGTGGGAGCGCTATCAGACGCGCGATGTGCTGGTGATCGATCATCCGCTGTGTCAGGCGGTGTTCAGTCGTCAGGGCGCGCAGTTGTTGCACTTCCAGCCCAAGGGCCAGAAACCCTGGCTGTGGTGTGCGGCAAAGTGGCCGCAGGTCGGCGCCATTCGCGGCGGCGTGCCGGTGTGTTGGCCGTGGTATGGCCGGCATCCGAGCGAAAACGCCTGGCCGTCCCATGGCTGGGCGCGGTTGCTCGACTGGAAGCTGCTCGACAGCAACAGTGACGACGATGGCGTGCGATTGCACTGGCAACTGAAGTTGTGTGACTGGCAGGTGGACCTGCACGCGCACCTGGGTGAGCGCATGGAACTGCGTCTGAGCACCGAGCATCAGGACGACATGCCGTGCCAGTTGAGCCAGGCTTTACACGCTTACTGGCGTATTGGCGATGTCAGTGAGATAGCGCTGTCTGGACTCGAAGGCGCGCAGGGTTACGATCAGTTGAGCCGACAGGTTTGTCAGCAGGAAGGCGAGTTACGCGTTGATGGCGGGTGTCAGCGGGTGTTCCAGCACGACGGCGAATTGCAGTTGAACGACCATGCCTGGCAGCGGGCGTTGTGCATTGATACCGGGGATACGGCAGACACGGTGGTGTGGCATCCCGGTTCACGCCCGTTGCTCGGCGTGACCTGGAACGAGATATCCGAATTCGTTTGTGTAGAGGCCGCTAGCGGCGGTACCGACAGCCTGTGTCTGAAACCTGGGGAGCGGGCGCATTTGAGTTTGCAGGCGCGGGTGGGGGCTTAGCTCTGGATTTGCGGTGCTGCGTCTGCCGCCATCGCGAGCAAGCTCGCTCCCACACTGGATCTTCGGTGAACACAGTTTTTGTGTTCAACACCAATCCCCTGTGGGAGCGAGCTTGCTCGCGATGAGGTCAGAACGATCAGCGCAAATGTTGGATCAGTTGAACTCATCTCCAACCGGATACCGGCTGGCATTCAGGCTTTCCTTGATCTTGCGCAAATGCGGCTGGAAGTCCACGCCACGGCGCAAGGTCATGCCGGTGGCGAGTACGTCCAGCACGGTCAGCTGGATGATCCGCGACGTCATCGGCATGTAGATGTCGGTGTCTTCCGGCAGCGGGATGTTCAGGCTCAGGGTGCTGGCCTTGGCCAGTGGCGAGTTCTCGGCGGTCAGGCCAAGCACCGAGGCGCCGTTTTCCCGGGCGATGCGCGCCACTTCCACCAGTTCGCGGGTGCGACCGGTGTAGGAAATGATCACGAACAGCTCGCCGGTATGGGCCACCGAGGCAATCATGCGCTGCATCAGCACATCCGCGTGGGCCGTGACGGCGAGGTTGAAACGGAAGAACTTGTGCTGCGCATCCAGTGCCACCGGGGCCGAGGCGCCGAGGCCGAAGAAGTGGATCTGCCGGGCCTGGATCAGCAGGTCGACGGCGCGACTGATCAGGTTCGGGTCCAGTGCCTGGCAGGCGCTGTCCAAGGAGGCGATGGCGCTGCCGAAGATCTTCTGGGTGTAGGCCTCCGGATTGTCATCGGCCTCCACCGCACGGCTGACATAGGCGGCGCCACTGGCCAGGCTCTGGGCCAGTTGCAGTTTGAGCTCGGGGTAGCCGCTGACACCGAACGAACGGCAGAAACGGTTGACCGTCGGCTCGCTGACCGAGGCGGCCTGGGCGAGGGCGGCGATGCTGAAGCGGGTGGCCTGCTGCGGGTTGAGCAGGATCACCTCGGCGACTTTGCGTTCGGCCTTGTTCAGCTCTTCAAGGCGATTCTGGATTTGCTCCAGTAAATTTCGCACGCGGTCCATATAAGTATCCTTTACACCTGCGCCAACAAGCGCGCGGCTAATGCAAAAAGGGCCTTTGGTGAGGCCCGTAACGGTGGCCTATCCTACTGATGGCTCCGACCGACCACCACTCGGAATCTGTATTTTGCGAAAATGTTGTGGTTATTACTACATTTTCCCTTGAGT
Source organism: Pseudomonas sp. GW823-FHT02E01 (assembly GCF_058797535.1). Classification (NCBI taxonomy): domain Bacteria; kingdom Pseudomonadati; phylum Pseudomonadota; class Gammaproteobacteria; order Pseudomonadales; family Pseudomonadaceae; genus Pseudomonas; species Pseudomonas sp. GW823-FHT02E01. The sequence goes on along the minus strand of NZ_JBXAJS010000005.1, from coordinate 165,670 downwards.
GATGCCTTGAAAAAAGGTATTTGTAGCTTAACTTGATAAAAGAACAAACATCATGCTCTCGATTACGGTTGAACCGTGCACCTTTGCCTTGTTCGGCGCCCTTGGCGACCTGGCCTTGCGCAAGCTGTTTCCTGCCCTCTATCAACTCGACGGCGCCGGCCTGCTGCACGAGGACACACGTATTATCGCGCTGGCCCGTGAGCCGGGCAGCGAGCAGGAGCACCTGGCGTTCATCACCTCCGAGCTGCGCCGCTATGTCGGTGCCAAAGAGCTGGACGAAGCCGTGGTCGAGCGTTTTCTGGCGCGCCTGAACTACCTGCACGTCGACTTCCTCAACCCCGATGATTATGTGGCCCTGGCCGAATCCGCCGGCAGTTCGCAGCGGGTCATCGCCTACTTTGCGACTCCTGCCGCCGTGTATGGCGCGATTTGCGAGAACCTGGCCAAGGTCGGCCTGGCGCAAAACACCCGTGTGGTGCTGGAAAAACCCATCGGTTCGGATCTGGAATCCTCGCGTAAGGTCAACGATGCCGTGGCGCAGTTCTTCCCGGAGAACCGCACCTACCGCATCGACCACTATCTGGGTAAAGAGACCGTCCAGAACCTGATCGCCTTGCGTTTCGCCAACAGCCTGTTCGAAACCCAGTGGAACCAGAATTACATTTCCCACGTGGAAATCACCGTGGCCGAGAAGGTCGGTATCGAAGGCCGTTGGGGTTACTTTGACAAGGCCGGCCAGCTGCGGGACATGATCCAGAACCACCTGCTGCAACTGCTCTGCCTGATCGCCATGGACCCGCCGGCCGACCTGTCCGCCGACAGCATCCGCGACGAGAAGGTCAAAGTGCTCAAGGCCCTGGCGCCGATCAGCCCGGAAGGCCTGACCACTCAAGTGGTGCGCGGCCAGTACATCGCCGGCTACAGCGAGGGCAAAGCGGTACCGGGGTACCTGGAAGAACCCAATTCCAACACCCAGAGCGACACCGAAACCTTCGTCGCCCTGCGTGCCGACATCCGCAACTGGCGCTGGGCCGGCGTGCCGTTTTACCTGCGTACCGGCAAGCGCATGCCGCAGAAGCTGTCGCAGATCGTCATCCACTTCAAGGAACCGTCGCACTACATCTTCGCTCCCGAGCAGCGCCTGCAAATCAGCAACAAGCTGATTATCCGCCTGCAACCGGACGAAGGCATTTCCTTGCGTGTCATGACCAAAGATCAAGGCCTGGACAAGGGCATGCAGCTGCGCAGCGGTCCGTTGCAGCTGAATTTTTCCGACACCTGGAGCAGCGCACGGATTCCCGATGCCTACGAGCGGTTGTTGCTGGAAGTGATGCGCGGCAATCAGAACCTGTTTGTCCGTAAAGATGAAATCGAAGCCGCGTGGAAGTGGTGTGACCAGTTGATCGCCGGGTGGAAAAAATCCGGTGATGCGCCCAAGCCGTACGCGGCCGGGTCCTGGGGGCCGATGAGCTCCATTGCTCTGATCACGCGGGACGGGAGGTCGTGGTATGGCGATATCTGATTTGAAACTGCCGCAGGGCGTCAGCGCCCATGCATACAAGAGCCCGGTGCTGCTGGCTGAAAGCCTGGCACTGAACGTGGCGAAACAACTGAGCGACGCGATCGACGCCCAGGGCACTGCGACCCTGGTGGTGTCCGGTGGCCGCAGCCCGGTGGCGTTTTTCCAGCACCTGGCCAAGCAGACGCTGGACTGGTCGAACGTGGTGATCAGCCTGGCCGACGAGCGCTGGGTGCCGGTCGAACACGCCGACAGCAACGCCGGTCTGATCAAGCGTTACCTGCTGCAAGGCCAAGCGGCCAAGGCGCAGTTCCTGAGCCTGTACAGCGCCAGTGCCAACCTGGAACAGGCAGCCGAGCAGGCCGACCGCTTGCTGTCGGAGTTGCCGGTGATCGACGTGCTGATCCTCGGCATGGGCGATGACGGCCACACCGCATCGCTGTTCCCCAACAGCCCGAACCTTGCCGAGGCATTACAGGTCGATGGCGTTCGTCGCTGCTGGCCGATGCTGGCGCCGACCGTGCCGCATCAGCGCCTGACCATGAGCCGTGCGCTGCTGGCTTCGGCCAAACATAAAATTCTGTCGATCTCCGGTCAGTCCAAACTGACCACCCTGAGTTTCGCGCTGGCCGGTGACGATGTCGCCGAAATGCCGGTGCGCGCGTTTCTGCAACCCACGTTAGAGATTTACTGGTGCCCATGAGCCAAGGAACAGCCGCTATGACAAACCCATCCCCGACCGTTTCCATGGCGGATAAAGTTGCCCTGATCGACAGTATTTGCGCGAAAGCGCGGATTTTGCCGGTGATCACCATTGCCCGCGAGCAGGACGTTCTGCCGTTGGCCGATGCCCTCGCGGCCGGTGGCCTGACGGCCCTGGAAGTCACCCTGCGTTCGCAATTCGGCCTCAAGGCCATCCAGATTCTGCGTGAGCAGCGTCCGGAGCTGGTGACCGGTGCCGGCACTGTGCTGGATCGCCACATGCTGGCGGCGGCGGAAGCGGCCGGCTCGCAATTCATCGTCACGCCGGGTATCACCCGCGACCTGCTGGAAGCCAGCGTCGCCAGCCCGATTCCACTGTTGCCAGGCATCAGCAATGCCTCGGGCATCATGGAAGGCTACGGCCTGGGTTATCGCCGTTTCAAGCTATTTCCGGCCGAAGTCAGCGGCGGCGTCGCGGCCATCAAGGCTCTGGGCGGCCCGTTCGGCGAAGTGAAATTCTGCCCGACCGGCGGCGTGGGACCTGCCAATATCAAGAGCTACATGGCATTGAAAAACGTCATGTGCGTGGGCGGTAGCTGGATGCTTGATCCGGAGTGGATCAAGAACGGCGACTGGGCCCGCATTCAGGAATGCACCGCCGAGGCTTTGGCGCTGCTGGACTGATCGCTTCACCCTACACCTCGTTGTGTGTTCTACGGCTTTACGGTGCGCTTGGTCGGTGCACCGTTTTTTTTTGCCTGAAGAAAGTTGTCGTACCCCTGTGGGAGCGGGCTTGCTCGCGATAGCGGTGTGACAGATTGCATGGATGTTGACTGACACGACGCCAACTCGAGCAAGCTCACTCCCACAGGGACAAGGACATCATGCGATACATAGTTACCGCATAACGAAAATCGACCGGTGCTAGCCTGCGTTCATCTTATGGAAGAGAGAACGTCATGGACGCTACCACCTCAGCTGCACCCCCGGCACCGGTCTACCTGCTGTCTCCCGAACAGATTGCCGGCCCGTATTTCCGCAACCCCAAACTGATCCGCAGAAACATCAGCGAAGGCGCCGAAGGCGTTCCGTTGGTGCTGCGGCTGACCATTGTCGATGCCATGACCGGCGAGCCGGTCCCCGATGCGCTGGTGGATATCTGGCACTGCAATGCCCGCGGTGCCTATTCGGGCTGGAGCAAGATCAACCCGGACGTCGAGGTCGATACCGGTGATATCGGCGCCGTCCCGCGCACCGATGACGATACCTATCTGCGCGGCGGGCAGTTCACCGACAAGTCGGGCATCGTGCGCTTCACCACGATCTATCCCGGTTTTTACGCCGGTCGCGCATTGCACATTCACGTCGCCGTGCGCATCACGGCCGGTAACAACTATCTGCAAGAACGGCATGTTGCCTGGGTCGGGCAGCTTTACCTGCCTGAGGTGGCCTCTCGTTCGGTACTCGGTAGCCGACCGTACAGCGGCCGAACCGTGCCGGCACTGACCAACGCTCAGGACTATTTTTATTCAACCATGGGCGGTGAAAAATCGATCTTGAGTGTGCACACCCTGGGGCGGGATTCGGCTGAAGACGGCTACTTCGGGCAGATGACCATCGGCATCGACACGTTCGCCGTGTCGACACAGATCAAGCCCGAGGACTTTGACAAGTACACCGTCTGAGGTCAGCCCAGTTCGCTCAGCGCCCTGACCAGCACATCCATGTCGGCCGCGGTGGTGGTAAGCCCCGGTGTAATGCGGATGCACGGACCGCATGCCGCGCCACTGCGGGTCACGGTGAACAGGTTGTATTCATTGAGCAGGCGCTCGACCATGGTTTGCTGGTCGGCATGCCGGGTAAAGCGCATTGAGGTAATGCCGCAATACAGGCGTGGGTCATCCGGGGTCAGGACTTCGACGCCCGGCAACTGCCGCGCCGCAGCGACCCAGCGGTTGCGCAGATAATTGAGCCGCGCGCCCTTGGCCGCGGCACCGCCCATCGCCCAATGTTCTTCGAGCACCAGCGGCAGGGTCATCAGCGCCGGGATGTTGGGGGTGCTGTACGAGGTACGGGCGCGAATGTCAGTGGGTGGAAAATGCATCTCGCCCATGTCCGGGTCGATGTCGGCCAGGCGTTCGGGTGCGATGTAGATAAAGCCGAGCGTCAGCGGTGCGCCGATCCACTTGTGCAGATTGAAGCCGGCGAAGGCGATACCGAGCTCGGTCAGGTCGAATTCAAACTGGCCGAGGGCATGGGCGCCGTCGAGGATGACGTCGATGCCCTGTTCCTTTGCAGCGGCTGCAATCGCCTGCACCGGCATCACCAGGCCCGTGCGATGGGTGACGTGGGTCAGGGCCATCAGCTTCAGCCGCGGATAGCGCGCGAAGGCTTCCCGATAGGTATTGAGCAAGCTGTCGAAGGTTGCCGGGTGTGCGTGTTCGATCTCGATCACTTCGACACCGCGATTACGCGCCAGCCAACGCATGGCGCCTTTGACCGTGTCGTATTCCAGATCGCAAACCAGTACCTGGTCGCCGGGCTGCAGCCGGTTGTAGTTACGGATCAGCGACTGCAAACCTTCCGAGGCGTTACGGGTCAAGGCGATGCTGTCGGCGGGTACGCCAATCAACCTGGCCAGTTGCGCGCGGATCTTCAGGCTGTCGCCCTGTTCGAAACGCTGGCGCACGTACACCGAATTGCTGCGGTTGATCAGTTCGATGTTGCGCTGATATTCCTCGACCACCGTGCGCGACATGCGTGCGAAGTAACCGTTCTCCAGGTTGAGCGGGCCGGGTTCGACATCGTAGCGGTCGGCAAAGGTTCGCCAGAAGGCTTCATCACGGGCGCGGCGGGTGTTGTCGGGCATGGGGTACTCGGTAGGTGATTCAGTGGCGCGGGGCCGGCTTGCCGTGTTTGGCGCGCAGCGGTTCGAGCAAGTCCGACAAACCGTTGTGATCGATCTCCTGCATCAGGGCCAGCAGGCCGCCCAACTCGCCATGGGGGAAACCCTCCCGGGCGAACCAGTTCAGGTAAGGGCCGGGCAGGTCAGCAATGATTCGACCCTTGTATTTGCCGAAGGGCATTTCACGGGTGATCAGCAGTTCGAGCTTTTCAGGGTTCATCGATCAGTCGTCTTGATTCAGTCAGTCTGGAAAATACAGGCATTCTGCATGCAGGCCAAATGACAGATCATGCAAATAAAACGGATACAGATTTTTTGATAATGGATAACTATTTGAAAAGTAAAGAATAGTTAGACGATTCCGAGCTGGCACGCAGAGTGCAACGTTCCTTACACCGTTCATCCGTCGTAAGGAGTTGAAAAATGACCGACATCAAAAAAGAAGCGATTTCTGTACTCAACGACCTGATTGAAACCAGCAAGGACGGTCAGGCCGGGTTCAAGACATGCGCTGAAGACATCAAGCACCCTGAACTCAAAACCCTGTTCATCAATCGGGCGAGCGATTGTGGTACGGCCGCTGCGGAGTTGCAGTCTGCCGTGCGTTCACTGGGTGGCGATCCGGAAACTTCCACCAGTGTCAGCGGCGACTTGCACCGTCGCTGGGTCGACGTGAAGTCGATGTTCACCGGCAAGGGCGAGGAGGCCGTGCTCAATGAAGCCGAGCGCGGAGAAGACCATGCGTTGAAGGCTTACCGCGACGCCATGGAGAAAATCAACAAGCACAACCTGGTGGGCATTCGCGACCTGGTTGAGCGTCAGTTCCACGGCGTGCAGCGTAACCACGATCAGGTCAAGGCCCTGCGTAACCAGGCGCGTGCACGTTCGTAACGACTGGTTGAAATAACTGTGGGAGCGAGCTTGCTCGTGATAGCGCCAGATCAGTCAACATCAATGTTGAATGTCAGGCCCTCATCGCGAGCAAGCTCGCTCCCACAGTTTTTGCCCCGTCAATCAGCCGATGCTGATTGCCGGCAGCGTGGTCAACGTCACACTCTGTTGCTTGCGTGGCGCGAGGATTTCCGCCTCGCCATCCACCACCAGTTCATCGCGCTGGTTGAACACGCGAGTGGCGATGCGCACGCGAAACTTCGGCAGTTTTTCCAGGATTTCCAGGCGCACAGTCAGGGTGTCGCCGATCTTCACCGGCTTCTGAAAGCTCATTTGCTGGCCGATGTAGATGGTTCCCGGGCCAGGCAACTCGCAGGCGACCGCCGCGCTGATCAACGCGCCGCTGAACATGCCGTGGGCGATGCGCTCCTTGAACATGGTGCTGGCGGCGTATTCGGCATCCAGGTGTACCGGGTTGTGGTCGCCGGACATCGCAGCGAACAGCTGGATGTCGCGCTCTTCGACCGTCTTGCTGAAACTGGCGGTCTGCCCGACTTCGAGGGCTTCGTAAGGGGTGTTGGTAACCTGGGTCATCTGTCTCAATTCCTGTGACGAATTAAAAAATTCACAAAAAAAATCTATTCGGACCGGTGCGGCCGAGGAGCGCTCAAGGCCTGTGCGATCCAGTTCAGCACATCGGCGATGATTTCATCGCGGTTGCTCTCGTTGAACAGTTCGTGCCGCGCCTGTGGGTAAACGGTCAGTTGCAGGTGCTGGCTGCCGGCCGCCCGCAGCGCGTCGGCCAGATCCTTGAGACGTTTGCCTTCGCTCACCGGATCACATTCGCCGCCAATCACCAGCAGCGGCAGGCCCGGGTCGATCTGCGCGAGATTGGACGCTTTGCTGATTTGCTGCAAGCCGCCGAGCAAGTCGATCCACAGTTGATTGGTGCAACGGAAACCGCAGAGCGGGTCGTTGACGTACAGATCGACCTGCGCCGGATCGCGGCTGAGCCAGTCGAACGGTGTGCGTGCCGGCTTGAATTTGTTGTTGAACGAGCCGAACGACAGCCATTCGATCAATGCGCTGCGTCCTGTGCGGCCCTGGCGCAGGCGTTCGAGACGGGCGATTTGCCGTGCCGCGCGATAAAGCGCCACAGGCTGGAAGTTCGAGCCGCTGAGGATTGCCCCGTGCAGGCTGGCACTGTGGTGCAGCAGATAGGCCTGGGCGATGTAACTGCCCATGCTGTGACCGAGCAGCACGATCGGGACGCCAGGGTGCTGCTGGCCGATGTGCTGGTTGAGGCTGGCCAGGTCGCTCACGACCTTGCACCAGCCATCGTCATCGGCGAAATGCCCGAGTGTCCCGTTTTCGGCAGTTTTGCCATGTCCACGCAGGTCCGGCGCGCACACGCCATAGCCCTGGTCACAGAGCTTTTGCGCAAGGGGGCCGTAACGACCGCTGTGTTCGGCCATGCCGTGGGCCAGCAGAATCATTGCCTTGAGGCTGCCGTCGGGAAGCCACTGGTTGACGAAGAGGCGGCTGTGGTCGCTCGTGGTCAGCCAGAAAGTGTCATGGATCATGGCGGTTCCTTTGCATGAGGCTGCCTGGTCGCAAACAGCTCGTTGCAGTTTATAGCGCATCCTTGGCCGGGCGTCTGATCAGCCTACGCCACGGCAAGAAGATTCATACGGTCAATGACGGCCGTGGGCATATTTGCCTGCTACGTCATAACTGCTAGTGTCCGTGAAGCTCCGCTTTTTGCATTTTTTTTGAAAAATGACAGAAAAGTGGCCCCGGATAGATTCAGGTCAAAGAGGACAAGAACAATGCAACCTGATTTCTGGAATGACAAACGCCCGGCCGGTGTACCCCTGGATATCGATCTGGGAGCCTACAAGTCGGTGATCGAGGTGTTCGAGCGTTCCTGCAAGAAGTTTGCTGACCGCCCGGCGTTCAGCAACATGGGCGTGACCCTGACCTACGCCGAACTGGAGCGCCAAAGCGCGGCCTTCGCCGGTTATCTGCAAGCCCACACCGACCTGGTGGCGGGGGACCGCATCGCGGTGCAGATGCCCAACGTCCTGCATTACCCGATCGCCGTGTTCGGTGCCTTGCGCGCCGGGTTGATTGTGGTCAACACCAATCCGCTGTATACCGCGCGGGAAATGCGCCATCAGTTCAAGGACTCCGGTGCCCGGGCGCTGGTTTACCTGAACATGTTCGGCCAGAAAGTCCAGGAAGTACTCCCCGACACCGATATCCAGTACCTGATCGAAGCGAAGATGGGCGACCTGATGCCCACCGCCAAGGGGTGGCTGGTCAACACGGTGGTGAGCAAGGTCAAGAAGATGGTCCCGGACTATTCCTTGCCCCAGACCGTTTCCTTCAAGAGTGCGCTACGCATGGGCCGTGGCCTGGGTATCAAGCCACTGAAGGTCGGCCTCGACGACATCGCCGTGCTGCAATACACCGGCGGCACCACGGGCCTGGCCAAGGGCGCGATGCTGACCCATGGCAACCTGGTGGCGAACATGCAACAGGCACGGGCCTGCCTGGGACAGTTCGGTAGCGACGGGCAACCGTTGTTGCGCGAAGGGCAGGAGGTGATGATCGCGCCGCTGCCGCTGTACCACATCTATGCCTTCACAGCGAACTGCATGTGCATGATGGTGACGGGCAACCACAACGTGTTGATCACCAACCCACGGGACATCGCCGGCTTCATCAAGGAACTGAAGAACTGGCGGTTCTCGGCGTTGCTGGGTCTGAACACATTGTTCGTTGCGCTGATGGATCATCCGGACTTCAAGACCCTGGACTTCTCCAGCCTCAAGCTCACCAACTCCGGCGGCACTGCGCTGGTCAAGGCCACCGCCGAGCGTTGGGAACAACTGACCGGTTGCCGCATCACCGAAGGTTACGGCCTGACCGAAACTTCGCCGGTGGCCTGCACCAACCCCTATGGCGACCAGTCGCGGATCGGCACGGTCGGCCTGCCGGTGCCAGGCACCACGCTGAAAGTCATCAATGATGACGGTGTCGAACAACCTTTGGGCGAACGCGGCGAGCTGTGCATCAAGGGCCCGCAGATCATGAAGGGCTACTGGCAGAAACCTGATGCCACGGCCGAGGTGCTGGATGCCGAGGGCTGGTTCAAGTCCGGTGACATTGCGGTGATCGACCCGGATGGTTTCGTGCGTATCGTTGACCGCAAGAAGGACATGATCATTGTCTCGGGCTTCAACGTGTACCCGAACGAAATCGAAGACGTCGTGATGGCTCACCCTAACGTCGCCAACTGTGCGGTCATCGGTGTGCCCGACGAGCGGTCGGGGGAGGCGGTGAAGCTGTTCGTGGTGGCCCGTGAAGCAGGGGTCAGCCTTGAAGAGCTGAAGGCTTACTGCAAGGAGAACTTCACGGCGTACAAGGTACCGAAGCATATCGTGCTGCGGGAGTCCCTGCCGATGACGCCGGTGGGCAAGATCCTGCGGCGGGAGTTGCGTGATATCGCCTGATCGGTGAATGGCCGATCCCTGTAGGAGCGAGCTCGCTCGCGATGGACGTCAAGATAACGCGCCCTGTCTGAATGATCGCGTTGCCCGGACGTTTTTCGCGAGCAAGCTCGCTCCTACAGGTTTAAGCGAAAGCCCCGGATTTCGGGGCTTTCAGGGACTTATAGAATTTTTGCTCTAAAATGACCAATCGCTAGTCTTGAGTCACGGATGTGACCGTAGAGGCCGCTTTTGGCTCTAGTCGACCCTTGGCAAAGCTGCTACTCTCGGCGCGCTTTGTGACTTCTCGGCCTTCTATCAGCCAGATTCACCAATGACCAAACACCAATAATAATCGCATCAAATGCGGTGCTGAATTCGCGTTGCTGAGGAGTGGGCTTCCATGATCGAAGACTTTTGGAAGGATAAGTACCCAGCTGGGATTGCTGCCGACATCAATCCCGACGAGTATCCGAATATTCAGGCAGTGTTGAAGCAATCCTGCCAACGCTTCGCCAACAAGCCGGCATTCAGCAACCTGGGCAAGACACTCACCTACGGTGAACTGTACGAATTGTCCGGTGCGTTTGCCGCTTACCTGCAACAGCATACCGATTTGCAACCCGGCGATCGAATCGCCGTGCAACTGCCCAACGTGTTGCAGTACCCGGTAGCCGTCTTCGGTGCAATCCGCGCCGGGCTGATCGTGGTCAACACCAACCCGCTCTACACTGCGCGGGAAATGGAACACCAATTCAACGACTCCGGTGCCAAGGCCCTGGTCTGCCTGGCCAACATGGCGCACCTGGCGGAAGCCGTGGTGCCGAAAACCGGCGTCAAGCACGTGATCGTCACCGAAGTCGCCGACCTGCTGCCGCCACTCAAGCGTCTGCTGATCAACAGCGTCATCAAGTACGTGAAGAAGATGGTGCCGGCCTATCACTTGCCCAAGGCCGTCAAGTTCAACGACGTGCTGAGCAAAGGCCTGGGCCAGCCAGTGGCGGAAGCCAACCCGGCCAGTGGTGATGTCGCGGTACTGCAATACACCGGCGGCACCACTGGCGTGGCCAAGGGCGCGATGCTGACCCACCGCAACCTGGTGGCGAACATGCTGCAGTGCAAGGCGCTGATGGGCTCCAACCTCAATGAAGGTTGCGAGATCCTGATCACGCCGCTGCCGCTGTACCACATCTATGCGTTCACCTTTCACTGCATGGCGATGATGCTGGCGGGCAACCACAACATCCTGATCAGCAACCCGCGCGATCTGCCGGCGATGGTCAAGGAACTGTCGAAGTGGAAGTTCAGCGGCTTCGTTGGCCTGAACACGCTGTTCGTGGCCCTGTGCAACAACGAAGGCTTCCGCAAGCTGGACTTCTCCGCGCTGAAAGTCACCTTGTCGGGGGGCATGGCCCTGCAACTGGCCGCGGCCGAACGCTGGAAAGCGGTGACCGGTTGCGCCATCTGCGAAGGCTACGGCATGACCGAAACCAGCCCGGTGGCGACGGTGAACCCGATCCAGCACATCCAGGTCGGCACCATTGGCATTCCGGTACCGTCGACCCTGTGCAAAATCATCAATGATGCCGGTGTCGAGCAGCCGCTGGGCGAAATCGGCGAGCTGTGCGTGAAGGGGCCGCAGGTCATGAAGGGCTACTGGCAGCGCCAGGAAGCCACGGATGAAATCCTCGACAGCGAAGGCTGGTTGAAGACCGGTGACATCGCACTGATCCAGCCCGATGGCTTCATGCGCATTGTCGATCGCAAGAAAGACATGATCCTGGTGTCCGGTTTCAACGTGTACCCGAACGAGCTCGAAGACGTGCTGGCCACTCTGCCGGGCGTGCTGCAATGCGCGGCCATCGGTGTGCCGGACGAAAAGTCGGGCGAGGCGATCAAGATCTTCATCGTTGCCAAGCCAGGCGTGACCCTGACCAAGGAACAGGTGATGGAGCACATGCGCGCCAACGTCACCGGCTACAAGGTCCCGCGCTCCGTGGAGTTTCGCGATGCACTGCCGACCACCAACGTCGGCAAGATCCTGCGTCGTGAATTGCGCGATGAAGAGCTGAAGAAGATCAACGCGAAGAAAGCCACCGCGTAATCAACAAAAAGCCCCGCCGATGCGGGGCTTTTTGTTTTTAGCGAAACCAGAAGTGCCTTTGTGGCGAGGGGGCTTGCCCCCGTTCGACTGCGCAGCAGTCGCAGATCCTGTGGGCTCGGTGAGTCTGATGGACTGCAGTTGCAGATATCAGGGCCGCTTCGCAGCCCAACGGGGGCAAGCCCCCTCGCCACAGGGATCGGTGTTACAAGCGAAACGGTGCGAAGTTGACGTTGGTGCCAGCCGGGCGCATGTCCTGCAGGAAGGAGTCCTTGTCGGCGCTCAGTTCCAGGCTCAATGCCGCCTTGCGCTTGCCTTCATTGCGCACCACCAGGCCTTCGAGCTTCTCACGCAGGAACACGGTCGGCACTTTCAGGTGCAGCAGTTCGTCGGTGTCCGGCGTGTGCATCAGCAGGTGAATCCACTCGTACTGACCCACGGCCAGGCGCGATACCGGGATGTCGAACCACCAGATATTGCGGTTGCGGTTCAATTCGGTGAAGTGGCAGTTGTTGACGCCAAGCACAGCACCGCCGAGTTCCTGGTTTCTGCGGGCAATGGCCTGCTTCTTATCGAGTTTCATAACGTTCCTACGGGATTGGATCTTCAGCGCCAAGGCCTGAATGTGTTGCGCATTCTCAAGGGTTGGCCCGCAAACATAAAGCGCAACCTGCACTGAACGATGAAATGTCGTGGTGAAATAAATGAAACTCCCTGCAAAAGCCCCCGGTCAACCTTGTGTAACGACTTTCCTGCATTGAAATGTCTTTAATGAAAAGAAGACGCGGCCATCTTCAGATGGCCGTTTTTGTGTCAGCCTGAACTTGCACGCTGAATTTGTTTCAAAGTCGCCAACTGGGCTACCTTGATGAAAGAAAACAGCCCCTGAGTCGCCACGACTTCACCCCAAATCCGTATGCGGCGAATGGAGACGCTAATGATTTTCCCGGACATGAGAGGCTTGCCCCTGCACCGTGTGATGATGCGCACGGTCACCGAGTTCATCGCCGACGAGATGTCGACCTATGCCTCGGCGTTGGCCTATCAAATGCTCTTTTCTCTGTTTCCGTTCATTCTGTTTCTGATCGCCCTGATCGGCTTCCTGCATCTGCCCGACTTCTTCTCCTGGCTGCGCCTGCAATCGGAACTTGTATTGCCGCCCCAGGCGCTGGAGCAGGTCAACCCGGTGATCGACCAGCTTCAGCAGTCCAAGGGGGGGCTGCTGTCAGTGGGTATCGTAATTGCGCTGTATACCGCCTCCGCCGGTGTGCGGCTGATGATGAGCGCGATGAACGCAGCCTACGACGTGGTTGAAGGGCGCCCGCTGTGGAAACGCTTTCCGTTGTCGATCATCTACACCGTCGGCATTGCCGGCATGCTGCTGATCGCCGCAGCGCTGATGGTGCTCGGACCGCAGGTGATGGGCTGGATCGCTGCGCAAGTCGGGCTTGAGTACTTCATCGTCACCCTCTGGACCATCGCGCGCTGGCCGGTGATCGTGATTCTGCTGATGGTCGCGGTGGCGTTGATCTACTACGTCATGCCCGACGTCAAACAGGAATTCCGCTTCATCACCCCAGGCTCGGTGCTGGCGGTGGTGGTATGGATCATCGCGTCCCTGGGCTTTGGCTTGTACGTCAAGGAGTTCGCCAACTACAACGCCATGTATGGCAGTATCGGTGCGATTATCGTGCTGTTGCTGTACTTCTACATTTCCGCCGCGGTGCTGCTGCTGGGCGCGGAGATGAATGCCGTGATCGAGCACATGTCACGAGAGGGCAAGGACCCTGGCGAAAAAGTGGCTGGCGAGCATGGTCCCGTCCATGAGGAAAAGCACCACGTGTCGGGGCTGGGCCGCGATCATTCACAACCGAAACCGACCATTGACGAAACCTGATCATGATTCGTGAAATTCTGAAAATGGGCGATGAGCGCCTACTGCGCATTGCCCCGCCAGTGCCGGCCGAAATGTTTGACAGCCCCGAGCTGTGGCAGCTGATCGATGACATGTTCCAGACCATGGAAAGCGTGGGGGGCGTTGGCCTAGCTGCTCCGCAGATCGGCGTCGACCTGCAACTGGTGATCTTCGGTTTCGAGCACAGCGAGCGTTATCCGGATGCCGAAGCCGTGCCGCAGACGATCCTGATCAACCCGTTGATCACACCGCTGAGCCCGATCCTGGAAGAGGGCTTTGAAGGCTGTTTGTCCGTGCCTGGCCTGCGTGGCGCGGTGCAGCGTTACCAACAGATTCGCTACGAAGGCGTAGACCCCAAGGGTGAGCCCATCGTGCGTTTTGCCTCGGGGTTTCATGCGCGGGTGGTGCAACATGAGTGTGACCACCTGATCGGCCGCCTGTACCCGTCGCGCATTACCGACTTCAGCAAGTTTGGCTTCACCGAGGTGATGTTCCCGGACCTGGATCCCAACGCGGACGACTAGACTCACTGCAAACCCCTGTGGGAGCGAGCTTGCTCGCGATGGCGGTGTATCAGTTGCCTACAATGCTGACTGACCGGACCTCATCGCGAGCAAGCTCGCTCCCACATTGGATCTCCAACTGGCTTGAGTCAGTTAAACGCCTGGCGCCAACCCCATAGCAATCATCGGCTTGCTGCGCGCGTATCGGCTCAACCGTTCAACCATCGCGTAAGGCATCGGCGGATCGAAAGTAAACCCGCGCCGCTCATAAAACCCCCGCAAATCCGGATGACAGAACAACCACACCGGCTGTTCGCAATCCTTCACCGCTGCCGCAATCAACCCGGCGGCAAGCCCTTGTTCGCGACAGGCCGGATTGACAAACAACCCGGTCAGCCAATGCCCGCCGGACACCGGACGCAAACACAGCGCGGCAACTATCTGGTCACGTCGGGCTACCCACAACTGCGCGTCGCGCACGGCTTTCATCGACGATTGGTGAGCGCGGTAGAACTTGTTCATCAATGGCCATAAAGGCTCGTCGAGCAGGGTGTATCGGGTCTGGGGCATGGTTTTGGACTGTCGGTATGCAAAGCGGGCGATTATAAAAGAACGCGCGCGCCGGGATAGGTGTATACCTGATCTCACATCCCCATGAGTGGAGTACGCATCATGTCCAAAGGTATGGATTCAAAGAAATCGGCGAAAAAGAAACCGGTGAAAACCGCCATTGAAAAGCGCGCGGACAAGAAGGCCAAAAAAGTTGGCGTATTCGGTCACTGATCCGCGTTGATTGATCGCTCCCATGCAACATGGGAGCGATCCTCCTGAAAATAATCTGCAAGATTTCCCAAGGCCATTGCACAGAACGGGACTGGTCCCCGATCTGAGCAACGCCATGCCCCATTACTTTGATAGCGCCCACCAAGAAGAAATCGAAACACTGCGCCGACGCTTCACCGCGCGCACCGAATGGCCGACCTGGTTGCTGTTGATCGGTGTGTATGGCGGCTGGTTTGGCATCGTGTTGAACAGCCATCGATTGGGTTTATGGTGGAGCACGCTGTTGCTGACTCCATTGCTGGTGCTGTGGTTATCCGTGCAACACGAACTGCTGCACGGTCATCCCACGCGCTGGCCAACCCTGAACAAAATCCTTGGCTACGCGCCGTTTGCCGTCTGGTATCCGTACACCCTGTATCGCGACAGCCATTTGCAGCATCACCGCGACGAGGACCTGACGATCCCCGGTCGCGATCCGGAAAGCCGTTACTTGAGCGCCGGGCAGTGGCAGGGCAGTTCACCGCTGGTGCGCAGCCTGCATTGGCTGAACAAAACCGTACTCGGTCGTTTTTCCCTGGGGGCACCGCTGGCCTTGCTGGCATTGGCCCGTGAAGAGCTGCAACGCCTCGGGGCAGGCGAGCGCCAGGCTTGGCTGATGTGGTTGAGTCACGGCTTGATGACCGGGTTGATGCTGCTGTTCATCGCGAACTTCAGCCTGTTGCCGGTTTGGCATTACCTGTTTTTGATCAGTGTGCCGGCGCTGTCGATCGCCATGATTCGCTCCTACTATGAACATCGACCTCATGCCGCGCCGGAGCAGCGCACGGTGCTCAATGAAGCGGCGTGGCCGTGGCGCTGGCTGTTCCTGAACCTCAATTTTCATCTGGTGCACCACGAGTTGCCGGGGTTGCCCTGGTACGACTTGCCCCGCGCCTACAGGGCCCGCCGCGAGCAATGGCTGGCGCGTAGCGGCGGGTTTCTGGTGCGGGGTTATGGGCAGTTGTGGCGTGAACATGGAGTCAAGGCCATCGACAGCCCGAGGCATCCGTTTTACTGATTTGTTGCTACCAACTGAGTTCCCTTGTGGGAGCGAGCTTGCTCGCGATGGCGTCGTGTCAGTCAACATCCAGGCAATATGTCACACCGCTATCGCGAGCAAGCTCGCTCCCACAGGGGGGCTTTGTTACATGGAAAACTTCGATGACCCAACACTTCGCCGAACTGCTGATGTACACCGCCCCCGAACCCATCCACCAGGCCAACGAACGCTGGCTGGCGCGAATCCTCGAGCACCTGGGCGACACCCGCCGGGATGCCGAAGGCCTGTCACTGCTGGACTTGTGGTTGTCGCCGCACTTGTTGCTCACCCAAACCTGCGGCTATCCGCTGATGACGGCATTGCGCGGCAAGGTCCGGGTGCTGGGGCGGCCTCGTTATGAGCTGCCGGACAGCAGTGGTGGCAATCATTGCAGCCTGCTGTTGTGCCGCGTCGATGACCGGCGACAGACCTTGGCGGATTTTCGCCACAGCCGAGGGGTGATCAATAGCCAGGACTCCAACAGCGGCATGAATCTGCTGCGCCACCAGTTGGCGTCGTTGCAACGTGACGGGCGGTTTTTCTCTCAGGTCGGGATCAGCGGTAGCCATCGCGAAAGCCTGCGCTGGTTACGCGAAAACCTTGCCGATCTGGCGGCCATCGACAGCGTGACCTTTGCCTATCTGGCACGCCACGCCGCAGAGGAAGTGGCCGGTTTGCGGGTGATTGCCCGCAGTGCGCTCAGTCCTGCCTTACCGTTCATTACTGCCGCGACGGTCAGGGATGAGCAGGCTGAAGAGCTCCTGCGGGTGATGAACCTGGCGTTGCGCGAGCTGCCGGAGGTTGCCGAAACCCTCGGTTTGCCAGAGGTACTGCCCACCAACGAAAGCGACTATCAGATTGTGCTCGCCTACCAGCATGAGGCCGAGGTGCTGGGGTATGGGGATTTGCGATAGCGGCCAGTCAGGTATTTTTTAAGTCCATAAATGAATATAAAAATAAGTTTTAAATATTATTAATGAATAAGGCTCCTTGCTAGGATTCGCCTCACCGGACCACCGGACATTCAGCGACCCCTAACCCAGGAGCCCCTATGTCCGGCGCCGATATTCATCATCGCAAACAGGTGGACGGATTGTTCCGCGCCCACTACCTCTGGCTCTGCACGCGCCTGCGTCAGTCCCTGAACGATGCCGCCGCTGTCGAAGACATTGCCTGCGAAACCTTCGTGCAACTGTTGCAGGCCCCTGGCCTGACGGCAATCCGTGAACCCCGTGCGTTGCTCACCACCATCGCCCAGCGCCTGCTCTATCAGCGTTGGCGTCGAGGTGACCTGGAGCGCCAGTACCTTCAACAACTGCAACAGGCCGAGTCGATCCACGCCCAATCGCCGGAAGAACTGGCTCAGGTGTCCCAGACCCTGACCCGTGTGGATCGCAGTCTTCAGCGGCTACCCGGCAAAGTCCGCTCGACCTTCCTGCTGTCACGGATCGACGGCCTGACCTATCCGCAAATTGCCGCTGCGCTGGGCATCTCCCAGCGTTCCGTCAGCGACTACATGACCCGCTCCCAGGCCCTGTGCGACCGGCACAGCGCCAACCAATCCCTGAACCGTCCCCTCCAGAACAAGAGGTCCGCATGAGATCGATCAAAACCCTGCTCGGCAGTTCGTTGCTGGCCCTGAGCCTGTTGTCCCACCCGGCATCGGCCACGGAAAAAGCGGCACCTATTCACTTTGGTGACCTCACTTGGGAAAGCGGCAGCCTCATCACCGAAATCCTGCGCCTGATCGTCGAAAAAGGTTACGGCTACCCGACCGACACGCTGCCGGGCAGCACCGTCAGCCTTGAAGCGGCGCTGGCCAAAAACGACATCCAGGTCATCGGTGAAGAGTGGGCCGGACGCAGCCCCGCCTGGGTCAAGGCGGCGGCGGAGGGCAAGGTATTCGGCCTTGGCGATACGGTCAAAGGCGCCACCGAAGGCTGGTGGGTGCCGGAGTACGTGATCAAGGGCGATCCGGAGCGCGGCATCAAGCCCTTGGCCCCGGAGTTGAAATCCGTTGCCGACCTGGCGAAGTACAAGGACGTGTTCCGTGACCCCGAAGACCCGAGCCGCGGACGCTTCCTCAACAGCCCGACCGGCTGGACCTCGGAAATCGTCAACAGCCAGAAACTCAAGGCCTATGATCTGACCGCCAGCTACGTCAACTTCCGCACGGGGTCCGGTGCCGCGCTGGATGCCGAGGTGGCCTCGTCGATCCGCCGTGGCAAACCGGTGCTGTTCTACTACTGGTCGCCGACACCACTGCTGGGGCGGTTCAAACTGGTGAAACTCGACGAGCCGCCGTTTGATGCCGAGGCCTGGAAAACCCTGGCCGATGCCAACAACCCGAACCCCAAAGGCACGCGCTCGATGCCGGCCAGCCTGGCCATCGGCGTATCGGCACCGTTCAAGGCGCAATACCCGGACCTGGTGACGTTCTTTGAAAAGGTCGATTTGCCGATTGATCTGTTGAACCAGACCTTGGGTCAGATGAGTGAAAAACGGCAGAAACCCCGGGAAGTCGCCGAAGCGTTTTTGCGTGAGCAGCCGCAGGTATGGAAGGGGTGGGTGCCGGGAGAGGTGGCCACCAAGGTAAGTGCCAGCTTGTAGTTTGTTCTGAAAGTTCTGCAGTGTTTGAGCTGCAACCATTCGCGAGCAAGCCCGCTCCCACATTGAATCTGTGATTTCCACAAAACCTGTGGTCACCGCCGATCCCCTGTGGGAGCGGGCTTGCTCGCGAATGGTCTACAGCCTTAAGCCAATTCGGCAGCCAGCGCCGCTCTCACTACCGACCGCTGATCTGTCTTGTTCTCCGAGTATTTCCCCCCTCGACAAGCTGCTGAACCGATTTTGTCCTCAGTAGTGGCAGACTAGTGGCCTTGCAAGCCCGAGGTTGCTGTCTATGATCAGGTGTAACTAACTGTATCGAGCCTCATGAGGTGGTCGATCTCTGGTCGCAGAGTGCGCAATCGAAGGCACCAACACTTGATGGCAAGGAGCTGTCCGCTAAATGGAATTTGTTGTGAATCTGTTAGGGCTGGCCCGAATGCGGGCTATCAAGAGAAGGATGTCTTGATGAGCGTGTCGCTGTAAGGACCCTCCGATTGAACATCATTTATCACCTGACTAGTCCTTCTTTTTGGAGGGATGCGTGTGCCTGTTCCACGGAGCGTAGTGGTGGATTTGAAAGACCTGCAACGTTCATCAATCAAAAAACCGCGCGGAAGGTGATACGACAATGTTCAACCTACATCACAAGGCCGACCTGCTGGAAATTGAACGGTTCAGTTGCGCGCTGACTGAGGCTAATGCCAAGTTGGCGGCGATCAGTCATTCGATGGCGATGATTGAATTCACTCCGGACGGCATCGTCATCGATGCCAACGAAAACTTTTGCAATGCCATGGGCTACAGCGCTGACGAAGTGCGCGGCAAACATCACCGGGTCTTTTGTGAAGAACAGTATTACCGCAGCGATGAGTACATCAAATTATGGCGTGACCTGGCGCGGGGCGAGCCGCTGAGCGGAACCTTTTTGCGCTTGCACAAGAGTGGCCGGGAGATCTGGCTCGAAGCCAGTTACATGCCGGTGCTGGGCCCCGACCGGCAGGTGAAAAGTGTGATCAAGGTGGCCACCGACATCACCGCACGGATCAACAAGGAACACGAAAACGAAAGCAGGCTCTCCGCGATCGGCCGCTCGATGGCCGTGATCGAATTCACGCCCGAAGGCAACGTCATCAGCGCCAACGAGAACTTCCTGAAAACGATGCAGTACTCGCTCAACGAAGTGGTGGGGCAGCATCACAGCCTGTTCTGCCACCGTGCCGAAGCCGAGTCCCAGGGCTACCGGAATTTCTGGGCTTCGCTCAACCGCGGCGAATATCACTCCCATCGTTTCGAGCGCAGGAACAAGCAAGGTCAGACGGTATTCCTGGAAGCCTCCTACAACCCGTTGTTCGACGCCAAGGGGCGGTTGTACAAGGTGGTCAAGTTCGCCAGCGATATCACCCACCAGATGACCACCCTGCAAACCGCCGCAGAATCGGCCCACAGCACTTCGGTACAAAACGACGTCTGTGCGCGCAAGGGGTCCGAGGTGGTGCAGCAGACGGTGCAGATCATCCAGGACATTTCCCGGGACTTGAACGAGGCGGCTCTGAGCATCGACGCCGTGAGCAAACAGTCCGACATCATCGGCACCATCGTGCAGACCATCCGCAGCATTGCCGATCAGACCAATTTGCTGGCGCTCAACGCGGCGATCGAAGCGGCCCGTGCCGGAGAGCACGGGCGCGGGTTTGCGGTGGTGGCCGATGAAGTGCGCAGCCTTGCGGCGCGCACCAGTCAGGCGACGCTGGAGATTGTCGAGGTGGTGCGCAAGAACCACGATTTGTCGCTCAGCGCGGTGTCGAGCATGCAATCGAGCTTGAGTCGAACCGGCCTCGGCGTGGAACTGGCGAACGAGGCAGGGGAGGTGATTCTGGAAATCCAGCAGGGCTCGCGGCATGTGGTGGATGCGATCAGTCAGTTCAACTCGACGTTGCAATTGAACTAGTCGCGGTAACTGCGATGGTCGATAACGCGTGTTTTCTGGATATACGCGGCGCTCTTGCATCCATCGCGAGCGAGCTCGCTCCTACAAAAAATGCCGACCCACTGTAGGAGCGAGCTTGCTCGCGATGGACGTCAACGATAACGCGTGAAAGCTGGTTGAACGCGGTGTTCTCAGGTCCTTCGCGAGCAAGCTCGCTCCTACAAAAAACAGCGCGGCATTTTGCGGCTCCTCAAGGCAAGCCGTTGCAGCCGTGCTTGAGGAATCCCGGACGCTGCGCCAGACGCTGGAAGTATTCATCGACGGAGGGGTAATCCGGACGCTCGATCGGCGTCATCAGCCAGCGATTGACCGACAAACCGATGACAACGTCGGCCAGGGTAAAGTGTGGTCCGGCGACATACCCCTTGGTGGTCGCGAGTTGATGTTCGAGGATGCCCATTTTCTGGTTCCAGTCACGGATGCCGACTTCAAGGCTATGCGGGTCCTGGAATTCCGGGTCCTTGCGCACCAGTGACATGAACGGGTATCTCCAGGACGGATTGAGCTCGGTGGCTTGCCAGTCCATCCACTGCTCCACCCGAGCGCGGGCGGCCGGTTCGGTGGGCAGCAACTCGCTGTGATGGTGGTGGTGTTTGCCAGCCAGATAGCGGCAGATGGTATTGGACTCCCACAACACGCCGGCTTCATCGATGATCACCGGCACCTGTGCGTTGGGATTGAAGCGCAGGAACTCGGGGCTGTGGGTGGACGCGAAACCACTGCCCCAGTCCTCGCGTTCGTAGGCAATACCCAGCTCCTCGCAAGTCCACAGGACTTTTCGGACGTTGATGGACGAGGCTTTGCCGAGAATCTTTAGTGCATGTTCCATTTTGCTACTCCGTCAGCGAATCATGGCGTCGGGAATTCATAGTGTGCCTGCCGACGGCTGACATCAAGTCTGCAGGATCCGCAGGACCAGACGTAAACCTGTAGGAATGGTCCGTAGGCAAGGGGTATCAGAGGATTTCTGCAGACAGTGATTTCTTGCGGAATTACCTACGACTACGCCAGAATCCGCCGACTTGTGCGCCTGGTATCCGGACTCGTATTGTTCCGTGTCGCTGCAAATTCAGCGATCGGGTCTAGCAGCCTGGATACTTTAGACGCATGGCGTCCACCGTTCGTGAT
The DNA here is from genome assembly GCF_058797535.1 of Pseudomonas sp. GW823-FHT02E01. Lineage (NCBI taxonomy): Bacteria > Pseudomonadati > Pseudomonadota > Gammaproteobacteria > Pseudomonadales > Pseudomonadaceae > Pseudomonas > Pseudomonas sp. GW823-FHT02E01. The sequence goes on along the minus strand of NZ_JBXAJS010000005.1, from coordinate 144,054 downwards.
CGGTTCACGTTATGGCGGCTGTGTGTGGGAAGACCTTCGGGTCTACCGGGTTCTAGAGTCCTGGTCTGCTAGCCCGCGCACGGCTGCCACCTTAATTTCGTCTAGCAGCGAATCGTGGCAGCTCCATCACTCTAGGAGCATTGCCATGTTCAAACCCACGCCCAACCCCCCACGCAATCCCAGCCCAATGTTCACCATCTCACCCGGCATCAACAACGAAACGCTGTTGGCGCACGCCTGCGAATCACTGGCCTCGGCGAGCGTCATGACCAATGATTTTGCGGCTTTTCTGGAAGGCAGCCATCGCAACACGGCGCTGGCGATTGCACAGATCATCATGCTGGCCGAACTGGCGGTGAACCGGGTGCTGGATAACCTCGATCCGCAGGATTGAACACTGAGCGGGGGCGAGAGGCTTTCCCTGTGGCGAGGGGGCTTGCCCCCGTTCGGCTGCGGAGCAGTCGTAATCCAGTTCACGGGTTTTACCTGTATGACTGCGGCGCTGTTTTTGGGGCTGCTTCGCAACCCAACGGGGGCAAGCCCCCTCGCCACAAAATCTGACTTCACAGCGGGTGTGTCGTGCTTACGTGCTTTCGCGCACCTTCAACTCAAACCCCATGTCCTGCACCGGTTTGGCCACGGTGTTACCGGCCATCAGCGTGAGCATCTGCTCCGCCGCGCGACGGCCGATGGCTTCACGCGGGGTATTGATGCTGCTCAGGCGCGGGACCATGTGTTCGGACATGGGCAAGTCGTTGAAGCCGAGGATCGCCACCTGTTCGGGGATCTTGATCCCGTTGCGCATGGCTTCCAGCAAGGCGCCCTGGGCCAGGTCGTCGTTGCCGAAGAAGATCGCATCGACGTCCGGATGACTGGCCAGCAGTTGCAGGAACAACTCACCGCCGAGGCCGACGGAGGAGGAGCGGGGCGTCAGCACTTCCAGGTCCGGGTCATACCGACCGGCCTTTTGCAGGGCTTTGCGGAAACCTTCGCCGCGCAACAAAGTGCGCTGGTCCAGCTGCGCGCCGATGTAGGCCAGGCGCTTGCGGCCGCGGGACAGCAAGTGTTCGGCAGCCGTTTCGCCGGCCGCCAGTTGCGAAAAGCCAACGCAATTGAGCCCGGCGGCGCTGTCCAGTTCCATCATGTACACGCAAGGAATATTGCTGGCTTCGATCATCCGCCGCGAACTTTCGGTGCGGTCGAAACCCGTCAGCAATAAGCCGCGCGGTTGATAGGCCATGTAGTTTCGCAGCAGGTTTTCTTCTTCATCGCGCGAATAATGGAAGTTGCCGATCAGCACTTCGAAGCCCTTGGGGCGCAAAACCCGATGAATGGCTTCCAGGGTGTCAATGAACAGCAGGTTGGACAGCGACGGCACCAAAACCACGACTGACTGGCTCTGGGCCGAGGCCAAGGCGCGGGCGGCAGGGTTGACCACATAGTTGAGCTCAAGCGCCGCTTTTTGCACCTTTTCCACAAGTTCAGTGGCCACGGTGCTGACGCCACGCAAGGCGCGGGAGGCGGTGATCGGGCTGACGCCGGCCAGTCGGGCAACTTCGTTCAGGGTAGGGCGGCCAGTGGTGCGAGTATTTTTATCGTTCTTGGTTGTGTTCATCGATGGCTTGCCAAACAAAATTCAAGGTACTAAGGTAGCGCTGTCTCGATGCAGCTGCAAATGCGTGAGCGAGGGTTCGCCTGATCCTTGCTTTTTGGTGTTGGGACCTAACCTGCTGCAACCCATAAAATGACAAGAAAGGCGTCGGCAACTTCTGCTTTTGATCTAGTGTCATAACTGGCAAAGGTAGCGCTGTCTGCGCGCTGAGGTGTTACATGAATCATCCCATCACCGCCCTGGTCATCATGGGCGTTGCCGGTTGCGGCAAGACGTGCGTCAGCGAGGCCTTGTGCCATTTGAGCGGCGCCACTGCCATTGAAGGCGACTCTTTTCACCCTGCCGCCAATATCGAAAAGATGAGCGCGGGGATTCCCCTGAACGATGAAGACCGTGCCGGCTGGCTCGACAGCCTGTGCGATGAACTGCGCCGTGTCGACGCCAAGGGCCAGCGCCCGGTGCTGACCTGTTCGGCTCTCAAGCACGTCTATCGCGAACGTCTGCGCAGTGCCTTGCCGGGCCTGGGCTTTGTGTTCCTTGAGTTGACCCCCGAAGTCGCCGCCGACCGTGTCTCCCATCGGCCAGGCCACTTCATGCCGTCGACCCTGATCGACAGCCAGTTCGCCACCCTCGAATCGCCCGTCGGCGAGCCGTTGACCCTGGCGCTGGATGCTTCGACCTATAGCGTCGAGCAACTGGCGGCGCAGGCTCATGCCTGGTGGCAGGTGAACGGCCTGAAGCAGGCGGTATGACTGTGCTCGCAAAGACAGCGCTGTCCTCACGACTTCTGATCAACCCGCTTTAATAACAACAACAACCAGGAGACACCCCTAATGTTTGGCATGTCCCACGAGACGTTCCTGCTGCTCGATGCAGTGGTCACGGTGATCGGGCTTATCGTCCTGATCACCAAGTTCAAGTTGCACCCATTCCTCGCACTGATCATCGCCGCAGCCTTCCTCGGGCTGACCTCCGGCATGCCGATCGGCACCATCATCAAGGCGTTCCAGGACGGCTTCGGTGGCGTGCTTGGTTTCGTCGGCATCATCCTGGCGCTGGGCACCATGCTCGGCAAAATGATGGCCGAATCAGGCGGTGCGGATCAGATTGCGCAGACGTTGATCCGCGCCTTCGGCAAGGACAAGGTGCAGTGGGCGATGATGTTCGCCGCGTTCCTGGTCGGCATTCCGCTGTTCTTCGAAATCGGCTTCGTGCTGCTGATTCCGCTGGTGTTCATCGTGGCCCGTCGCACTGGCGTGTCGATCATCAAGATCGGTATCCCGCTGCTGGCCGGTCTGTCCGCGGTACACGGCCTGGTGCCGCCGCACCCGGGCCCGCTGCTGGCCATTGGCGTGTTCGGTGCCGACATCGGCAAGACCATTCTGTACGGCCTGATCGTTGCGTTGCCAACCGCCATCATCGCTGGCCCGATCTTCGGTACGTTCATTGCCAAGCACATTCCCGGTCACCCGAACCAGGAGCTCGTGGATCAACTGGCGCGCGAATCGGATTCGGCCGATCTGCCGAGCTTCGGCATCACGCTGGTGACCGTGCTGCTGCCGGTGTTCCTGATGCTGCTCAAGACGTTTGCCGACGTGGTGCTGCCCGATGGCAACATCTTCCGTGCCTTCATGGACCTGATCGGTCACCCGATTTCGGCGTTGCTGCTGGCGTTGCTGCTGTCGCTGTATACCTTCGGCTACAAGCAGGGCATCGGTTCCAGCCAAATGATGAAATGGCTGGATGCCAGCCTCGCGCCGACCGCCGCGATCATCCTGATCATCGGTGCCGGTGGTGGCTTCAAGCAGATGCTGGTGACCAGCGGCGTGGGTGATGTGATCGGCCACATGGCGGTGAACGCACAGATCTCGCCGATCCTGCTGGCCTGGCTGGTGGCGGCGGTGATTCGTATCGCGACCGGTTCAGCGACCGTGGCGACCATCACTGGCGCCGGCATCGTGGTGCCGGTGGTGGGGATGATTCCGGGTGTGAACCGTGAGCTGCTGGTGCTGGCCACCGGTGCAGGCTCCCTGATCCTGTCCCACGTCAACGACGCCGGTTTCTGGTTGGTGAAGCAGTACTTCAACATGACCGTGGCCGAAACCTTCAAGACCTGGACCGCGATGGAAACCATCCTCTCCGTGGTTGGCTTGGGCTTTATCCTGTTGTTGTCGCTGTTCGTCTAAGCGATTCGACAGACACAAAAAAACCGCAGCGATGCGGTTTTTTTGTGTTCGAAGGGTGAACCTGTTCATTGTGGCGAGGGGGCTTGCCCCCGTTCGGCGGCGAAGCCGTCGTAAAACCAGTTAACGCATTTTGCCTGAAGCACCGCGGTGACTGGTTTTGGGATTGCTGCGCAACCCAACGGGGGCAAGCCCCCTCGCCACAGGAATGTTCTTGCCACAGGTTTTTGTGTCAGGCGTTGGTTTTCGGTGCCAACCCATCCGCCCTGAACATCCCGCGAATCCCGCGTACGGCCTGACGAATCCGGTCCTGGTTTTCGATCAGGGCGAAGCGCACGTGATCATCGCCGTACTCGCCAAACCCGACGCCCGGCGAGACACACACCTTGGCTTCGGCCAGCAGTTTCTTGGCGAACTCCAGCGAGCCCAGGTGCGCATAAGCCTCGGGAATCTTCGCCCAGACGTACATCGACGCTTTCGGGTTTTCGACCATCCAGCCCAGTTCATGCAGACCCTTGACCAGCACATTGCGCCGCTGCCGATACTGCTCGGCGATGTCGCGCACGCATTGCTGATCGCCTTCAAGCGCAGCGATGGCCGCCACTTGCAGCGGAGTGAAGGTGCCGTAGTCGTGGTAGCTCTTGATCCGCGCCAGGGCATTGACCAGTTCCGGGTTGCCGACCATGAAGCCAATGCGCCAGCCGGCCATGTTGTAGCTCTTGGACAGGGTGAAAAACTCCACCGCAATGTCCTTGGCCCCGGGCACTTGCATGATCGACGGGGCTTTCCAGCCGTCGTAGACGATGTCGGCGTAGGCCAGGTCGTGTACCACAAGCACGTCGTACTGCTTGGCGAGGGCGATCACTCGTTCGAAGAAATCCAGCTCCACGCACTGGGCGGTCGGGTTGGACGGGAAACCGAGGATCATCATCTTCGGCTTCGGGATCGAACCGCGAATGGCCCGCTCCAGTTCAGCGAAGAAATCCACGCCCGGCACCAGCGGCACCGACCGCACCTGGGCGCCGGCAATCACGGCACCGTAGATGTGAATCGGGTAGCTCGGGTTGGGCACGAGCACGGTGTCGCCCTGATCCAGGGTGGCCAGCATCAGATGCGCCAGGCCTTCCTTGGAGCCGATGGTGACAATGGCCTCGCTTTCCGGGTCGATGTCGACCTCGTAGCGGTCCTTGTACCAGTTGGAAATCGCCCGGCGCAGGCGCGGAATGCCCTTGGACGTCGAGTAGCCGTGGGTGTCTTCGCGCTGGGCCACCGTGACGAGTTTTTCGACGATGTGCGGCGGCGTGGCGCCGTCGGGGTTGCCCATGCTCAAGTCGATGATGTCTTCGCCACGACGACGGGCGGCCATCTTCAGCTCGGCAGTGATGTTGAAAACGTAAGGGGGGAGTCGATCTATGCGCGCAAAGCGGCGCGGCGAACCTTGTTCGGCCATTGTTGCCTCGGATAACGTAAGCGCCCGGAACCGTCCGAGCGACGCTGGTCACTGCGGTGACCTGTGGCGGAATGTAAGGGCAGCTGTGGCAGACTGTCCAGCCTCAATGTAAACAAATTTTTCCGAAGGGTAGGGTTTGATGGAATTTACCAGCGGCTTCTTGCTGAGCCTCTCGCTGTGCCTGGATATCGGCGTGGCCAACATCGCGATGATCACCCTGGCCATGCAGCGCGGCTATTTCCAGGGGTTTGCGTTGGGGCTGGGGACTTGTGTCGGCGACCTGATCTACGCGGTACTGGCACTGGCCGGCATGACCGTGTTGCTGCAATACGAAACCGTACGCTGGGTGTTGTGGATCGGTGGCTCGGCGCTGCTGGTGTACTTCGCGGCGAAGATGATCTATTCGGCGATTCACCACGAAGCGGTGCTGGCGCAATCGGCCGAGGTGGGGCACAACTCCCATCGCAAGGAGTTCTTTCGCGGGATCTTCCTGGCCATGTCGTCGCCCAGCGCGATTCTCTGGTTCGCTGCGGTGGGTGGCACGCTGATCGCCCGTTCCGGCGGTGGTGGCGCCGTCAGTTCGGCGCTGTTTCTCGGCGGTTTTCTCTGCGCAGGGATTCTCTGGTGTGTCGGGCTGTGCTTTGCTGCGAGCCACGGCGGCAAGTTGCTCGGCGACAAGCTACTGCGGTATTCCTACATGGCATCGGCAGCGATCTTCTGCTATTTCGCGGTCTACGTGATCCTATCGGGTTACAACGAGTTTGTCGGTTCAGGCGCCGTCGAGCAATTGCACGCCCTGTAATTGGGCGAATCGGGTTTGGCTTCTATACTCCCAGCCGAACCCACTTTTTGCTCCAGGAGTTGAGCCATGGATGAGCAAACACGCGTCGAACTGGCGGAGCCACGCTTCGAACACGGACACTTCCTGCTGATTGCAGGGCTTGGCGGAACATTTACCCAACAATCCGTTCAAGGCATTCCCGAACTCTGGGAGAAACTCATCCCGCATCTGGGCCATATTCCGGGCCAAAAAGGCGAAGTCACCTACGGTGTCTGCTGCAATTTCGACGGCAAGGGCGGCTTCGATTACATCGCCGGGGTCGAGATCAGCAAGCTCGACGACTTGCCCGAAACCTACCGCTGGGTAGAAGTTCAGCCGCAGCAGTACGTGGTGTTCGAACACAAAGGACCGCTGGACACCCTGCCGCAAACCTTTCAGTACATCCATGGCACGTGGCTGCCGCAGTCCGGCCACGAGCTATTGGCGGCTCCGGAGTTCGAACGCTACAGCGAAGACTTCAATCCCAAACTCAACACCGGCAAGCTGGAAATCTGGCTGCCGATCAAGGCATGACACCTGCACGAGAGGCGGATCAGCCGATTCGTCTCTCGATGTCCCACAGCAGCTGATTTATCATCCCCAGCCTTTCCCATGCTGATCCCGAGCTGCCATGAACACCGTCATCCGCAACGTCACCCCCGCCGATCTGGACCGCTGCTTTGCCATCGAAACCCTTGCCTATGAAGGTGACGAAGCCGCGACCCGCGAGAAAATCGCCACCCGCATCGCCACCTGGCCCGAGGGTTTTATCGTCGCTGAAGTGGACGGGGTTGTCGCCGGTTTCATCAACTCCGGTGCGGCGTACCAGGTGGAAATGTCGGACGAGGCGTTCAAGGAACTGATCGGCCACGACCCGGCCGGGCCGCATGTGGTGATCATGTCGGTGGTGGTGCACCCGGATTATCAGGGGCAAGGCCTGGCGAAGCACCTGATGGCCGAGTTCATCGAACGCATGCGTGCGATGGGCAAGGTCACCATCAACCTGATGTGCAAGGAGCGGCATATTCCGTTGTATGCCGGGTTCGGCTTTGCCTACGTTAAACCCTCGGCCTCGGACCATGGCGGCATGGCGTGGCATGAGATGGTGCTCGAACTCTGATCCGACATAGATCCCCTGTGGGAGCGAGCTTGCTCGCGATAGCGGACTATCAGTCGACATCGATGTTGAATGTTACGCCGCCATCGCGAGCAAGCTCGCTCCCACAGTAGTTTTGTGGTGTTGGTGGGGGCTGTGTTCAAAACACCAACCCCATCCGCCGCTCATACCCGATCCGGCCCTTGTATGCCTCGCCGCTGTCGACAAAGCCAAACCTGGCGTACAGGGCGATGGCCGCCTCGTTGTCGGCATCCACTGACAGCTCCAGCCCCCTGATTTCCGGCCAGGCCAGGCGCGCCGCCTCGGGCAGCGCTTGCAGGCAGGCCTTGCCGTAGCCCTTGCCCTGGACGCGTTGATCGACTTGCAGCGCATGCAGCGTGGCGCTGTGCTCATCGGCCCAGGCCGGCAACACCGGCGGGCGCTTGAGCAGCAGGAACGCGACGGGCACATCCTCGGCCAGCAGGGCGAAGCCCTTGACGCCAGGGCCGGGCTTGGACAACAGCGTGTGCAAGGCGCCGTGGATGTCACCCGAGAATCTGATCTGTTCCGAATGCACTTCAATGGCCTCGACCTGTTGGCGCTGCAGTGCATTCAGGCTTTCATAAGGCACGAGTCGGGCTGTCACGGGAGTGTCCTTTTTCCATCACAAATGAGCCTCGGATTCTAGCGAGTTTGTTTTCCCGGATTATTTTTATTTCACCTGTCGATTCACCGGATCGCCAGACGACTAAGGGTGTCTTCACTATAAAAACCACGGAGAACCACCATGAACTCGCAAACCCAGATCCAGAATCTCATCGAGAACTATCGTCAAGCGGTCATGGCCAAGGACATTGAAAAAGTCATGGCCCTGTATGCCGATGACATCGTCTCCTTCGACGCGGTCAAGGCCCTGCAATTCAAAGGCAAGCCGGCGTATCGCGCGCATTGGCAGGCCTGCATGGAAATGTGCCCCGGCCCGCACATCTTCGAATTCGACGAAATCACCATCGAGCCGTCCCAGGAAATTGCGTTCGCTCACTGGCTGGCACATTGCGGTGGCACCAACGACAAGGGCGAAACCCAGTCCTGCTGGATGCGCGTCACCGCCTGCTATCGGCAAGAAGCCGGGCTGTGGCAGATCGTCCACGAACATTGGTCGGCGCCGTTCGACATGACCAGCGGCGCGACGCTGTTCGACCTCAAGCCCTGATCGTCGGGAAGCCGAGCCAGAATGCCAATCAGCGGCCATAGTTGATCGTTCGATAAGGAGAGCGTGATGAAGTATTTATGCCTGGTCTACAGCGATGAGCAGCTGCTGCATTCGCTGCCGGAAAGCCCGAAGGACGAAGAGTGCATGGCCTATGCCGAGTCGATCCAGGGCAGTGGCCGGATGGTCGCCGCCGAGGCGCTGGAGTCGGTACAGACCGCCACCACCGTGCGCATGCGCAACGGCAAGATGTCGATCACCGACGGGCCATTCGCTGAAACCAAGGAGCAACTGGCCGGTTTTTATCTGATCGATGCCAAGGACCTCAACGAAGCCATCCAGGTCGCCGGGAACATTCCGGCGGCCCGGGTCGGCAGTGTCGAAGTGCGCCCCGTTCGGCAGTTGAATCCTTAAGATGCCGGGGCTGCCGGTTCAGGCGCAGGTCGAGCGGGTCTATCGCGAAGAGTCGCGGCGGATTCTTGCGACCCTGATTCGCTTGCTGGGGGATTTCGACCTCGCCGAAGAGGCCTTGCACGAGGCGTTTTTCATCGCGGTCGAACGCTGGCAGCGTGACGGCGTGCCGGACAATCCGCGGGCCTGGCTGGTGTCCACCGGGCGCTTCAAGGCCATCGATGCCCTGCGCCGGCGCGCACGCTTTACCGCGTCGCAGCCCTTGCTGATCGCGCAACTGGAGGAACTGGAGCAGGCCGACTGGAGTGATGAAGACGTGGAAGACGATCGCCTGCGGCTGATCTTCACTTGCTGCCACCCGGCCCTTGCGGCCGACGCACAAGTGCCGCTGACGCTGCGGGAAGTCTGCGACCTGACCACGGAAGAAATCGCCCGGGCCTTTCTCTCGGCCCCGGCCACCATCGCCCAGCGCATCGTGCGCGCCAAGGCGAAGATCCGCGATGCGAAAATCCCTTATCAAGTGCCGACACTCGCTGAGCTACCCGAGCGCCTGGACAGTGTATTGCGGGTGATTTACCTGGTGTTCAACGAGGGGTACTCGGCGTCCATCGGGGCAGAACTGATTCGTGAGGATTTGACCCGCGAAGCGATCCGCCTCGGCCGGTTGCTGGTGGAGTTGTTGCCGGAGCCGGAGGTGATGGGCTTGCTGGCGTTGATGCTGTTGCACGAGTCGCGCCGCCCGGCCAGGACCTCGGCGAGCGGCGAGCTGATTGTGCTGGACGAACAGGACCGTTCGCTGTGGGACGCCGGGTTGATCCGCGAAGGCTGCACGCTGGTCGAGCGGGCGCTGACCATGGGACGATTCGGACCTTATTGCCTGCAAGCGGCGATCGCAGCGGTGCACGCCGAAGCCCCGACGGCGGGGGAAACCGATTGGCCGCAGATTGTCGGTCTGTATGACGTCCTGCTGCGGGCGGTGCCGTCGCCGGTGATCGAGTTGAATCGCGCGGCGGCGATTTCGCAACGCGATGGTCCACTGGCGGGGCTGACGCTGGTCGACGCCATTCTGGAGCGGGGAGAACTGCTCGACTACCACCTCGCGTATTCGGCGCGGGCGCAATTCTGTTGGCAACTGGGTCGCAAGCAGGAGGCACGGGCGGCATGGGAACGGGCGCTGGCGTTGACCCGACAGGAGCCGGAGCGGCGGTTTATCGAAGAGCGGCTCAAGGCGTTGGAGTGATGCGACCGTTCTGACCTCATCGCGAGCAAGCTCGCTCCCACAGGGATTGATGGTGTACTCGATACTGTGGGAGCGAGCTTGCTCGCGATAAGGGCCGAAGGACCTTCACTCCAGCGTTTTGCCCAGCAACCAGCTCCCACAGGGATTGATGGTGTACTCGATACTGTGGGAGCGAGCTTGCTCGCGATAAGGGCCGAAGGACCTTCACTCCTCCAGCATCTTGCCCAGCAACCAGCTCCCCGCCGGCCCCGGCGGATTCAGCCGCGACCACAACGCATCCACCGACACCGTTTTCGGCCAGCCGCGCACCACCAGTTCCTGCAACGTACCGGGCCCGAACCGCTCGACCAGCCAGCGGGGCAACGGCGCCCAGCCGAATCCGCCCTGGGCCATTTCCAGCAGCATCAGGTAACTTGGCGCCGACCAGACGCGGCCCTTCGCCCGGCTTTCATAGGGATTGATGATGGTGGCCAGACGCAGTTCGCGGTGTTGCTGCAGTACGTCCCGGTCGACGTAGTCCAACGTCGCCAAAGGATGTGTCGGGGACACGAACAAGGCGATTTCCGTGCGCTCGTCCACCGTCGAACTGACCAGGTCCGGCGGGTAGCTGTCCTGCATTTCGGCGAAGGCAATCTGCGCCCGGCCGCTTTGTACCAGGGACATCAGATCATCGCATTCGGCGATCAGACACTCGAGCTCCAGGTCCGGGTAACGCTGCTCGAAGGCACTGAGGGCGGCTTCGAAGCGGTCCGACTGATAGGTATCGGACAGCGCCACCGTCAGCTTCGCTTCCACCCCTTGGGACAGTTGGCTGGCGGCTATTTCCAGGCGACTGGTGGCGGCCAGGATGTCTTCGGCCCGTTGCAGCATGACGTGTCCGGCCGGGGTCAGGCCGGGCTTGCGGCTGCTGCGGTCGAACAGCGTCAGGTTCAGGTCGATTTCCAGGCTGGCCACCGCCGCACTGATGGTCGACTGACTGCGGCCCAATTTGCGCGCCGCGGCGGAAAACGAGCCTTGGGTCGCGGCTTCGACAAACGCCAGTAACACTTCGTGAGAGGCCATAAACTATCGTCTTGATCGATGGTTATTGGTTATGAAGTATCGGTGTGCTGATGGATCATGGCAACCACAGTCACCCAAGGGAGTTCGGCCATGAGCGCCAACAAATCCATTACTGAGCGTATTTTTCAAGCCATCGGCTTCGAACTGCTGGCCATCCTGATCTGTACCCCATTGCTGGCCTGGATCATGAAGAAACCGATGCTGGAAATGGGCATGGTCACCATCCTCATCGCCGGCCTGGCCCTGGCCTGGAACGTGGTCTTCAACGGTATGTTCGATCGGCTGCTCAAGCGCCTCGCCATCGCACACAACGCCTGGGTCCGCGTGGTGCATGCGCTGTTGTTCGAAGGCGGCCTGGTCGCCCTCGGCGTGCCGCTGATCGCCTGGTGGCTGAATGTCAGCCTGTGGCAGGCGTTCTTGCTGGATATCGGTGTGTTGCTGTTCTTCCTGCCGTACACCTACGTCTACCACTGGGTGTATGACGTGGTTCGGGAGCGGATGCTGGTGACTCGTGAGGTTTGCTGAGTCGTGTTTGAACCGGTTTTTGTGGGAGCAAGCTTGCTCGCGATGGCGGTGTGTCAGTCAACTTCATTGCTGAATGTCAGACCGCTTTCGCGAGCAGGCTCGCTCCCACAGGTTTTGCACCCGATCAGACGTGGAAGTAACCCACGCACGAATCGAACGGCAGGCGCTTGAGTTCGATCTTGTTCAGGTCGAGCACTTCACGCAGGGCCTTGGTTTCGCCCGGGAAGTTGCGGTAGGCGACTTCGTCGAGCACCACGATCGCGCCTTTGGGCATGTACGGCAGGAAGGTTTCCAGCGCGACTTTGGTCGACTCGTACAGGTCGGTGTCGAGGATCAGCATGGCCACGACCAGGTCGGGACGGGTCTTGACCCACTCCGGTACGGTCTTGACGATGTCGCCCTTGACCAGTTCGCAGCGCGGAATGCGATTGACCGGGCGCAACAGGTCGTTGGCGTCGATCATGTCCTGGATCAGCGACTGGTCGGTGTCGGCGAACATGGTTTCGTTGACGTCGGCCGGGTCTTCTTTCTTGTCGATGCTCTGGAAGCCTTCGAAGGTGTCGAAACCCACGATCGAGCGGTTGATCGCATACGGTTCGAGAATCATCGACAAGTGCATGTAGAGCATCAACGAGTTGCCCTTGTACACGCCGCACTCAATGATGGCGCCCGGCACTTCCGCGACCTTCTTGAACAGCTCCATGCGCGACAACGCGGCAGTCACGCCAATGCGGTTGGCGAAGACGAACGGAGCGTCGGCCACGTATTCGGCATCGACCCGTTTCAGGACGTTGGTACGGGTTTCGTTGTACTGGGCCTCGGCGGGCGTGATGCGACGCTTGGTCATTGCGGGATTCCTCGGAAATTCGAAAAGTCGTGGACGTGGAAGTAGTCTTTGAAGCCGGCGCCAACATCCGGGCAGGCGCTGTCGACGTTAATCGCGCCGCGCTGGTGCTTGAGGTCGTCGAGGTGCATCAGGCGAAAGTCCACGCTGAAGCGGGTTTGTTGCGTGTAATTGGGAACGGTGCCGTGCAGGTGCGAACCCGAGAACACCAGCATCTCGGCGGTGTTGCCGGCGATGCGCAGTTCAGAGGCGCTATTGATCGCTTCGGTGGGCACCGGGTGCTGGCGCGCCTCTTCCTTGACGTTGTCCTTGGCGCGCTGGCGTTGCACGCCGATCCAGTCGGACAGGCTCCACTGCGCCGAGGTGTTTTTCACCGGGGCGTCGAAGTAGGCCGGGTTGATCATCATGGTCTGGTCAGGCTGGATCGTGTAGACCGGCATCCAGGTATTGATCTGGCAGTCGACACCGCCGTACCAGGTATCGCGATGGGGTTTGTAGGCGTAGCTGACGCCAGCGTGCAGGTAGTCGTAGTTGGGTACGACACGGATGCGCGGGACGTCGAAAATGAACTCCTCGGGAGCGGCACCGATTTCGTCGGTGAAGCTGCGGATCAGCTCCTTGGCACGCAGGCTGTTGGTGAACTGGCCCTTGAGCCGAGTCACCAGCACCACGAACTCTTCCACCGGCATCAGTGTGTGCAGCGCCTGGTGGTTGGTCTCGCCATCGAAGGCCGCCGTGATGCTTTCCTGGGCAAAGGCACAGAGTTCTTTGGCGGCGCGTAACTGCGTGTTCAGGAAAATATCGCCCGCGTAAATGGCTTCTTTAAAGTCAGCTTTCTGTTGCAGCTGATTGATGTACAGATTCACGGTTCCTCTCCTGAATACATCGAGTGTCTTATGAGTCGGCACCACGCTGGCAAACTGAAGGGCTGCCGGACGAGTTGTGCGTCAATAAAGCGCAGCCCTTGAGTTCGCGAGCAAATGCCGTGCCGCTGGACGAAAAAATCCCGACGGGAAAACCCGCCGGGATGATGTGCTTCGAACTTGTACCCTGTGGGAGCGGGCCTGTCGGAACGCCACACCGCCCCGTTCGGCTGCAGAGCAGTCCTCAATCCTGCTAGTGCGGTTTGAATGACCGAGTGCTGGGGCGGCTGCGCCACCCAGCGGGGGTAAGCCCCCTCGCCACAGTTGATCAGTGTGTCAGGTGATGACGGGGACTCAATAATCCTGCTGCTTGCGAAACGCCCAGCGCCCGGCGATCACGGTAAAGGTCGCGACCAGCGCCACCAGGATCCAGAAACCCTGCGGGTCATCCGCCAGCGGAATGCCGCCGACGTTCATGCCGAAGAAACCGGCGATGATGTTGATCGGCAGCGCCAGCACCGTCACTACCGTCAGGGTGAACAGCGTGCGGTTGGTCTGTTCGTTGATGTTGGCGGCGATTTCTTCCTGCAACAGCTTGATCCGCTCACCCAGCGCGGTGAGGTCGTTGATGATCAGCGCGAACTCCTCGGTGGATTTGCGCAGCTCCTTCACGTCTTCCTTTTGCAGCCATTGCGGCGGCCGGTTGAGCAGGCGCAGCAATGAGCCTGGCTCCAGCGCCAGCAGCCGTTGCAATCGCACCAGCACTCGGCGATTGGCGCCCAGCTCGGCGCGGTTGGTCGACAGCCGTGAGGACAGCAATTCGTCTTCGATCTGATCCACGCTCTGACTGGTCTTGCGCACGATCTGGGTCAACACCTCACCCTGGTCGCGCAGCAAATGCACCAGCAGCTCCAGCGGGGAGCGAAAGCACTCCCGGGCCTTCACCGACGAGCGCAATTTGTCCACCGAGTGCAGCGGTTGCAGGCGGGCGCTGATGATCAATTGACTGCGGGCGCACACCCACAGGGTCGAGACATCCGACGAGACCATGTTGCTGAGGTTGAACACCACATCGTTGACCACTGCCAGCAGTGCGGAGTCGACATGCTCGATGCGCGTCGAACGCGAGCCTTCGTGCAGCGCTTCGAAAAACTCTTCGGGCAACTCCAGATGGCTTTTCATCCAGCGCTCGCACGCGGCATGGGCCAGGTTCAGGTGCAGCCAGAGAAATTGCTCATCGCTTTGCGGCTGTTGCAGGTACTGCAAGGCCTCGGCGGAATTGATTTCCCGACCGGCCTCACCGGGGCGAAAACTGAAACCGTAAAGCAGGCCGAACAGATCCGTGTCGCGATGGCTTTGATCGATGCTGTGGTTCATGAGGACTCGCAAGGGGAGGCGCCTGTCACATGTTTTACAGGTTCACTTGAGCGGCATCATCGCAAGCGGGAATGACGTTTTTGTGACAGAAAAACAACGCAAAAAATTGTTCTACCGGTGGTCGGGATTTTCTCAAGAACCGCTCTGGCTAGCCGATCACGCTTGGGTTAGGTTGCGCGCCGCGGGCCTGGGCCGGGACCGCAGACAGGGATGTCCGGACACTTTTCACGCCTTAACGGGCGTGCCCCATTCCTGTCATGAGTACCCTGCGATGCTTTTGCAAAAGTCCCTGAGAGCACAAATTCTCGCCCTGCTGAGCGGCAGCCTGCTGGCGATGCTGTTGATCGCCCTGGCGTGCTTTCACTTCCTGTCCAGCGGCGTGCAGAACTACGCCAATCTGATCGAAGGCCCGCTGCACACCTCGCAATTGATCGATGAAGCCAACCTGCAATTCAAGGTGCAGGTGCAGGAATGGAAAAACGTCCTGCTGCGCGGCAAGCAACCGGCGGACCTGAGCAAGTACTGGGGGCAATTCGAGGGGCGTCAGCGCGATGTGCAAAACATCCTTGGCGAACTGGCCGCGCAGAAGGGCATAGAACCGCAACTCAAGAGCCGCATCGAGCGCTTGCGTGACGAACATCGCCAGTTGGGCGCGGCCTATCAGAAGGGCCGGGACGCGTTCGTGGCCGCCGGTGGTGACCCTGCGGCGGGCGACGCGGCGGTCAAGGGCGTGGACCGCGCAACCAGCGATCAGATGAGTGAACTGGTCAGCGAGTTGCGCAAGCAGGGCGCCGAGCAATCGACACTGATCAGCGCCAGTGCCGAGCGCACGGTGTTGCTGGGGCTGGTCGTGATGCTGGTTTCGGGGGTACTGATCGGCCTGCTGAGCTTGTGGCTGGTCAACCGCAACCTGGTCGAGCCGATCCGCAAACTGATCGAATACGTGGCGCAACTCAGCCAGGGGCGTATTGCCGAGCGCGTGGCCAGCACCCGTCAGGACGAGTTGGGCAAACTGGCGATGGCCGCCAACACCCTGCGCGATTTCCTCGCCGAAACCTTCAGCCGTTTGCAGCGCAGCGCGTCGGACCTGGACAGCGCCAGCGGTGAGTTGAACTCGATCGCCACCGTGATGGCCGGCGGCACCAACGAGCAGTTCAACCGCACCGATCAGGTGGCCACGGCGATGAACGAAATGTCCGCCACCGCACAGGAAGTGGCCCGGCATGCCGCCGAAGCGGCGCGGGCCGCCGACGATGCCGACCAGTCCGCCCAGCAGGGCGAAAAAGTCATGCAGGGCACCATCCACACCATCACCCAGATGCGCGGCGAAATCGCCAACACCGCCACGGTCATCCGCCAACTGGAAACCGACAGCGGACGCATCGGCAAGGTTCTGGAGGTGATTCGCGGGATCGCCGAACAGACCAACCTGCTGGCACTCAATGCAGCCATCGAAGCGGCCCGCGCCGGTGAGGCCGGACGCGGATTCGCCGTGGTGGCCGACGAAGTGCGAAGCCTGGCCCAGCGCACGGCGGCGTCGATCATCGAGATCAACCAGATCATCCAGACCGTGCAGACCGGTGCAATCGAAGCGGCCCAGGCGATTGAAAGCGGTCAGTCGCGCAGCGAACAAAGCGTGCAGCAAGTGACGGAGGCCGGTGCCATGCTCGAACGCATCACCCTGGCCGTGGAAGCCATCCGCGACATGAACCGCCAGATCGCCACTGCCGCCGAAGAGCAGACCTCGGTGGCCGAAGACATCTCGCGCAACCTCACCGAGATCACCAGCATCGCGAGCACCAACCTGGACAACGTGCAGCGCACTGAAGCGGCCAGCACCAACCTGCACGGCTTGTCGGGGCAGTTGAACGAGGTGACGGCGCGCTTGAGCGCTTGAATCCCGAAAACGCAAAAGCCGCACGATGTTCCCATCGTGCGGCTTTTGTCTGTTTGGGGATTACGTGTCCTGTTTGTTTTCCAGGACCTTGCCGTTGGAGGCATCGATGTCCACATCCCACTCGACGTTCTTGGCGTCACGCAGTTCAACTTCGTACTCGTAACCGTTGAAGTGGTTGTCCAGCTCGGTCTTGGTAATCGTTGCACCCGGATGCAGATCCAGCGCGATCTTGTTCAAGTCTTCCAGTGGCTTGATCTTGCCTTCCTTGACCAGTTGCGGGATTTGATCGACTCGCACATCGGCCTGGGCCAGGCCGGCGGTGAGGGTCAGGGCTGCAGCGGTAAACAAAGCAGTCAGGGTCTTCATGGGCTTCTTTCCTTGGGTGATCTGTTTAAGTGAGATCAGGTTAGCCTGTGTAACTTAATCCACCCTTAAATCCCTCAACATGTCCTGCATCAATCCCTGTGGGAGCGTGGCTTGCCCGCGAAGGCGGAGTGTCAGTCAACGTTGATGTTGAAGCTGATGGCCCTATCGCGAGCAAGCTCGCTCCCACAGGTTT
Organism: Pseudomonas sp. GW823-FHT02E01; assembly: GCF_058797535.1. Lineage (NCBI taxonomy): Bacteria > Pseudomonadati > Pseudomonadota > Gammaproteobacteria > Pseudomonadales > Pseudomonadaceae > Pseudomonas > Pseudomonas sp. GW823-FHT02E01. Next base: position 126,905 of record NZ_JBXAJS010000005.1, on the reverse strand, counting down.
TTGTGCAATAGCGCATCAATACCCGTTGTTCTGTAGCACCTGCGCAACACTCGCCGCCGGGCGTTTATAGAACTTCAACAACTCACTGGCGCGATTGGTGAAAATGCCGTCGACACCGGCGTCCATGACTTTCTGGTAGTCCACCGCATCGTCGATGGTGTAGACGTGCACCAGCAGGCCCTGATCGTGGGTGTACTGGTTCATCCAGGGTTGCACCAGATCCGAGTAGCTCTGGTCGCCACCCTGGGTCAGTGCAGCGGACGGGCCGGTGCCGATGGCGCCCTGGGCCTTGGCGTAGTCGACCCAGTGCTGGAATTCGGCTTTGTCCTTCGGTTGCTGTTTGGCGTAGTAAGCGGCTTTGTCCTTTTCGCCGGACTCGGCAAATGTCACCTTGGACTTGGGCTCGATACTGCCTTCTCCGACCCACAGCAGCAGGATCTTCGGCACCTTCGGCATCTCTTTTTGCAGCAGTTCGAGGCTGCTCTTCTCGAAAGTCTGCAGGACCACCTTGCCTTTGCCTTGGCCGACCGCCAGCTCGTTTTTTGCCAGTTTCGAAGCGGTCGGGCTCAGCCAGCCCCGGTCCTGAAGTTTTTCCTTGAGGTCGCGTTCGATGCCGGGGAACTGCTTGGGCTCCTTGGTCTCGATGTACAGGCCGGGCTTGTGCAGGCTGTTGCCCTCGGCGATGTCGATGATTTCATCAAAGGTCAGAATCTTCAGGCCCGCGAAGGCGGGACGTGCGCGATCCGGGTACGCGGCATTGAACCAGCTGCCCGCGTCCAGGGTTTTCAGTTCGGCCATGGTGAACGCATTGGCGGGGCTGTCCTTGCGCTCGGGGAATTTGCTGGCGACGTCGGTGGTGCGTTGCAGATTGTTGTCGTGCAGGGCAAACAGCACGCCATCCTTGCTGCGCTGCAGATCCAGTTCCAGGTAGTCGGCGCCCAGGTCGCGGGCAGTCTTGTAGGCGGCGGCGGTGGATTCCGGCGCATCGAACGATGCGCCGCGGTGGGCGATCACCGCTGGACGCGGAATGTCCAAGCGGGTCGCCAGTGCCGCGGGACCGGGTTCGCTGGCGGCCTGTGCGTGGCCGAGGGCGAGCAACAGGCTCAGTAACAGGGCGCTTTTAGTAAAGGTTGCGGGCATGGTCGAGATCCTTTCGCAATAAGTGAGCGGTCCCTTTTAACAACTCATCGTTGCAGACGCTATCACCAGACCGACACAAACCTGTCGAAAGCTGATTTTCGTCAGCGCTTTTGTGCGCCCGTTTGCAGTACGCTGAGGCCCTGCAATTTCCCCGGCAGAGGGAAACGCAGGCCCTGCGTGCAAACCAACGATCACCATTGCGGGGTTTACCATGCGCATCACTTCCCAGCTCATCTGCCAGGCTGCCGACCAACTCAAAGGCTTCGTCGGCCTCAACCGCAAGACCGGGCACTACATTGTGCGCTTCAGCGAAGACTCGTTTGGCATGGACGTGGCGGACGACGGCATCATCCCTGTCAGCGAATTCGTCTGGGCCGCGGGCCCCGGGCAGGTCATGACGCTCAAGCGTGAATTGATCCAGTTGCTGCTGGACCAGAACATCGATGACCGGATCAACATCACCGAGCCGTTGCGGGTGTACATGAACCGGCGGGAAGTGCCGGAGATTTCGGCGGTTCGCAGTCTGGTTCAGGGGTGAGTTTTTGCGGTGAATTGACGGGCCCCATCGCGAGCAAGCTCGCTCCCACAGTAGATCTTTGTCGCGCACAAATGTTGTGACCGACCGGGATCAAAATGTGGGAGCGAGCTTGCTCGCGATGGCGGCCTGAAGAACTCTAAATCAGTCACTGATTGAATCCGTAAGCCCGCTCAACCCGGCACACCCGCGTATGACACCGCGCATACCAGGTCGAGCGCCCACGCTCGCGAATCGCACTGTGCTCCGGATGATGCTTCCACGCCAGAATGGCCGCTTCACTGGCCCAGTACGACACGGTTATTCCCAACCCATCCTCGCCCCGCGCCGACTCCACGCCGAGAAACCCCGGCTGTTCGCGGGCCAGTTCCAGCATCCGTGCAGCCGCTTCGGCGTAACCCTGGTCACCCTCGGTGCGCAGTGAAGTGAAGATCACCGCGTAATAAGGCGCAGCTGGCGTATCGGCCATCATTACGAGCGCCCCGCACAGGCTTCGACAAAGGCGCCAACCAACGGCGGCAATACGCCCTTGAGCGCCGCCCGCTCGGGCTGGAACAAGGTCGCGACAAAGAACGGATGACCGCTGAGTTCGACCGCCCGCAGTCCGTGTTCCGAATCGTGGCCGACGGCATGTAGTTCGCGCTTGAGCAACTCCCCTTCGAACTGCGGATTCACACCAAAACGACAGCGATAGCCTTCACGAATCTCGGTGCTTTCGTAGGCCTTGGCGAGCAACGAACCCTCAAGCAAATCAATCGTATCGACCGCTTCCACCAGCGCACACGACAGTGGCGTCAGCAGCGCCCGCGCGGCATCGGGATTTGTCTCGCCGTGTTCGGCATCCGACCAGCCCAGCACGTTTCGCGCATATTCCAGCACCGCGTGTTGAAAACCACCGCAGGTGCCGAGGAAAGGTCGCCGTTGTTCGCGGGCAAAGCGAATCGCCAGCAATGCACCGTCCATGCTCCGGTAAGGGCTGGCCGGCACACACCAGAACCCGTCGAATGTGTGCAGCGGTGTCTCGACGTGGATTTCATCGGTGGTCAGCCATTGCCATTGCACGTTCGGGCCACTGTGTTCAGCGGCCATTTCGAGGGCGACGGGAATGGCCTGGTGGGCGGTGACTTGCGGGTCGTAGTCGCCGATCAGGGCGATGCGAATCGGGCGGGTTTCCATGTGGGGCCTCTGCACTTGTTGATTGCTGGTGCCCACTATAGATTGGCGCTCACGCACTCAATATTGGCGTTTTCCCAAGTGATCAATGCAGTGACGCACTATCGATTGGACTACCCGGACCTGGCCCTGATCCTCGCGCTGGTACGTGGCGGCTCTCTGGCCCGGGCAGCGCAACTGTTGAAGGTGGATGTTTCGACGGTGTTTCGAGCGGTGCGCCGGCTGGAGGGTGCACTGGGTCAGCAACTGTTCGAAAAAAGCCGCGCCGGGTACCTGCCCACCACCCTGGCGCAGTCCCTGGCTGAACAGGCCGAGCGCGCTGAACAGGCTCTGGAGGCGGCACGCATTGGTGTGGAGCAGGGCGGAGAAGTGATCAGCGGCATCGTGCGCCTGACCTGTACCGATTCGGTCCTGCAAGGTTTGCTGTTGCCGGCGCTGGCGCAGTTCATGCCGAACTATCCGGCGCTGACCCTTGAACTGAGCACGTCCAATGATTTTGCCAACCTCAGCCGTCGGGATGCCGATATCGCCCTGCGCCTGACCCGCACGCCACCGGAGCATCTGGTGGGAAGGCGGCTGGCGGACATTTCCTATCGCGTGTGTGCCAGCGAGCGATACCTGCAATCGGTCAATACCCCTGACCTGGCCTCATTGACCTGGATAGCCCCGGATGACTTCCTGCCTGATCACCCGACCGTTACCTGGCGTCGCCAAGCCTTGCCGGGCGTAACGCCGGGCTATCGCTGCAACAGCATGCTGTCGGTGACCGAGCTGGTCAGGGCCGGTCTGGGTGTAGCGGCGTTGCCGGATTTTTTGATCGGCGACGGATTACAGCCGCTGAGCGAACCCCTGCACGGATACGACACCGCGCTGTGGCTGCTGACCCGTCCCGACTGCCGCGCTTTGCGCTCGGTGGTCACCTTGTTCGATGAGTTGGGGCGAGCGCTGAAACTGCCGTGAAACCGTTCAGGTTCCTGGCTGAAGCTCACTAAAGCCTCAGTGCCGGTTTCATTCTGAAACACATCGCGTCATTCAAATCAGAGCCATCGATCCTTCGACGCCGCCGTCGAACTTGTCATTTATTGCAACTGATAGCAGGCCAGAAACATGTCCAGCGCGGAGTCTGCCACCTGGTGTTGTTCTTCGGGTGACAAGCCTGGTTTGCCCATGGAAATCTGCGGCCAGAAGGCAAACGACTTGAGCAGCCCCTGCACCTGTTGTGCGGCAAAATCAGGGGCAATAGCTTTCAACCGACCATCGGCCTGAGCGGCACGAATCCAGACCGTCAGCCCTTCTTCGCGCTCGCCCATTCGCGCCACCATATCCTGCGCCCGCTCCGGGGAATGAATCGTCGCCGCTATCGCCACCCGCGCCAGGTCGAGAAAATTGTCATCGCCCAACATTTGCAGCTTGGCCATCAGCAATCCGCGCAATTGCTCACGCAACGGCAGGTCGGGACGGTAGGCCGTTTCCTGTTCGGCCGTCACCCGGGTCCATAATTGATTGAGGATCTCGGCGAACAACTCTTCCTTGCTGGGAAAGTGGTTGTACACCGTGCGCTTCGACACACCGGCAGTGGCAGCAATCTTGTCCATGCTGGTGATCTCGAAACCGTTGTCACGGAATTCGTTGATCGCGGCATGAATGATCGCTTGGCGTTTTCGGTCGGTGAGGCGCTGTGGAGCTGTCATAAGTACGCTTCGGCAGGAAGAAGGGAGGAATTACACTCAGCAGTTTACTTGTCATCGACTTTGATGCAACCTAGAAACTACACTGTGCAGTGTAATGTTTTGTTAATCCTGCCCAGCAAAAATAGAAAGTCCGGCTGATGCGTGCGTGCTTTGGCCATTTATCGTCCCAAAACGGAAAGTCGCGTCATGCGCGGTTTTTCTGGAGTCATTCAGTCATGGCCAATTCAAACTCCCCGGCGGACAACGCCTCCACACCTGAAGCGTCCCGACAGGCTCAAGGGCAGTACCAAAACTTCACGCCGGTTCAACGTTTAAGCTTTGGCAAAACCATGGGCGTCCTTTGGAACGTGCTGTTCCACAAACCGCAAAACACCCGCCCGAGCGCGCCCGTCCCGGTGCAAGCCCTGACTCAAGCCGCGCTGATCGCAGCGCCCAACCACAGCGTCTATCGACTGGGCCACTCCACGGTGTTGCTCAAGCTGCGCGACAAATTCTGGATCACCGACCCGGTCTTCGCCGAGCGTGCCTCGCCCGTACAATGGGCTGGCCCCAAGCGTTTCCACCAGCCACCGATCAGCCTGGAAGAATTGCCACCGATCGAAGCGGTGATCCTGTCCCACGACCACTACGATCACCTGGATCATCAGGCCGTGCTCAAGCTCGCGGACAAGACCAAACACTTCCTTACCCCGCTGGGCGTAGGCGACACCCTGATCAAGTGGGGCATCGACGCGAGCAAAGTCCGCCAGCTGGATTGGTGGCAAGGCACGGAAGTCGATGGCATCCAGTTCATCGCTACCCCGTCGCAGCACTTTTCCGGCCGTGGCCTGTTCGACAGCAACAGCACCCTCTGGGCCTCGTGGGTGATGATCGACGGCGACACGCGCCTCTTCTTCAGCGGCGACAGCGGCTACTTCGACGGCTTCAAACGCATCGGCGAACAGTACGGTCCATTCGACCTGACCCTGATGGAAACCGGTGCCTACAACGTCGACTGGCCACACGTGCACATGCAACCCGAACAAACCCTGCAAGCCCACCTCGACCTCAAGGGCCGCTGGCTACTGCCAATCCACAACGGTACGTTCGACCTGTCGATGCACGCCTGGTACGAACCCTTCGACCGTATCCTGGCCCTGGCCTGGGAACGCAACGTATCGATCACCACGCCGCAGATGGGCGAGGCGTTCAACCTGATGCATCCGCAGCGCGGTAGGGCGTGGTGGTTGGCGGTGGAAGGGGAGAGTGATCGGGTGGTGGCTCATAACGCGTAGAGTGATTGGTTGAGTTGTAGACCTCAGCTAAAAACCACTTCAATTCGGCCCTCTTTGCGTGAGCGCGGGGCCGACTTGACCACGATTTGCACATCACGCCCGAGAAGTAACAAGCACTCCATCATCTTGGCCTCACTGATCCCACGAAATTTACCGCGCAACATTTCAGATAGCTTGGGCTGTGACAGACCTAAAATTTCAGACGCCTGAACCTGGGTCAAATGACGAGCCTTGATGATTTCGCCAATTTTTGCAGCCAATTGGGATTTGACTCGCATTTCATTGGCGTTCGGTGTCCCGAGGTCTTCGTAGACGTTGCCACTGCCTTCTTCGATTTCAATCATGTTCTGATCCTTTTGCGTGTTCCTGCGCCGCTTGAAGTCTCTTCCTGATCAAATCGATGTCGTGCTGCGCGGTTTTGATTCCCGTGGTCGACTTTTTCTGAAAACAGTGCAGAACATAAACAGCATTACCAAAACGAACGGTATAAACGGCGCGATAGGTGTTCGTATCGAAGTCCTCAATCAACTCAAGGACTCCGGCACCACCAAAGCCTTTCAGTGGTTTTGCATCTGGGTGCTTCTTGTTGCTTTGGGCCAGATCAAGAGCGTGGCCAAAAACGTCCTGTACATCTGCAGGCATCTGCTTGAGGTCTTTTTTACTGCTGCTAACCCACAGGAGTGGCTTCCTTGTACTCATGTGAAAATATACCTAAATGGGAATAATCGTCAATCGATAAGTTGGCTCACTCCACCATCGCAAAATCCGCCCGCCCAACCGGATTCGGCGTAGAGCCTTTGACGTTCATCCCTCGACCCGGCGCAAATCCCGGGAAGAACACCAACCCCTCCGATTCGAACCGATAGGCCAGCGCCAGGCGCGTGACATCCAGCACCTCCTGGCGTGCCTCGAAGCGTTGAATGGCATCCACCGAGACCCGGGATTCCCGCGACAGCTCTTCCACACTCCAGCCCAGCATCGCTCGGGCCTGGGCGCAGTGGGCCGGGGTGAATTGGAAGAGGGCGATACGTTCCAGGGTGATTTTCATCGCTTGAGAGGCCATGGTGTTCTCCGGGCTCGAGAGTGTTGGTTCAAAATATACTGTGTTTTTGTACAGTTGTTTTGAGCCCGGATCAAACGCATTTTTTGATTTGTCTTTTCAGACAGACGAACGGTGCTGCGCTTACTTGCCCGCCAACCCCGGCGCTTCCCGCACGATAAAGTGATCCAGATTCTCGATGTTGGCGCTGAACACCCCGAACGTCTGCTCGGGGTTTTTCTTGCTCGGCACCTGCTTCAGTTCGGGCGTTACGCCATAAAAGAAGCAATACAACTCCCGCCCGCTCTCGATGGCGTGCTTGATCTCCTCCAGGAACGCTTTGCGCTTGCGATAGCTGTCGATCAGCTTTTTGCTCAGGTAGACATTGACCGAGTAAGGCTTTTTCTCGAACCAGACCTTCTTCTCGAAATCGATGCGAAAGCTCTGGGTATAGTCCTTGATCTCCTTGACCTTGCCCCAGTAAATCAGCCCCTTGTTGTCCTGCAGGTATTCGATTTTCTTGAAAAACGACCCGTAGGGCGCGGTGTGCTCGCCAATCTTCAGCGGCACGCGCTTGAGCAAATCCTTGTCGTCGAAGTTCGACACAAAACACTCCACCGGATGGGCGAAGACGCTGGTCTTGTCCGGTGCTGATTCCCTGCTCGGTTGCTCGACATTGCTTGCCACCGAAGGCGTCAGCGACTCATCCCGCACCCCGTCCGCCGCGACCTTCGGGCTGGACGGCTTACGCACGTATTCACGCCGAGTCAGTAACAATTCCGACGGGAAATTTTCCTCGCGGCTGTCATCCGTTTCCGTCTCATCCACACCCGACGCTGGCGTCCTCAAGCTGACATAAGGGCAGCCCTCGACATGCCGCGTACTCGGCAAGTTCTTGAAGTGCGGCGTGCGCACGTAATTCACATTCTTCGCGTTGAACGTGCCCAGCTCATTGGTCGCATCGAACGCCAAACGACAGGCATCGTTGGGGCACTGGAAGTGTTCCTTGGCGGAGTCGAAATCCATCGTCTCGTCGAAATTCAGATCCCGAACGTCGTAGATCGACAACTTGTCGTTGAGGCCGAGGCAATAGGCGAGGTCGAATTTCATGTCGGGTTCCAAATCCTTTAGGTGAACAGCTTCCAGTGATGGCGCATTCGAAGCAATAGCTACACTCAGATCACTTCGATATCGCCGAGCCTGCACAGTCCATCAAAGAGGGCGGTTCATGAGCCATTCAGATGCTTCGCCCCCTCTCCCGGAGCCAGGCCGGATAGCCCGCCGGGATGAACAGACCGGCTGGCGCCGTTCGGTACCGGGGCTGAGCATGCTGCGCGAATACCAACCGGCATGGTTGCGTTACGACATCGTGGCCGGCCTGGTGCTGACCACGATGCTGGTGCCGGTCGGTATCGCCTATGCGGTCGCTTCAGGCGTGCCAGGCATATATGGCCTCTACGCGACCATCGTTCCGCTGCTGTTCTATGCCTTGTTCGGCCCCAGCCGAATTCTGGTGATGGGGCCGGATTCCTCCCTGGTGGCCGTCATCCTTGCCGTCATCATTCCACTCTCCGGCGGCGACCCGCAGCGAGCCGTCGCCCTGGCGGGCATGATGGCGATCGTCTCGGGAGCGGTGTGTATCCTGGCCGGGATCGCGCGCCTGGGTTTCATCACCGAGCTGCTGTCCAAACCGATCCGCTACGGCTACATGAACGGCATCGCACTGACCGTTTTGATCAGCCAGTTGCCCAAGCTGTTCGGTTTTACGATTGAGTCCGACGGCCCATTGAACAACATAGGGGCCATCGCCTCAGCGGTGATGGAGGGGAAGGTCAACTGGACCACCTTCACGGTGGGCGGGCTCACCCTGGCGGTGATCCTGCTACTAAAAAGGTGGCCGCGACTACCGGGCATCCTGATCGCCGTGGTTGGCGCGACAGTCGCCGTGGGCGTACTCGACCTTGCGACACGCGCCGGAGTGTCGGTTCTCGGTTCGCTCCCCCAGGGCTTGCCCGGTTTTGCCATCCCCTGGATCACCAGCGCCGACATCGTCCCGGTGTTGATCGGCGGTTGCGCCGTCGCACTCGTCTCGTTCGCCGACACCAGCGTGCTCTCCCGCGTCTATGCGGCGCGGACCCGAACCTATGTCAACCCGAACCAGGAAATGGTGGGCCTCGGCATCGCCAACCTGGCGGCCGGTTTTTTCCAAGGCTTCCCGATCAGCAGCAGCTCGTCACGGACCCCCGTGGCCGAGGCCGCCGGAGCCAAAACCCAAATGACCGGCGTCGTCGGCGCACTGGCGGTTGCCTTGCTGCTGGTGGTGGCACCGGACCTGCTGCAACATCTACCGTCCAGCGCCCTGGCGGCAGTCGTGATCGCCTCGGCCATCGGCCTGATCGAAATCACCGACCTGCGCCGGATCTATCGCATCCAGCGCTGGGAATGCTGGCTGTCGATCGTCTGCACCGTCGGCGTGGCCGTGTTCGGCGCGATCGAGGGCATCGGCCTGGCCATCGTGATTGCCGTCATAGAATTCCTCTGGGACGGCTGGCGCCCGTACTCCGCGGTATTGGGCCGCGCCGATGGGGTCAAGGGCTACCACGACATCAAACGCTACCCCGACGCACGCCTGATCCCCGGCCTGGTCCTGTTTCGCTGGGATGCACCCTTGTTTTTCGCCAACGCCGAACTGTTCAGCGACCGAGTGCTGGACGCCGTAGCGGCATCGCCCACGCCCGTGCGCTGGCTGGTGGTCGCCGCAGAGCCCGTCACCAGTGTCGATGTGACGTCTGCCGACATGCTGGCCGAACTGGACGACACCTTGCATGCGGCGGGTATTGAGTTGTGTATTGCCGAGATGAAGGATCCGGTGAAGGACAAGCTGAAGCGGTTCGGGTTGTTTGCACGGTTGGGGGAGACGGCGTTTTTTCCTACGATTGGGACGGCTGTGGATAGTTATGTGGCGAATTATCGGGTGGATTACAGGGAGCGGGAAGATGAAGGGAACGGATTGCCGTGAAACCCGCGAGATTGAAATAGAGACTTCACATCAAGGAGCGAACCATGCCGAACAACTGGCCCGCAGGGATTGAGCACGTCGTCGTGCTGATGATGGAAAACCGTTCGTTCGACCATTTGCTGGGGGATTACACAAGCATCAATGCCGCGTGTGACGGTATCAACCGCAAGGCGCCCAGCACCAACCCGTTGAAGCTGGCCAACGGTAATTCGACGGTGATCACTCAAGCGTCGGAGTTCCCGGAAAACTACAGCCTGTGGGCACCGCCGCCCCCTCTGCCTCCGGCGCTGCCGCCGGGCAACAGCGAGGGTTTCGACCTTGGCCACGAGTTCGTTAACGTGGAGAAGCAACTCGGTGTCTCCTTCAAGACCAGCCCGGCCAACCCTACGCTCGCCGGTTTTGCCCAGGACGCCTACGACAAGGCCCGCAGCGACCTGAAGGTGTACAAAACCTGGTCGCAATCCATGGCCCAACGGGCGATGAACTACATCCCGTTCGGCGCCACGCCAGCGAAGGATACGCTGCCGGCCATCCACGGATTGGCGCGTAACTTCACCGTATGCGACCGCTGGTTTTCCTCGGTGCCGGGCCCCACCTGGCCGAACCGTTTTTTTGCCATGCTCGGCAGTTGCAATGGTCACCTGCTGATGCCCTCCACGGGCACGGTGCTGGCCGGCATCAAAAGCCTGATCGCACAGTTCGGCGGTGAGAGTATTTTTTCGCTGCTGCGCAACAACGGCCACGATGCGCGCATTTATTCCGATGGCGCGATCCCGCTGGCGGCGCTGGTCAAGGGTGGTTTGCAGCACCTGAGCATCGACGACTTCAAGTCGGACGTCGCCGGTAACAGGCTCCCCGAACTGTCCTGGATCGAGCCGAGCTATGGCCTGCTCAACGGAAAACTCGGGCCCAATGTGTCGCATCATCCACCCGAAGATTTGCGCTTCGGCGATCAGTTTGTCGGTGAAGTGTTCAACGCCTTGTCGGCCAACACCGCTGTCTGGAACAAAACCCTGTTCGTGCTGCTGTACGACGAACATGGCGGCTTCCATGACCACGTGGTACCGCCGACTTGCGTGGCGACCGGTTCAACGGTCGATGTCCCGTGGAAAAATCCATTCACCCGCCTCGGCGTTCGGGTGCCGGCGATTCTGGCTTCGCCGTGGCTCAAGCCAGGCTTGATTCCCTGGACGGGCAACGTCCAGGCCCAGCATTACGATCACACCAGCCTGCTGGCGTTTCTTTGCGATCACTTCAAATTGCCGCGCAGTGCCCTCGGCCCGCGGGTGGTCGCGGCGCAGCACTTCGGCAACGCACCTATCTGGCGCGCTGCACCGGGTGTAACGGCTGCGCCAAAATTGGCGGCCACTGTGGTGCCCAGTCGCGTCGGGTTGCCATTGATCGAGTCGGAGCTGGCGACCCAGAGTCGGCAGGTGGTGGACAGCGCCACCGGTTACCTCGACGGCCTCGATCCAGAGCAGATCTGGAAGAGCAGCGCCCAATGGGTCAGCGGTTTTCTCGGCAACCGCAGCCGCGCCCTGGCTGATCCGGCTCAGGCCGCGCTCACGCCTGCCGCGCCCAGTGCGGACAGCCTGGAGGCGAAACTGCGGCGCTTGCAGGATTTGATGGTCACCGCCCAAGGGCTAGCCGTTCGCCCCGTTGCAGTGCCTGCCAGCAAAGCCTTGGCAGAACCGGGAGTGGAAGTCGCGCCAACGCGGCTGCGCGTCCTGTGCCTGCCTGGTGTCGGTTTCACGCCAGCCGGCCAAGGGCAGGGCGGCATCGATGCGAACTGGCAGGACCAATGGCGCACATTGATCCGTACTCAACTGGCGCAGAACGGTCGCCCCATCGATGACCAGGACATCGACTTCCTGTCCTTCGACGAGCAACTCAAGGAGGGACCGGACTTCGCCCAGATCACCCGAGGCCTGGCGATGCTGAGCGCCGACGCCAGGGGCAAGGCCGACGAGAACTTCGGCAGTTGGGGCCTGCCGGTCAATGAGATGTTGCGCACCACCGTCGGCGCCATCGTGCAATGGATCGAAGACGCCGAGTTGCGCACGGCGTTGACTCAACATCTGTTGGCGAAGATCGAGGCATTCAATCCGCAGATCATCTTCGCTCAAGGGCTGGGCAGCTTGATCGGCTATGACGCCCTACGCCGCTCGGTGGCAAAAAAAGGTACGGCACTCAAGCGCATCGATGGCCGAGTGTTCGTCAGCTTCGGCTCACCGATTGCACTGCCGCTGGTGATGCGCGAAGTGTGGGGCGGGCGGGTGCTGCGGTTGAGTGAAAACGGTCGAGGTATCCGCCGCTGGTTCCACCTCCACAACCCCAACGACGGCTTGCTGGCCCGACCGATCACCTCGCCGGATTCAGCGCGAGTCGACCTGCAAACCGAATTCAGCGTGCAGCTGCGTGATGACCTGCTCGACCTCAATCACGCCGCCCAGGCCTACTTGTCCTCACCCACCAGCCAGACCGGCCTGTGGCCGCAACTCGCCCGCGATGTGGTGGCGGCGCGAGCGCTGGAAGTGCCGGCATTCCTGGCCCGCAGCGGTCAACGCAAACGTCGCGCCCTGGTGGTCGGCATCAACGATTACCTCGACCCGAGCGCACGCCTCGAGGGCTGCATCAACGACACCTACCTGATCAGCCGCATGCTTCAGGAAAGCGGCTACGATGCCGGCGACATCCGATTGCTGCACGACGCCCGAGCGACCCGGGCCAACTTCGTCGAACGCCTCGAATGGCTGGTGGAAGGCGCCCGTGCCGGCGACGAGCGCGTACTGTTCTACTCCGGCCACGGCACTCAACTGCCGGTCTACAGCAGCAGCGGCGAAGCCGACTGCATGGACGAAACCCTGGTACTCCACGACTTCGACTGGGACGACGAAAGCACCCACTTCACCGACAAACTGTTCCGCCAGTTCTACAGCCACCTGCCATTCGACCCGGACGGCCACGGCGCCAAACTCACCGTCATGTTCGACTGCTGCTACGCCGGCGGCATGACCCGCGGCAACGGCCGCGTGCGCGGCATCACCCCACCCAGCGACATCCGCCACCGCATGCTGCGCTGGGACCCCTACGCCGGCGACTGGGACCGCCGCGTCTACGCCACCGACGCCGACCGCCGCGACTTCAGCGAACAAGACAACAAAACCCGCGGCCTCACCCGCACCCGCACCACCCAAGGCGCCGCCACCGGCCTGCGTCCCGAAAAAAAAGCCCAACTGCTGCGCCAAACCAAACTCTACGGCCACCACGGGCCCTACATGCCCCTGATGCTCTACGCTGCGCGGGAGAACGAAAAGGCCAATGAGTATGAGGTGGGGTCGAACAGCTATGGCGCTTTCACCTATGCGTTGGTTGAACAACTGCGCAAGTTGCATCAGGAGGATGCGACGTTGGGGTTTGATCAGTTGATTGAACGGGTGGGGAGTGTGTTGAGTGCGAGGTCGTTGGGGCAGACGCCGGAGATTGTTGGGCCTAGTGGGGTTAGGGCGGCGGTTTGTCCGTGGCGGATTAGTGGGTTGGGGAGGTGAGGTTTTAGCTGTATTGCGGGTGAAGAAAAGGGCCGCTGGAAAATCCAGCGCCCCTTTTAGCATCGAAACTCTAAAGCCTGCCCCAGATCCCCTGTGGGAGCGAGCTTGCTCGCGATTCGCAAAATCAGCACAGCAAGCAAGTCAGCCACAGGCTAATGTTCCGCTCGGTTATTCCGGCTTCAGCCGTTTCACCTTTGTATAAAGCAAAGCAGTGAACTTCTCCCGATCACTCGAATGGTGACAACGCCGATGGCAGTTCGGGCACAGCGCTACAGCATTGCTCGGACGGTCTGAACCTTCCTGTGCCAAATGCTTAACGTGGTGAACCTCAAGAAACGGACTGCCTGACTTTTCAAACGGAGCAGGGTTGCCACAGCCTTCGCATTTACCTTCAGCCTGTTGGCGAACCCACGCTCTCACTTCCGGATCGCGAACATACGACTTTCCGCTGGACTGAGTTTGCTCTGGTTTCTCAATCCCCTTCGGCTCGGCTTTAATCGGTTGTCGCTCAAGCTTTGCAGCTCGCTGCTCCAGTGTGGCCTCGTCGGCTGTCGGGGCGAAGTCCTCGGGAGTTATAGGACCTGGAGCATTGAGTGCTTTACGAATGCTCTTCGTAACATTGGCACCGACATTCTTGGCAGGCTTGTATCCCTTGATAGGTTCTCGACCCAGTTCGACCATAACCGTAGAAATGTTCTGCATTCGAAACTCAACCGAACCTTTGGTCCGACCGGCTAAAGCACCCTCGCGCAGGACGCGATTTTCATGCGTCTTGTTAATCGCCTGACCGTTCTGCTCGCGAGAAAGCATGCTGAGATAGGCATCGACCGCAGCCTGAATCTCTGTGTCACTCCAATCGCTGCTGTTCTTTTTCGTATCCATACAATCGCCGAGGGTGAAATACCCTCGGACGATACGGAGTGGCCACTACAACTGTCTACGAAAATTCCTACACAAAACGGAGACGAATCTCGCAAGCGATCCTACAAGCACGTCACTTAACCCACCGATTGCTTCGACAACTGAAACACCTGCACCACCTTCCGCCACCAAGGCTTAATCACCGGCGTCCGATGTTGTGAGTGATCGAACAATAGGTAAGGCATGTCCCGCAACCGAATCCAACCTTCATCCTGCCAGTGCAGCAAGCTCAGCGACATCTCCGGCCAATCCAACAAACTCAGCATCGGTCGATCCGAATTGTCCGACTGCTCCGCATCACGTAAGGCTGGCACCACTTGATGGGTGATCCACTCACGCAGCAACCGATTTCCAGGCGCGTAGTGATACACCAACAGTGCATATACGCCGGATTCACTGAGCATCAACTGCTTTTCCGGTTGCCGGTAATATTCAATCCACAATGTTCGGTGCTGGTCCTTGTCTAGCTTGTTGACCATGCGCTCACTTAGATGGAAACCCATCAAGCGGCCGATATCACGGGCGCAAAACCATGGTTGATTTTCAAGGAGAAGGGCGTGTAGAGGGAGGTTGTGGCGAGTGAAAATTGTCGAAATGTACGGATCAGATATGACTGATCTTTGAGGTGCCGCAGAGCGGTTGTGCGTGTCGACTGGCATTTCCATTACCCCTACGTATGAAGTTGATGAGGGCCGAACCCGACGTAGAGGATCTAAGAAATCCCAACAAGCTATCCCTTTCAGACACAGGATTACGCATTTATAGCTGATAACAGCATGCGGTCTGTGTGGCGAAATTAGCTTCTACGTTGGGCGTTTCTTAGGCACCTGCAATAGAGCTTAGAGCTGCTTGGAGTGGCCCTCAATACAGACGGTGCTGGAATTTCTGTAGGAGGTTTAGCTACTGCTGAGATGACGCGTAAGTGTTTTCCTAGCCAACAAAAAGCCCCGATCAGATCGGGGCTTTCAGATGTTCGATTTGTCGATTCAAGTCGTCAAATCGCGGCTAGCTTGGGAATCAATCCCAGCTAAGTGCACCACCAGTCTGATACTCAATAACCCGAGTCTCAAAGAAGTTCTTCTCTTTCTTCAAGTCCATGATCTCGCTCATCCAAGGGAACGGGTTAGTGGTCCCTGGGTACTCTTCCTTCAAACCGATCTGCGACAGGCGACGGTTAGCGATGAACTTGAGGTAGTCCTCCATCATCGCCGCGTTCATGCCCAACACCCCACGAGGCATGGTGTCACGTGCGTATTCAATCTCCAGCTGAGTACCTTGCAGGATCATCTGCGAGGCTTCTTCCTTCATCTCGGCATCCCACAAATGCGGGTTTTCGATTTTGATCTGGTTGATCACGTCGATGCCGAAGTTCAGGTGCATGGATTCGTCGCGCAGGATGTACTGGAACTGCTCGGCGACGCCGGTCATTTTGTTGCGGCGGCCCATGGAGAGGATCTGGGTGAAGCCGCAGTAGAAGAAGATGCCTTCCAGAACGCAGTAGTAGGCGATCAGGTTGCGCAGCAGTTCTTTGTCGGTTTCGACGGTGCCGGTTTCGAACTTCGGATCGGAGATCGAGCGGGTGTATTTCAGGCCCCAGGTGGCTTTTTTCGCGACCGATGGGATCTCGTGGTACATGTTGAAGATTTCGCCTTCATCCATGGCCAGCGATTCGATGCAGTACTGGTAGGCGTGGGTGTGGATCGCCTCTTCGAAGGCCTGGCGCAGGATGTATTGGCGGCATTCCGGGTTGGTGATCAGGCGGTACACGGCCAGGACCAGGTTGTTGGCAACCAGGGAGTCGGCGGTGGAGAAGAAGCCGAGGTTGCGCATTACGATGCGGCGCTCGTCGTCGGTCAGGCCTTCCGGGTTTTTCCAGAGGGCGATGTCGGCGGTCATGTTGACTTCTTGCGGCATCCAGTGGTTTGCGCAGCCGTCCAGGTATTTCTGCCAGGCCCAGTCGTACTTGAAGGGTACGAGTTGGTTGAGGTCGGCGCGGCAGTTGATCATGCGCTTTTCGTCAACGGCGACACGGGCGGAGGCGCCTTCGAGTTCGGCGAGGCCTTCGGCGACGTCGAGGGAGTCCAGGGCAGCTTTGGCGCGGGCAACGGCGGCGGAGTCAGCGGCGGTCACGGCACGGGCTTCCAGGGCGGCGGCACCGCCGGCGCTGTCGAGACGGTCCATGTTGGCTTCGGTGGCGTGGCCAGCGTTGGCGCTCTTGACTGCTACTTCCGTGTCTTCTTTGTCGAATTCGTCCCAGCTCAGCATGACGTGTCGTCTCCTGCGTGAGGGCCAGTGTGCCCGTGTGAAATTGGATAGGTCGGTTTTTCACACGGCCTTACTGGCCGCGTTGGATCTAAAGGAATCGTTTTTTGCGGCAGCTATACGCAGGCATCAAACAGAATTTTGTACGGGGTTCCGAGAGCCACTGATGGGCGCAGCAAGCGTTGATCGCTTGTGCGGGGCTTCAGACTGGCTTTTCGTCCCTGTAAGGGAATATTGCAGGCCCGTTTAAGGCCGCATTATAGGGAAGTTTTGCGTGCTGTGGTGCGGCGAAATGGCTCACGGAACGGTCGACGGGGGCCGTTTTTCGGTCGGAGTGAGGGTTTACAGGGCTTTGAACGATGTTGGCGGGGGAAGATTTTTTTTCTTAATTTTTTGCCTCTGATTATTTTTGTTCAAGAAATGACCAAAAAAGGCTTTTTTCACTACATCTTGTGTTTCGGTGGGGTTTTCTCAGGCTCCAGACACAACTAAGCCCGACCGAAGTCGGGCTGTGAAGTCACGCTGGCGGATCAGCTCAGGCGAGCGGCACCGACGTGATCGGCACCATCGGCGGCTAGACGGGCTGCGCCGGTGTGGTCGGAGCCATCGGAAGCCAGTTTGCCTGCCCCGACGTGATCGGCGCCATCGGCGGCGAGGCGGGCTGCGCCGGTGTGGTCAGAGCCGTCGGAGGCGAGTTTGCCTGCCCCGACGTGATCGGCACCATCGGCGGCGAGACGGGCGGCGCCAGTGTGGTCAGAACCGTCGGAAGCGACAGCGGCTTCAGTGGTGTAAGCAGCCGAGCCGGTGCGGTCGTAACCATCGGCGGCGAAGGTGTTGGCTGCCAGGACGGAGAGGGTCAGGGCGAGGATCAGTTGGGTTTTCATGGTTGTTGCTCCAGATTCGTGGGTGTTGTTTGTCTTGGGTTGCAGTTGATTCTACGTCTGCTATTTCGATTAAAAAGCGCAAATAAATGCTTAAAATAATCGAATTAATCGATCGTTAAGGTTCGGCGCTTCATCTGCCTGATCGCGGCGGGTGGGTCGAACCTTTTGGGGGAGGGGTGAAGCAGGGGATCAGCCGTTGGAGCAGCCATTGCCCATCATGCTGTAGCGCAGGATATGTCGTTGGCCGTGGGAGTCTTCGTATTCCATTTTCATCGGCACAACTTCACACACGTTCGGGGCTTCGCTCATGGAGATCACTTTGGCGATGTCCAGGTGGGTGGAGTAGGTGTATTCCTCTATTGCTGGTTGTTGCTGCGCGACATCAGTCGGGACCTCGTTTGCCATGGCGGTTGCGCACAGACTGCTGAGGGCCAGAACCAATAAAGCTTTCATTTGAAATTTACCTTTTAGAGGTCGAAAGGGGGCACGCAATCTTTTTGGGATTGCGTGTGGAGCTTCGGTATCAGGGGTTTGATTAACTGCCTTCGTGGGGGCTGCAACTTGGTTAATCAGGTTGCCTTGTTGGCGTGGCTGATTTTAGGCGTCGACGCTTCGTCCATATAGGCGTGGTTTTGATAAACACTTTTGACAGATCCTGTAACAATCCCTGAATAACCTCTTCTTTTGTAGGAGCGAGCTTGCTCGCGATGAACCTGAGGGCTCCGCGGGGTGTCAGGCTAGGCGCGTTATCGTTGACGACCATCGCGAGCAGGGCTCGCTCCTACAGGGAACTGTGGGCGGAGTAGGGGTATTCACGACATTTTGTAGGGACTTGTTACTACCATCGTCGAATGGTTCTATAGCCCCGGCCCGGCTAAAACAGGGTCATACAAAAACAACTATTCCACCGAGGTAAGAAAGATGAGTGCGGCTTCCCTGTATCCCGTTCGTCCCGAGGTTCTGGCTAACACGCTGACCGACGAGGCGACCTACAAGGCCATGTACCAGCAGTCGGTCGTCAACCCGGACGGCTTCTGGCGCGAGCAAGCCAAGCGCCTCGACTGGATCAAGCCTTTCACCACGGTGAAGCAGACTTCCTTCGACGATCACCATGTCGACATCAAATGGTTCGCCGACGGCACCCTGAACGTTTCCTACAACTGCCTGGACCGTCATCTGGCCGAGCGCGGCGATCAGGTCGCGATCATCTGGGAGGGCGATGACCCTGCCGAAAGCCGCAACATCACTTACCGCGAACTGCACGAGCAAGTGTGCAAGTTCGCCAACGCCCTGCGTGGTCAGGACGTGCACCGCGGCGACGTGGTGACTATCTATATGCCGATGATCCCCGAAGCCGTGGTCGCCATGCTGGCCTGTACCCGGATCGGCGCGATTCACTCGGTGGTGTTCGGCGGCTTCTCCCCGGAGGCCCTGGCCGGTCGCATCATCGACTGCAAATCCAAAGTGGTTATCACCGCCGACGAAGGCATTCGTGCCGGCAAGAAGATCCCGCTCAAGGCCAACGTCGACGACGCGCTGACCAACCCGGAAACCAGCAGCATCCAGAAAGTCATCGTGTGCAAGCGCACCGGTGGCGACATCAAGTGGAACCAGCATCGCGACATCTGGTTCGAGGACCTGATGAAAGTGGCCGGCACCGTGTGTGCGCCGAAAGAGATGGGCGCCGAAGAAGCGCTGTTCATCCTTTACACCTCCGGCTCCACTGGCAAGCCGAAGGGCGTGCAGCACACCACCGGCGGCTACCTGTTGTACGCAGCCATGACCCACGAGCGCGTGTTCGACTACCGCCCGGGTGAAATCTACTGGTGCACCGCCGACGTCGGCTGGGTCACCGGCCACAGCTACATCGTCTACGGCCCGCTGGCCAATGGCGCGACCACGCTGCTGTTCGAAGGCGTGCCGAACTACCCGGACATCACCCGGGTGGCGAAGATCGTCGACAAGCACAAGGTCAATATCCTCTACACCGCACCGACCGCGATCCGCGCCATGATGGCCTCGGGCACTGCGGCTGTTGAAGGCGCTGACGGCAGCAGCCTGCGCCTGTTGGGTTCGGTGGGCGAGCCGATCAACCCGGAAGCCTGGGACTGGTACTACAAGAATGTCGGCAAGTCCCGTTGCCCGATCGTCGACACCTGGTGGCAGACCGAAACCGGCGGCAACATGATGAGCCCGCTGCCGGGCGCTCATGCGCTCAAGCCAGGCTCTGCGGCGCGTCCGTTCTTCGGCGTGGTGCCGGCCCTGGTGGACAACCTGGGCAACATCGTCGAAGGCGAGGCCGAGGGCAACCTGGTGATTCTCGATTCGTGGCCAGGCCAGGCACGTACGCTGTTTGGCGACCATGACCGCTTCGTCGACACTTACTTCAAAACCTTCCGTGGCATGTACTTCACCGGTGACGGCGCCCGTCGCGATGCCGATGGTTACTACTGGATCACCGGTCGGGTGGACGACGTGCTCAACGTGTCCGGCCACCGCATGGGCACCGCCGAGATCGAAAGCGCGATGGTCGCGCACCCGAAAGTCGCCGAAGCCGCTGTGGTCGGTGTGCCGCACGACATCAAGGGGCAGGGCATTTATGTCTATGTCACCCTTAAGAACGGTGAAGAGCCGAACGAGCAGCTGCGCCTGGAACTGAAAAACTGGGTGCGCAAGGAGATCGGCCCGATTGCTTCACCGGATGTGATCCAGTGGGCGCCGGGGCTGCCGAAGACTCGTTCGGGCAAGATCATGCGCCGGATTCTGCGCAAGATTGCGACGGCTGAATATGATGGGTTGGGGGATATTTCCACCCTGGCTGATCCGAGTGTGGTGCAGCATTTGATTGATACCCACAAGACCATGAATGTCGCGTAAGCGGCGGTTCTGAGTCACTTAAACGCCCTGTCAGGTGTTGAGCCTGGCGGGGCTTTTTTGTGCCTGGGTTTTTGTGTTGGTTGGGCTGGCCTCATCGCGAGCAAGCTCGCTCCCACAGGGGATCTGTGGTGAATGCGATATTTGCGTTCGACACAAAACCATTGTGGGAGCGGGCTTGCTCGCGATAGCGGTTTAGCAGGCGCTACAGCAACATCTACCAATAATTATCGGGATAATCTGTCGGCATTTTCCTACTGTTACCTGCGTTCTTTCAGGTTACTGAATGTGTAACCGCATCGCGCCAATACGGGGCATTGGGAAACGCCGGTGCTTAAAAGCGGGCCTGAAATGCGCCTCAAAAAAATAAGCCGCTACACTGCGCTTGCCGGATTAGAAGGGTTTGCCAATAATAGGCCCGCAATTTGCAACGTAGATCGGTTCACTATCTTTTGCTCTTGCATGATTTTGCAGGGCTGTCAACGTGCTAAAACGGCTTTCTCGGTGCTTCTGTAATTAGTTGTCGCATTGAAGAAATATCGGCCTCGGGCCTGTCGTTAGAATGCCGATCACTCGCTCGTCGTTGCTCGTGTTGAATTTCAACACCCGCTTCCCAGGACGCAGCACTGCTTTCTGGTTCCACTCATTCGCATATTGGGCTGTCGCTCACTCTGCCGTTTTTGCCCTTTACCGATGGAGTCCCAAGATGAAGAAACTCGTGCTGCTTGGCGCCCTGGCACTGTCCGTGCTGTCCTTGCCAACCTTCGCCGATGAAAAACCTCTGAAAATCGGTATCGAGGCGGCTTACCCTCCGTTCGCGTCCAAGGCGCCGGATGGCAGCATCGTTGGTTTCGACTACGACATCGGCAACGCGCTGTGCGAAGAAATGAAGGTCAAGTGCGTGTGGGTCGAGCAAGAGTTCGACGGCCTGATCCCTGCGCTTAAAGTGCGCAAGATCGACGCGATCCTGTCATCCATGTCGATCACTGAAGATCGCAAGAAGTCCGTGGACTTCACCAACAAGTACTACAACACTCCGGCTCGCCTGGTCATGAAGGCCGGCACTCAGGTCAGCGAAGGCCTGACCGAGCTCAAGGGCAAGAACATCGGCGTGCAGCGTGGTTCGATCCACGAGCGTTTCGCCCGCGAAGTCCTGGCCCCGCTGGGTGCCGAGATCAAGCCTTACGGTTCGCAGAACGAAATTTACCTCGACGTGGCCGCCGGCCGCCTCGACGGCACCGTGGCAGACGCTACGCTTTTGGATGACGGCTTCCTGAAAACCGATGCCGGTAAAGGCTTCGCCTTCGTCGGCCCTGCGTTCACCGACGTCAAATACTTCGGCGACGGCGTAGGCATCGCGGTGCGCAAGGGCGACAAGGAAGATCTGGACAAGCTCAACAACGCCATCGCAGCCATTCGTGCGAACGGCAAGTACAAGCAAATCCAGGACAAGTACTTCGCCTTCGATATCTACGGCAAGTAATTCGTCCCAGCGACAAGTCCGAAATGGCGCAAGCAACAGGATCTCTGAGGTTTGCGCCATTTTTTCATCCCAACTTTCGAGGACCTGAATCATGTTGAAAGGCTACGGGGCTGTCATCCTCGATGGCGCTTGGCTGACGCTTCAGCTCGCCTTGTCGTCCATGGCCATGGCCATCGTTCTGGGCCTGATCGGCGTGGCACTGCGTCTGTCGCCGGTGCGCTGGCTGGCCTGGCTGGGCGACCTGTATTCCACGGTGATCCGCGGTATTCCCGACCTGGTGCTGATCCTGCTGATTTTCTACGGCGGCCAGGACCTGCTCAACCGCGTCGCACCGCTGCTCGGCTTTGACGAGTACATCGACCTGAACCCGTTGGCGGCCGGTATCGGCACCCTGGGCTTCATCTTCGGCGCGTACCTGTCGGAAACCTTCCGTGGCGCCTTCATGGCGATCCCCAAGGGTCAGGCCGAAGCCGGCATGGCCTACGGCATGAGCAGTTTTCAGGTGTTCTTCCGGGTGTTGGTACCACAGATGATTCGCCTGGCGATTCCGGGTTTCACCAACAACTGGCTGGTATTGACCAAGGCTACCGCGCTGATTTCGGTGGTGGGTCTGCAAGACATGATGTTCAAGGCCAAGCAGGCGGCCGATGCCACCCGCGAGCCTTTCACCTTCTTCCTCGCAGTAGCCGCGATGTACCTGGTGATCACCAGTGTGTCGTTGCTGGCATTGCGTCACCTTGAGAAGCGCTACTCGGTAGGCGTAAGGGCGGCTGATCTATGATCTTCGACTACAACGTCATTTGGGAGGCCATGCCGCTGTACCTTGGCGGCCTGGTGACCACCCTCAAACTGCTCGCGCTGTCGCTGTTCTTCGGCTTGCTGTGCGCCTTGCCGCTGGGCCTGATGCGCGTCTCGAAGAACTCGGTCGTCAACATGTCGGCCTGGCTCTACACCTACGTGATCCGCGGCACGCCGATGCTGGTGCAGCTGTTCTTGATCTACTACGGTCTGGCGCAGTTCGAAGCCGTGCGGGAAAGTTTCCTCTGGCCGTGGCTGTCCAGCGCAACGTTCTGTGCGTGCCTGGCGTTCGCGATCAACACCAGCGCCTACACCGCCGAAATCATCGCCGGCAGCCTGCGCGCCACGCCGAACGGCGAGATCGAAGCGGCCAAGGCCATGGGCATGTCGCGGGTCAAGATGTACAAGCGCATCCTGCTGCCGTCGGCCCTGCGTCGCGCGCTGCCGCAGTACAGCAACGAAGTGATCATGATGCTGCAGACCACCAGTCTGGCGTCCATCGTGACCCTGATCGACATCACCGGTGCCGCGCGCACGGTCAACGCCCAGTTCTACCTGCCGTTCGAGGCGTACATCACCGCTGGCGTATTCTACCTGTGCCTGACCTTCATCCTGGTGAAGCTGTTCAAGATGGCCGAGCGCCGCTGGCTGGGCTACCTGGCCCCGCGCAAGCACTGATATCACTGACTGACTGTTTTTGTGAGAACCGACAGCATGTACAAACTTGAAGTCCAAGACCTGCATAAACGCTATGGCAGTCACGAAGTGCTCAAGGGCGTGTCCCTGAAAGCGGCAGCCGGCGATGTGATCAGCATCATCGGTTCCAGTGGCTCCGGCAAAAGTACTTTCCTGCGTTGCATCAACCTGCTGGAGCAGCCGCACGCGGGCAGGATTCTGCTCAACAACGAAGAGCTGAAGCTGGTGGCGAACAAGGACGGCGCGCTGAAGGCCGCCGACCCGAAACAGCTGCAACGCATGCGTTCGCGCCTGTCGATGGTGTTCCAGCATTTCAACCTGTGGTCGCACATGACCGCGCTGGAAAACATCATGGAAGCGCCGGTGCATGTGCTTGGCGTGTCCAAGGCTGAAGCGCGCGAGAAGGCCGAACACTACCTGAACAAGGTGGGCGTGGCCCATCGCAAGGATGCTTACCCTGGGCACATGTCCGGCGGCGAGCAGCAGCGCGTGGCGATTGCCCGTGCGCTGGCGATGGAACCTGAGGTGATGCTGTTCGACGAACCGACCTCGGCCCTCGACCCGGAGCTGGTCGGCGACGTGTTGAAAGTCATGCAGGCTCTGGCCCAGGAAGGCCGGACCATGGTCGTGGTGACCCACGAAATGGGCTTTGCCCGTGAAGTGTCGAACCAGCTGGTGTTCCTGCACAAAGGTGTGGTTGAAGAAAGCGGTAACCCGCGCGAAGTGCTGGTGAACCCGCAATCCGAGCGTCTGCAGCAATTCCTGTCGGGTAGCCTGAAGTAATCGCTCCCGTTACGCACCAAATTAGGCCATGCTGCGCAGCGCGCGCCAGATGGTCTAATTTGGTTGCAGCCGCTTTTGGCTTCTAACACTGTTTTCGTTTCGGATTGCCCACCATGACTGCCCATCGAATTGGTTTCCTGATTTGGCCCAGCACTAAAGCACTGACGCTTGCGCTGGCTGAGGAGGCCTTGCGTGTTGCCCAGCGTGTGCATCCAGACGTGGTTTACGAACTGTCGTTCCTGCAGGCCGAAGCGCCGAGCGAAAGCGCCTGGCAATTGCCGGGTGAGGCGTGGACCGGCAAGCTCGAAAACTTCCAGAAACTGTTCCTGCTCGCTGACGAACCACCGACCGCACTGGCGCCGGCGCTCAGCAGTGCGCTCAAGCAACTGGTGCGTTCCGGTTGCGTGATCGGCGGTCTGTCGGCCGGTGTTTACCCGCTGGCGCAGTTGGGTTTGCTCGACGGTTATCGCGCGGCTGTGCATTGGCGCTGGCAGGACGATTTCGCCGAGCGCTTTCCGAAGGTCATCGCCACCAGTCACTTGTTCGACTGGGATCGCGATCGCCTGACCGCGTGCGGCGGGATGTCGGTGCTCGACTTGTTGCTGGCCGTGCTGGCCCGCGATCACGGTGCGGAACTGGCCGGTGCGGTATCCGAAGAACTG
Organism: Pseudomonas sp. GW823-FHT02E01; assembly: GCF_058797535.1. Lineage (NCBI taxonomy): Bacteria > Pseudomonadati > Pseudomonadota > Gammaproteobacteria > Pseudomonadales > Pseudomonadaceae > Pseudomonas > Pseudomonas sp. GW823-FHT02E01. Next base: position 102,123 of record NZ_JBXAJS010000005.1, on the reverse strand, counting down.
GTGGTCGAGCGCATCCGCGAGGGCGGCGAACGCCAGCGCATTCCGTTACAGAACCGCCTGGGTTCCAGCCATCCGAAGCTCACACAAGCAGTGTTGCTCATGGAAGCCAACATCGAAGAACCGCTGACCACCGACGAAATCGCCCAGCACGTGTGCGTATCCCGTCGGCAGCTGGAGCGGATCTTCAAGCAATACCTCAACCGCGTGCCGAGCCAGTATTACCTGGAACTGCGCCTGAACAAGGCCCGGCAGATGTTGATGCAAACCAGCAAGTCGATCATCCAGATCGGCCTGTCCTGTGGCTTCTCCTCGGGGCCGCATTTCTCCAGCGCCTACCGCAATTTCTTCGGTGCCACGCCGCGGGAAGATCGCAACCAGCGGCGCAGCAGCAGCCCGTTCGAATTGTCATCGGTGCCGCCGGAGCGCGGCTGATCAGCACCTGATCCCGATCAGTCTTCCGGTTCGGACGCCTCGGACGTCGACACCTCCAATTCTGCCCGATCGATCACTTCCTGAATGCCGAAGTCGACACTGGTCAGCCTGAAATACTCGATCAGGGTCTGCAGGCTGTCTTCGGAGAACGGATTGCCCCGCAAGTTGATGCTTTCGGCGACTTCCAGCGGCAGTTCGAGGACGTCGGCGGGTATCCGGCTGATTGCGTTGTCGCTCAGGTCTACGGTTTCCAGGCTCTTGAGCTGCAACAGTCCAGCGGGTAATTCGGTGAGCCCGCAGTTGTCCAGTTGCAGGGTCGCCAGGTCCGCCATCTGGCTGATATCTGGAGCCAGCCCCAGCGGATTGTTCCTCAAGTCGATGAATTCCAGGCGGGCCATCTCGGCCAGGTTCAGGGCAGACTGCGGGGTCAGGGTGATGTTGCAGTCGAGGAGATTGAGCGATCTCAAATCGCTCATCCGGAAGATCGCCTCCGGGATATCGCCCAGTCTGAAGTCGTTGATAACGAGGGTCTTGAGTTTGGGGAAGCACTCCAGGAATCCGGTGACGCCTGTGGTCAGGCCACTTTCGCTACTCAGGTAAACCAGAGAAACATGGCTGAAATCTGCGCTCAGTGTCGGCAGGTTACCGGTAATCCGTGTCTCCAGACTCAGGTCATAAGTAGTTGCTTGCAGTGAAACGTCGAAGTCCTCCGGGTCGCTTTCCCGGCGCCAGCAGCGCAGTACGGACTCTCTGAATGCGTCCCGCGTCGAGTGTTCGATCAGCAGTTGCTGGGCAGTGAAGGGTTGATTGCTGTGGGGGTGGACGGCGGGAATATTGCCGGTCCAGGCGGACAGGTCGTTCTCCAGGGTGGTGAGTTCGACTTCCAGGCGGGTCAGTTCGACTCGCCCCTCATCCAGGGTCCCGGGCAGTTTGTAGACGAATTTGCTGGCGTCTTCCTGGTCCATCCAGGGGTACAGTGCCTGCGCGCGGTGGATATCTGTTTCTTCGGCAAAGATACCGAAGTCCTGACGGGTCTGCTGGAAGTGCTGTTTGAGGCGTTCGCGGGCTGCGTTTGAAAGCGGATTGTTGCCCAGGTCGAAACCCTCCTGGGTGCGTTGTTGCAGTGTGAACAATGCGCTGGGCAACTCTTTGATCTGGTTGTTATTGAGCAGGGCGGTGCGCAGGCGTGGGCGAGTCAATAATTCGCGCGGGAGTTCAGTAATGCCCGTCTGCGATAAGTCGATGTAATTCAAATCGGGCATGCTGCCGACATCGGGTGTCAGGCCCAAGGGGTTCTTGTACAGGTCCATTGTGGTCAACCGATGCAGGCCCGCGAGCCCGACTTGGCTTTCGGGGCTGAGGGTGATCGCGCAATTGCTCAGAATGAGTTCTTCGAGTTGCAACGATGGAAGGGTGTCCGGTAAGTGGCCAAGGTTGAAATCGCGCAGTTTCAGGATGCGTAAACCGGTAAAGCTGCGCAGAAACTCATGCATGCCCCGCGTGGCGCTGCTGCCTTCCAGTGTAAGCATTGTGACGCCGCTGAAGTCGGTGCTCAGGGCTGGCAATTCGCCGATGATCGGTTGGAAGAAGTTGAAGTCGACTCTTTCAAGCGCGGTCTCGGGAAGGGTCCATTGCTGTCGCCAGCAGTCCATCAGGTCGATGGTGAACTGTCGACGGAGCTGCTTTTGTGCAGCGAATTGCTCGGGAGTGACCCTGAGTTGTGTGTCTGGAATAAACAGCGGAATTTCGTCGCGCCAGGAAGAAAGCGTTTCCTGGAGCTGCGTGTGTTGAACCATAAGCCGATTCAGTTCTGCCCGCGGTCCGTTTGGGTGCTGTTGCAGGCGTTCGACGAAGGCGTCGAGCTCTTCGGCGGATAGATGGGGGAACAGTGTCTGAGCCCGAGCTTGCAAGGTAGGTGTGTTGCGTGGCATTTGACGATACCCGTCACCGCCACCGAGCAAGCGCATTACCTTTGGGTCGTAGGTGGGTTTGAGGTTGGGGTGTCGAGCCAGCAGCGAGCTTAATGCGTCACGGCTCAAGGCGTGATTGCGAATTAACTGTTTGAGTCGTTCACCTTCACCGATATGAAGGTTCAGGGCGGTGCGTTCACTGTCCGGCATGGCCTGTAATAGGCATGCGTAAAGCGAGTCCATGCCGCTGAGTTCTTCGCCGTCTTGATCGAACGCCTGATACTCGCCTTCTACTCTGAGCACCAGCACTTTACGCAGGGGCGCGTCGGCACTGCCAACGCTGTCGATCAGGAGGCCTTCATGGGCGTACTGGCGGGTTTCCAGTCGTAGCTGTCCCGTCCAGCCTGGCAGTTTTTCCAGGGTGTGCAAGGCCAGCCGGTCGGTGTCGAGGTTGTTCTCGGTCGATGGCAAATCAAGCCCCTCGTAGGCGCGTGTCACTCGTACTTGTAATCTGGCCTCCTGGCTCAGCTCGACCAGGCGAGGGGAAATGGTTGGTTTTTTCAGCTGTTGCAGTTCCTGTTCGTTTGCTGTGTTCACAATCGCTTCTGCAACGCTGCTTGGTAGTCCGGGCTCAGCATCCATGACTGCTTGTATGGGGCCTTGAGCGCCCCGTTCGAGTCTGCGATAACGCTGATCGAACAGGCCTTGCCGTTTCTGTTCGGCAAGCCGCGCGAGTATCTTGCGCAACCGCTGCGCCCGGTTTTCCAGGCCAGGGGAGGGGTGACCGAATTCTTCGCCCATCAGCGTTCTGGCTTCGCTGTCCGACAGGGTCAGGAGAAAGGTTTTCAGCAGGTCGCCGTCGGTGAGGCGGGTGGCGTCGATTTCCACCACGGGTACATCGGGCGCCGGGCTTTGCCAAAGGGTTTGCGCATTTTCGTCGATCAGTCGCAGGCCTTTGTTTGCCGGCCAGTAACCGTTTTCATTGAGCAGTTCCAGCTGTGTCACGGGATCCGCCTTGAGGGAGTGCTCCGGCTGGTCGCTGCCGATCTGATCAATAAAGGTTTGTATGTCCTGATCGATCCTGAAGCGTTTGAGTGTGTCGGCCAGTAACGGCGGCACCTGCCCGGCATGCACGTGTATCTTGCGCAGGGTATCTTCGTGGCTGCCGCTGATGCTGAGGATGCGCTCGCGGGTGCTGGCCGAAAATCGCTGCATGTCCGGGCCGATACGGTGCAGCACGGTGGCCTGGTCCCAGCTCAACGGCTGGTCGAGTTCGGTTTGCCAGGCGCCGGTGCCGTTGTGCCGCAGTTGTGGTTTGTAGGCGTCAGGGCGGGAGGGGTGGTCGATGCGGTACTCGCCGATGACGGAGTCCTCGCTGACGGCGTAGTTTTTGCCTTCCAGGGGTAACAGGGTTTTACCTTGATGCCTGTGCAGTCCGAGTGAATCCGGTTTTGAGTCCGCTGGGAGTGTGGCGGGGTGCTCGTAGGCGGTCAGGTCGGGTTTCCAATAGCGGGTTTCGCCATTGGGCCGCTTCACCGAATTGAAACGGTCGATGAACTGCACAATTTCCTTGGGCAGGATCGCGCGAAATTCTCCCGCCGCGATCACGCCACCCACCGCAAAGGTGCCCAGTTGTACGGCGGATTCAACAACGCCCATGAAATGCTCGAAGGCCTCGGTGGTGTGGCCCTCGGCCCAGTCAACAATGCTTTCGAAGGTTTCGTCGAGCAACTGGTAGGCCATGTAGGCCAGCATCAACTCGCCAAGGAAGGGTACGAACGGCAGGGCAATAAAGGCCGCGATGTTCAGCAGGGTCGAAGCTATTTCCGTAAAGGAGTCCCATAAGGCCCAGCGGGCTCTCTGGTCGACTGTTGCGGTGGACACGGCGATCACTCGCGCATCGTTGAGGATCTTGTTGAGCTTGCTCTGATAGAGGTGGGTCAAGAGATCGTCTTTCACCGGTGTGGCCGCAATGTGCAAGTCGGGACGTTGGTTGGGGCGCTCTCGCCAGGTCGGGTGCGGATCGCCCGGTGGAACAGGCTGCCAGGTTAAAGGTGATAGCTCGTTGTTCAACTGCGCGAAAAAGTGCCCACGATCCTCATGATTGATGAATCGACTGAAAAACTGTTGGTATTCGGGGGCACGCAAGCGCTGACCAAGTTCCTCGGCGAATGCGGCGGTTGAACTGTATTCCTTGATCGGGTGTTCGGGGTCGTCAGGAATGTAGGCCACCACTCTGACCACTTCTGTTGCGCGCTCCAGATCCGGTGCAAACAAAACGATGCCAGTCAGGCGAGCGTTCATGATTGTCAGTTCATGGTAGCCCCAGGGCAGACCATGCAAACGTAAAGAAGGCAGGTTGTCGAGCAAGCCAAGAGTCAGTCGGTGGACGTCACTGCCCAGCAATTTTTGCATCTGCGCCATGTGCAGGGCAGCGGTGAGTGCGGTTTTCTGGCTGTCGTGAATTTTCGATTTCAGTATTGCCGCGGCCACGGGATTGCTGATGCCAAGGTTGTCGTCCAGATACTCTTTATAGCGCTGGCCAATGTCCAGTTCCCGGCAGAGGCTGGTAAAAGCCGTGATGGGCATCTTTTCCAGTATCTGCGGCAATGTATTGAATTGCCCGGTAGCAGAGGGGGGCGTGATGTAAGTCGAGGCGGGCTCGAAGGCGTCTGCTTTGGTTTCGGTGCTTTCAAAATTGTGCAGTGCGGCATCCAGCAGGGACACCGTCCAGGTGCGCGCAGCGCCGGATTTCAGCCGAAGCCATGGGATGTGAGCCGGGATGTAAAGGCGAAGGAACGTTTTACGAGCGTCCAGTTCCAGGCCGAATCGGGTCTTGAGCGCCGCTTCGAGAAGTGGTTCGGCGAAGTCGGCGGGGCTCTGCAGCTTTGCCATCATTTGATCAACCTGGTTCTGGCTGGTCACATGACGGGCAATGAGTTTGCCCAGTTCTGCATGCTGATGGGGTGGAGCGTCCTTGAGCCCGGCCGGAATGCCTGGCGCGCTGTTGCGCAGTGCCTCACGCCGTTGAGGCGTTGCTTGGCGGAGCCAGGAGGGGATCACGTTGATCAGGTGCTGATAGTGAGCGTCTGGCCTGAAGGCGTCGCGAGCAATGTCGGTATGTTGGGTATTCATGCGGTTAAGGTGACCATCGAAGTGGGATGAGGCCCTTAGGAAACCGCGCGAACCCGGACGCTGTGCGGTACATATTTACCGCACTCGGGTCATTGCCATGAGTTACAACGCAGCAAGCCTGCCGCAAACGTCCGCCGCCAGTTAAACTGCGCCTTTGCGACCCTATATGTCGCATTGCCGTAAACCCGGGAAAATCCGGGGTTTGCGCTATAAGAAGTTGTCGCTTGGCGGCAAGGCCGGGCTGAAAACTGTCCTTACAATCCTCACCAAGCTCGCCAGTTTCAGGCGAGTGTTTTCTCTTCAGGAGACTCCGATGTCCGTTGAGCACGCTGCGGTACAACGCGCCGATTTCGATCAGGTAATGGTTCCCAACTATGCGCCTGCCGCATTCATTCCTGTGCGTGGCGCCGGTTCCCGCGTTTGGGACCAGTCCGGTCGCGAGCTGATCGACTTCGCCGGCGGGATCGCCGTCAACGTATTGGGTCACGCGCATCCGGCGCTGGTCGGTGCCTTGACCGAGCAGGCGAACAAGCTGTGGCACGTGTCCAATGTGTTCACCAATGAGCCGGCCCTGCGCCTGGCGCACAAGCTGGTTGACGCCACCTTTGCCGAGCGCGCCTTCTTCTGCAACTCCGGCGCCGAAGCCAACGAGGCCGCCTTCAAGCTGGCCCGTCGTGTCGCGTTCGACCGTTATGGCAGCGAGAAGTACGAGATCATCGCCGCGCTCAACAGCTTCCACGGCCGTACCCTGTTCACCGTGAACGTCGGTGGCCAGTCGAAGTATTCCGATGGCTTCGGTCCGAAGATCACCGGCATCACCCACGTGCCGTACAACGATCTGGCTGCGTTGAAAGCTGCCGTTTCCGACAAGACCTGCGCCGTGGTCCTGGAGCCTATTCAAGGTGAGGGCGGTGTACTGCCGGCCGAACTGGCCTACCTGCAAGGCGCCCGCGAACTGTGCAACGAGCACAACGCGCTGCTGGTGTTCGACGAAGTGCAAACCGGCATGGGCCGTACCGGCCACCTGTTCGCCTACCAGCATTACGGCGTGATCCCGGACATCCTGACCAGCGCCAAGAGCCTGGGCGGTGGTTTCCCGATCGCCGCCATGCTGACCACCGAAGACCTGGCCAAGCACCTGGTCGTCGGCACCCACGGCACCACTTACGGCGGCAACCCGCTGGCGTGCGCTGTCGCAGGTGCGGTGATCGACGTGATCAACACCCCAGAGGTGCTGGCTGGCGTCAATGCCAAGCACGACAAGTTCAAGGCACGCCTTGAGCAGATCGGCGAGAAATACGGCCTGTTCACCCAGGTCCGTGGCCTGGGTCTGTTGATCGGCTGTGTGCTGAGCGATGCCTGGAAAGGCAAGGCCAAGGACATCTTCAACGCCGCTGAACAAGAAGGCCTGATGATTCTGCAAGCCGGCCCGGACGTGGTGCGTTTCGCCCCGAGCCTGGTGGTGGAAGACGCCGATATCGATGCCGGTCTGGACCGCTTCGAACGTGCCGCGGCAAAACTGACGCAAGCCTGATAGACCCTTCGACGCCTGACCTTTCAGGCGTCGAACCCAATTTTTATGCCGGGCCCGCTTTACTGTAGGAGCGAGCTTGCTCGCGATGGTGGATCAGCCACATTGGTGTCGACTGACACTCCATCGCGAGCAAGCTCGCTCCCACAGGAGTTCCAAGGCGGCCCCGGCTTATTTCCCTCAAAAGAGTTTTAGAAAGGAGTGACACCATGCTGGTGATGCGCCCCGCGCAAATGGCTGATCTGGGCGAGGTACAGCGTCTGGCTGCGGACAGTCCGATTGGTGTCACTTCCTTGCCGGATGACGTTGAGCGCCTGAGCGACAAGATCGCGGCAAGCGAAGCCTCGTTCGCCGCCGAAGTGAGTTTCAACGGTGAGGAAAGCTATTTCTTCGTCCTCGAAGACTCCGCTACCGGCAAGCTGGTCGGTTGCTCGGCCATCGTGGCGTCGGCCGGTTACTCCGAGCCGTTCTACAGCTTTCGCAACGAAACCTTCGTGCACGCTTCCCGCGAGCTGAAGATTCACAACAAGATCCACGTGCTCTCCCAGTGCCACGACCTGACCGGCAACAGCTTGCTGACCAGCTTCTATGTGCAGCGCGAGTTGGTGGGGTCGCCTTGGTCGGAGCTCAACTCCCGTGGCCGTTTGCTGTTCGTGGCCAGCCATCCGGAGCGTTTTGCCGATTCCGTGGTGACCGAAATCGTCGGTTACAGCGATGAAAACGGCGACTCGCCGTTCTGGGATGCCATCGGCCGCAACTTCTTCGACCTCAACTACGCCGAAGCAGAGCGTCTGTGCGGGCTGAAAAGCCGTACGTTCCTTGCCGAACTGATGCCGCATTACCCGATCTACGTGCCACTGCTGCCGGACTCCGCTCAAGAGGCCATGGGCCAGGTGCACCCGCGCGCGCAGATCACCTTCGACATTCTGATGCGCGAAGGTTTCGAGACCGATCACTACATCGACATCTTCGACGGTGGCCCGACCCTGCATGCCCGTGTCTCGGGGATCCGTTCGATCGCCCAAAGCCGTGTGGTGCCGGTGAAGATCGGTGAGCCGGTCAAAGGTGTCGGTCGCCAGTACCTGGTTGCCAATGCCCAGTTGCAGGATTACCGCGCGGTCATGCTCGAGCTCGATTACGCGCCGGGCAAACCGGTGACCCTGGACCTGGAGGCCGCCGAAGCCCTGGGTGTCGGCGAGGGTGCCAGCGTGCGCCTGGTCGCGGTTTAACAGCGACCTGGCCTGATTGCTCGTTTAGAAAGCAGCGAAGTTTCACGGGTGGCGCAAGCGGCCCGTTTGAGGAGATAGCATGATCGTTCGTCCCGTACGCAGCAGCGATTTACCCGCTCTGATCGACCTGGCCCGCAGCACCGGCACCGGCCTGACCACCTTGCCGGCCAACGAAGAGCGGCTGGCCCATCGGGTCGGCTGGGCCGAGAAGACCTTTCGCGGCGAAGCCGGGCGGGGCGACGCGGACTACCTGTTCGTGCTCGAAGATGACGACGGGCGCGTGGTGGGTATTTCCGCCATTGCCGGCGCCGTTGGCCTGCGTGAGCCCTGGTACAACTTCCGGGTCGGTCTGACGGTCAGCGCTTCGCAAGAGCTGAACATCTATCGTGAAATCCCGACGCTGTTCCTGGCCAACGACCTGACCGGCAACTCCGAGCTGTGCTCGCTGTTCCTGCACGCCGATTACCGCAGTGGCCTCAACGGTCGCATGCTGTCCAAGGCGCGGATGCTGTTCATCGCCGAATTCCCGCAACTGTTCGGCAACAAGATCATTGCCGAAATGCGCGGTGTTTCCGACGAGGCCGGGCGTTCGCCGTTCTGGGAAAGCCTGGGCCGGCACTTCTTCAAGATGGAATTCAGCCAGGCTGACTACCTGACCGGCGTGGGCAACAAGGCGTTCATCGCCGAACTGATGCCGAAATTCCCGCTGTACACCTGCTTCCTGTCGCCGGATGCGCGCAACGTGATCGGTCAGGTTCATCCGGACACCGAGCCGGCGCTGGCCATGCTCAAGAGCGAAGGTTTCAGCTACCAGGGCTACGTCGATATCTTCGACGCAGGCCCGGCGATCGAGTGCGAAACCGGCAAGATCCGCGCCGTGCGCGACAGCCAGGCGCTGGTGCTGGCCGTCGGCACACCGGGTGACGATGCCACGCCATTCATCATTCACAACCGCAAGCGCGAGGACTGCCGGATCACTGCCGCGCCTGCACGTCTGGCCGCCGGCACCCTGGTGGTCGACCCGCTGACCGCCAAACGTCTTCAACTCAACGCGGGCGATCAAGTGCGCGCCGTGGCGTTGTCCGCAGCTCGGGAGTCGAAATAATGAAGTCGCTTTACATCGCAGGTGAATGGCTGGCAGGTGGGGGCGAAGCCTTCGAGTCGCTGAACCCGGTGACCCAGCAGGTGCTGTGGTCCGGCGTCGGAGCCACCGCCGGTCAGGTCGAGTCGGCTGTGCAAGCGGCGCGTCAGGCGTTCCCGGACTGGGCGCGGCGCACCCTGGAAGAGCGTATCTCGGTGCTGGAGGCCTTTGCCGCCGCGCTGAAGAATCACGCTGACGAATTGGCTCATACCATCGGCGAAGAAACCGGCAAACCCCTGTGGGAAGCGGCGACCGAAGTCACCAGCATGGTCAACAAGATTGCCATCTCGGTGCAGAGCTACCGCGAACGTACCGGCGAGAAGAGCGGGCCGCTGGGCGATGCCACCGCTGTGCTGCGCCACAAACCCCACGGTGTAGTCGCGGTGTTTGGTCCGTACAACTTCCCGGGTCACCTGCCGAACGGCCATATCGTGCCGGCACTGTTGGCCGGTAACAGCGTGCTGTTCAAGCCAAGCGAACTGACACCGAAAGTCGCTGAGCTGACGGTCAAGTGCTGGATCGAGGCTGGCCTGCCAGCTGGCGTCTTGAACCTGCTGCAAGGCGCTCGCGAAACCGGCATCGCCCTGGCGGCGAACCCGGGCATCGACGGGCTGTTCTTCACCGGTTCCAGCCGCACCGGCAATCACCTGCACCAGCAATTCGCCGGTCGTCCGGACAAGATCCTGGCGCTGGAAATGGGCGGTAACAACCCGCTGGTGGTCGATCAGGTCGCCGACCTCGATGCCGCGGTGTACACCATCATTCAGTCGGCGTTCATTTCCGCCGGCCAGCGTTGCACCTGTGCCCGTCGCTTGCTGGTGCCGCAAGGTGCCTGGGGCGACTCGTTGCTGGCGCGCCTGGTGGCGGTCAGCTCGACCCTCTCAGTCGGAGCCTTCGATCAGCAGCCGGCGCCGTTCATGGGCTCGGTGGTTTCCCTTGGCGCTGCGAAAGCGTTGATGGATGCGCAAGAGCATCTGCTGGCCAACGGCGCCGTGGCGCTGCTGGAAATGACGCAGCCTCAGGCTCAATCGGCCTTGCTGACCCCGGGCATCCTGGACGTGAGCGCCGTTGCCGATCGTCCTGACGAAGAGCTGTTCGGCCCGTTGCTGCAGGTGATCCGCTACGCTGATTTTGAAGCGGCGATCGCTGAAGCCAACGACACCGCCTACGGTCTGGCCGCCGGCCTGCTCTCGGACTCCGAAGCACGCTACCAGCAGTTCTGGCTGGAAAGCCGCGCCGGTATCGTCAACTGGAACAAGCAACTGACCGGTGCCGCGAGCAGCGCGCCATTCGGCGGCGTAGGGGCCTCGGGCAACCACCGCGCCAGCGCTTACTACGCGGCGGATTACTGCGCGTACCCGGTGGCCTCGCTGGAAACGCCGAGCCTGGTATTGCCGTCGGCCCTTACGCCTGGCGTGAAGATGGCGTGATGCCTATCGCGGGCAAGCCCGCTCCCACAGGTTCGGTGGCGTTCACATATCTTGTGTACGACGCAATCACTGTAGGAGCGAGCTCGCTCGCGATGGCCGCGACGCGGTCTAAAAGAACAGTTACTGAAGCCTATAACAACAGATTCTCGTGGAGCCTCGCTGATGAAATCCTATGAAGTCAATTTTGACGGTCTAGTGGGGCCGACCCATAACTACGGCGGCCTGTCCTACGGCAACGTCGCGTCCCAGAGCAACAGCCAGCAGTCTTCCAACCCCAAGGAAGCGGCGCTGCAAGGCCTGGCAAAGATGAAAGCGCTGATGGAAATGGGTTTCCAGCAAGGCGTACTGGCACCGCAAGAGCGCCCGGATGTGGCTGCACTGCGTCGCCTGGGCTTTGGCGGCACCGACGCTCAAGTGATCGAACGCGCTGCCCAAGAGGCGATGCCGCTGCTGGTGGCCAGTTGCTCGGCGTCGAGCATGTGGGTGGCCAACGCCGCGACCGTCAGCCCGAGCGCCGACACCGCTGATGGCCGCGTGCATTTCACCGCCGCCAACCTCAACTGCAAATACCACCGCAGCATCGAACACCCGACCACCAGCCGCGTGCTGGGGGCGATGTTCGCTGACCAGAAACACTTCGCCCACCACGCCGCCTTGCCGGCCGTGGCGCAATTCGGTGACGAAGGCGCGGCCAACCACACGCGTTTCTGCCGTGAATACGGCGAAGCCGGTGTCGAATTCTTCGTGTTCGGCCGCAGTGCGTTCGACACCCGCTACCCGGCACCGCAGAAGTACCCGGCGCGCCAGACCCTCGAAGCGTCCCAGGCCGTTGCCCGTTTGCACGGCTTGAGCGATGACGGTGTGGTCTACGCCCAGCAGAACCCGTCGGTGATCGATCAGGGCGTGTTCCACAACGACGTGATCGCCGTGGGTAATGGTGAAGTGCTGTTCTATCACGAGGACGCGTTCCTCGAGACCGAGAAGATGCTCGCTGAATTGCAGAGCAAACTCGCCAAAGTCGGTGGGAAATTTCAGTCTGTGTGTGTGCCACGTTCCGCCGTCAGCGTGGAAGACGCGGTTCGTTCCTACCTGTTCAACAGCCAACTGCTGTCGCGTCCTGACGGCTCCATGCTGTTGATCGTGCCGGAAGAATGCCGTGGCAACGAGCGTGTCTGGCAGTACTTGCAGGGTTTGACCAGCTCCGGCGGCCTGATCCGCGAAGTGAAAGTCTTCGATCTCAAGCAGAGCATGCAGAACGGCGGTGGCCCTGCTTGCCTTCGACTGCGTGTCGCGCTCAACGAAACCGAACTGGCGGCCGTCAACCCAGGGGTTATCATGACGGCACCGTTGTACGGCACACTGACCGAATGGGTCGAGAAGCACTATCGCGACCGCATGACCGAAAACGATCTGGCGGACCCGCAATTGCTGCTTGAGTGCCGGACGGCACTGGATGAACTGACGCAAATCCTTAAACTGGGCGCGGTTTATCCATTCCAGATCAATTGATCGACGGCGCGCTTCGGGCACGACAGCGCGCCGCTTCATCTCAAACGAGAGCGTAATTACATGAGCGACAAACTGCAGCTGATCCTTGAAGACACTGACGGCACGCAACTGGAAACCTCCTGCACCCGCGTCGCGGTCATGTGGCAAGGCAAAGAGCTGTGGATCCAGCACGATGGCCGCGGCCAACTGCTGATCGGCGTGGACGTCGAAGAAGGCGACGCCGAGTACGCCAACCTGCTGTTGCGCCCATTGGCGACTAATCTGGTAAGTCTGCAACTGGAAATGGAACCGGCTGACCTCGGTGACGACGAGGAACACGTCCACGGCCCGGACTGCAACCACGATCACTAAGGAAACCGCTCTATGCTCGCCCTCGGCAAACTGCTTGAACTGACCCTCGCCGGCCGCGAACCGGCGGAGAAGACTCAACTGACTGTCGAAGGCGTGCGCATGCGCTGGTTGAGCGAAGGTGCGCTGGAAGTCCGGCCACCTGAAGCCCGTGACAACGGCCTGGACCTGCTGCTGTCGGCGGGGATCCATGGCAACGAAACAGCGCCGATCGAATTGCTCGATCGCCTGTTGCACGACATTGCCCGTGGCGACTTGAAGCCGCGTGCACGTATTCTGTTCCTGTTCGGCAACCCGGAAGCGATTCGCAAGGGCGAGCGTTTCGTCGAGCAGGACGTCAATCGGCTGTTCAATGGCCGTCACGAACAAAGCAGCGGTTGCGAAGCCCTGCGCGCCTGTGAGCTGGAACGTTTGGCTGCCAGCTTCTTCAGCCTGCCGGATCGCCAGCGCCTGCACTACGACCTGCACACGGCGATTCGTGGCTCGAAAATCGAGCAGTTCGCCTTGTACCCGTGGAAGGAAGACCGCCAGCATTCGCGTCAGGAACTGGCGCGCCTGCGTGCTGCCGGCATGGAAGCGGTGTTGCTGCAGAACAAGCCGTCCATCGTGTTCAGCTCCTATACCTACGACAAGCTGGGTGCCGAGGCTTTTACCCTGGAGTTGGGCAAGGCGCGGCCGTTCGGTCAGAACGACGGTGTCAACGTCTCGCTGCTGGAGAGGCGCCTAAAGCAGATCATCGAGGGCACCGAACCAGAACTGACTGAGGACGCGCTGGACGGTTTGCAGCTGTACAGCGTGGCGCGAGAAATCATCAAGCACAGCGACAGCTTCCGCCTGAACCTGCCGGCGGACATCGAGAACTTTTCGGAGCTGGAAGTGGGTTACCTGCTGGCGGAAGATATCGCCAACACCCGCTGGATCATCGAGGAAGAGGGTGCCCGGATCATCTTCCCGAACCCCAGGGTGAAGAATGGTTTGCGTGCCGGCATCCTGGTCGTGCCGACCACCGACGAAAACCTGGCCTGATTACGGCATTTAACCTCTGTAGGAGCGAGCTTGCTCGCGATGAATCTGAAAACGCCGCGGGGTGCCAGGCTTCCCGCGTTATCGTTGACGACTATCGCGAGCAAGCTCGCTCCTACAAGGTTTTCGGCTTTTAGACAGCTACCGCGCGCGGTTCAGTGCGGCGCAGCGAACGGATTTTCAACAGCGTATCCGCACAGGTCTTTGCCGCTTCCTGGCCTTTATGCAGGAAATGCTCGAAGAAGAACTTCTGGTGTTCTTCGCCGGCATGGAAGTGGTGCGGGGTCAGGGACACCGAGAACACCGGCACTTCGGTTTCCAGTTGAACCTGCATCAGGCCGCTGACCACCGACTGGGCGACGAACTCGTGACGGTAGATCCCGCCGTCCACCACCAGGGCTGCGGCGACGATGCCGGCATAACGACCGGTCTTGGCCAGCAACTTGGCGTGCAGGGGCATTTCAAAGGCGCCGCCGACTTCGAAGAAATCGATGTCGGATTCCTGATAACCCTGGGTAATCATTTCGGCGACGAAGCCTTTACGGCTCTGATCGACAATGTCCTTGTGCCAGCAGGCCTGGATGAACGCTACGCGCTCGCCCTGATGGTGTTTGCTTTTGCTGTCGATTGCGGTGGGTTGCATGTTCTGACTCCTGTTTGTGTGAAAAACAGGGCGTTATGAATCGAAGGGGATCTGAGGGTACGCACGCTCGCACGAATGCCGGCGGACGGCCCTTTGTTGTCAATCCCGTTCTCTCTTCATCCGGACTATGACCGTCGGCCCCGGGATCACACCGGGTCTGCTGACCTTGCTGTCAGGCACCGCCGAAGCCGTGCTGTCACCAAGCGCTCGCGGGCTATGCGCATTGCGCGCAATTACCGCCGGTGGGGAGTTGCACCCCGCCCTGAGAACGTTTTTGCCGCCCAAATGTTTGGCGGCGCAGCGTTTTTATCACATATTTGCGGTATGCGCATGACCCCTTTTGGATGATTGTCATCGACTTTTCCGTTGGATTAATCGGCCTTTTCCTACGCAAGGGTTGATTAATCGTCGCCATGCCCGCAGTAATTCTTTCCTGAAAGGGATTTCCCCTGCTTACCGAGGCCAGATTCATGAGTGTTATCGATCTTCGCAGCGACACCGTCACCCAACCTTGCGCCGGCATGCTTGAGGCAATGACCAAGGCCGCCACCGGCGATGACGTGTATGGCGAAGATCCGACGGTCAATCACCTGGAAGCCGAACTGGCCAGGCGCCTGGGTTTCGCCGCAGCACTGTTCGTGCCGACCGGCACCATGAGCAACCTGCTGGGGTTGATGGCCCATTGCGAGCGCGGTGATGAGTACATCGTCGGCCAGCAGGCCCACACTTATAAGTACGAAGGGGGTGGCGCGGCGGTGCTTGGCTCGATCCAGCCGCAACCGCTGGAAGTGCAGGCCGATGGTTCGCTGGACCTGGCGCAGGTCGCTGCTGCGATCAAACCGGACGACTTCCATTTTGCCCGCACCCGTTTGCTGGCGCTGGAAAACACCATGCAAGGCAAGGTCCTGCCACTGGAATACCTGGCACGGGCGCGCAGTTTTACCCGCGAGCATGGCTTGCAACTGCACCTGGACGGCGCACGTCTGTACAACGCGGCAGTGAAGCTGGGTGTGGATGCCCGGGAAATCACCCAGTATTTCGATTCCGTCTCGGTGTGCCTGTCCAAAGGCCTGGGCGCACCGGTCGGTTCGGTGCTCTGCGGCTCGGCCGAGTTGATCGGCAAGGCCCGGCGCCTGCGCAAGATGGTCGGTGGCGGCATGCGTCAGGCCGGGGTTCTCGCGGCGGCAGGCCTGTATGCGCTGGATAACAACGTAGAGCGCCTGGCCGATGACCATGCCAACGCGCAGTTGCTGGCCGAAGGCCTGCGCGGGGCGGGGTTCGAGGTCGAACCGGTGCAGACCAACATGGTTTATGTGCAGATGGGCGACCAGGCCGAGGCCATCAAGGCCTTTGCCGCCAAGCGCGGGATCAAACTCAGTGCCGCCGCGCGTCTGCGCATGGTCACGCACATGGACGTCAGCCGTGCGCAAATCGAGCAGGTCGTCGCGACATTCGTCGACTTTTCGCGCAAGTGATAGCGTTAGCACTCCAATTGACCGTTTCTATCGTATAAACACGCTGTACCCCGCGCGCAGGGCCGATATAATGCGGCCCTTTGCCGTCGCTTCGTCTGTTGACGTTTCGAACAGGCCTTTGGCCGCAGCCTCCGTGGAAGAACCTAATGAAAAGCGCAGAAATCCGTGAAGCCTTCCTTCGCTTCTTCGAAGAGCAAGGCCACACCCGTGTAGCCTCCAGCTCTTTGATTCCGGGCAACGACCCAACCCTGCTGTTCACCAACGCGGGGATGAACCAGTTCAAGGACTGCTTCCTGGGCCAGGAAAAGCGCGCGTACACCCGCGCTGTCAGCAGCCAGAAATGCGTGCGCGCCGGCGGCAAGCACAACGACCTGGAAAACGTCGGTTATACCGCTCGTCACCACACCTTCTTCGAAATGCTGGGTAACTTCAGCTTCGGTGATTATTTCAAGCGTGATGCCATCAGCTACGCCTGGAACTTCCTGACTTCCGACAAGTGGTTGAACCTGCCGAAGGAAAAGCTCTGGGTCACCGTCTACGCCAGCGATGACGAGGCGTACGACATCTGGACCAAGGAAATCGGGGTTCCGGCCGAGCGCATGGTGCGCATCGGCGACAACAAGGGCGCACCGTACGCCTCCGACAACTTCTGGACCATGGGCGATACCGGCCCGTGCGGTCCTTGCACCGAGATTTTCTACGATCACGGCGCCGACATCTGGGGTGGCCCACCGGGCTCGCCGGAAGAAGACGGCGACCGTTACATCGAAATCTGGAACAACGTGTTCATGCAGTTCAACCGCACCGCCGATGGCGTGTTGCACCCGCTGCCAGCGCCGTCGGTCGACACCGGCATGGGCCTGGAGCGGATCAGTGCCGTGCTGCAGCACGTTCACTCGAACTATGAAATCGACCTGTTCCAGAGCCTGCTGAGCGCTTCGGCCAAGGCCATCGGTTGCACCAACGACGCTCAGGCTTCGCTGAAAGTCGTGGCTGACCACATCCGTTCCTGCGGTTTCCTGATCGCCGACGGCGTGCTGCCGTCCAACGAAGGTCGTGGCTACGTGCTGCGCCGGATCATCCGTCGCGCCTGCCGTCACGGCAACAAGCTGGGCGCCAAGGGCAGCTTCTTCTATCAGATCGTCGCGGCCCTGGTCGCCGAGATGGGCGAAGCGTTCCCTGAGCTGAAATCCCAGCAGGCGCACATCGAGCGCGTGCTGAAGGCCGAAGAAGAGCAATTCGCCAAGACCCTGGAGCAGGGCCTGAAGATCCTCGAGCAGGATCTGGCTGAGCTCAAGGGCGACGTGGTGCCGGGCGACGTGGTGTTCAAACTCTACGACACCTATGGCTTCCCGATGGACCTGACTGGCGACATCGCTCGCGAGCGCAGCCTGACCATCGACGAAGAAGGTTTCGAGCGTGAGATGGAAGCCCAGCGCGTTCGTGCCCGTTCCGCCAGTTCCTTCGGCATGGACTACAACAGCCTGGTCAAGGTTGATGTGGACACCGAATTCACCGGTTACACCGCTCACAGCGGTTCCGCCAAGATCGTTGCTCTCTATAAGGACGGGCAATCGGTCGACGTGTTGAGCGAAGGCGAAGAGGGCGTGGTCGTTCTCGATCAGACGCCGTTCTATGCGGAATCCGGTGGTCAGATTGGTGATTGCGGCTTCCTCCAGGCTGGCGCTGCGCGTTTCGACGTGCGCGACACCACCAAGACCGGCGGTGCGTTCCTGCACCACGGTGTGCTGGATTCGGGCAGCCTGATCGTTGGCTCGCCAGTTCAGGCGCAGGTGGATGCCGAGGTGCGTCACGCCACTTCGCTGAACCATTCCGCGACTCACTTGCTGCACGCAGCATTGCGTCAGGTGCTGGGCGATCACGTTCAGCAGAAAGGCTCGCTGGTCGACAGTCAGCGCCTGCGCTTCGACTTCAGCCACTTCGAAGCCATCAAGCCTGAACAACTGAAAGCGCTGGAAGACATCGTCAACGCCGAGATTCGCAAGAACTCCGAAGTTGAAACCGAAGAAACCGATATCGAAACCGCCAAGCAGAAAGGCGCCATGGCGCTGTTCGGCGAAAAATACGGCGACAACGTACGCGTACTGAGCATGGGCGATTTCTCCGTCGAACTGTGCGGCGGTATCCACGCGAACCGTACCGGCGACATCGGCCTGCTGAAAATCATCAGCGAAGGCGGTGTGGCATCGGGCGTGCGTCGTATCGAGGCAGTCACCGGTGCGCAAGCGCTGGCTTACTTGAACGCGGCGGAAGAACAACTCAAGGAAGCGGCCAGCCTGGTCAAGGGCAGCCGCGATAACCTGATCGACAAGCTGTCGGCTGTGCTGGAGCGCAACCGTCTGCTGGAGAAGCAACTCGAGCAGTTGCAAGCCAAGGCTGCCAGTGCCGCGGGCGACGATCTGTCGGCCCAGGCGCTGGACGTCAAGGATGTGAAAGTGCTGGCCGTGCGTCTGGACGGTCAGGATGGCAAGGCGCTGCTGGCGCTGGTCGATCAACTGAAAAACAAACTCGGCCGCGCAGTGATCCTGCTCGGCAGTGTCCATGAGGAAAAGGTCGTTCTGGTTGCAGGCGTAACCAAAGACCTGACTGGCCAACTCAAAGCCGGTGATTTGATGAAGCAAGCCGCTGCGGCAGTGGGCGGGAAGGGTGGTGGTCGTCCAGACATGGCGCAAGGCGGCGGTACCGACGCTGGCGCACTGGATGCGGCACTGGCCCTGACCGTTCCGTTTGTAGAGCAGGGTCTATAAGGCAGTACTTGCGGCCCGCAGTCTAGTGGTGGGCCGCAACGCTGTTTGAGTGATTATTTGGGCGCCCTTCATGGGCAGAGGCGGCTTTGAAATGGCTTTGATCGTACAGAAATTTGGAGGCACCTCGGTCGGCACTGTCGAGAGAATCGAGCAGGTCGCCGACAAGGTTAAGAAATTCCGCGATGCCGGCGATGACCTGGTGGTTGTGCTGTCTGCAATGAGCGGCGAAACCAACCGTCTGATCGATCTGGCCAAGCAAATCAGTGGCGACGGCCAACCGGTTCCGCGCGAGCTGGACGTGATCGTTTCCACCGGTGAGCAGGTGACGATTGCCCTGTTGGCCATGGCGCTGATCAAGCGCGGCGTGCCGGCGGTGTCGTACACCGGCAACCAGGTGCGGATTCTGACGGATAGCGCGCACAATAAAGCGCGTATCTTGCAGATTGATGACCAGAAGATTCGCGGTGACCTGAAGGCAGGTCGTGTGGTGGTTGTCGCCGGTTTCCAGGGCGTCGACGAGCACGGCAACATCACCACCCTCGGTCGTGGCGGTTCCGACACCACCGGCGTGGCGCTGGCGGCAGCCCTGAAGGCTGACGAATGCCAGATCTACACCGACGTCGACGGCGTCTACACCACCGACCCGCGTGTGGTGTCCGTGGCTCAGCGCCTGGACAAGATCACCTTCGAAGAGATGCTGGAAATGGCCAGCCTCGGTTCCAAGGTGTTGCAGATCCGCGCGGTCGAGTTCGCCGGCAAGTACAACGTTCCGCTGCGCGTACTGCACAGCTTCAAGGAGGGTCCGGGCACCCTCATTACTATTGATGAAGAGGAAACCATGGAACAGCCGATCATTTCCGGTATCGCTTTCAACCGCGATGAAGCCAAGCTGACCATCCGTGGCGTGCCAGACATCCCGGGCGTTGCCTTCAAGATTCTCGGCCCGATCAGTGCCGCGAACATCGAAGTCGACATGATCGTGCAGAACGTCGCGCACGATAACACCACCGACTTCACCTTCACCGTGCACCGCAACGACTACCAGGCGGCGCAAGCCGTGCTGGAAAAAACCGCTGGCGAGCTGGGTGCCCGTGAAGTCGTGGGCGACACCAAGATCGCCAAGGTGTCGATCGTCGGCGTTGGCATGCGCTCTCACGCAGGCGTGGCCAGCCGCATGTTCGAATCCCTGGCCAAGGAAAGCATCAACATCCAGATGATCTCGACTTCGGAAATCAAAGTCTCCGTAGTGATCGAAGAGAAGTATCTGGAACTGGCTGTGCGCGCTCTGCACACGGCTTTCGAACTGGACGCACCGGCCCGCCAGGGCGAGTGATGCGTTTGCCAAAAGGCGCGGTCTGACCGCGCCTTTTGTTTTTTTGAATGGCGTGACCCCCGAGACTGTTCTTTTGCTCGCGCTAGTCAATACTCAGGCATGTAGGGCTGCGACCGCTCCGGTTGTGGGTCGAGTGCCTTTTTTTTGCAGACTGTTGTCCCTGAAATGTAATGCGTGAGGAGAAAGGTATGCTGATTCTGACTCGTCGGTGTGCAGAAAGCCTGATTATCGGTGATGGCGAAATCACCGTGACCGTGCTCGGCGTCAAAGGAAATCAAGTGCGTATCGGTGTTAATGCCCCCAAAGAGGTAGCTGTTCACCGGGAAGAAATTTACCTGCGTATCAAGAAAGAGAAGGACGAAGAACCAAGCCATTAATTTTTATCGTTTTTTATGTTTGCAAACGGGGAAGAAGCTGGTTAATATACGCCCCGTGTTGCGGAGAGCTGGCCGAGTGGCCGAAGGCGCTCCCCTGCTAAGGGAGTACACCTCAAAAGGGTGTCGGGGGTTCGAATCCCCCGTTCTCCGCCATTATTTGCGTAGTACGTTGTAATCTGGCTTTTTCGGTAAGTTGTTGAAATTACTAGAAAAAGTGCTTGACATAGAGATTAGACGGCCTATAATGCGCGGCAACAAATGCACTCGTAGCTCAGCTGGATAGAGTACTCGGCTACGAACCGAGCGGTCACAGGTTCGAATCCTGTCGAGTGCACCATTTAAGAGTTAGTTACAGCAATGTAAGTAACTTGGTTTCAACCAGTTGTGATCTGGTATAAAAACACAAATTGCACTCGTAGCTCAGCTGGATAGAGTACTCGGCTACGAACCGAGCGGTCACAGGTTCGAATCCTGTCGAGTGCACCCATACAACAGAAAGCCCGCATTTAATGCGGGCTTTTTGCCGTCCGGGATTTGGCTTTTCCTTTCGTGCATCCCCTCTCGTCGAACTCCACCTGTGCACTACGACCTCGCAGGGTGTCGTAGCGGTAGCTCGTGGCTGAATTTCGAATACTGATCCTGTCTGGCTTGCCGAGGGCGCTTTCGACGTCTTGCTGGCTCATGCCGGCGATCACTCGCTGATTGATGATCGCCTCCCGGCGCTCCCTGGCATTGATCAGGTTTCCACACTTGTCCTGCGCCTGACCGACCACGGTCGGCTCTCTGCTTCGAATTTTCATACCTGATGTTTCGCGGGGCTCGGCTGGCGGCATAAGCGCCATCGTGCTGCCAGGTGTAAAGGCACGGGCGTCCTGAAGTGAAATATTCTCTCCCGCGGCACAACCCAGTGTGGTGAAGGTAATGCGCCCATTGGCAGCCTCACAGCGCTGAACGGTGGTGGCGACCGCCAAGGGCAGGGGGCTGAGCAGGGTGAAAACCAAAAAGAATTGTGCAACTGATGGCATCAGGCGTCCTCCGTGACGTTCCTTTTCAAGGGTAGCGGCTACAATTTTCGAAGGGGTGTGTGTTTTCTTTTCGGAATACGTCGTCGCATTTTCATGGATCAGGCCGATGCTCAGGTTTGTTGTGCAAGCGCTTGTTTCAGCCGAGATTTTTTAACGTTTAAAACCGTCAGGCGGTGTATCATTGCGCCCGTCAGCCCCGCCGGGGCTTGTGGAATACCTCCATGGACTTACCCAGTAGTTACTCAGTACCCCGTTTCACCAATCATGAATTGACTGATTGATCCTTCCGGCGTGCCCCGCTGCTGGGAGTGGAGTTCGCCTATGTCCGAAGTTGAAGTAAAGAAAACGCAGGAAAGCTTGCAGGATCGCCTGGCTCAGGTGGTTGAGTTGCTGCAGCGCCAGCGAGTTGTAGAAGACCTGACTCACCGCCAGGAAGGCCCGCATCATGACCGGGTGGAGAACCTGGTCCACCGGCAGAACCTCGTCGAGTTGCAACGCAAACTTGATGACCTGCACTCCGCCGACGTCGCCTACATCCTTGAAGCCTTGCCGCTGGACGATCGTCTGACGCTCTGGCAACTGGTCAAGGCCGATCGCGACGGCGACATCCTTCTTGAAGTATCCGATTCGGTCCGTGAATCACTGATCGCCGACATGGACGATCACGAGCTCCTGGCAGCCGCCAAGGACATGGATGCCGACGAACTCGCTGACCTGGCCTCCGAGCTGCCGCGAGACGTCGTCCATGAGCTCATGGAGACCCTCGACCAGCAACAACGCGAGCGCGTGCGTTCGGCTCTGTCCTATGACGAGGAGCAGGTCGGTGCGTTGATGGACTTCGAGATGGTGACCATCCGCGAGGATGTCAGCCTTGAAGTGGTCTTGCGTTATCTGCGCCGTCTCAAGGAGTTGCCGGGCCACACCGACAAGCTGTTCGTGGTCGATTACGACGGCGTGCTTAAGGGCGTGTTGCCGATCAAGCGTTTGCTGGTCAACGATCCGGACAAACAGGTTTCCGAGGTGATGGCCAGCGATCCGGTGAGTTTCCACCCGGACGAAGACGCCTACGATGCCGCCCAGGCATTCGAGCGTTATGACTTGATCTCCGCACCCGTGGTCGACAAGAACGGCAAGCTGATCGGCCGTCTGACCATCGATGAAATGGTCGACCTGATCCGTGAAGAGAGCGAAAGCGAAGTTCTCAACATGGCGGGTCTGCGTGAAGAAGAAGACATTTTTGCATCGGTCTGGAAATCCCTGCGTAACCGTTGGGCCTGGCTGGCGATCAACCTGATTACCGCGTTCGTGGCTTCTCGGGTCATCGGTTTGTTTGAGGGTTCGATCGAGAAGCTCGTGGCGCTTGCGGCGTTGATGCCGATCGTGGCGGGTATCGGTGGTAACTCGGGTAACCAGACCATCACCATGATTGTTCGGGCCATGGCGCTGGACCAGGTGAGCACCGGCAATACCTCGCGCCTGATGCGCAAGGAACTGGCGGTAGCGCTGATCAACGGCGTGATCTGGGGCGGGGTGATCGGTGTGGTTGCCTACCTGCTCTATGGCAGTTGGTCTTTGGGCGTGGTGATGACTGCCGCGATGACGCTTAACTTGCTACTGGCGGCGTTGATGGGGGTTTTGATCCCGATGACCCTGGCAAAGATGGGGCGCGACCCGGCGATGGGGGCCAGCGTGATGATCACGGCCATGACCGACAGCGGCGGCTTCTTCATCTTCCTGGGGCTGGCGACAATCTTCCTGCTCTGAAGCCTTGTTCATCGAAAACCCGTCTTTGGCGGGTTTTTTTGTGCCCGGATTTCAGGCAAAAAAAAGCCAGCGATCAGGCTGGCTTGGGCTTACTGGCAGAATCAGGAAGCGTCGGCGGTCATTTCAGCGTCATGGGCGATCAGCGAAACAAGGGCGTTCTGCTGTCGATGGGAGAGCTGGCGGAAGCGCTGCAGCAACTCCCGTTCGTGCAAGGAAAGCTCCGGGCTGTCCAG
Source organism: Pseudomonas sp. GW823-FHT02E01 (assembly GCF_058797535.1). Lineage (NCBI taxonomy): Bacteria > Pseudomonadati > Pseudomonadota > Gammaproteobacteria > Pseudomonadales > Pseudomonadaceae > Pseudomonas > Pseudomonas sp. GW823-FHT02E01. The sequence continues at coordinate 78,817 of NZ_JBXAJS010000005.1, read as the reverse complement.
GCGCATGCTCAACTCTTCTCCCAGTGCGCCTTCCTGAATAAGACTCTGCTCAAGGCGCGCAATGATTTCGGAGTTCATGCTGCGATGATGATTGCGAGCCACCTCGGCAATGCGTTCACGCATTCCGTCTGGCAGACGTACGACGAACTTGTCAGCCGTACGGCTGGAATAAATTGCCTGTTTCAATGGGCGCATATATTTAACCGGTTAGTTCAGGGGAGCGGTTTTCGGGATTGGCCGCAGGATGTCTGGTAGGACAAGCGCTCTGACCAAATGTTCAACCTGAATTGATAGAGGCGCGCATCATGCCTCAAAGCAGCCAGATCCTTGGCGCCAATTATGTGACAAATATTGAACCGAATAAAGGCGTTCTGCCAGCACCAATTATCAGAAACGCGGACTGGTTTGAAAAGTTCGACCAGGCCGCATCGCTTATCGCTTTCTCCACCCGACGAAAGGTTGCCGGCGGGCAGGAAAAAGTGAACTCGGACCCTGTTCCTTGTCTTTTATAGGATAGTGGCAAATTGCCGATTTACTAGGGGAAGTCGTATAGCGGGGGTGAATTCAGGATGGATGGCAGGCCCTTGCAGCGGGTCTGCCATGTCAGGATCAACGCAGTACCGGATCAAACTTGATCTTGCGCCCGGCGATCAATGCGAGCACGAACAGCGTGCTGAATACGCCACAGGCGATCAGGGGGAGAGTGACGACCATGTCCTGGGTCAATGACAGATGGAAAATGCCGCTCAACAAGGCGAGGGTGAAGAAACTCGCGGCTGATCTGGACATGCTGTGCTCCTGGTAAAGGTCATTCAAAATACCAAACGTTCGGCAGACGGAGCCGGCATCAGGATGTTTTCCTGGTCGATCTCCTGACTGACAAGGCTGTGCCGGTCGCTCGTCACTGCCAGCTGCGGTGCCTTCTGCAACTGAAGGTAATGCGGCATACGTTGGGCAACCTGCGTAGCGCTGCTCTGGGGAACAAAATGAACGCCTGCTAAAACCACCAGTGCGATTGCAGACAAGAGTGAAAGGGCGCTCTTCATGGGGCGTACCTCGGTTGTTCTGTGAGAACAGCAGAAGCAGCTCGCATGCCAGAGTCTATCGACAATTAAATTCTTTAAAAACAATGAATTAAGTTATTTTTGGTAAAGCGCCATATTGCATTTTGCAATGATGGCTTTTTGCAGTGATGCAATTTGCATGGTAAACAAGTCCGCGCCCGGCCGAGGCGTCTGCCTACACTTAAAAAGCCTACGGACGACATGACAAAAGCCAGCCCGGCCGTTAACATGCACGCCGTCCATCGCACCGCGTATCGTCGCGGTCAACCTGTGTCTCAGTAGCTCAATTGGATAGAGCATCCCCCTCCTAAGGGGAAGGTTGGCAGTTCGAACCTGCCCTGGGACACCATATTTTTCAGCTCCCCCCGCCTGTTTCAACGCTTCCTTTTCACGACTTGTAGATAAAGTTCTGCAAGTTCAGGCGCCATGGATTTATCGAAGCCTTCAACTCTGCCTTCGCGCCTTTCCGTCTCCTCTCCCACGTAGTCTGAATCTCCCATCCCGTCTGGGAGTGCGCGGGGGAGTAGGTACAGGTTGGTGCGGCAGGATTTACCGGGAACGACATCAGTATTGCGAGAGCCCTGTCCCTGGCCACCGAAAAGGACGGCGAAACGGTGACGGCCTAACCCTTAAAGTGGGGGGAGGCCGTCTTGCATCGACTTGAAATTCAATCCAGTTCTACCCAGGCGGACTCGGTTGGTGCTTCGTTGGTGAGCCCGTGTTTGAGCGCATACATCAACAAGTCGATGCGGTTGATGAGATCTAGCTTTTGATAGATGTTGCTGAGGTGGTTGTGCACGGTGTGCTCGCTGATCCCCAGGCGCCCGGCGATGCTCACATATTTGGCGGACGGTTCGCCCACGATGGCGCGAATCAGTTCTCTCTCGCGCAGCGTCAACCGCGCCTGTTTCGCCCGCTCCAGATTGCATTTCATGGGTGTATGTCTGGACGCGGCATAGCCGGAAAGGCCGCCAGCCCAGGCTCTATCCATTGCGATGTCGCTATGGTGGACCTTGAGGATGGCCTGGATGATCGATTCCGTCGGGTCTTCCGCCAGCACGATGCCGCGAGCGCCAGCCTCTATCGCCTGAGCAGCGGGGACGACTTCGTACAGGCCCTTGAGCAGCAGCACTTTCATTTCGGCGCTACGGGTGAGTCCCGCGACGACATCCAGAGGGTTCAGCGCATCCGGAAAGAAACTGAAAAAAATGACATCGGGCCGCAGCTGATCGGCAAGATCCAGCGCCTGGGTATAGGTGGTGGCCTGTCCTGTCACTTCCATGCAGGGCATTCTGGCATTGATCAAGTCGTGAAGGCCCTTGAGTACGAGGGGGCGACAATCGATCAACATCACGCCAATTGGCTCTTTTTGGTCAGTCATGATCTTCCTGACCTCCTTGAAAAACCAATGATGGCCTCCACCCGCTGGCCTTCCCGGGTCAGCAACTTGCTCACCGGGGCGCAGCGATTGAAGGATGGATTCGAACGCCGGGAGGCCATGATGATGCCCGCCCAGGCATTGGCAACCAGCGACCCGGGGGCCATTTCCATCAACAGCACTGGCACGTGGGGCGAACTTTTCCATAAGGCAGGCAAAGCCCGGGAGAGAAGTTCAATACAAATAATTATCAGTGGTTTACGCATGATGATGTGCTCCCTCCCGCCTCTCAACTGATTCTAGGTCAGCCCGGAGCGCTGCCAACCTGTCCATCCGTCAGTCCTCGATACAAGCCCGGTGCGGACAGACCTGAGCGATGTACTCAAGGAGGGGAGTAAACCTCGAAAATCAAGGTATTAGGCTCGCCATGGGTGGCCAATGGCCAAGGTCTGATCCGGATTGCGTTCGTCAATTAATCGACGAGTGGTGTTCACTTAGGAACGCTAATATCAGCTTAGTCAATTTATCGGCGATCTCTGTCTGGTCAGCCACCGGCATTTGCGGGTGTTCATGTATCGCTGGTGTTCATGTATCAGCACTTTTTCGTGCGCGAGGTCTCGTTTTCAGTAAGGCCTACACCTATTCAGAACGGGCGTAGGGGAAGGTTCTCAAGGGAATGCCATGGCTGGCCGATAACACGGGCAGTCAGGGACTTGTTCGTCTCTTCCGGTCGACATGGGGCGCACTCTCTATGAGAAGGTGTTTGATGGCCTAGTGCTACCAGTTATCATCAGCGCGCCAAAACAGGGGCTGCGAAGCTGAGTCCGTCCGTGTATTTGCCTTTGGGTTCTTCTTCTTAAATTGCCTGGAAATCTTCGATGCTGTCGTATCACCAAAAGCGTTTTCTGATCGTCGATGATTTCTCGGACTTCCGCAGTTCGGTCAGGTCGATGTTGCGCGAACTGGGCGTCAAGGAAGTGGACACTGCCGATACCGGTGAGCAGGCGCTGAAAATGTGCTCGCAGAAGGCCTACGACTTCATCCTGCAGGACTTTCACCTGGGTGACGGCAAGAAGAACGGCCAGCAGGTGCTCGAAGACCTGATGGAAGAAAAGCTGATCAGCCATGAGGCGGTGTTCGTCATGGTCACCGCCGAAACCAGCCAGGCCATGGTGCTCAGTGCGTTGGAGCATGAGCCCGATGCCTACCTGACCAAGCCGTTCAACCGTTCCAGCCTGGCTCAGCGCCTGGAGCGCCTGGAGCAGCGCAAGACTCTGCTCAAGCCGATCCTGCAGGCCCTCGACCGGGGCAAGCCGATGGAGGTGCTCAACGCCTGTATCGCCCTGTGCAAACAAGATATTCGTTACTCGCCGTTGTGCCTGCGCTATCGCGCCGATGCCCTGCGCGAACTGAATCAGAACGAAGCGCTGGAGCGCCTCTATGACGGCATCATCGCCGACCGCCCGTTGCCATGGGCGTTTGCCGGGTTGGGCAAGTTGCTGTTCAAGCGCGGTCAGGTCGGGCAGGCCAAGGGCATTTATGAGAAAGCCTTGAAAGTCTTCCCGATGATGCCGTCGCTGTATGACGGCATGGCGGATGTATTGGTCGCCGAAGGGGACACCAAGGGGGCGCAGCGCGTCCTGGAAGAGGCGATTCGCCTGTCGCCGCTGGCGGTGCGTCGCCAGGCGTTGCTCGGTAAGCTGGCGATGACCAACGAGGACTTCGATACGGCGGCCAAGGCCTATCGCCAGGCCGTGAGCCAGGGCGCCCAGTCGCGGTTCAAGGATGCCGAGAGCAACCTCGGCCTGGCCCATGCATTGATCAGCAAGGGCAGCGAACGGGGCCTGGACACGCGGACCCGTCTGGAAATCAACACCACATTGAGTGCCGTGGCCAAGGAAAACCCTTCCGATCCGGGCCTGCAAATCCGCGCGCGCCTGATGAAGGCCACCAGCCTGTTGCTCAACGACGCCGAGACGGCCGACAAGCTTACCGAGCAAGCCTTGCTGCGTCTGGACGGCATGGAGCAATTCATGAGCGCCGAAGCGGCGTTGCTGGTGGCCAAGCAACTGAAACTGCTCGGGCAGACAGAGGCCGGTACCGCGATGCTGAAAAACTGCGTGGAAATCTACGGTGACGATCCGGTGGTCATGAAGGACATCGCCAAGCAGACCGACGACCCGAGCATCCTCAATTCCGGCAACGCCGCCGCGGAACTCAACCGTCAGGGCGTGCGCGTGTACAAGACCGGCAACCTGGTGGAGGCCCGGCAGGTATTTCGCAGGGCCCTGGCGATGCAACCGAAGAACATCAGTATCGCCCTGAACATGGCGCAGTCGTTGTTGCATGGCACCGATACCAGCGTTCCCTCGGCAGAGCTGGAGGAGTGCCAGGTTTGCCTGAAATTGGTCGGCCTGATGCCCGACACCGACGCGCGCTATCCGCGTTACCAGAAGCTGAAAAGCAAGGCGTTTGGCCAATGAACGACAACGAACCGGCACTGGATTTCTCCACGGTGATCGCCTCGACCGTGCACGACATGAAGAACTCGCTGGCCATGCTGATGCAGGCCCACAGCCAGTGGCTGGGGCGATTGCCGGAGTCGGCGCGGCAGGCGCCGGAGCAGGGTGTGATCGACTTCGAATTCGCCCACCTCAACGGCATGCTCGTGCAGTTGCTGGGGCTGTACAAGCTCGGCGTCAACCAGATGCCGCTGCAACCGGCCTACCATGAACTGGACGATTTCATCGAAGCGCAACTGGCTTGTCATCAGGAGGTGTTCGCCAGCCGCGGGATCATGGTCACCTATGAAGTGGACCCGCTGAGCCCGCTGGGTTTCTTCGATCGTGAGTTGATCGCGTCGGTATTGGCCAACTGCATCAACAACGCCATTCGCTTTGCACGGCATGCCGTTTTGATCAGCGTCAGCGACGAAGCCGGGCAACTGGTGTTGACCATCAATGACGATGGCGAGGGGTATCCGGCGCAGATGATCGAACGTCAGGTCGATTACTTGCAGGGTATCAATCAAAGCACCGGCAGCACCGGGCTGGGCCTGTACTTTGCCGGGCGAATTGCCGCGCTGCATCAGCGCAACGGCGTGGGTGGGCGTACCGAAATCAGCAATGGCGGGCCGTTGGGCGGAGGGGTGTTCCGCCTTTACCTGCCCTGACAGACAGCATTTTTTTCGACGCTGCTTGAAATTCCGAACACGTGGAGCCTATTTTGTACGGTCGCCGTTCGCGGCCCGCACAATAACAAGGATAGCGTCATGACGACCGTTGGCCTGAGTTCACTCGCGCAGCGATTGACGGGCATTGATCAAGTTGAATGTGTCACGCCGGATTTGAATGGCGTACCACGGGGCAAAGTGATGACCTCCGAGGGGTTTCTCGACGGTCGACGTTTGCAGATGGCGCGGGGCGTGCTGCTGCAATGCATCATGGGCGGATATCCGCCGGCACGGTTTTACGGCAGCGATGATGGCGACCTGGCGCTGATCCCGGACCCTGCACAAATCCACCGCTTGCCCTGGAGCCATCCACCGCGGGCCTTGGCCATTTGCGATGCGGATGAACTGGGCACCACCACCAGCTCCAACCTGTCGACCCGTGGTCAGCTCAAGGCGGTGATTGCCCGTTACGCGGCCCGCGGCCTGGCGCCTGTGGTGGCGACCGAGCTCGAGTTTTTTGTCTTCGCACCCAACACCGATCCGACCCTGGCTTTTCAACCGCCACTGGGGCTGGACGGTCGCCGCGAAGATGGTCAGTCGGCGTTCAGCGTCAGTTCCAACAACGGCTTGCGGCCGTTCTTCAATGAAGTCTACGAGTGCATGGCTGCGTTGGGGTTGCCTCGCGATACCTTCATGCACGAAATGGGTGTCAGCCAGTTCGAGATCAATCTGCTGCACGGTGATCCGCTGTTGCTGGCCGATCAGACATTCCTGTTCAAGCACCTGCTCAAGGAAGTGGCCCTCAAGCACGGCCTGAGCGTGGTGTGCATGGCCAAGCCGTTGGCGCATACGCCGGGCAGTTCGATGCATATCCATCAGAGCGTGGTCGAGATCGATTCCGGGCGTAACGTGTTCAGCGACGAGGCGGGGCAGGAGACGGCCACCTTCCGCCACTTCATTGCCGGTCAGCAAACGTGCATGGCCGATTTCACTGCGTTGTTTGCGCCGAACGTGAACTCCTATCAGCGCTTGTGCCACCCTTACGCCTCACCGAATAATGCCTGTTGGTCCTACGACAACCGGGCGGCCGGCCTGCGCATTCCGGCCAGTTTGCCGGTGGCCCGTCGGGTCGAGAACCGCTTGCCGGGGGCCGATGCCAACCCGTATCTGGCGATTGCCGCAAGCCTGGCGGCGGGGTTGCATGGCATCGAGAAGACATTGGAGCCGAGCGCGCCGATCCAGGGTGAGTTCGAGGTGCCGGACAATCTTTCGTTGCCGTGTACCTTGCATGCGGCACTCGAGCGTCTGAAACGTAGCCAGTTGGCCAAGGAACTGTTCGGCGCGGAATTCATCGAAGGCTACATCGCTTCGAAGACCCTGGAACTGACCAGTTTCCATGATGAAATTACTCCCTGGGAAAGGCGTGTTTTAGCAGCCCAGGCCTGACGTTCCGTCGACATCCGGCTATCGTTTAGCGATAGCCGATTCTCACTGCAAGGAGCCGCTCGGAACGCCGATGCGCCAAATCTGGAAATCCTTTCGAGCATTGTATTTCGCCTCGCTGATGATGTTGATCGGCTCGGGTCTGTTGAGTACTTACCTGGCGTTGCGCCTGGCTGCCGACCATGTCGACAGTCTGTGGGTCGGTGCGCTGATGGCTGCCAACTATTTCGGCCTGGTGCTGGGGGGCAAGATCGGTCACCGGTTGATTGCCCGGGTCGGGCATATCCGGGCCTATTCGGCCTGTGCCGGGATCGTTGGCGCGGCGGTGCTCGGCCATGGCCTGGTGGACTGGTTGCCGGCCTGGCTGTTTTTGCGGGTGATCGTCGGCCTCGGCATGATGTGCCAGTACATGGTGATCGAGAGCTGGCTCAATGAGCAGGCCGATGCCAATCAACGTGGCATGGTCTTCAGCGGCTACATGATCGCTTCGTACCTGGGGTTGGTGCTGGGGCAGTTGATTCTGGTCATGCACCCAGGGCTGGGGCTTGAACTGCTGATGTTGGTCGCCCTGTGCTTCGCGCTATGCCTGGTACCCGTGGCCCTGACCCGGCGCATTCACCCGGCACCCTTGCACCCGGCACCGATGGAGCCACGGTTCTTTATCAAGCGCGTGCCGCAGTCACTGAGCACGGTGCTCGGAGCGGGCCTGATCGTCGGTTCGTTCTACGGTCTGGCACCGCTGTATGCCTCGCAGCAAGGGTTGTCCACCGAGCAGGTCGGTCTGTTCATGGGTAGCTGCATTTTTGCCGGGCTGCTGGTGCAGTGGCCGTTGGGCTGGTTGTCCGACCGCTACGATCGGGCCGTGCTGATCCGCAGTTTCGCGTTCAGCCTGGCACTGGCTGCACTGCCGCTGGCGATCATGCCGCAGGTGCCGCTGGAGGTATTGTTCATCGCCGGGTTCCTCTGTTCGCTGGTGCAGTTCTGCCTGTATCCGTTAGCGGTGGCGTTCTCCAATGACCACGTCGAAGGTGATCGCCGGGTGTCCCTGACGGCAATGTTGCTGGTTACCTATGGCGTGGGTGCGAGTATCGGGCCGCTGGTGGCAGGCGTGCTGATGAAGCTGTTCGGCAGCCAGATGCTCTATGCGTTCTTCAGTTTCTTTGCGTTGGTGCTGGTATGGCGGATTCGCCCGAAAGCAGTGACCAACCTGCATCAGGTCGACGACGCACCGCTGCATCACGTGGCCATGCCGGACAATATGACGAGTTCGCCACTGGTGGCCTGCCTCGACCCGCGTGTTGACGAGCAGGTGGTGCAGGATCAGATGCACAGTCCGGTGAGTACCGGGCCAGAGCCTGAATCAGAACCTGTCACCGAAACTGAATCCGATCAGCCGCCGCAAGACCCTGATACAGGGCGGGACCCTAACTTCAGCGAGGCCAGGCCTTAAAACCGGGGCACAAAAAAACGGGCAGTCACCGCAAGGGACTGCCCGTTTTTTGTTGATGCGCTATCAGATGTCGTCTTTGTCGAAGCGACGCGCTTCGCGTTGCAACTGGTAGACGAAGCGTTCGACCTGACGTTGCACCAGCCCGCTCATGTTGTGGAAGCGAACGCCGGCGAAGGTGGTGGAAATCCTTTCTTCGAAGTGCAGATAACGCAACTCGACCGGCGCGGTCATCTTGCCGAAGGGCAGGTCGGCGTTGAAACGGTCGTAAACCTGACCCAGTTGCAGGCTGCCGGTGATGTCGCCGTCGAAGCGCAGTTTGCACCCGGTGGCGGAAATATCCAGCAGCTTGCCGCTGATGGGCGCCTTGAGTTTTTCGCCGTCGAGGTTGACGTTGACCAATTGTGCCAGCTTCAACGCGGCGCGGAAGGCATTGCGGCGCTGGTGGTACACCACTTCATCGGGCAGGGGGCCGCGATAGCAGCGGCTGCCACCGGATTCGTCGATGTTCAACTGGCCGTTGCTTTCCCAGGCAATGCGTACGCCTTCGTGGAAGCCTTCGACCCTGAACGACTCGCCCGCCAGCAGGTAACGCTCGCCGTCACGGGGAATCATTTCGTCCAGGGCAATCATGTTGCTGTCACGGTCCAGGTCCACCAGGTAGCTCTGGAAGCGCTGGCTGCGCTCGTGGAACGTGATGATCAGCGGGTCATGGCTTTCGAGCAACTGGCGCAGGTTGCTGGAGATTTCCAAGGGCGTGGAGAGCACCTTGGGTGGCTGCGGAGCATCATCCACGGATAAGGCATTGGACACGTTTAATCAATCTCCAGACAAAATTTGACTACGACTGGCTATCAGTTTGCCAGTATGTTGCGCGTCTTGATAGAGCAGGGGCATTGACCGGCTCATGCCTGACTGAGCGGGCGCGGCTTGGCAAGCTTGGAGAATGTTCCGCTGGCATCGTAAAGCGCCGGGGTTTCACCACCGTTGAGGATTTTCAGCTGGGTGGCTGTAGCGGCCTGTTGAGTGAGGATCGACTGGCCGTTGTTGGCGTTGATGGCCTGGCACTGGGCCAGGAGATCGGTCAGCACGTCACTTTGCGCCAGCAACTGCTCGCCAATGCTCGACTGGCTGGCCAATTGCTCCAGACCGCCACGGTTGGTCGGCAGGTTGAGGTTGGCAAGGATTTCACTGCGCTTGCGGCCATGCTGTTCGAGCAAAACGACCAATGCCTGTTTCTGCGCCAGGATGTTCTCGAGCAATGGCATGTCGCGGCCATGCAATGCGAGGGATTCGGTCTGCAGTAACTCCAGCAGGTGTTGCGCTGGGGCAAAGTCGTCGGTGATCAGTTGCAGTAAATGAGTGTCGTGCATGGCTGGCCTTGGGTTTTAAGCGTCCAAAAGCCTGGCGCCGGCGGTGGCCTAGCGCTGGGCTTCGAAGTTGAGCAGTTTGCTGGCTACACGGTTGCTGTCGACTTTATAGCTGCCATCGGCAATCGCTGCTTTCAATTCGGCCACGCGGGCTTTGTCGACGGCAGGCTGATCGCGCAGCTGTTCAGTGACCTTCTGCAACTGTTGAGCCTCATCGCTGAGATGTACCGATTCCCCGCTTTTGACGGTACCGGCCTGTTCGGCCGCGGACTCCAGCGGCGCGGATTTGCCGGCCTCGGCACTTTCCTTGCTGGCGCTGGTACGTGTACTGCCCGTCAGGGACGAGGAGCTGTTCAAACGGCTGAAATCGATGACCATGATAAAAAACCTCTGGGAATTTGGACGCTTGCCATGGTTTCGGCCATTCCCTGGAAAACTTTAGGCTCATTTATCAATGAACCTTGCGCGCGTCAGCGCATGCCCTGCATGGAGCACAGTCTAGGGAACAGCCGCGGCAAGCGCCACATTCTGATGAACAGAGCGAATTACATGGACACTTCCACCTGCCCCGGCGCCATGACCTGCGCCTTGATGACTCGTTGGGAATTGAGGTTTTTCACCCGGATCTGCTCGCTCAGGCTGCCGTTTGACAGGGCTTCTCCCGGCATGCGCACGCTGAGGGTACCGCTGCGGGCGGTTATCACCACCTGATCACCCTTGCGGATGACTTCGGCCTGTTCGATATGCACCAGGGTAATCACCTGGTCGGCGACCATTGGTCGGGTCAGTCGCTGCCCGATCGCCTGATCGAGGGCGGTCAGGTAGCCCTGGCTGATGAGGCTGATATCGCGCTCGCGCAGGACCACATCCCCAGGCTCGACAATGGCGGCACGGCGCAGTGGCCGGGCGCTGGTCACGACATCGCGAAACAGGCGGACTTGAGCGGGTACGAACACCGTCCAGGGGGAAGCGCCCTCGCAGCGAACCTTGACCGTAACCCGTCCCAGCGGCTTGGGACTCTCGAGTGTTGCTGTCAATTCCCTGTCGCACATGGGCATGTGCATGCGCGGATCGAGCTGGTTGACCTGGATCTCGTAGCGACCCTCCGTTTGACTGGTCGCCAGATAGTCTTCTACGGTGAATTCAAGAAAGCCCTGAGTGACGCCGATAAGCATGTCAGGCAAGGTAACCGCGTCAGCAAGGGCAGGGCTGCCAGCGTTGAACAGGCAAACAGCCGCCAGCACGCCGAGCAATTTGCGGTACGGTGTGGTCAGGCGTCGAAAAAATGTCGGTTTTGTGTTCATAACGATTAAAAAAGCAAGCGCCGTGCCGTTTAGTGATGAAGGCGCGTCGCAACAACACTTGGCGTTGGCGTAGGAGTCTGGCATGGCTGGTGTAATGGATTCGGTAAACCAGCGCACGCAACTGGTGGGGCAGAATCGCCTTGAGTTGTTGTTGTTCCGTCTCGACGGCCAGCAACTGTACGGGATCAACGTGTTCAAGGTTCGGGAGGTGCTGCAATGCCCCAAACTGACGCTGATGCCCAAATCCAGTCCTGTCGTGTGCGGCGTGGCGAACATCCGGGGGGCGACCATTCCGATCCTTGATCTGGCGATGGCGACTGGTTCCGGCGCGTTGAAAGACAAGAACAGCCCCTTCGTGATCATCACGGAGTACAACACCAAGACCCAGGGTTTCCTGGTCCGCTCGGTGGAACGCATCGTCAACATGAACTGGGAGGAGATCCATCCGCCGCCCAAGGGCACCGGGCGCGATCACTACCTGACGGCGGTGACGCGGGTCGACAATCAGTTGGTCGAAATCATCGACGTCGAGAAGGTGCTGGCGGAAGTGGCGCCGACGCCGGAAGCGATTTCCGTGGGGGTGGTGGATGTCGAAACCCAGCACAAGGCGCTTTCGTTGCGCGTGCTGACGGTCGACGACTCGTCGGTGGCGCGCAAGCAGGTCACGCGCTGCCTGCAAACGGTCGGCGTGGAAGTGGTGGCGTTGAACGACGGTCGGCAAGCGCTGGACTACCTGCGCAAACTGGTGGACGAGGGCAAGAAGCCGGAAGAAGAGTTCCTGATGATGATCTCCGACATCGAGATGCCGGAGATGGACGGGTACACCCTGACGGCGGAAATCCGCAACGACCCGCGCATGCAAAAGCTTCATATCATCCTGCATACTTCGTTGTCGGGGGTTTTCAATCAGGCGATGGTCAAGAAGGTCGGTGCCGATGACTTCCTGGCCAAGTTCCGTCCTGATGACCTGGCATCCCGGGTAGTCGACCGGATCAAAGCAGCAGATATCAGCTAGGGGTTCGCACCCCTGGCAGTCAACACGATTTAAGAGGCGGCATCATTGTCTACGGGTAATTTGGATTTCGAACAGTTCCGGGTATTTCTGGAAAAAGCCTGTGGCATTTTGCTCGGTGAAAACAAGCAGTACCTGGTCTCCAGCCGTCTCAACAAACTGATGGAACAGCAAGGCATCAAGTCTTTGGGGGAACTGGTTCAGCGCATGCAGACCCAGCCGCGCAGCGGTTTGCGCGAGCAGGTGGTGGATGCCATGACCACTAACGAAACCCTGTGGTTTCGTGACACCTACCCGTTTGAAGTCTTGAAGAACAAGGTACTGCCCGAAGCGATCAAGGCCAGTCCCGGTCAGCGCCTGCGCATCTGGTCGGCAGCATGCTCGTCGGGCCAGGAACCGTATTCGCTGTCGATGTCCATCGACGAGTTCGAGCGGGTCAACATGGGCCAGTTGAGGATGGGCGTACAGATTGTTGCCACTGACCTGTCCGGTACCATGCTGAACAACTGCAAGACCGGCGAGTACGACAGCCTGGCCATCGGCCGCGGCCTGTCGCCTGAGCGCCTGCAGCGTTATTTCGACCCGAAAGGGCCGGGGCGCTGGGCGATCAAGGCGCCGATCAAGAGCCGGGTGGAATTCCGTTCCTTCAACCTGCTGGACAGCTACGCGAGCCTCGGCAAGTTCGACATCGTGTTTTGCCGCAATGTGTTGATCTACTTCTCCGCCGAGGTGAAGAAGGACATCCTGCTGCGCATCCACAGCACATTGAAGCCAGGCGGTTACCTGTTTCTCGGTGCTTCCGAAGCGTTGAACGGTTTGCCGGATCATTACCAGATGGTCCAGTGCAGCCCGGGGATCATTTACCAGGCGAAGTGAATTTGCCGGCGTCATCGAAAACGGGAGTCCTTATAGGCTCCCGTTTTTTGTGTGCTGATTTCTTGCAAACGCTGCTGACCCCTGTGGGAGCGAGCTTGCTCGCGATAGCGTCCTGACAGTCGAGTTCAACTTTCCCTGACACACCGCAATCGCGAGCAAGCTCGCTCCCACAGGGGCGGCGGTGTTCTGAAAAGGGTGAGGAGGCGGCAGAAAAGCGGCATCCGGCGGAAAACCGTTGCCGCTTTTCTGGCATTGCCATGTTGCCATGGCCTGCAAGCCCCCGGTTTCCGGGGGTTTTTGAATTGGCATGGGGCTTGCTAAGTTGATTCTACGAAAAATCAGGTCACCCGAAGGTTTCCCGACATGAGCATCAGCTTCGATAAAGCGCTCGGTATCCACGAACAAGCCCTGGGCTTCCGAGCCCAGCGTGCCGAAGTCCTGGCCAACAACATCGCCAACGCCGATACCCCGAACTACAAGGCTCGGGACCTGGACTTCTCGAAAGTGCTCGCCGAGCAGAACGAGAAAACCAAAAGCGGCACTTTCGCCTTGAACATGACCAACAGCCGTCATATCGAGGCTGAAGGCCTGGGCAATGGCGACGAGTCGTTGCTGTATCGCACGCCGATGCAACCGTCGATTGACCAGAACACCGTGGACGCCCAGTTGGAGCAGTCGAACTACGCGGAAAACGCGATCGGCTTCCAGGCCAGCTTCACCCTGCTCAACAGCAAATTCAAAGGGCTGGTGTCAGCCCTGCGCGGAGAGTAAGCCATGTCTCTATCCAGTGTTTTCAACATTGCCGGTAGCGGCATGAGTGCGCAGACCACGCGTTTGAACACCGTCGCTTCGAACATCGCCAACGCCGAAACGGTCTCGTCGAGCATCGACCAGACCTACCGTGCGCGTCACCCGGTATTCGCCACCATGTTCCAGGGCGGGCAGAGCGGCGGCAGCAATTCGCTGTTCCAGAGCCAGGACGCCGCCGGTCAGGGTGTTCAGGTGCTGGGTGTAGTCGAAGACCAGAGCAATCTTGACGCGCGCTACGAGCCGAACCATCCGGCGGCCGATGCCAAGGGTTACGTCTACTACCCGAACGTCAACGTGGTAGAGGAAATGGCCGACATGATTTCCGCGAGTCGTTCGTTCCAGACCAACGCCGAAATGATGAACACCGCCAAAACCATGATGCAGAAGGTCCTGACCCTCGGTCAGTGATAAGGGGCGCCTCAGATGAGTGTTACCGATTCCACCAGTGGTTTGAGCCTCAACGATATCCTGGCCAACTCCTCGATCAAGACCAGCACCACGACTGACGGCCTCGCGTCGGCAACCGGCAGCGCCACGGGCAACAAGGCCCTGGGCAAGGATGCATTCCTGAAATTGCTGGTTACTCAGTTGAAAAACCAGAACCCGCTGGAACCCCAGGACAACGGCGAATTCGTGGCCCAGCTGGCGCAATTCAGTAGCCTGGAAGGCATCACCACGCTCAACGATACGGTGACCGGCCTGGCCAGCAACTACAACTCGTCCCAGGCCTTGCAGGCGTCGTCGCTGGTGGGGCGTTCGGTCATCGCTCCAGGCGACAAGGCCGTGGTCGATACCACCAAGAGCCTCAGCGGCACGGTGGTCGTTCCGTCTTCGGTGGCGTCTGCCACCCTGAAGATCACCGACGCAGCCGGCAAGACAGTGCGCACCATCGATCTCGGTTCACAGAAGGCCGGCAACGCCAGCTTCATCTGGGACGGCAAGAACGATGCGGGTGAGACCGTACCTGCAGGCACCTATACCTTCGGCGCCACGACCACGATCGATGGTCAGTCCGTTGCGTTGATCACCAACCTGCCCGCGACCGTCAACAGCGTGACCATCAGCCAGACCGGCGGTGAGTTGATGCTCAATCTGGCCGGGCTGGGCAGCGTTGCTCTGTCCAAAGTACAAACCATTGGTATGTAGAGCCGACTAACACGGCATAAAGGAGTGGATGATGTCTTTTAATATCGGCCTTAGCGGTCTCTATGCAGCCAACAAACAACTGGACGTGACCGGCAACAACATCGCCAACGTCGCGACCACCGGTTTCAAATCGTCCCGTGCAGAATTCGAAGACGTGTACTCGGCGACCCGCCTGGGTACCGGCAGCAAGACCGTCGGCAACGGCGTGCGCCTGGCCAACGTTTCCCAGCAGTTCGGCCAGGGTGACGTGAGCAACACCGGCAACGTGCTCGATATGGGTATCCAGGGCAATGGTTTCTTTGTCCTGAGCAACAACGGCTCGCTGACCTATACCCGTGCCGGTACGTTCAAGACCGACAAGGAAGGCTACGTCACCAACAGCGACGGTACTGCCCGCCTGCAAGGTTACGGTGTGGACTCCAACGGCAAGATCGTCAATGGCGTGCTGACGGACCTGCGGATCGACACGTCCAACCTGGCACCGAAGTCCACCAGCACCGTGTCGTCGACGATCAACCTGAACTCGACGTCGGCAGTGATCGACCAGACGGTTGCGGCGAACAAGTTCAACCCGTCCAAAACCGAGACCTTTACCAAGTCGTTCAGTACCCCGATCTACGATACGCAGGGTAACCAGCACACCATGGATCAATACATGGTCAAGACTGGAGCGAACACGTGGGACACCTACACACTGATCGATGGCCGCAATCCGGATGGCAGTGATCCTACTGTTACCGCGCCGGTTGCTTCGACCATGTCGTTCGATTCCACCGGCAAACTGACTTCGGTCAGCACGCCAGTGACGCCACCAACCACGCCACCGACTTCGGTGATCAGCAGTGACCTGAAAATCACCAACTGGACCCCGGGCAGTGTCACCAATGGCGTCTGGACAGCCAACGGTGCCGCAGCCGATCCAGCAGGGTTGACCATCGCCATGGCCAACACTACCCAGTTCAATGCCGATACCGCGCGTTCGATTCCGGCGCAGAACGGTTACGCCACCGGCCAGATCACCAACCTGACCATCGACGGCAGCGGTGTGCTGCTGGCCAACTTCAGCAACAACCAGACCAAGCCGATCGGCCAGATTTCCCTGGCCAGCTTCACCAACGAGCAAGGCCTGCAGCCGGTAGGCGGCACCAGCTGGAAAGAAACCTACGCTTCGGGTATCCCGGGCTACGATGCGCCGGAGACCGGCACCCTGGGTTCGATCGTTTCCAACTCCCTGGAAGAGTCCAACGTCAATCTGACCAACGAACTGGTCGACCTGATCAAGGCGCAGAGCAACTACCAGGCGAACGCCAAGACCATCTCCACCCAGAGCACCATCATGCAGACCATCATTCAGATGACTTGATGCCGGTTGGCTGAACATGCTGCACAAGGAGCCCTTCGCAAGAAGGGCTTTTTTGTGCTCGCCGAAAGCCTGTAGGAGCAGCCGGTCGAGGCTCCTACAGGCAGGCAAAAGACCCGCCAGAGGCTGATCGGGGGTTTCGAGCAAGCACCTTTGGGTGCTTGCTGGCTCAGCTTATTGGCAAGCTTCGCAATCCGGCTCGTCGATGGCGCAAGCCTTTGGCACTGGAGCGGGACCTGCAGGCGCCGCCAGGACCGAGTCGTCACCGTGGTTGCCGCCGCTGGAAACCGCGTTCAGCTTGCCGGTGTTGATGGTCGACTTCTCGGTGCTGGTCGCAGCCAGGGCACGGAGGTAGTAAGTGGTTTTCAGGCCACGGTACCAGGCCATGCGGTAGGTCACGTCCAGTTTCTTGCCCGAAGCGCCAGCGATGTACAGGTTCAGCGACTGAGCCTGGTCGATCCACTTCTGACGACGGCTGGCGGCGTCAACGATCCACTTGGTGTCCACTTCGAAGGCAGTCGCGTAGAGCTCTTTGAGTTCTTGCGGGATGCGCTCGATCTGCTGCACAGAACCGTCGTAGTACTTCAGGTCGTTGATCATGACCGAGTCCCACAGACCGCGAGCCTTCAGGTCGCGAACCAGGTACGGGTTGATCACGGTGAATTCGCCCGACAGGTTCGATTTCACATACAGGTTCTGGTAGGTCGGCTCGATCGACTGCGATACGCCAGTAATGTTGGCGATGGTTGCGGTCGGTGCGATGGCCATGATGTTGGAGTTACGGATACCTTTCTGCACACGGGCGCGAACCGGTGCCCAGTCCAGGGATTCCTTCAGGTCGACATCGATGTACTTCTGGCCACGGGCTTCGATCAGGATTTGTTGCGAATCCAGCGGCAGGATGCCTTTGGACCACAGCGAACCCTGGAAGGTCTCGTAGGCGCCACGCTCATCAGCCAGGTCGCATGAAGCCTGGATCGCGTAGTAGCTGACCGCTTCCATCGACTTGTCGGCGAACTCGACGGCAGCGTCGGAACCGTAAGGGATGTGCTGCAGGTACAGCGCATCCTGGAAGCCCATGATGCCCAGGCCGACCGGACGGTGCTTGAAGTTGGAGTTCTTCGCTTGCGGCACCGAGTAGTAGTTGATGTCGATAACGTTATCGAGCATGCGCACGGCAGTGTTCACGGTGCGTTCCAGCTTGGCGGTGTCCAGCTTGCCGTCGACAATGTGGTTCGGCAGGTTGATCGAGCCCAGGTTGCAAACGGCGATCTCGTCCTTGTTGGTGTTCAAGGTGATCTCGGTGCACAGGTTCGAGCTGTGGACCACGCCCACGTGCTGCTGCGGGCTGCGCAGGTTGCACGGGTCCTTGAAGGTCAGCCATGGGTGGCCGGTTTCGAACAGCATGGACAGCATCTTGCGCCACAGGTCTTTGGCCTGGATGGTCTTGAACAGCTTGACCTTGCCCGGGTACTCGGTCAGGGCTTCGTAGTACTCGTAACGCTCTTCGAAGGCCTTGCCGGTCAGGTCGTGCAGATCCGGCACTTCGGATGGCGAGAACAGGGTCCACTTGCCGTCATCGAAGACACGCTTCATGAACAGGTCAGGGATCCAGTTGGCGGTGTTCATGTCGTGGGTACGACGACGATCATCACCGGTGTTCTTGCGCAGTTCGATGAACTCTTCGATGTCCATGTGCCAGGTTTCCAGGTAGGCACAGACAGCGCCTTTGCGCTTGCCACCCTGGTTAACGGCGACGGCGGTGTCGTTCACTACTTTGAGGAACGGTACAACGCCCTGGGACTTGCCGTTGGTGCCCTTGATGTACGAACCCAGTGCACGGACTGGCGTCCAGTCGTTGCCCAGGCCGCCGGCGAATTTGGACAGCATGGCGTTGTCGTGGATCGCGTGGTAGATGCCCGACAGGTCATCCGGCACGGTGGTCAGGTAGCAGCTCGACAGCTGTGGACGCAGGGTGCCGGCGTTGAACAGGGTCGGGGTCGACGACATGTAGTCGAAGGACGACAACAGGTTGTAGAACTCGATGGCACGGGCTTCGCGGTCTTTCTCTTCGATCGCCAGGCCCATGGCCACGCGCATGAAGAACACCTGCGGCAGTTCGAAACGGATACCGTCCTTGTGGATGAAGTAACGGTCGTACAGGGTTTGCAGGCCCAGGTAGGTGAACTGCTGGTCGCGCTCGTGGTTGATCGCCTTGCCGAGTTTTTCCAGGTCGAAATTGGCCAGCTCAGGGTTCAGCAGCTCGTATTCGATACCTTTGGCGATGTAGGCCGGCAGCGCCTTGGCGTACAGGTCGACCATCTCGTGGTGAGTGGCGCTCTCGGCTACACCGAGGAAGCCCAGGCCTTCGGCACGCAGGGTGTCCATCAGCAGGCGCGCGGTCACGAAAGAGTAGTTCGGCTCGCGTTCAACCAGGGTGCGGGCAGTCATTACCAGGGCGGTGTTGACGTCGGTCAGGGCCACGCCGTCGTACAGGTTCTTCAGAGTTTCGCGCTGGATCAGGTCGCCGTCGACTTCTTCCAGGCCTTCGCACGCTTCGGTGACGATGGTGTTCAGGCGACCCATGTCCAGTGGCGCCAGGCTGCCGTCGGCGCGGGTGATGCGGATCGACGGGTGAGCGTTGACCGCTTCCTCGGCCGGGGCGTGGGCAGCGCGTTCTTTCGAACGACCGTCACGGTAGATTACGTAGTCGCGGGCGACTTTCTGCTCGCCGGCACGCATCAGGGCCAGTTCGACCTGGTCCTGGATTTCTTCGATGTGGATGGTGCCGCCCGATGGCATGCGACGCTTGAAGGTCGCGGTGACCTGTTCGGTCAGGCGGGCAACGGTGTCGTGGATTCGCGACGAGGCAGCGGCGGTGCCGCCTTCAACTGCGAGAAACGCTTTGGTGATGGCGACGGTGATTTTGTCATCGGTGTAGGGAACGACAGTGCCGTTACGCTTGATCACACGCAGTTGGCCTGGCGCGGTGGCGGACAGATCCGAATTCGAATCAGCGGCCTGCGGCAAGGTGCCCTGCGGGTTCTCGCGAGTTGTGTCGGTTTGCATGGGGGGGGGTCTCCACATTCTCTATGTTTGTTTGGGCACCATCACGGTGCCCACCGTTCCGTCCTGAAGCACTACAACCGGCGAGCGCCGGGCATAACAACTTCGGGACAGTAGGAAGGGGGCTATAGGGCGCCGCTTCCATGCCGAAGTCTTTGGTCTCACGCCTTGGGCCTGAGACCGGAGTCCTTTGAGGGTGACAGTTGGGACTGCAACACCCGTACCGTTTTGACCACTCGGGGCCGAAATACAGTAGCCATCCGCACGCGCGGTTTGGTCTTTCAAAAATACGTATGGTTCAACCGGACAGAGGCAATAAAAGCGCTTGAAATTGGTGTCTGGTTTGTGTTTGGTTTTTCGCGCAAAACCCTACATCTAGGGGTTTTTTAGCGCCGGGGTACAAGATAATGCGTTTTGGGGGGCGATTGCAACGTACTGCCTGTGGATAAACCTGTGCGTAAATTGTGTGTGAAAGAGGTAACCGGCGTGTAGGCCGCGACGCTGCTGGACCGGACCTTTTTTCAGCGATTTTCAACCATCGAAAACGCTCGGGCGGATTTTTAAGGGCGCGAACCCTATCACAAAAAACCCTGTTGTCCGAACGCATTTACCCGCTTGTGTTCTCGACGGGCGGCGTTTATACAATCGGCCCAGTGTGTATACATATTTATCCCCCCGAATCATTACAAAAAGAGGGGCGGATCCTTCCTTATTAGTGTTTTTGGCAAGCAGAGGTCACCCGTGGAGCAAGAAGCCTGGCAGGTATTGATTGTGGAGGACGACCAGCGACTGGCCGAACTGACCCGCGATTACCTGGAAGCCAATGGCCTGCGTGTATCGATCGAAGGCAATGGTGCGCTCGCTGCGAATCGCATTATCAAGGAACAACCGGACCTGGTGATCCTCGACCTGATGCTCCCCGGTGAAGATGGCCTGAGCATTTGCCGCAAGGTCCGCGCCCGATATGACGGCCCGATCCTGATGCTCACTGCCCGCACCGATGACACCGACCAGATTCTCGGCCTGGACCTGGGGGCTGACGACTACGTCTGCAAACCGGTACGCCCGCGCCTGCTGCTGGCGCGCATCCAGGCGCTGCTGCGCCGTAGCGAAACGCCCGAAGTCGCCCCGGAAAAACAGCGGCGTCTACAGTTCGGCCCGCTGATCGTCGATAACGCCTTGCGCGAAGCCTGGCTGCAGGGCAACGGCATCGAGCTGACCAGCGCCGAATTCGACCTGCTCTGGCTACTGGTGGCCAATGCCGGGCGTATCCTCTCCCGGGAAGAGATCTTCACCGCGCTGCGGGGCATTGGCTATGACGGTCAGGACCGCTCCATCGATGTGCGCATCTCGCGCATCCGCCCGAAGATCGGCGATGACCCGGAGCATCCACGGCTGATCAAGACCGTGCGCAGCAAAGGTTATCTGTTCGTTCCCGAGGCTTGCGTAGATCCGTCCCTGTGAACTCAATCTTCCTGCGTATCTATGGCGGCATGTGCGCCGCGCTGATTCTGGTGGCGGTGCTCGGTGTGCTGGCGTTGCACCTGCTGAATGAGGTGCGCAGCGAGCAATACCGCGAGCGCCTGGCCCACGGCACGTTCTCGCTGATGGCCGACAACCTGCAACCGATGAACCAGACCGAACGACATCGGGCCTTGCTGGTGTGGGAGCGGCTGCTGGGGATTCCACTGGCGCTGAAAACTTTTGCCGAGACCGATCTCGACCTGACCCAGCGCACCCGTGTGTTGCGCGGTCAGGCACTGGTGGAACAGACCGGGCCGCACGCAGCGAAGGTCTACAAGCTGGTCAGCGACAAGGAACAGTTGATGCTCACCGGGGAAGTGCAGCAGATCAGCGAGCAACTGGCCCGGGCGACCATCTACCTGTTGACCGATGAACTGGTGCGCACCCCGGTCGCCGACCAACCCTTGCGCCTGGCGCAATTGAAGGAAAGCAAGGGTTTCGGCTTCGATCTGCGCCTGGTCACGGTTGACGAGGCGGACATGGATGAAGACCAGAGCCGTCGGGTATCCGAGGGCGATACGGTGATGGCGCTGGGCAAGGGGGGGGATTCGATCCGGGTATTTGCCGGCATGGTGGGCACGCCGTGGGTCCTGGAAATCGGCCCTTTGTATCAGATGAATCCTTATCCGCCGGAGTGGTTGGTGTTGATCGCCGCGCTGGGCCTGACGCTGATCGGTTTGATCGTCTATCTGTTGGTGCGTCAGCTGGAGCGACGCTTGCGTGGCCTGGAAGCCGCCGCCACGCGCATTGCCAAAGGCAGCCTGGAAACCCGTGTGCCGGCGCGCGGCGCGGACTCGGTGGGACGGCTGGCCTCGGCGTTCAACGGCATGGCCGAACACTTGCAGCAGTTGCTGGCGATCCAGCGCGAACTGGTGCGTGCGGTGTCCCACGAATTGCGCACGCCGGTGGCACGCCTGCGCTTTGGCCTGGAGATGATCGGCTCGGCCACCACACCGCAAGCCCTGGAAAAATACTGCCAGGGCATGGACCACGACATCGAGGACCTCGACCGGCTGGTGGACGAGATGCTGACTTACGCGCGGTTGGAGCAGGGCTCGCCGGCACTGAACTTTCAGCGGATCGATCTGGATGCCTTGGTCGATCAGGTGATCGAAGAACTGGCGCCGTTGCGCGCCGACGTCACGGTGCAACGGGGCTTGTGTCTATCGGCTGCCGATAACGACGACGCCTGGGTCGAGGCTGAACCGCGCTATCTGCATCGGGCGATCCAGAACCTGGTGACTAATGCCATGCGCCACGCGCAATCACGGGTAACCATCAGCTATCAAGTGGGGCAGCAGCGATGCCGAGTGGATATCGAGGATGACGGGCCGGGTGTGCCGGAGTCGGCGTGGGAGAAGATCTTTACGCCGTTCCTGCGTCTCGACGACAGCCGTACCCGCGCGTCTGGAGGCCATGGGTTAGGCCTGTCCATTGTGCGGCGCATCATCCATTGGCATGGCGGGCGCGCGTTGATCGGCAAGAGCAAGAGCCTGGGCGGGGCGTGCTTCAGTCTGAGCTGGCCGCGCAATCAGGAGAAGCGTTGAGCCTTGTGTTGTCTGTTGCGGCCCCATCGCGAACAAGCTCGCTCCCACACTGGATCCCCTATGGGAGCGAGCTTGCTCGCGATGGCGGCCTGACAGGCACCAAATACTTCATGCCTTGATGCTGACCAGACTCAGCAACTGCCCGTCCTTGACCCCGAACTGCGCATCCAGCTCGGTGCCATTGCGCCATTCGCTGGACAGATCAATGAGCAATCGCAACCGCACCTCACCCGACTCACGCCACTCCAGCACTTCGGCGTGTTCGAAATAAAAGCGTTGCTGAACGATCGGATAGAGCGCCTTGAACAGGCTTTCCTTGACCGAGAACGTCAGGGTGACCAGCAACGCCCGTTGATCGTGATCACCGGCCGCCATGCGCTGTAGCTCCGGCGGATTGAGGATTTCCCCGGCCAGGCGTTCGGCCCGTTCGGCATTGAGCAGGTTTTCCAGGTCCATGCCCAAGCCGCGCCAATGGCTTTTGTTCGCCACGATCGCTGCGGCCCGGCCAGTGCTGTGGGTGATCGAACCAGTGATATGAGCAGGCCAGACCGGTGCCCGGTCTTCACCGATGGCCGGAATGAAACTCAAGCCTTCCAGTCGCTGTAACGCGGCCCGGGCACACACTCGCCCGGCGAGAAATTCCGCCTGCCGTTTGGCCACCGAGCGCTGGATGCTCGCCGGCGCTTCGACAGCGCTGCGCTGGAAGTCATCGCTGTCCAGTCGGGCGCTATCGAAATGAGTACTCAGCAGGACCGTATCGGGCAGCGCAAACGGCAGCGGCCAATGGTCATCGAGGGGCGTGCAGCAGACGGGCAGGGCGGGGGTTGAGTTCATATCTGGCATTTTGCCGGGTTGGCCTGAGGCTGGGTAGTGCAAAGCTTCTGACGAGTTGGTAGTCGGTGCCCGCCTTTTCCATTGCATGGTCGGATCTGCTGCTGAAACGTGTCGAAATATTCGGGGCGGGTCGGTTCAGCCCAGGTTCAGGGTGCGTTCAGGGGGAGTTCAGGGCGCGGTGCGTAACCTTGCCTCGTACCCAAAAAACAATCGGCACATGAGGAAACTCCCCAATGACTGGATTCAAAAAACTGCTTCTGGCATTCACGGTTCTGAGCGCAAGCACCGCAGCTTTCGCGTCCGACGACAACTTCGCCAGCCTTACTCTTGGACAGACCAGCGACAAGGTTAAAAAATCCCACGCCCTGAACGACAACCTCAATCACCCGAACGCCGATGGCGTAATCGGCAAGGACACCACCTGGGGTGTTCGTCTGGGCCAGCAAAACACCAAGGGCCGCTACTACGCCACTTACGACAATGTGTCGGGCTCGCACAACGGCATTAAACTGCGTCAGGAAAATCTCCTGGGCAGCTACGATCTGTTCTACCCGGTGGGCGCTAGCACCAGGCTGTTCGGTGGCGCCACGGCCGGCCTGACCAAAATGACTCAGGAGTCGCCAGGCTTCAGCCGCGA
Source organism: Pseudomonas sp. GW823-FHT02E01 (assembly GCF_058797535.1). Classification (NCBI taxonomy): domain Bacteria; kingdom Pseudomonadati; phylum Pseudomonadota; class Gammaproteobacteria; order Pseudomonadales; family Pseudomonadaceae; genus Pseudomonas; species Pseudomonas sp. GW823-FHT02E01. Next base: position 54,827 of record NZ_JBXAJS010000005.1, on the reverse strand, counting down.
CAGTGATATCGGCTACGCCATCGGTGGCCAAGTGGGTGTGCTGCAACAGGTTTCGCAAAACACCTCGGTTGAACTGGGTTACCGTTACCTGCGCAGCAACGCCAGCACCGAGATGAGTGAGCGCGGCGGCAGCAAGCAGGGTTCGCTGGACCTGACCAGCAGCGCCCAGACTTACCTGTCCGCCAACTACGCTTTCTGACAAGCGTTTCGTGAACGGCCTGCGCCGGATCAGCCCGAGTGACTGATCCGGCGTTGCCATGTTAGCTCTTGAGGTGCGACGTTGCGCCTATGGAGATGTTGATTTGCCCGGGAGAGCAATATGAAATTGCTGGTCGTCGAAGATGAAGCGCTGCTGCGTCATCACCTGCAAACCCGCCTGACGGAGAGCGGCCACGTGGTCGAGTCCGTGGCCAACGCCGAGGAGGCGCTGTACCAGACAGCCCAGTTCAACTTTGACCTGGCGGTGATCGACCTCGGTCTGCCGGGCATTAGCGGGCTCGACCTGATCCGGCAGTTGCGCTCAAGTGGCAAAACCTTCCCGATCCTGATCCTCACTGCGCGCGGTAACTGGCAGGACAAGGTCGAAGGCCTGGCCGCCGGCGCCGATGATTATCTGGTCAAGCCGTTTCAGTTCGAAGAACTGGAGGCCCGCCTGAATGCCTTGCTGCGACGCTCCAGCGGTTTCACCCAGTCGACCATCGTCGCTGGCCCGTTACTGCTGGATCTGAACCGCAAGCAGGCGTCCCTCGACGATCAGCCGTTGGCACTGACTGCGTATGAGTACCGCATTCTCGAATACCTGATGCGTCACCATCAGCAAGTGGTGCCCAAGGATCGCTTGATGGAACAGCTCTACCCGGATGACGACGAGCGTGATCCGAATGTGATCGAGGTGCTGGTCGGCCGTCTGCGCCGCAAACTGGAGGGGCCGGGCGGGTTCAAACCGATCGACACCGTGCGCGGCCTGGGCTACCTGTTCAACGAGCGTTGCACTTGATCCGTTCGCTGCGCATACGCTTGATGCTCGCCGCCACGCTGTTGGCGGTGTTGTTCATGCTGGCGTTGCTGCCTGCGATGCAGGGTGCCTTCAGCCTGGCGCTGCAGGACTCCATCGAGCAGCGTCTGGCATCCGACGTGACCACGCTGATCTCGGCCGCCCGGGTGGAGAACAACAGCCTGCAGATGCCAGCGCAATTGCCCGACGAGCGCTTCAATCTCACCGACAGCCGATTGCTCGGCTATATCTATGACCGTGAAGGGCAACTGGTCTGGCGTTCGAAGGCGACCCAGGAAGAACGCATCAACTACAAGCCGCGCTATGACGGACGTGGCAGCGAGTTTGCGCGGATCCGCGAAGCCAATGGCCAGGAGTTCTTCGTCTACGACGTCGAGGTCAAGTTGCTCGGCGGCAAAAGTGCAGCCTTCAGCATCGTGGCGTTGCAGCCGGTTCGCGAGTACGAACTGACCCTCGAAGGTCTGCGGGAAAATCTCTATCTGGGTTTTGGCGCGGCACTGCTGGTGCTGCTGGCGTTGCTGTGGATCGGCCTGACCTGGGGCTTGCAGGCATTGCGGCGCTTGAGCCAGGAACTGGACCAGATCGAAGGTGGCACCCGCGAAAGCCTCAGTGAGGAACATCCCCGGGAGTTGCTGCGCCTGACCGGTTCCCTCAACCGTTTGCTGCATAGTGAGCGTGAGCAGCGCAGTCGCTATCGTGATTCCCTCGACGACCTGGCTCATAGCCTGAAAACGCCCTTGGCGGTGCTGCAAGGCGTCAGTGAAGACATGGCCCAGCGTCCCGAGGATCGCGATCAGGCCTGGGTGCTGCAAACCCAGATCGAACGCATGAGCCAGCAGATCAGCTACCAGTTGCAGCGCGCCAGCCTGCGCAAAAGCGGCCTGGTACGTCATCAGGTGCATTTGCGGCCGGTACTGAAAAGCTTGTGTGACACGCTGGACAAGGTTTACCGCGACAAGCGCGTACACGTCGCGTTCGATTTGCCCGACCCATGTTACGTACCGATCGAGCAGGGTGCCCTGCTGGAAATGATGGGCAATCTGCTGGAAAACGCCTATCGCCTGTGCCTGGGCGAAATACGCATCAGTGTGCGTGAAACCCTCAGCGGCACGCAGTTGTGTGTCGAGGACGACGGCCCTGGCGTACCACAGGATCAGCGCGCACGGATTCTCGAGCGCGGAGAACGCCTGGACCGCCAGCACCCGGGGCAGGGTATCGGCCTGGCGGTGGTCAAGGACATCATCGAGAGCTACCACGCCCAGCTGACCCTGGGGGATTCACCGATGGGCGGAGCGGCGTTCCGGATTTATTTTCCGGCGGTGTGAACGGGTATTTGATAGCAGTCTTTTCGGGCTACAGGCATCAAGCGTTAAACGACCGGCAACAATGTTTTGTTGGCGTTCAGCCGTTTGGTGGCAAGTAATAAGCCTCGCCTTTATTGACGACATGCACACGCAGAGTCTGTGTTGCTCGCATGAGTGGATAGGGGCTGAAGCGTTACAAGCCACCAAAGGAGATAAGGATGGAAAGGAAGAAAGTTTGGCTGACGTTTGACGACGGTCCTCGGCAAGCCCAGACCGAAACCGTGCTGGAAACACTGGAGCTGTTTGATATCAAGGCAACGTTTTTTATTGTTGGCAATCTGGTTGCCAGGCATGGCGAGCGTATCAAGCGCATCCTGGGCGAAGGGCACCGGATCGGCAATCACACTTACGATCATCTAAGACTGGTCGGCCAGGACAAAGACACCATCATCGATCAAGTCAAAATGACGGAGCAGGCGCTGACTCCCTACCAGCAGCCGGACCTGATCATGAGGCCGCCTTATGGCGCTCACGACGCGATGGTCGATCGCACTGTCGCCGAGTTGGGGTACCGGCAGGTTCTCTGGAACGTGGATACCCTGGACTGGAGCAGCAACTACCAACCGGGGGGCTGGGTATCCCATGGTGTTGAGCAAGTAAGGAAAAGAAAGAATTCCATTGTGCTGATGCATGACATACATGCGACCACGGCCAATAATCTTGGCCGGTTCATCGGACAAGTAAACCTGCTGGGCGATGTGGACTTCGAGTCACCGGCCACACTGGCGATTGCGCCGGTCAGTCAGTTGAATATGTATGTGGTGGTAAGGGGCGATACATTGTCCACAATTGCCAGAGAGTTTTATGGCGATGCTGCCAAATACCTACTGATCTTTAATGCGAACAGGTCGGTGCTGGATCATCCAGACAAAATTTACCCTGGCCTGTCACTGATCATCCCGCCTCCAGGGTAAACGTTCGCCAAATCTGGACGGGGTATTCCCCTGGTACGTTCGGGAGGACACCAGTGATCACTGCGTAACGCGGGTGCTGAAAATTCAGCTCTCCTGCGCCCGATAAGCCCCCGGCGTCAGCCCCGTCCACTTCTTGAACGCCCGGTGAAACGCCGACGGCTCGGAAAACCCCAACTGCTCGGCGATCTGTTGCAACGACAGGTCGGCGCGGCTCAGGTGATAAATCGCGATGTCCCGGCGCAACTGGTCCTTCAATTCCTGAAAGCTCGAACCCTCTTCCCGCAAATGCCGGCGCAAGGTCTGCGGGCTGATGTGCAGGTGGGCGGCCACGGCTTCCAGGTCGGGCCAGTGTGAACTGTCGCGACTGAGCAAGCGCCGCAGGCGGCTGCTCAAGCTGTCGCCATCGTCCGGGCGCGAGAGCAGGTCGGCGGGGGAGCGTTCGAGGAAATGCTTGAGGGTGCGTTCATCCTGCAACAACGGCATGGCCAGGTAGCGGCTGTGAAACAACAGGCTGCTCTGGGGCCTGGAAAACTCAAGCGGACAGGAAAACAGCAGGTCGTATTCGGCGCCGTGTTCCGGCCGGGGGTAGCTGAACGTGGCCTGTTCCAGGCGAATGCGCTGGCCGATCAGCCAGCTGCCGAAACGGTGCCAGATCACCAGCAGGCTTTCACTGAGGAAATGATCCGGGTCCCAGAGCTGCGAGTCGTCCAGGCTCAGGCGCACCCATTCATCTTCGCGGCTCAGGGTCAAACGCGGCGCCCCGGGGAACAGGCTGTAAAACAACAAGCCGCGATGGAGTGCCTTATCCAGGCTGCGACAGTGAATCACGGCATGGCACATCATTGCGAAGCTGCCCGGCCTGCTTGGGGCTTGCCCGAACCCGAGGTACTCGTCGTCCAGTGCCAGCCATAACGCCTGGATCAGTTGGGTGAATTGCTCCGGAGCGATGCGTGCCCGGGGTTCGTCCAGCAACTCGGGGCTGATTCCCAGTTGCTGTAGCAGGCCCGAATAGTCGTAGCCGTGCCGACGCGCACCACACAGGGCGGCGCGGGCGAAGTGACTGGCGATGGTACGTTCGCGCATGGCAGCAGATCTGACCGTTGATCGACGGATGTTAGCTGCGCGCCGCGGGCGTGAACAGGGCGGATATCCGCCAAATTGCAGGACGACTTTCAGTGCAGGGGCGGAAATCCGCCACATGCTTGTACCCGTTCGGTGACAGGGAATTCGCTGCAACCCCAGATATAAAAAGGCTTGCAGGGATTTTACGGAAGGTGGCACGGGCCTTGCGATACAACGAGCAGATGCCTGCCGTTGCGCAGCTCGAAAAAACAAATCCCTCCAGTGCAGGAGGGTTCGCAATCGCGGTGTTGCGGGCAACAGCTGGATGTTGTCACCGGGCACCCTTGAGGAACTTTGCAATGACGACTCGTCAGCCACTGTACAAATCCCTGTATTTCCAGGTGATCGTTGCCATCGCTATCGGCATTTTGCTCGGTCACTTCTACCCGCAGACCGGTGTAGCCCTCAAACCGCTGGGTGACGGGTTCATCAAACTGATCAAAATGGTCATCGCGCCGATCATCTTCTGTACCGTCGTCAGTGGTATCGCCGGCATGCAGAACATGAAATCGGTCGGCAAGACCGGCGGCTATGCGCTGCTGTACTTCGAAATCGTGTCCACCCTTGCCTTGCTGATCGGCCTGGTCGTGGTCAACGTCGTGCAACCGGGTGCCGGCATGCACATCGACGTATCGACCCTGGATACCAGCAAAATCGCTGGCTTCATCTCGGCTGGTAAAGACCAAAGCATCATTGCCTTTGTCCTCAACGTGATCCCGAACACCATCGTCGGCGCGTTCGCCAACGGCGACATCCTGCAAGTGCTGATGTTCTCGGTGATCTTCGGTTTCGCCCTGCATCGCCTGGGTGCCTACGGCAAGCCGGTGCTGGACTTCATCGATCGCTTTGCTCACGTGATGTTCAACATCATCAACATGATCATGAAGCTCGCTCCAGTCGGTGCGTTCGGTGCGATGGCGTTCACCATCGGTGCCTACGGCGTCGGTTCGCTGGTGCAACTGGGCCAGTTGATGATCTGCTTCTACATCACCTGCATCCTGTTCGTGCTCCTGGTACTGGGTGCCATCTGCCGCGCGCACGGTTTCAGCGTCATCAAATTGATTCGCTACATCCGTGAAGAACTGCTGATCGTGCTGGGCACTTCCTCTTCGGAATCCGCTCTGCCACGCATGCTGATCAAATTGGAACGCCTGGGTGCACAGAAATCCGTTGTGGGTCTGGTGATCCCGACTGGTTACTCGTTCAACCTCGACGGTACGTCGATCTACCTGACCATGGCCGCTGTGTTCATCGCTCAGGCGACTGACACCCCAATGGACCTCACTGCCCAGATCACCTTGCTGCTGGTGCTGCTGTTGTCCTCCAAGGGCGCCGCCGGTGTGACCGGTAGTGGCTTCATCGTGTTGGCTGCCACCCTGTCCGCCGTGGGCCACCTGCCGGTTGCCGGCTTGGCGCTGATCCTCGGTATCGACCGCTTCATGTCCGAAGCCCGTGCCCTGACCAACCTGGTGGGTAACGCTGTTGCGACCCTGGTCGTGGCCAAGTGGGTGAAAGAGCTGGACGAAGACACGCTGCAAGTCGAACTGGCTTCCGGCGGTCGCGGTATCTCCGACGAGCGTGAAGTAGACGACCTGGGCGTGGCCGAAGGCCCAGCCCCGGCCAGCGTCAAGTAAACGCTCAACAGAAACTCGGCCTGCAATGAAAAACCCGCTTCGGCGGGTTTTTCATGCCTGCGATTTGAGCGCAACGGTCACCGCCAGTGACGCATCAGGTGATTGCTGCGATGTTCTCGGCTGCCTAGGCTTGGAGGATCGCACTGGAGAACACTTATGCTCGGTCCACTGGCATCACTCAAGGTTCTGGATTTCTCGACACTGCTACCGGGGCCGTTCGCCTCGTTGCTGCTGGCGGACATGGGCGCCGAAGTGCTGCGCATCGAATCGCCGACCCGCATGGATTTGCTGCGGGTGTTGCCGCCCCACGATCAAGGTGTGTCAGCCAGTCATGCCTATCTCAATCGCAACAAGCGCAGCCTGGCCCTGGATCTCAAGCAGCCTGAGGCGCTGGAGGTGATCAGGTCGTTGCTGCAGGACTACGACATTGTGCTCGAGCAGTTCCGTCCGGGTGTCATGGAGCGTCTGGGCCTGGGTTACGAAGCCCTGAAGGCGATCAATCCGAGACTGATTTATGTGTCGATCACCGGCTATGGCCAGACGGGCCCCTACAAGGACCGCGCCGGTCATGACATCAACTACCTGGCCCTGTCCGGGCTGGCGAGTTACACCGGCCGTGCCGACACTGGGCCGTTGCCGTTGGGCATGCAGGTGGCGGATGTCGCCGGTGGTTCGCTGCACGGGGTGATTGGCTTGCTGGCGGCAGTCATCGCCCGACAGCAAACCGGGCAGGGCCAGCACCTGGATGTCAGCATGACCGACTGCGCGTTCAGCCTCAATGCGATGGCCGGTGCCGGGTATCTGGCCTGCGGCGTCGAGCCGGGACCGGAAAACCAGGTGCTCAATGGCGGCAGTTTCTACGATTACTACCGCTCCCGGGATGGGCGCTGGCTGTCGGTGGGCAGCCTGGAGCCGGTCTTCATGAAACAGTTGTGCACGGCATTGGGTCTGGAGGAATTGGCCGGCCTCGGCCTGTCACCGCAACCGGCGCATCAGAAACAGCTTAAAGACGCGCTGAAGCTCGAATTCGAAAAGCATGACTTTGCCGAGTTGCGCGCGCTGTTCGCAGAGCTGGATGCGTGTGTCGAGCCAGTGTTGAGCCTGGGAGAAGCGCTCGGTCATCCGCAGTTGCAGGCGCGGGAGTTGGTGGCCGACGTACCTCGTGGCGATGGCTCGACCCAGGCGCAGATGGCTTGTCCGCTGAAGTTTTCGCAAGGTTTGCCGGAGCCCCGGCATATTGGCGCGGCGCTGGGGCAGCATACGGATCAGGTGTTGGGAGAGTTGGGGTTCAGTGCTGAGCGGATCGAGCAGTTGCGGCGGGCCAAGGTGATTCTTTAGTGCCTGTCAGGCCGCCATCGCGAGCAAGCTCGCTCCCACACTGGGTTTGTGTCACGCCACAGATTCTCTGTGGGAGCGAGCTTGTTCGCGATAGCGGCAGCACAAACACCGAAAATCCAACTACTCGACCCGCATCTCGCCACTGAACACCAACGTATTGCGGCACCGCCGACACAAATACCGCCGTCCCTGCCGAACCAGGCTGTGGCGCTGTGCCGAAAACGGGAAGTCGCTGTCGACGCACGGGCACTTGTAGATGTAGCGGGTCACGCTGCGGCGTTTGACGTCATAGGTGTGGCAGCGGTTGGGCGGCAGTTCGTACACACCGCGCATGATCAGTTGCCACTCTTCACCATGGGGTTGGATGCGGTCGCCGAACAGTTGGTGGGCGATCAGGTGCGCGACTTCATGGGCCACGGTCTGCTTGAGGAAATCTTCGGTGTTTTCCCGGTACAGCTGCGGGTTGAAGCGCAGCAGGTTCTCGTGCAAATGCGCGACACCGGCTTTTTGCCCGCGCAGCTTGAGGCTCACCACGGGGCGCTTGAAAGGTCGTTTGAAAAAGGATTCGGCTAGTTGGAAACAGTCTTCGACGCGGGTATTGAGTTGCTCGGGCATGCTTGATGGATCTCCAGAGCGGTCGAGTATGCCGCAACCCTCGGACCTTGCGAATCACCAGGTTGCCGAATGGTCGTGTGCGTTCTCGTTGCTGAAGAATGAAAAGACCGCCTTGCGGCGGCCTTTGTCGGCAGTTCTGATTTTCAGTGATGAGCGGCTAGCTGGTGTAGACCGGGCCCACGCCGAGTCCCCAGACAATTACTGTGAACGCCATGATGGCGACCAGCACCACCAGGCCTACGGCGAGCACCGAACTTGAAAACAGGAAGCCCTCGTCAGATGGAATGTTCATGAATGTCGGCAAGCCCACATACAGCAAGTACACCGTGTAGCAGATCGCTGCGGTACCGACGATCATCCCCAGCCACAGGTGTGGGTACAAGGCGGCGAGACCGCCGATGAACAGCGGTGTAGCGGTGTAGGTGGCAAACGCAATGCAACGGGCCAGGCTTGGGTTGGCGTCATAGGTGCGGGCCATCCAGTGGATGAAGGCGCCCATTACGGCCACACCACCGAGCATCGCCAGGTACGACATGACCGTCATCCATATTGCGCTTTCTACGGTCAGCATTACGGGAGGTCGATTGCCGATGACCCAGCCGACCTGTGTGGTGCCAATAAAGGCAGACACGGCGGGGATCGCCGCCAGGATCAGCGTATGGGTCAGGTACATGTGGCTGATGCTTTCCTCCTGGTCGCCACGGATTTCTTTCCATTCTTGGTCAGGGTGGGTGAAGAGCCCCACTACGTGATGGATCATGCCAGTCACTCCTCTTGTTTTTACCGTCGCCCCCCAGTGGAGCGCCTACGGGCCAATGCGGCCAAGCAAGTCATAGGTCTGAATTTGTATGTGACCTTATGTCGCAGTATAGGGAGGAGTTTCCTCAGAGGGAGTAAGGGCTTTAGAGCAAATCGCGCTGTAAACGCAGTTGTTAATCGCCGCAGGGTCTGTGGCGAACAGCCCTTTTGGCGAGGCACTTCGCCCCTGAGGCGTTTTTGCGTAAAATGCCGGCCTTTCGTCACACCTCACGGATTTCGCGTCATGGGCACTCTCACGGTCAACCAGAACAAACTGCAAAAGCGCCTTCGCCGACTGGCCGGTGAGGCAGTTGCCGATTTCAACATGATTGAAGACGGCGACAAGGTCATGGTCTGCCTGTCCGGTGGCAAGGACAGCTACACCATGCTCGATGTGCTGATGCACTTGCAGAAGGTCGCGCCGATCAAGTTCGAGATCGTGGCCGTGAACATGGACCAGAAGCAGCCGGGTTTCCCGGAGCACGTGCTGCCGGCCTACCTCAAGGAACTGGGGATCGAGTACCACATCGTCGAGAAAGACACTTACTCGGTGGTCAAGGAATTGATCCCGGAAGGCAAGACCACCTGCTCGCTGTGCTCGCGCCTGCGTCGCGGCACGCTCTACACCTTCGCCGATGAAATCGGCGCGACCAAGATGGCCCTCGGTCACCATCGCGACGACATCGTCGAAACGTTCTTCCTGAACATGTTCTTCAACGGTTCGCTCAAGGCCATGCCACCGAAGCTGCGCGCCGACGATGGTCGTAATGTGGTGATCCGCCCGCTGGCCTACTGCAACGAAAAAGACATCCAGGCCTACTCGGACTTCAAGCAATTCCCGATCATTCCGTGCAACCTCTGCGGTTCCCAGGAGAACCTGCAGCGTCAGGTGGTCAAGGAAATGCTGCTGGACTGGGAACGCAAGACCCCGGGCCGTACCGAGAGCATTTTCCGTAGCCTGCAGAACGTGATCCCGTCCCAACTGGCGGATCGCAACCTGTTCGACTTCACCAGCCTCAAGATCGACGAAAGCGCCGCTTCGCGCTTCGTCAACGTGGTCAACCTCTGACCACAACTACTGTGGGAGCGAGCCTGTGGTGAGGGGGCTTGTCGGAACGCCGCACCGCCCCGTTTGAGTGCGTAGCACTCACAAGATCTTTGGTGCTTGGGAGATCTTGGGGCCGCTTCGCAGCCCAACGGGGGCAAGCCCCCTCGCCACAGGCACACTCTACAACTGTATTTTGTTTCAACCTCCAGGAGAGGGCATGCGCGACTACAAGTGGCTGAATGAGTACTGCTTGAACCGCTTCGGTTCGGCGGCTGAACTGGAAGCCCATCTGCCCGTTCCCAAGACTCCCGCGCAACTGCGCAAGATCAGCGACGATCGCTACCTCTCGATGATGGCGCTACGGGTGTTCCGCGCCGGGCTCAAGCACAGCCTGGTGGATGCCAAGTGGCCGGCCTTCGAAGAAGTGTTCTTCAGGTTCGACCCGGAAAAAGTCGTGCTGATGAGCGCCGAGCACCTTGAGCGCCTGATGCAGGACACGCGGATCATCCGTCACCTGGGCAAGCTCAAGAGCGTGCCGCGCAATGCGCAGTTCATACTGGACGTGGCCCATGAAAAGGGCAGCTTCGGCGCGCTTATCGCCGACTGGCCGGTGACCGATATCGTCGGGCTCTGGACCTTCCTGAAAAAACGTGGACATCAGTTGGGCGGGCTGTCAGCCCCGCGCTTCTTGCGGATGATCGGCAAGGACACCTTTGTACCGAGCTATGACGTGGTGGCGGCGCTGAATGCGCAGGACATCATCGACAAGGTGCCGAGCAGTCTGCGCGACCTGGCGTTGGTGCAGGACGTGTTCAATCAGTGGCATGAGGAAAGCGGCGGGCGGCCGATGAGCCAGATTTCGATGATGCTGGCTTACACAGTCAATCATTGAGACCGAGTCGCCCCAATCGCGGGCAAGCCCGCTCCCACATTGGATCTGTGTCGTTCACAAAATCCCCTGTGGGAGCGAGCCTGCTCGCGATAGCTGTGGGTCAGGCGACGGAGGGTTCGCCCTCGCCAGCCAACTTGCGGTTCAACTGATACCGCCAGCGCACATACAGCAGCGCCGAGCAAAACACCGCCAGACTCGCGCCCATCTCCAGCAAGCCGAAGACTTGCCGGTTCGGGTCATAGGCAGCCAATGCGCCCTTGATGAAGTACAGGTTCACCACAAAGCACATCCACGAATGCCCGCGAGGGCTGCCGACGATCATCCCCGGTGCCAGAATCAGCAGTGGCACCAGTTCGATCAACAGGATCACCCAGGGGCGTGCCCCATGCAGATCGGCAATCGCCAGGTAGTAAACACACAGCAGTCCCACCAGGCCGAAAAAGCACAACAGGCTGATGGCGCGCATCGCCTTGACGCGTGGTTCGAGCCATTCGAGGGCGGGCAGGATCTTCGGCTTCTTGGCCAACTCAGCTCTCCAGTTTCTGTGCGGTCTTGGCCAGGCGCAGACCCAGCGCGCGGCACAACGCCACTTCATGGGCATCCAGACCGCTTTTGCCGTCGGCGCCGGCGTGGTGGCTGGCGCCGTATGGCGTACCGCCGCCCTGGGTTTCCAGCAGTGCCGACTCGCTGTAGGGCAGGCCGGTGATCAGCATGCCGTGGTGCAGCAACGGCAGCATCATCGACAGCAGCGTGGTCTCCTGGCCGCCGTGCAGGCTCGCGGTGGAGGTGAACACACCCGCCGGTTTTCCCACCAGGGCGCCGGTCAGCCACAGGTTGCTGGTGCCGTCGAGGAAATACTTCAGTGGTGCCGCCATGTTGCCGAAGCGGGTCGGACTGCCGAGCGCCAGGCCGGCACAGTTCTTCAGGTCGTCGAGGCTGGCATACAGCGCGCCTTCGTCGGGAATCTCCGGCGAAACGGCTTCGCACTCGCTGGAAATCGCCGGCACCGTGCGCAGGCGGGCCTCAAGCCCGGCCTGTTCGACACCACGTGCGATCTGCCGGGCCATTTCGTTGGTCGAGCCGCTGCGGCTGTAGTACAGAACCAGAATGTACGGTGCACTCATGGCAACAGTTCCAGGATCTGCTCCGGTGGGCGGCCGATGATGGCCTTGTTGCCGACTTCGAGAATCGGTCGTTCCATCAGTTTCGGGTGGGCGGCGATGGCGGCAATCAATTGCGCTTCGCTCAGGCTGCTGTCGGCCAGGTCAAGGGTCTTGTACTCGTCCTCGCCGGTGCGCAGCAATTGCCGGGCGCTGATCCCGAGTTTGCCCAGCAGGCTCTGGATTTGCGCGGCGTCCAGCGGAGTGTCCAGGTAACGGACCACGGTCGGGGTCAGGCCACGGGCTTCAAGCAGTTCGAGCGCACCGCGGGATTTCGAGCAGCGCGGATTGTGATAAAGCGTCAGATCGGTCATGAGCGGGTCGCATCTTGCGTAAGGTGGCGGCTATTCTAACTGTGCAGCGCGCAATCCAGAACCGTAAGAGGCGATGGGTCGCAGGTGCATTCAATTTTTGACAAGGAACACGACATGACAAGGCGACTGGCAGCAGCATTGGCGATCATCGGAGCGTTGATGCTAGGGGGCTGCGGTAATGACTATGGCATCGACCAGGACGGCCACAAGATCGCCGCCGACCGGCTGGACGGCAAATGGCTGGTCCTCAACTACTGGGCAGAATGGTGCGGGCCTTGCCGTACCGAGATACCGGAGTTGAATGCCTTGGCTGAGCAGCTCAAGGATAAAAAAATCGGTGTGTTCGGGGTCAACTTCGACAATGTCCAGGGGCAAGAGCTGAAGGACGCGAGCGAGAAACTTGGGATCAGGTTCACCGTGCTGGCCCAGGACCCTTCCGAACTGTTCGAGCTGCCGCGCAGCGAAGCATTGCCGGTGACCTACATCATCGATAACAAGGGCAAGGTGCGTGAGCAGTTGATGGGTGAACAGACGGCGGCGGGGGTGATGGCGAAGCTTGAGGCGTTGCAGGCGAAGAATTGATCAGATGATCGTTTTCATTGTGGTCAGGGGCTTTTTGTGGCGAGGGGGCTTGCCCCCTCCCCACAGGTTTCACCGTGCTGAAAGGGCGATCAACCCTCCTCGAGCCACCAACGCAACGGCTTGCCTTCGGCTGGCCAGAAGCGTATCTGCTCGATCGGGGAGACGTCCCAGCGCTGGACGTTTTCCAGGGCCTGAAGGAAGCGTTTTTCCTGTTCCATCAGTGCCGGCGCGCACAATTTGCGGGTGCTGCCGATTTTGCCGAAGGTCAGTTTGTCGCCATCGAGGGTGTACGGCGCGAACCAGTGGTTGCAGCCGCCATTGCCGTAGGCCCGGCCATCTTCGTCGAGGGTGACGGTCAGGTGGCTGTAGTCCATCAACGGCCGCTCGCCGATCCACTCCAGAATGTAGCTGCGGTTCTGTTGCAGTTGCACCGGCTCGGCGGCGCAGCCCAGCAGGCCGGCACCGACCATGGCGGTCAGAGCGAGGCCTTTCATCACGCAGGCTCCTGGCATTTCGGGCACAGGTGTTTCTCGCCAACGCTGGTCCAGCCCAGCTCGGCGATCCGCGCGGTGGCGGCAGGCTTTTCGGCCTTGTTGCCCAGCTTGGCATCGACGGCAAACTCGAAGCTCAGCTCTTTGGCACAGCTGTCACAGTTCACTTGCCAGGTGTGGATGGCCAGTTCGCCGAACACCGGGCCACTGGCTACCGCGACCCATTGGCCGGGCGGGTTGATCAGGTGGCGAACCGTTTCGACGGTCAGGCGCATGGACAAGTCCTTGGCACCCTTGAGGGTCACAACCAGCACGTCATTGTTGCGAATCGAACCACCGTTGCCGGTGACTTGATAGCGCCCCGGCACCAGGGCGCGGCATTCAGTGAGGGTGTGTTGCGGGTTCATCAGGCTGTAGCGGAAATCGTGTTCGACCATGGGTCCTCCAAATATGCGCGATATGCTAGCACGGGCTTGTACGCCGCATCGCGCAGGTAGATGACCTTCGATCCGTTTCAGTCTCCCGTCACCAGGTTTTCCGGGGTGCCCGCCGTCCAGGCTGCAATGTTGTGTAATGTGGTGGCGGCAATCGCGTCCAGTGCTTCGCGGGTCAGGAACGCCTGGTGCGCGGTGACGATCACGTTGGGGAAGGTCAGCAGCCGTGCCAGCACATCGTCTTGCAGCGGCAGGTCGGAGCGGTCCTCGAAGAACAACTGCGCTTCCTCCTCATACACATCCAGCCCCAGGTAACCCAGGCGACCGTCTTTCAGGGCATCGATCAGTGCCGGGGTGTCCACCAGACCGCCACGCCCGGTATTGATCAACATCGCGCCCGGTTGCATGTGCGCCAGGGACTCGCGGTTGATCAAGTGCTTGCTCTGCTCGTTGAGCGGGCAGTGCAGGCTGATGATCTGCGATTCGGCCAGCAATTGCGGCAGGCTCAGGTAGCGAGCGCCGAGGGCTTCGACCTGCGGGTTGGGGTAGGGGTCATAGGCCAGCAACCGGCAGCCAAATCCGCTCATGATTTTGGCGAAGGTGGCACCAATCTGACCGGTGCCGACCACGCCGACGGTTTTGCCCACCAGATCGAAACCGGTCAGCCCCTGCAGTCTGAAATCCCCTTCGCGAGTGCGGTTGTAGGCGCGGGGCAAGCGGCGGTTGAGTGCGAGGATCAGCGCTACTGCATGTTCGGCAACGGCGTGGGGCGAATAGGCCGGGACACGCACGATGGCCAGTCCCAGGCGTTTTGCTGTCGGCAAGTCGACATGGTTGTAACCGGCCGAGCGCAGGGCGATCAGGCGTGTGCCTCCAGCGGCCAGGCGCTCGAGTACCGCAGCGCCAAGGTCATCATTGATGAACGCGCAGACCGCTTCATACCCTTGGGCGAGCGCTACCGTGTCGAGGCTCAGGCGCGCAGTCTGAAATTGCAGCTCGATGCCGGCCGGTTGCCCGGCCGCGAGAAAGCTGTCGCGGTCGTAGTTCTGGCTGCTGAAAAGAATCGTACGCATGCGGTGCTCCTTGAAGGTGGCCTGCGCCGTTGAGCAAGCCGGCATTCGACAGTCCTCAGGTTAACTCGCCGGCAGCCCTTCGCGATTGCGCTGCATCAAGCATTCATGCGCGCCTGGGCTGCCAGGCGATTGATTGCCCGGTCGAGCTCATCCAGTGCCAGGCTGGCTTTCGGGTCCTGTTGCTTGAGCAGGGTTTCGCTGCGTTGGCAGGCCGCACGCAATTGCGGTACGCCGCAGTAACGCGTCGCGCCATGCAGGCGATGGACCCGTTCGACCAGAGCGTTGTGTTCATTGCTTTGCCGAGCCAGTCGGATGGCTTCGCGGTCAGCCTCCAGTGACGCCAGCAGCATCGCCAGCATGTCCGCGGCCAGATCGGCCTTGCCGGCAGCCAGGCGCAATCCTTCCTCGTGGTCGAGCACCAACAGGTCATGGGTGCCAGCATGCCCATCGCCGGAGCGCTCCGGGCTGTGATTGCGCAGCGCCAGGCCGCTCCACTTCAGCACCACTTGTGCCAATTGCCGTTCGCTGATCGGTTTGGTCAGGTAGTCGTCCATGCCGCTTTGCAGCAGCGCGCGTTTTTCGTTGGCCATGGCGTGGGCAGTGAGGGCCACGATCGGCAGGGGCGTGCAATGGCGTTCGCTTTCCCACTGGCGGATCGCCTCGGTGCTCTGGCGACCGTCCATGCCGGGCATCTGCACGTCCATCAACACCAGATCGAATGTCTCGTTCTGCACCGCCTTGACGGCGGCATAACCGCTTTCCACCGCGAGTACCTTGGCGCCCATGTCTTCGAGCAGGGTTTGCACCAGCATCAGGTTGGCCGGATTGTCGTCGACGCAAAGCACCTTCGGGGCACGGCTGGATACCGGTTCGCCCGGCTCGCTGCGCATAGACCGCGGGTTGACCAGGTCAGACAGGGAGCGTCGCAGCTTGCGGGTGCAGGCCGGTTTAGCCTGGAGCTGGCTGTGGGGGTTGGGCACGGAAAGATGGAACAGCGTCTGTTCCGTGGTCGGGCACAGCACCAGCACTTTGCAGCCCAGATGCTCGAGGTCCCAGATGTGCTGGTTGAGGCGTTCCGGCGGCATGTCGTTGCTGGTGATGCCGAGCACGGCGAGGTCGATCGCCTGATCGGTCTGGTGGGCGGCGGTGACGCCATTGGTCAGGCTTTCCAGGGTATTGAACGGTGTGGTGCTGAGGCCGCAGTCTTCCAGTTGATGCTGCAACGCCTGCCGTGCCAGCTCGTGGTTTTCCAGTACCGCCACCCGTCGCCCGAGCAAGGGTGCCGAGGGCAGGTCTTCGGCATCGTCGCGGGTTTTTGGCAGGCTCAGGCTGATCCAGAATTCCGACCCTTCCCCCGGCGTGCTGTCGACGCCGATCTCACCGCCCATCTGTTCGATCAGGCGCTTGGAAATCACCAGGCCCAGGCCAGTACCACCGGGTTGCCGCGACAGCGAGTTGTCGGCCTGGCTGAAGGCCTGGAACAGGGCGCGTACGTCCTGGTTCGACAGACCGATGCCGGTGTCCTGAATGCTGATGCGCAACTGCACGGTGTCTTCGTGTTCTTCTTCGAGCATGGCGCGGGCGACGATGGTGCCTTCGCGGGTGAACTTGATCGCGTTGCTCACCAGGTTCGTCAGGATCTGCTTGAGCCGCAGTGGGTCGCCCACCAGCGACAGCGGCGTGTCCCGGTACACCAGGCTCACCAGTTCCAGCTGCTTGGCGTGGGCAGCCGGGGCGAGGATGGTCAGGGTGTCCTGTAGCAGGTCGCGCAGGTTGAACGGAATATGGTCGAGCACCAGCTTGCCGGCCTCGATTTTCGAAAAGTCGAGAATCTCGTTGATGATGCCCAGCAGGCTGTCGGCGGATTTTTCGATGGTGTCCAGGTAGTCGAGCTGGCGCGGGGTGAGCTCGCTTTTTTGCAGCAGGTGGGTGAAACCGAGAATGCCGTTGAGCGGCGTGCGGATTTCATGGCTCATGTTGGCCAGGAATTCGGACTTGATCCGGCTCGCTTCCAGGGCTTCCTTGCGCGCCAGGTCCAGTTCGATGTTCTGGATCTCGATGGTTTCCAGATTCTGGCGCACGTCTTCGGTGGCCTGGTCGATGCTGTGCTGCAATTCTTCCTGCGCATTTTGCAGGGTGCCGGCCATGCGGTTGATGCCGGAGGCCAACTCGTCCAGTTCCTGACTGCCGAGTGGCGGCAGGCGGGTTTCCAGATGACCGTCCTTGAGTTGAGCCACGGCTTGCTTGATCTGGCTCAATGGCCGATTGATCGTGCGACCCATGCGCAAGGCCAGCAGTGCCGCACCTATGAGCCCCGCCGCGATTAACATCAGGCTGGCGAACAGGCTGCGGTAACCGCGCAACAGCATGCTGTTATGGGACAGTTCAAGCTCGACCCAGCCCAGCAGGCGGTCGGCTTCTTCGGGAATCACGTCCCCGGCCAGGTTGCGGTGCTTGCCGAATACCGGCAGCAGATAGCGGGTCGCATCGTTGCCACTGCGGCGCAGCATCTGCGTGCCACTGCCGGAGGGTGTCTGGTTGAGCATGGTCGGGCCGGCGTGGGCCAGCAGCGTGCGGTCAGGAGCCAGGAAGGTCACGGCCCGCACGTCGGTTTGTTCCAGGGCCTGGGTGGCGATGCGTTCGAGCAGTTCGTTGTCCTGATGGCCCATGGCTGGCGCCGTCAGTGGAGCCAACTGCTCGGCGATCATTTCGCCGCGCTGCATGAGCTGGGTTTGCAGGTCAGCCTGTTGCATCCAGGTAAAATATCCCCCCAGCACCAACGCCATCAGGCTGGTTGGCAACAGGGTCAGCAACAGCACGCGGCCTTTGATTCCCAGTTTCTTGAGCACGCATCTCTCCTGCATCCCGCTATTTATAGGCCTGCACATGCATCCGCCATGCACCACTTGCGCAGTGTAGCGATTTGCTCGCGGGCAATCTTCGTAAAAATGGTGCCGTCATTCGTCGGTCCGGACGACTCATTGGCAATACGGACAAACGGTGGGTTGCCCCTGGCGAGGCAATCTTGAATAATCGCTCAACTGAGAATTATTTGCAGATAGTCATGACTCCCATCACTGCCGGCCTTCCCCGAATCCTGTCCATCGAAGACGACCTTGTGCTCGGCGCCTACGTTCATGAGCATCTGGACCGCAGCGGCTTCCAGGTGACCTGGTGCCAGAACGGTCAGGAAGGCCTGGACATTGCCCGCCGGCAACCATTCGACGTGGTGTTGATGGATATTCTGCTGCCGGGCCTGGACGGCCTGGCGGTACTGACCCAATTGCGCCAGAGCCATTCCACCCCGGTGTTGCTGATGTCGGCCCTCGGTGCTGAGGCCGATCGCATCAGCGGCTTTCGCCTGGGGGCTGATGATTACCTGCCAAAGCCCTTCAGCATGGTGGAGTTGCGGGTGCGCATCGAAGCCATTCTGCGGCGGGTGGCACTCGACCGCCGACCGGCACCCGCAGTGCCGGCCCCGTCGATGGACAGCCTGCGTTTCGACGATGAAAGCTTCGAGGTCTTTTATGGCGAACAGGCCGGTGGCCTGACCCGCAGCGAGTATCGGTTGCTGGAGACGCTGCACCGCAGCGCCGACGAAGTACTGAGCAAAGCCTTTCTTTATCAACAGGTGCTGCAGCGCGGTTACGCGGCCCATGACCGCAGCCTGGACATGCACATCAGCCAGATCCGCCGCAAGCTCAAGGCCATTGGATATACCGAGCGCGAAGTGCGTACGGTTTGGGGCAAGGGCTACATCCTGAGCGCCGCCGATGACATGTAACTTGCCGGGCAGGCATTCGCTGTTCTGGAAACTGGCCTGTCTATTGGTCGCTTTCTGTCTGCTGATGATCTGGCTGAGTTGGTCTTGGGGCCGTTACATGGAGCAACGTAACCAGTTCCTCTCCGATGAGGCCCGCGGCATCCTGTCCGGTTATGCCGCCGAAGCCGAGCAGGCATGGCAGCAGCGTCAGAGCGCTGGTATCGATGACTGGCTGCAAGGCATGCATCAGCGGGAAAAAGGTTGGGTCGGTGTCATCGGCGGTGATTTGCAGTCCTTGAGCAACCAATCGCTGACGGACAAGGAAGTCGAACGCCTGACTTTTTTGCGCGGCCTCGATTGGCCCATCCACAAGAAAGGCCGGCCGTGGATGCGCATACCCTTTCCCGGTGACCCCTCCGTCGGCAGCCTGGTGATCGAGTTGCCCAAGCGCTTCGTACCCGGGCGTTACCGGGTGTTCTGGCGGGTGATCACCAACGGAGTGATTCCGGGATTGTTCACCTTGCTGTTGTGCGTCGGGCTGTATCGTTTGTTGGTGGTGCCGCTCAACAGTCTGCGTGAACAGGCCAATGCCTGGCGTGCCGACCAACTGAATGTGCGCCTGTCGAGCCGCACCACCAATCGTTCCGATGAATTGGGCGAGTTGGGCAGGGCGTTCGATCACATGTCCGAGCGCCTGCAAAGCACTGTGGCCTTGCAGCAGCAACTGCTGCGCGACTTGTCCCACGAATTGCGCACGCCCTTGAGCCGCCTGCGGGTGGCCAGTGAAAGCGAGCAGGGGCTGGAGCCATTGCGCGAACGCATCGGCCGTGAAGTCGATGGCATGCAGCGCCTGGTGGAAGACACGCTGCAACTGGCGTGGCTCGATACCGAGCGCACCCGATTGCCTGACGAAGCGATCCAGATCCAGGCCTTGTGGGAAATGCTCACGGAGAACGCCTGCTATGAAAGTGGTTGGCCCGATACGCAGTTGCAATGCACCGTAGATTCATCCTGTTGGGTTCGCGGTCATCTCAACACCCTGGCCCAGGCATTGGAAAACATTCTGCGCAATGCGATTCGGCATTCACCTGATGGTGGGGTTGTCCTGCTCGGCGGCCAGCGTGATGGAGATTTCTGGCATCTATGGCTGGAGGATCAGGGCGGCGGCGTGGCGGAAGCTGATCTGGAGCGGATCTTCCTGCCGTTCACCCGACTCGATGGTTCGCGGCCGGGGGATGGTGGATTTGGGTTGGGCTTGAGCATCGCCCGAAACGCGGTGCAGCGTCAGGGCGGACAGTTGTGGGCACAGAACACCGGAACCGGGTTGCGCCTGAACATGCGGTTGTTGGCGGATGTTGATAGCGCCAGTGCCGACGCCATCGCGGGCAAGCCCGCTCCCACACTGACCGTGCTTGAACCGCGAAACCTGTGAGCACCCCGGCACCCTGTGGGAGCGAGCTTGCTCGCGATTAGGCCCTCCTGTTCACCGCAACATATCTGCTTATTCCTATAAGCCATAAGCACCGCACTTTGCGTGATATGGCCTGGGAACGTTTGCCGGTATGATAGTCGCCCCCGCAGTCTGGATTGCGAATACGCCATGACCTTGCAGTACCCAACCATCGCCGATTGCGTCGGCAACACTCCGCTGGTCCGTTTGCAGCGCCTGCCCGGCGCCACCAGCAATACCCTTTTGCTCAAGCTCGAAGGGAACAACCCGGCGGGTTCGGTCAAGGACCGTCCGGCGCTGTCGATGATCACCCGCGCCGAGCTGCGCGGGCAGATCCACGTCGGCGATACGCTGATCGAGGCGACCTCGGGCAACACCGGGATCGCCTTGGCCATGGCCGCTGCGATCAAGGGTTACAAGATGATCCTGATCATGCCCGACAACTCCAGCGCCGAGCGCAAGGCAGCCATGACGGCCTATGGCGCCGAGCTGATTCTGGTCAGCCAGGAGCAGGGTATGGAAGGCGCCCGTGACCTCGCGCAGAAGATGGAAGCCGAAGGCCAGGGCAAGGTACTGGATCAGTTCGCCAACGGTGACAACCCCGAGGCGCACTACACCACCACCGGCCCGGAAATCTGGCGCCAGACCCAGGGCACCATCACCCATTTCGTCAGCTCCATGGGCACCACCGGTACCATTATGGGTGTGTCGCGCTACTTGAAAGAGCAGAACGACAACGTGCAAATCATCGGTCTGCAACCGATGGAAGGCTCGGCGATCCCGGGGATCCGCCGCTGGCCTCAGGAATACCTGCCGAAGATCTACCAGGCTGACCGCGTGGACCGGATCGTCGACATGGCGCAAAGCGAAGCCGAAGACGTGACCCGTCGTCTGGCCCGCGAAGAAGGCATTTTCTGTGGCGTGTCCTCGGGCGGTGCCGTGGCGGCAATGTTGCGCCTGTCCAAAGAAGTTGAAAACGCGGTGATCGTCGCGATCATCTGCGACCGTGGCGACCGTTACTTGTCGACCGGCATTTTCGACGCGCCCAACTGATGGCCAAACATGAAAGAGGCCTGCGCTTCCAGCCCACCGGCGGCAGCAAGGCCCCGCAAGTCCCGACCGGCAAAAAGCAACGCCTGACCATCGAGCGCCTGGCCAATGACGGTCGCGGTATCGCGTTTTTCGAAGGTCGCACCTGGTTCGTCATCGGCGCATTGGCCGGTGAAGAGATCGAGGCGCGCGTCCTCGGTGCCCATGGCAAAGTGGTCGAGGCGCGCACCGAACGGGTGTTCAAGGCCAGCGAACTACGCCGCCCTGCACCGTGCGCCCATGCCGGCCGCTGTGGCGGTTGTAGCGTGCAGCATCTGCCCCACAACGAACAGCTTGCCCTGAAACAGCGCATGCTCGCCGAGCAGTTGTCGAGAGTCGCGGGCGTCGAACCCGATGAGTGGGCAGCGCCATTGAGCGGCGCGGAGTTCGCTTACCGCCGTCGCGCCCGCGTCGCGGTGCGCTGGGACATGAAGGCAAAAAAACTCGAAGTCGGTTTCCGTGCCGCTGGCAGCCAGGACATCGTGGGCATCGATGACTGCCCGGTGCTGGTACAGCCCTTGCAACCGATCATGGCCTGCTTGCCGGAGATGCTGCGGCGCTTGAGCAAACCCCAGGCACTCGGGCATGTGGAGTTGTTCAGCGGCTCGACGCTGGCGGTTTTACTGCGGCACATGGCGCCGTTGTCCGATGCCGACCTGACGATCCTCAAGGAATTCTGCGCGTTCCATGAAGCCCAGTTGTGGCTGCACGGCGATGGCGAACCGCAACCGGTCGAGGCCGATCAGTCGTTGGGCTATCGTCTTGAACAGTGGGACCTGGAGCTGGCGTATCGTCCCGGGGATTTCATTCAGGTCAACGCCGCCGTCAACGAAGCGATGGTCGCCCAGGCGCTGGACTGGCTGAAGCCGACAGCGGATGAGCGCGTACTCGACCTGTTCTGTGGCCTGGGCAATTTTGCCTTGCCGCTGGCCAAGGCCGCTCGTGAAGTGGTGGCGGTCGAAGGCGTGCAGGTGATGGTCGATCGGGCCGCGGCGAATGCGGCCAGCAATAATCTGCATAACGCGAAGTTTTTTCAGGCCGATTTATCCCAGCCTTTGACGGACGCCGAATGGGCCGCCGAAGGCTTTTGTGCGGTACTCTTGGACCCACCGCGTGACGGTGCTTTCGAGGTTGTGCGCAAGCTCAGGAGCCTGGGCGCCGAACGTTTGGTGTATGTGTCGTGCAACCCTGCAACTCTGGCGCGCGACACGGTCGAATTGATCAAGCAGGGCTACCGGTTAAAACGTGCCGGGATTCTCGATATGTTTCCTCAAACGGCACATGTCGAGGCCATGGCGTTATTTGAAGCGAGCTAGGATGCTCGTCTGGTCCGACTGGCCCGCCCGTGCAGCCGCGCACCCAGCCCGACGTGGGCGCACCGGCAACGAAGGTCAGCGATTTGACGCATTGAATCTGCGTCGTAGGGAAGGTAAGCAAGATGGTACAGGTGAGAGCACACCAGCCGATCAACACCGACGGCAGTATCAATCTCGAGGCTTGGCTCGATCATGCGGTCAGTGTCGATCTGGCACTGGATCGCGAAGCCTTGAAAGAGGCCTGCGAGTACGCTCGCGAGGCCGAACAACAAGCCAATGCGGCACAGAATCTGTGGTCGGAAGGTAACTCGACTTTCCGTACAGGGCTTGAGATCGCCGAGATCCTCGCCGATCTCAAACTCGACCAGGACTCTTTGGTCGCCGCGATCCTGTATCGAGGCGTGCGCGAAGGCCAGATCAAGTTGCCGGCCGTCAGCCAGCGCTTCGGTCCGGTGGTGTCCAAGCTCATCGACGGCGTGCAGCGCATGGCCGCGATCAGCGACAGCCTGAGTCCGCGAAAATCCCTGGTGCTGGGCACCCAGGGCCAGGTGGAAAACCTGCGCAAGATGCTGGTGGCCATGGTTGACGACGTTCGCGTTGCCCTGATCAAGCTGGCCGAACGCACGTGCGCGATCCGTGCGGTGAAAACCGCCGACGACGAAAAGCGTAACCGTGTGGCCCGTGAAGTCTTCGACATCTACGCGCCATTGGCCCATCGGCTGGGTATCGGTCATATCAAGTGGGAACTGGAAGACTTGTCCTTCCGTTACCTGGAACCGGACCAGTACAAGCAGATCGCCAAGCTGCTCCATGAGCGGCGACTGGATCGCGAGCGCTTCATCAGCGACGTGATGAGCCAGCTGAAAAACGAACTGCAGGCCACCGGCGTCGATGCCGACATCAGCGGCCGCGCCAAACACATCTATTCGATCTGGCGCAAAATGCAGCGCAAGGGTCTGGAGTTCAGCCAGATCTACGACGTGCGTGCCGTGCGCGTGCTGGTGCCGGAAATGCGCGACTGCTACACCGCGCTCGGTATCGTTCACACTCTGT
This sequence comes from Pseudomonas sp. GW823-FHT02E01, assembly GCF_058797535.1. NCBI lineage: Bacteria > Pseudomonadati > Pseudomonadota > Gammaproteobacteria > Pseudomonadales > Pseudomonadaceae > Pseudomonas > Pseudomonas sp. GW823-FHT02E01. The sequence continues at coordinate 31,362 of NZ_JBXAJS010000005.1, read as the reverse complement.
GGCGGCATATCCCGAAAGAGTTCGACGACTACATCGCCAACCCGAAAGAAAACGGCTACCGCTCGCTGCACACGGCGGTGATCGGTCCGGAAGGCAAGGTACTGGAAGTGCAGATCCGCACCCACGCCATGCACGAAGAGGCTGAGCTGGGGGTATGCGCCCACTGGAAGTACAAAGGCACCGACGTCAAATCCGGTTCCAATCACTACGAAGAGAAAATTTCCTGGCTACGCCAGGTGCTCGAATGGCACGAAGAACTGGGCGACATCGGTGGCCTGGCGGAACAGCTGCGGGTCGATATCGAGCCGGACCGGGTCTACATCTTCACCCCGGACGGTCACGCCATCGACTTGCCGAAGGGCGCGACCCCGCTGGACTTCGCTTACCGCGTGCACACCGAAATCGGTCACAACTGCCGCGGCGCCAAGATCAACGGGCGCATCGTTCCGCTCAACTACAGCCTGCAAACCGGTGAACAGGTCGAGATCATCACCAGCAAGCACGGCACCCCGAGCCGTGACTGGCTGAACCCGAACCTGGGTTATGTCACTACGTCGCGGGCACGGGCGAAGATCGTTCACTGGTTCAAGTTGCAGGCTCGCGACCAGAACGTCGCGGCCGGTAAAACCTTGCTCGAACGCGAACTCAATCGCCTCGGCCTACCAGCGGTGGATTTCGACAAGCTGGCCGACAAGGCCAACATGAAAACTGCCGAAGACCTGTTCGCCGCCCTCGGCGCCGGGGATTTGCGCCTGGCGCAACTGGTAAACCTCGCGCAGCAACTGGTCGAGCCGGAGCGTGGCAACGAACAGCTTGAACTCATACCACGCAAGGCCACCGGCTACAAACCGGGCAAGCGCGGGGACATCCAGATCCAGGGCGTCGGCAACCTGATGACCCAGATGGCCGGCTGCTGCCAGCCATTGCCGGGTGATGCCATCGTCGGTTACATCACCCAGGGCCGCGGCGTGAGCATTCACCGCCAGGACTGCGCCTCGGTGCTGCAACTGAGTGGGCGGGAGCCGGAGCGGATCATCCAGGTCAGCTGGGGCCCGGTACCGGTGCTCACCTATCCGGTGGACATCATCATCCGCGCCTACGACCGTTCCGGGTTACTGCGTGACGTCTCGCAGGTTTTGCTCAATGAGCGGATCAACGTGCTGGCGGTCAACACCCGCTCGAACAAGGAGGACAACACCGCGCTGATGTCCCTGACCATCGAGATTCCGGGGCTGGATGCATTGGGGCGGTTGCTGGGGCGGATTTCCCAGTTGCCGAACATCATCGAAACCCGGCGTAACCGTACACCTTGATGCATGTTCAGCGCCGATCCACTGTGGGAGCGAGCTTGCTCGCGATGACGGTTCAACATTCAACACAGGTGTTGTCTGACTGTCCGCTATCGCGAGCAAGCTCGCTCCCACAAGGGACTTTGCAGTGAGAGAGATTGATGCATTCACTTGAAGATTTATTGCACCTGATGAACCGCCTGCGCGACCCGCAGTACGGTTGCCCGTGGGACATCAAGCAAACTTACGCCACCATCGTCCCCCACACTCTGGAAGAAGCCTACGAAGTCGCCGACGCCATTGAGCGCGGTGACTTCGATCACTTGCAGGGGGAGCTCGGCGACTTGTTGTTCCAGGTGGTGTATTACAGCCAGTTGGCCCGGGAGGAAGGGCGCTTCGAGTTTGAAGGTGTGGTCGACAGCATCACCCGCAAGCTGATCCGTCGTCACCCCCATGTGTTCCCTACGGGCGACCTCTATGCACCGCTGGATGTCCCGCGCCTCAGCGAAGAGCAGGTCAAGCAGCGCTGGGAAGAGATCAAGGCCGAGGAGCGCGCAGAGAAGTCCTGCGCGCCCGAACAGCTGTCATTGCTCGATGACGTCCCCGCTGCATTACCGGCGTTGTCACGTTCGGCGAAATTGCAAAAGCGCGCGGGGCAGGTCGGGTTCGACTGGCCGGACGCCTTGCCGGTGCTCGACAAAGTGCGTGAAGAGCTCGATGAAGTCCTCGAAGCCATGTCGGAAAATGATCCCGAGGCCGTGGCCGAAGAGATCGGTGACCTGCTGTTCTCCGTGGTGAATCTGGCGCGGCACCTCAAGGTTGATCCGGAAACCGCACTGCGGAGTGCCAACGGCAAGTTTGAAAGACGCTTTCGTTTTATCGAACAGGCATTGCGCGACACCCGCCGTCCCATGGAAGATTGCACCCTCGAAGAGTTGGACGCCTTGTGGGGCGAAGCCAAACGTCAGGAAAAGAATTTGCCCAGCTGCGGTTGAGCAGTGGCCTAAGTGAGTAATAAGCACCATGAGCATTTCCCTTCGCGACCAGTTGCTCAAAGCAGGGCTGGTCAACCAGAAGCAGGCCAAGCAGGTCAGCAAAGACAAGCAGAAACAGCAACGCCTGGCCCACAAAGGCCAGATCGAGCTGGATGACTCCCAGCAGCGCGCGGCACAGGAAGCCATGGCCGAGAAGGTCAAGCGCGACCAGGAGCTCAACCGCCAGCAGCAGGAAAAGGCTGAGGCCAAGGCCCGTGCCGCGCAGGTCAAGCAATTGATCGAAGTTTCGCGCCTGCCGAAATTGACGACCGAGGATTACTACAACTTCGTCGACGACAAAAAGGTCAAGCGCATCTGCGTCAACACCCTGATGCGCAACAAGCTCAGCAGCGGTTCGCTGGCCATCGTGCATCACGCTGGCGGCTACGAAGTGATTCCGCGCGAGGCGGCATTGAAGATTCAGGAGCGCGACCCGCAACGCATCGTGCAGCTGAATGTGCAGACCGAAGAAGTCAGCGTCGAGGACGATCCGTATGCGGCCTACAAGATCCCTGATGATCTGATGTGGTAATCGCTCCTCTTCCATTACATGTTTGTTAGTACATTGCTTGATTAATGAATTGAACCCGAAAGATCGCGTCGATACGATCTCTCGGGTTTTCTTTTGCCCGAAATATTCTCAGGGGAGAGAACTAATGGAATGAAATTAAATGAATAAGGATATTGTCAATGCTGGTAAGTATCGCCTCGTTACGCCAACCCACTTTTAAATCGCAGCTTTCACAGCCGCGACAACCCGATCAATCCATTCACGATTATCTGGACGACGAGCTTGTCGCACGAGCGGAGCTTGTGCGCCGAAAGATCAAGATCGCTGCGAAAGCTGCTCGCGACGATCACGGCAGGCCCGCGTGCGTTTTCGTAACCCTGCCCGAGTTTTTCTGGAACATTCCCTGGCACGAAGTCCGTAGTGAACAGGAGCTTCACGAACTGAACTCTGCTTATCTGACGAAGGTGACCGAGTGTGTGACGCTGTTGATAAGTGATCTGCCAGTGCAGCGCTACGGCAAGATCGTTTTATTGGCAGGAAGTTGTGCGACGCTGATCAAGGTGGGAGAGGGGGAGTCGAGCTATTACGATGTCATTAATTATGTGCTCACAATTTCCAATAAGGAATACGAGGTCGACATGCCGCTGATGTCGATGTGGCCGAAGCGTTATGTGTCAGGAATCGATTTTGGAAGACATGTAGGGTCGGAAGACGGGTACTGGTTTTTCAAGTTGTTCGATGAGATTGTGGTACGGGTAAAGAAGGTCAGTAGTGTACAGGCCGAGCACAGTTACTTTGGTGGCTACGAAGGAATATTTATTAATAGTCTTGTAGTGGGTTGCCCATTCGGCATCAACTTGTGCCTCGATTATGCGGTGTTGAAAGACGGTGAACGGGACAAGGAGGTTGAACTGGCGGGGGCCAAAATCGATTTCCTGATCGCCTGTGGCATGGACTTCGATGACGGCAAGCGTCATCTATCTTCGCTTCAGTTTGCCGTCCGCAATGACGGCATGGGCGATGGTGAGTGCGAGGTGGTGAAACTTGAGGCGGGCTGGATCGTCGGTGTTGTTCCTTCGGTGGTGATCGACGACTCCCTTCATTTAGCGGCCGTTCAGATTGCCTGAGCCGCGTGCTCCGGTTGCAGTCTGCCCGTGCGGGAAGGGGCAGGCTGCACGGTGGTGGAGTCTGTCTTCAACCGGTTGCGAGCTCGCGGTTGCGCTCGAGCATTTCCAGTTCGGCCCTGTAGTTTTGCGCGTCGATCTCGGAGTGGAACATCCCGACCAGCAGGTCTTGTTGATGCACGTCCCAGATCCGGATACCGGCGGCTACACCCTCGTGGGATTTATGTGAATCGTCGCGTTCAGTTACTTTTACAGTCATCTGCTAGCTCCAATCTCTGTTATCTGCAGCAAGGCGTGTGCAGGGCTCTGTTATATGTTTTGTTAGCTTGCTAAGTAAATAACTGAGTTTGGTAACGGTTTTTTGCAAAAATGGAAACAGTCCTGCAGCCCGCGGAATCCGCGACATTCAGTCGCATGGCGTTAAGTTTCATGACAAACGTTTCATGTTGAAGGCACCACAAATCCAGTGTCGAGCACTGAAACTGTGGGAGCGAGCTTGCTCGCGATGGCGGTGGGTCAGACAGCAATGATGTCGATTGACACTCCCTCATCGCGAGCAAGCTCACTCCCACAATGGTTGTGGTGTCGAATTCTTTGAGGCCAAAAAAAACGCCCCGAACCAGTCGGGGCGTTTTCATGTGCGACTCAGCAGAGGGAAATTACTTACCTTCCCAGCGCTTCAGTACCAAAGTGGCGTTGGTGCCACCGAAACCGAAGCTGTTGCTCATCACGGTGTTGATGGTGGCGTTTTCGCGGGTCTTGGTCAGCACCGGCAGGTCGGCCACTTCAGGGTCCAGCTCGTCGATGTTGGCGGAGCCGGCAATGAAGTTGCCTTCCATCATCAGCATGCAGTAGATCGCTTCGTGAACGCCGGCAGCGCCCAGGGAGTGACCCGACAGGCTCTTGGTGGAGCTGATGGCCGGAGCCTTGTCGCCGAACACTTCACGCACACCTTTCATTTCCGCGACGTCGCCGACCGGGGTCGAAGTGCCGTGGGTGTTCAGGTAGTCGATCGGGGTGTCGACGGTGGACAGCGCCTGCTGCATGCAGCGGATCGCGCCTTCGCCGCTCGGGGCAACCATGTCGTAGCCGTCGGAGGTCGCGCCGTAGCCAACGATTTCCGCGTAGATCTTCGCGCCGCGGGCCAGAGCGTGTTCCAGCTCTTCAACCACGACCATGCCGCCACCGCCAGCGATGACGAAACCGTCACGGTCTGCGTCGTAGGCACGGGAAGCTTTTTCCGGGGTGTCGTTGCGCTTGCTGGACAGGGCGCCCATGGCGTCGAACAGGAACGACTGGCTCCAGTGCTCTTCTTCACCGCCGCCGGCGAAGACGATGTCCTGCTTGCCCATCTGGATCTGTTCCATGGCGGTACCGATGCAGTGAGCACTGGTGGCGCAGGCAGACGCGATGGAGTAGTTCAGGCCCTTGATCTTGAACGGAGTGGCCAGGCAAGCGGAAACGGTGCTGCTCATGGTCCGCGTGACGCGGTATGGGCCGACGCGCTTGACGCCTTTCTCGCGCAGGATGTCCAGCGCTTCCATCTGGTTCAAGGTCGATGCGCCACCGGAACCGGCGATCAGGCCGGTACGCGGGTTGGAAACCTGCTCTTCGGTCAGGCCGGAGTCAGTGATGGCGTCTTTCATGGCCAGGTAGGCATAAGCTGCCGCGTGGCCGACGAAGCGATAGATCTTGCGATCGATCAGTTCTTCAAGGTTGAGGTCAATGGAGCCGGAAACCTGGCTACGCAGACCCATTTCGGCATATTCCGGGTTGAACCGGATGCCAGGGCGGCTTGCACGCAGGTTAGCGGAGACGGTCTCTTTGTCATTGCCCAGGCAAGAAACGATGCCCAGACCAGTGATAACGACGCGGCGCATGCGGATAACCCTTAGAAGTTGTCAGTGGAGGTGAACACGCCGACCCGGAGGCCTTCGGCGGTGTAGATTTCGCGACCGTCGACAGTGACCGAACCGTCGGCGATGGCCAGGTTCAGCTTGCCCTTGAGGACGCGCTTGATATGAATGTTATAGGTGACTTTCTTGGCGGTCGGCAGGACCTGGCCGAAGAATTTCACTTCGCCCGAACCCAGCGCACGGCCACGGCCCGGCAGGCCTTGCCAGCCCAGGAAGAAGCCGACCAGTTGCCACATGGCGTCGAGGCCCAGGCAGCCCGGCATCACCGGATCGCCTTCGAAGTGGCAGGCGAAGAACCACAGGTCCGGATTGATATCCAGCTCGGCGACCAATTCACCTTTGCCGTACTTGCCACCTTCTTCGCTGATCAGGGTGATGCGATCAACCATCAGCATGTTCGGGGCGGGCAGTTGCGCGTTACCAGGGCCGAACAGCTCACCGCGACTGCAGCGCAGCAGATCTTCCCGGGTAAAGGCGTTTTGTTTGGTCATGCGAGCTCCTCAATAGTCCCATGCGGCAGGTGGGGCAAATCTTCCCGGCCGATCGAAGCGTTCATGCCTCGAACCGGCAGCCTACTCATAGACTATTGCGTTGTGGTGAAAGTCACAGCACCAAGGACATGAATGTACACTTGTGCACTGAAATTATTATTCAAGCCCCTTTTCGGGCCTGTTCGGGTGACTAAGACTGCCGCACTTTCGCCTTTCACGCCAGTCGCAGATGGTCGAAAGGCCTGTACTACTGCACCCAACGCTGAAGAATTTGCTGCAGATCAGTCCGTTTGAACGGCTTGGCCAGGTAATCGTTCATCCCCGCCGACAGACAGGCTTCGCGGTCACCCTGCAAGGCATTGGCGGTCAGGGCGATGATCGGCAGGTCGGTGCAACCGGGTAGATTGCGTATTTGTCGGGTGGCTTCATAGCCATCGATGATCGGCAAGCGGCAATCCATCAGGATCGCTTCGAAGATCAGGCTCTCGGCGCTGCGTACCGCCTGCGCGCCGTCGGCAGCGACACTGACCTTGAAGCCCATGCTGCGCAACATGGCTTCGATGACGGTCTGGTTGACCGGGTTGTCTTCGACCAACAACACATTGCGTCCTTCGCCGTTGCTGTTGCGCGATTGCGCGCGAGGGGGTAGCAGCGGTTGTGTCTGCTGGTGCAATGCCAGGGGAATTTCCAGGGTGAACACCGAACCGCGGCCTTCCTCACTCTGCGCGCGCAAGGTGCCGCCCATGCGTTCGGCCAGGGTACGGGCAATCGGCAGGCCCAGCCCCGTACCGCCGTAGCGTCTTGAAATAGAACTGTCGGCCTGCTGGAAAGCGTTGAACATCAATTCCAGGCTTTGCGCCGGGATGCCGATGCCGCTGTCGCGCACGGTGCAGGTGAACCACAGCAACTCGTGGTCCAGCGACTGCCACTGCGCCTCGATCGTGACGCGGCCGTGCTCGGTGAACTTCAGCGCATTGCCGACCAGGTTGACCAGTATCTGACGGATACGCGTCGGGTCGCCCTTGACCTGCAAACCGCGCATGTCGTCGGGGATCATCAGTTGCAGGTCCAGACCGCGTTGCGCGGCGCTGTGCTGGAACGACTGGGCGCAACTGCCGATCAGGTCGGTGAGGTTGAACGCAATGTGTTCCAGCTCCAGCTCTGAACGTTCGATCCGCGAGAAATCCAGGATGTCGTTGATGACCTTGAGCAAGTGCTCGGTGGATTCGGAGGCCAGCGCCGCGTACTCCACCTGCTCCTCGGTCATGTCGGTGGTTTCCAGTAACTGCAGCATGCCCAGTACGCCATTCATCGGCGTGCGCAGTTCATGGCTCATCATGGCGAGGAAATCGGATTTGGCGTTGTTGGCCTTTTCCGCTTCTTCGCGGGTCTGGATCAACTGCGCCATGGCCTGATGCTGTTCGCGGCTGGCCTGCTCGAGACCGCTGGCGAGGTTGTTGATGTGTTGCGACAGCGCCCCCAGCTCGGTGTCGTCGACAATGGGCAGCGGTGTGTTGTAATCGCCGTCCTGGATCGCCTTGACCGCATTGCCGATATCACGGATCGGTTTCGACAGGCTGCCCGCCAGGCGGCGGGCCACGATGAAGGTAAACAGCAGGGCAAACAGCGCCAGGATGGCGGCCTTGAGCACGATTTCCTGTTGGCGCCGGCTGAAGGCATCGTTGGACAGCCCGACGATCACCCGACCGAGGTAGTCCTCGGTGGGGGCGGCAGTGGCGGTTTTGCTGCTCTGGAAAAAATCATTGTGCAACGCGATACGCTGGAGCCGTATCGGTGCCTGGAACACTTCGAGCTGTTGCGCGCGATTGTGGTGTTCGCTCGGTTGTTCGACGTACACCAGAACCCGGTTTGCACTGTCCTGGATCTCCAGAAAACTCACGTTGGGCGTGGCCAGCGTCGCCTTGAGCAAGGTTTCGAGCACTTCGATGTTGCCCGAAATCACGCCGTACTCGGTGGCCGGGGCCAGTTGATTGGCGATCAACTGGCCGGTGTGGGAGATTTCCTGACGCAGATCCTGGATGCGCACGAACGTGAAGAAACTGATCAGCAACAAGGTCAGCAGCAGTGCAGGGCCGAGGCTGATCAGTTGGGTGCGAGTGTTGATGTCCCAGCGACGGCGCAAGCTCATGGACGGCGTTCTCCTTCAGCCAGCAGTGTGGCGACAGACGCTTCGTTTATCTGTTCGATACCCAATGAACGTGCGACTTGCGGGTTGCTCGCGACCTTGAATCGATGGGGATAGTGCGTGCGCGGCCAGGTGGCCGGTGGCTGGTCGAGCAATTCGTCGAGGACCGCCAGCCAGTCGCTCTGATCGCTATAGGTGCTGGCCAGGCTTCCGGCCTTGACGAATCCGGCGTTGGGTCCGATCAGGGCCACTTGCCGCGAATAGCTGCTCAGCAGCAGGTTCTTTGCGGTTTGCGGGTTGTACAGGTCGGCATCGTCAAGTCCCAGCAACACGTCGCTGTTATTTAGCAGTGCCTGTAATGGACGACTGTCGTGAATGTTGTCCCAGCGCTGGGCGACCATCTCAAGACCCAGGGGGAGGGCGGCCTGACGCAGCTCATTCAACAGAAATTCACTGTGGGTGTCGTAGAGCACGCCGATGCGCCTGGCTTGTGGCAACAGGGTGCGGGTCAAGCGCAACTGGCGGTCCAGTGGTGGATCGCTCCATAGCAGGCAAAGGCGCGCAGGCAACGTATTGTTCAAGCGTTGCCGGGCTTGCAGGCGGCTGATGCGCAATACGAGAGTCGCCGGGCCCTGGGCGTTTTGCAGGCGCCAGTCGAGGCTGGGCAGGTCGAGCAGTATCAAGCGGATGTTTTCCGGCAGCTTGTCCGGTATCGGCATTTTGGCCAGCGTCTGGAAGCGTACGTTATCGCGTGGTCGCAACTCGCTCAGGGCCTGGGTAAACGCCCGCACACCGGGGCTATCTTCGGCCCCCGTGAGCAAAATGTCGGCCGCGTTACTCGCCAGGCTGCCCAGCAGGCCGCTTGTCAACAGGCAGAGTATGGCCAGCAGCCGACCCAGGGGAGGCATTCTGCAGGCCGGGCGATTCGGCATCTTAAAGCTCCAGCTCGGCGCTGAAATACATCACCTGGCGCTGGTCATAATTATTGTCGATGAAGGTGGTCGGCTGATTGTCCAGCCGTTGCTGGAGCACCCCGGCCAGTTCCAGGCTGGCGTTGCCCAAGGCGATACGTTTGGCGATGCGCGCATCGACCCGTTCGAAGCGGTAGCCGTTGAGGGCGTCATCGCCATAATAGAAAAGCGCACTGTTCCAGCCTTGGCCCCAATCGCGCAGCCATCCGGCCGAACCACTGTTACTTGCAGTCTGCCTGGCATCCAGCGGATTGCTGGCATCGGTATCGACGTAGGCATAAGTCAGTCGTAGGCGATCGAGGCTGCCGACACGCCAGTCGAGCTGGGTTTCGACCCCCGAAAAGCGCGCCTTGTTGGCATTGCTGGCAATGTACTGATTGTTGCGCAGCGGCTCACTGATCATGCCGGTGATTTCGTCGTGGAACAGCTTCACGTCGAGCGCCAGCCCCGGTTCGGGAAAATAGCCGTTGTAGCCCAGTTCCCGGGAGCGCATGTGCTCTTGATCAAGGTCGCCGGGGCCACGGGTCTTGACGAAATAACGGGCGCTGGGCTGGCCAAACGCACCGGGCTTGAGGTTGGTGACCTGATAACTCCAGTTGACGTTGTTCTCGAACATGTTCGGTGAGCGGATGGCCTCGGAGTACACCGCACGCAAGCCGTGGCGGGGGTTGATCAGGTAGTTGACCGCCATGCGGGGTGTCAGCGAGCTGCCGGTCAACCGGGTGTCCTCGAACATGGCGCCGCCTTGCAGCAGCCAGTGTTCGGTGGCACGCCACTCGAACTGGCCGAACGCCCGCCAGATCCTGTCATCGAGCGTGCCATTGAAGTAGGTTTCGGAGTCCGCCCGGTCGTAGCGATAGTTTATCCCGCTGACCAGCCGCAGGTTATCGGCAAGGCTCAGGGTGTCCTGCAGTTCGAGGTCGTAGCGCGATTCCCGGGTGCTCTGGTCGATGTCGCCGCAAACGGTCTGGCTCGCGCCGTTGCGCCATTGATCGAGTACCTGGTTGGCCAGCGCCTGCTCGGCGGGCGTCCCGGCCGGCGCACCAGAGCCGATGAACCGCGTGATATTGCGGGCCAGGCGTTCGGTGTAGTTCGGGTTCAATTGCCAGAGCTCGGTCAGTTGCGGGCTGAACGAAACTTCCGCGTCGCAGGCGCGCCAGGTTTGCTGGCGATCCCAGTGTTGGGCCGAACCCTGGATGTAAAGGCTGTGGTCGGGATTGACGTCCAGATTCCAGCGCAATGACCCGGCGTAGTCCTTGGCGGTGACGTCGGAGTCGTCGCCCGCGCGGGTAATCCCCGGGAACACCGGCCGGTAGGTATAGGGCCGCTGGTTGGTGCCGTCCTTGGCATTCAATTGCCAATCGAGGCTTTGCCGTTCGTCGAGGCTCTGGCTGACGGCGAGGTTGAAGCGATCGAGGCGACGACTGTCATGGTAGGCGGCGCCGGTTCGGTCAGTGTCGAAACCGTCGTCTTGCTGGCCGGACAGGGACAGGCGCAAGTCACCGTCCTCCCAGCCCACGCCCTGGCTGGCGTAAAAGTCGTTGATGCCGCGCTGGCCCTGGGTGACCTTCATGCGCGTACCGTGACTGTTGGCGGGCCGCCGGGTAATGATGTTGACCACCGCCATCAGGGCATTGGCGCCGTAGCTGACGGTATTCGGCCCGCGAAAGACTTCGATGCGCTCGATGTCTTCCATGGCCACCGGAATGTCACTCCAGTCCACGGTGGCCAGGCCGGCGCGATACACCGAGCGCCCGTCGATCAGCACTTGCATGCGCCGCGCTTCATTCGCATTGGTGCCGTGGTAGTTCACCGTCGCCTGATTGCCGCTGATGTTGCCGACCATCATCCCCGGCACCAGGCGCAGCAGTTCGCTGATGTCACGGGCACCGCTGGCGTGGATCAGGGCACTGTCGATCACCGTCATGCTTCCCGGCACGGCCGCCGGCGACTGCTTCAGGCGCGTGGCGGTGAGTACTTGCGGCAGTGGTTCGCTGTCCAGGAACAAGTCGTCGGCCAGCGCCGGCGAGCTGAAAATCAGCGCCAGAACCAGAGGTGAATGCGGTGAAGGAGAGCCCGGAGACACAACACATCCCTGTCAGTGATTGTTGGCGCGCATGTTAACCGAGCCGAATGACTTTTCCATTCACGATGTCTGCATTTTCCTCGGTTTTATTGGTCTTCTTCCTACGGGTGCAGGTATTTGATGTCGGGGCTGGCCGTCGATGGACTGCCCCGTATAATGCCGACATCGCCACTGGTATGGATTAACGGATTGCATATGACTGAACAGCGCCCGATTGCGGTCCTGGGAGGCGGAAGTTTTGGAACCGCCGTGGCTAATCTGCTGGCCGAGAACGGGCATCAGGTCCTTCAGTGGATGCGTGACCCCGAACAGGCCGAGGCCATTCGGGTCAATCGCGAGAACCCGCGTTACCTCAAAGGCATCAAGATTCTGCCCGGCGTCACACCGGTCACCGACCTGCAAGCCACCCTGGACGCCTGCGACCTGTGTTTCGTCGCATTGCCCTCCAGTGCGCTGCGCTCGGTGCTGATGCCGCACGCCGAACGCTTGACCGGCAAAATGCTCGTGAGCCTGACCAAAGGCATCGAAGCCCACACGTTCAAGTTGATGAGCGAGATCCTCGAAGAGATCGCCCCGCAGGCGCGCATCGGCGTCCTGTCCGGACCCAACCTGGCCCGTGAAATCGCCGAGCACGCGCTGACCGCCACGGTGGTCGCCAGTGAAGACGAAGAACTCTGCCAGCAGGTTCAGGCCGCGCTGCACGGACGCACCTTTCGTGTGTACGCCAGCGCCGATCGTTTCGGCGTGGAGCTGGGCGGGGCGCTGAAAAATGTCTACGCGATCATCGCCGGCATGGCGGTGGCGCTGGGCATGGGAGAAAATACCAAGAGCATGCTGATTACCCGGGCATTGGCGGAAATGACCCGCTTCGCGGTGAACCAGGGTGCCAACCCGATGACCTTCCTGGGGCTGGCCGGCGTGGGCGATCTGATCGTGACCTGTTCGTCGCCCAAGAGCCGCAACTATCAGGTCGGCTTCGCCCTCGGCCAGGGCCTGAGCCTGGACGAGGCGGTCACGCGCCTGGGCGAAGTCGCCGAAGGGGTCAATACCCTTAAAGTGCTCAAGGCCAAGGCCCAGGAGGTTGGCGTGTACATGCCGCTGGTCGCCGGGCTGCACGCGATCCTGTTCGAGGGGCGCACGCTGGAGCAGGTCATCGGTCTGTTAATGCGTGGCGAGCCGAAAACCGACGTCGACTTTATTTCCACCAGCGGTTTCAACTAATCACGCTTGCCAGAAAAGCAGGGAGTTGCGCATGAACGATCCAAAAATAGAAGCCAAGTACGAGTCCATCCTGCTGCGGGTGCTGTGGATGATCCTCTTCGTGCTGGTGTGGCAAGTGGCGCAGTTCATCCTCGGCGCCGTCGTGCTGGTGCAGTTGATCTATCGTTTGTTCTATGGCGCCCCAAGCGCCAGCCTGATGAATTTCGGCGACAGCCTGAGCCAGTTTCTGGCGCAGATCGGTCGTTTCGGCAGCTTTCACAGCGACCAGAAGCCCTGGCCGTTCGCCGACTGGCCAACGCCGCGTACACCGGAAGGTGAGGCGCCGCATGTCGTGGCACCGGCACCGCATCCGGCCCGAGATGAGGAACCCAAGCTATGAAACTCTGGGTATTGCGTCATGGTGAAGCTGTACCACACGGCTCCCGCCCCCACGATTCGGAGCGGGAATTGACGGATAACGGTCGTAAGGAAGTATTGAAAATCGCCGCAGAGCTGATGGGTCAGCCACTGACCGGCATTTACGCCAGCCCGTACCTGCGAGCGCAGGAAACAGCGCATCTGGTACGAGACGCATTGGGTTTCGAACCGGAAATCCGCACCGTCGAGTGGCTGACACCGGACACGGAGCCGGACAAGGTGGCCGAACAGATGGTCGCGGTAAGCAACGTTTTGCTGGTCAGTCACAACCCGCTGGTGGGGAATCTGCTGAGCTACCTGCAGCATGGTGCCGGACATCCGCCGGAAAGGGTCAGCACTGCCGGTCTGGCGGAGCTCAAGGGTGAAGAGCTGCTGGTCGGGTCAATGAAACTCGACAGCATCAAGCACCCGTAACACCGCTTTTCTGTGGGAGCGTGGCTTGCCCGCGAAGGCATCGACTCGGTCATGCCTGATAAACCGCGGAACCTGCATCGCGGGCAAGCCACGCTCCCACAGGTACGTCATAACCCGAAAAGTTTTGTATGAAATAGTCAACCAAGCACTTGCTTGGTTGACTACGCTTGCTCCAGACCAAAATCACAGGAGCGAGTCGCATGTCTGCTGCTTTTCGTTTGCCGCTGGACGTTTTCTACGAGCGTGAGGCCCGTCATCCCCGCCAGCGCTTTCTGGTCCAGCCTGTCGGGGGCGGCCAGGTCGAGACCTTGACCTGGGCGGACGTCGGTCATCAAGCACGCTGCGCCGCCCACTGGCTGCGAGCGCGGGAACTGCCGCAGGGCAGCCATATCGCCCTGATCTCGAAAAACTGTGCGCACTGGATCGTTGCCGATCTCGCGATCTGGATGGCCGGGCATGTGTCGGTGCCGTTGTACCCAAACCTGACCGCCGAGACCGTTGCCCAGGTACTCGAACATTCGCAAGCAGCGCTGGCATTCATCGGCAAGCTCGACGACTGGCCAGGTATGTCCCGTGGTGTCAGCCCCGACCTGCCGACCATCAGCCTGCCCCTGCATCCTCCCGGCGACTTTGATTTCAGTTGGGACGACCTGCAACGCAGTTCGCCCATACAGGACAATCCCAAGCCCGACGCCGATCAACTGGCGACCATCATTTACACGTCCGGCACCACGGGCATGCCCAAGGGTGTGATGCACAGCTTCGGCACTCTGGGGTTTGCCACCACCCGCGGCACTGCGTTGTTCGGTCTCAACGAGTCGGACCGGCTGTTGTCCTACCTGCCGCTGTGCCACGTTGCCGAGCGCATGTTCGTCGAGCTGGCATCGATCTATACCGGCCAAACGGTGTTTTTCGCCGAGAGCCTCGATACCTTCCTCACCGACCTGCGCCGTGCGCGCCCGACCGCACTGTTTGGTGTGCCGCGCATCTGGACCAAATTCCAGATGGGCGTGTACAGCAAGATCCCGGCAAAACGTCTCGACTTCCTGCTCGGCCTGCCGATCATCGGCAAACGGGTCGGGCATAAAGTCCTCGCCGGGTTGGGGCTGGATGCGCTGCGCATCGCGTTGTCCGGCGCGGCTCCGGTACCGCAGACCTTGTTGCAGTGGTACCGCAAACTGGGGCTGGACGTGCTGGAGGTCTACGGCATGACCGAGAGTTGCGGCTACTCCCACATCGGCCTGCCGGGCCAGAACAAACCGGGCTGGATCGGCAAGCCGTGTCCGGAGGTCGAAGTGCGGATCGCCGAGACGGGGGAGGTCATGGTGCGCAGTGGTGCGACCATGCTCGGGTATTACAAGGAACCGGAAAAAACCGCCGACACCATTACCGAGGACGGCTTCCTGCGTACCGGCGACAAGGGCGAGGAGGACGCCGAAGGCAATCTGCGCCTGACCGGGCGCCTGAAGGAAATCTTCAAGACCAGCAAAGGCAAGTACGTGGCCCCGGCACCGATTGAAAATCGCCTGGCCGTGCATTCGCGCATCGAACAGGTTTGCGTGGTGGGCGATGGCTTGAGTGCGCCGCTGGGTTTGTGCGTGTTGTCGGCGGTCGGCCAGCAGGATGCCGGCGGGGCCGCGCGTGCCGGTTTGCATTCGAGCCTGGAAAAACTGCTGGAGGAGGTCAATGGTGCCCTCGACAAGCATGAACAACTTCGGCGCCTGGTGGTGGTCAAGGACAGTTGGGCCGTGGAAAACGGCTTTCTTACCCCGACCCTGAAGATCAAGCGCAACGTGATCGAAGCGGCTTACGGTGAACGCTTTGAGGAATGGAGCGAGCGCAGCGAAGCGGTGCTGTGGCAGGATTGATCCACGAACAAAACCAACGAGGAAACTCTGCGATGAGCCTGTGGCGCACCACCCCGAACATCGAGCAGTTGAACGCAATCCAGAAAAACACCATCGGCGAAGTGCTGGACATCCGTTTCGAAGCTTTTGACGATGAGTCCCTGACCGCCAGCATGGTCGTCGATCACCGCACCCATCAGCCTTACGGCTTGCTGCATGGCGGTGCCTCGGTGGTGCTGGCCGAATCGGTCGGCTCGATGGCCAGTTACCTGTGCATCGATGCCAGCAAATTCTATTGCGTGGGCCTGGAAATCAACGCCAACCATTTGCGCGGCCTGCGCAGCGGACGGGTGACGGCGGTGGCCAAGCCGATCCACATCGGCCGCACGACCCATGTCTGGGACATTCGGTTGACCAGCGATGAGGGCAAGGCCAGTTGTGTGTCGCGACTGACCATGGCAGTGGTGCCCTTGGGTGAGAATCCGCCGGCGCGTTGAACCAAAACCATAGCTTTGACCGGACTGTCATCATTCCTGTCAGTTACGGTCATTGCTGTAGGACGCGGTCTTGCGGACAATCTACACCTGTTCTCGCTTATGGATTTGCAGGTATGTCGCAACAGATCTTTTTCGCCCACGCCAATGGTTTTCCTTCGGGGACCTACGGCAAGTTGTTTGCGGCGCTGGCACCCGAGTTTCAGGTGACGCATCTGGAGCAGCACGCCCACGACCCGCGTTTCCCGGCGGACGACAATTGGTACAACCTGGTGGATGAGCTGATCCATCACCTGCAACAACAGGCCGAACCCGTGTGGGGCGTCGGTCACTCCTTCGGTGGCGTGTTGCACCTGCATGCGGCCTTGCGTTGCCCCGAGTTGTATCGCGGGGTGGTGATGCTCGACTCGC
The DNA here is from genome assembly GCF_058797535.1 of Pseudomonas sp. GW823-FHT02E01. Taxonomy (NCBI): domain Bacteria; kingdom Pseudomonadati; phylum Pseudomonadota; class Gammaproteobacteria; order Pseudomonadales; family Pseudomonadaceae; genus Pseudomonas; species Pseudomonas sp. GW823-FHT02E01. Next base: position 14,990 of record NZ_JBXAJS010000005.1, on the reverse strand, counting down.
CAGTGCTGACCCGGACCGATCAATGGGTCATACGGGCGGCCAAACGCTTTGGTTTCATCGACCGCTTGACCCCGGCCGGGCGTACCCTGGGCCGCCGTGAAGAATTCGCCGACCTGGAAAGCGCCCGGAAGTATTTCGCCGGAAAAACCCTGTTTCGTGGCTTCGACCCGGAATGTTTCGATGCCTACCTGCAACACGGCTTGCATCAGGTCGGCGACAAGTTGCGCCTGCGGTTCGACCCGGCCACGGAAATCAGTATCTATCGCGGTGTACCGCACACCAGCCCGGGCAGCACCCGGCAGTTGCAAGTGCCGCTGGCGGTGGTACGCGGGCACAACAGCCGCGTGGTGATGCGCCATCACGCCAGTTCGGTCGACCGCCTGCCGTTGGGCGAGTCGTTGACCATGCCTGGCGGCCACATGTTTCCGCTCGAACGTCCCCTTGATACCGCTGACATGCTCAAAGGCCTGTTCTACCGTTGGGACGGCCGTCGACAACAGGATTGCGCATGAACCACGTCGTCGAAGAGGTCCGTCTGAGCCTGCCGCACATCGAACTGGCGGCGCACCTGTTCGGTCCTGAAGACGGATTGCCGGTCATTGCCCTGCATGGCTGGCTGGACAACGCCAACAGTTTTGCCCGTCTGGCGCCGAAGCTTAAAGGCCTGCGCATCATCGCCCTGGACATGGCCGGTCACGGTCATTCCGGGCATCGCCCGCCGGGAGCCGGCTACGCCATGTGGGACTATGCCCACGACGTGCTGCAAGTCGCCGAACAGCTTGGGCTGAAGAAGTTTGCGTTGATGGGGCATTCGATGGGCGCCATTGCTTCGTTGATCATCGCCGGGTCGATGCCCGAGCGGGTTACCCACCTGGCGTTGATCGACGGCATCATTCCTCCTACAGACAAAGGTGAAAACGCTGCCGAGCGCATGGGCATGGCCCTGCAGGCGCAACTGGATCTGCGGGAAAAGCGCAAACCGGTCTACGACACCCTCGACCGAGCCGTCGAAGCGCGCATGAAAGGCCTGGTGGCGGTCAGCCGCGAGGCCGCAGAACTGCTGGCGCAGCGTGGCCTGATGCCGGTGCCGGGCGGTTACACCTGGCGCACCGACAATCGCCTCACACTGCCATCGCCGCTACGCCTTACCACCGAACAGGCCATGGCCTTCGTCCAGCGGGTCAAGTGTCCTGCAACACTGGTGGTTGCCGCCGACGGCATGCTCGCCAAACACCCAGAGTTGCTGGAGCGTCTACCCTTTAGCCGGGAACAGCTGCCAGGCGGCCACCATTTGCACCTCAATGATGAGTCTGGTGCCGATCTTGTCGCAGACTGTTTCAATCGGTTTTTCGCCATTCCTTGACTTGCGCCGGGCAACTGTCGAGGCTTGGCGGGTTGAAAAGGGAGACAACCATGATAGATCTCTACACCGCTGCGACCCCGAATGGCCACAAGGTCTCTATCGTGCTCGAGGAACTCGGCCTGCCCTACACGGTGCATGCCTTGAGTTTCGACAAAAAGGAGCAGAAGTCCGCGGACTTCCTCAAGATCAACCCCAATGGCCGGATTCCGGCGATTGTCGACCGCGCCAATGGCGATTTCGCCGTGTTCGAGTCAGGCGCCATCCTGATTTACCTCGCTGAACAGACCGGCAAACTGATGCCATCGGACCCGAAGGGGCGTTCGCTGGTATTGCAGTGGCTGATGTTCCAGATGGGGGGCATCGGCCCGATGCAGGGCCAGGCCAACGTGTTCTTCCGCTACTTTCCGGAAAAACTCCAGGGTGCCATCGACCGGTATCAGCATGAAACCCGTCGCCTCTACGAAGTGCTCGACACGCGGTTGCAAGGCGTGGAGTTCCTCGCCGATCAGTACAGCATTGCCGACATTGCCACCTTTCCCTGGGTGCGCGGCTACGAGTGGTCGGGCGTCTCGGTGGAAGGCTTGACGGCGTTGCAACGCTGGATGGCAACCATGGAGGACCGGCCGGCGGTGCAGCGTGGCCTGCAAGTACCGAAACGCGCCGATGAAGCCAGTATTATCAAGGGCGCCCAGGCCATGCTGATCCGATGAGTCTATCCATGCGTTCATTCAGTTTGCTGGTGCTGTGCAGTTTCAGTCCCTTGTTATTCGCCGCCGATGTTCCGGGCAGTCAGGACCTGCCGATAGTGCCGCGCATGGTCGACGCCCAGATTGTCGACTATCGCCCCGCCGCCGAACTGGAGCGGATCTACCCGTTGGGCTCGATCCGTAAAATCAGTGGCCAGTTACGATTCGACGGCCAGGTCAGTGCCCGCGGCAACGTCACTTCGGTGACCTACGAATTACCCTCGGAGCATTCATCCATCGAGGCGTTCACCGCTGCCCGCGAGGCTTTGCAACAGCAGGACGCCGGGTTGCTCTTCTGGTGCCAGGCGCGCGATTGCGGTGAAAGCAGCCTCTGGGCCAACCAGGTCTTTGGCAACGCCAAGCTGTATGGCGCCGACGATCAGCAAGCCTATTTGTTGCTGCGACTTGCTGCTCCAAGGGACAACACGCTCGTTGCGCTGTACAGCATCACCCGCGGTAATCGCAAAGCCTACCTGCATGTCGAACAGTTCGAGGCTTCGACACCGCTGGGCGAGTTGTTACCGACCTCCGCGACCTTGCTGCGTGAACTCAAGAGCACCGGCGAACTTGATTTTGCCACGTTGAACAGCGCACCTGACGAGACCTGGCTCCGCTTGATTTCTCGCGGACTGAATCTGGACACCACCTTGCGGGTCAGCATTTCCGGAGCGAACGCCGAAGCCTGGCGTCAGGCCCTGATTGCCCAGGGCGTGCGTGCCGCGCGGCTGGAAACCGGTAGTGCCGAAGGCTCTGGCCTGCACATCGAGCTATTGCGCTAGGCTGTACCGGGCGAGCGCGTACGTCGCGTTCGCCTACTCTTTTGCTGACTGACTTTTTCGAGACTTTTGATGATCAATAACGATCGCCTGTTGGTGCAGATCCTGCTCGTGGCGTTGTTCGGCGCGAGCTTCTGGGTGATGGCGCCGTTCTGGTCGGCGATGTTCTGGGGCGCGGTCCTGGCGTTTGCCAGTTGGCCGCTGATGCGCTTGCTGACCCGTTGGCTCAATGGCCGCGAGTCGCTGGCGGCGGCATTGCTGACGCTGGGCTGGATGGTGTTGGTAGCGGCACCCTTGGTGTGGCTGGGTTTCAACCTTGCCGATCATGTGCGCGATGCCACGGTATTCATCAAGGATGCTCAGGTTGAGGGGCTTCCCGAAGCGCCGCTGTGGCTGGGTTCGATTCCCCTGGTGGGCGGGCGGCTGGTAGGGATCTGGAACAGTATCGATGAGCAGGGCGCGGCGATGATGGTGTCGCTCAAGCCTTATCTGGGGCAGGTGGGTAACTGGTTGCTGGCGCGCAGCGCGCAGATCGGCGGCGGTATTCTCGAACTGACCCTGAGCGTCGTCTTCGTATTCTTTTTCTATCGTGACGGGCCGCGCCTGGCGGCATTTGTACACACACTGCTGGAGCGGCTGATCGGTCAACGGGCCGGCTACTACATTGAGCTGGTGGCGGGCACGGTACAACGGGTGGTGAACGGTGTGATCGGCACTGCGGCGGCCCAGGCGATCCTGGCGCTGATCGGGTTCCTGATTGCCGGCGTACCGGGTGCGCTGGTGCTTGGCATCGTGACGTTCATGCTCAGCCTGATCCCGATGGGCCCGCCGCTGGTGTGGATTCCGGCAACCGCGTGGCTGGTCTGGAAAGGCGAGTACGGGATGGCCATATTCCTCGGGATCTGGGGCACATTCATCATCAGCGGTGTCGACAACGTGCTCAAGCCGTACCTGATCAGCCGTGGCGGCAACCTGCCGCTGGTCATTGTGCTGCTTGGGGTGTTTGGCGGGTTGATTGCCTTTGGCTTTATCGGCCTGTTCATCGGCCCGACATTGCTGGCGGTGGCCTACAGCCTGTTGATCGACTGGAGCACGACCCAGGCACGGGGTGAAGATCGCCGGCCCTGAGATTTGTATTCAACTCCGGGCGGCGATCCGACGAAGCTTTTGACTCAGGTTGCTACGTTCAGGTGCTTGCCCACGCTTGCCACGTTATCGAGCGAATACTGCTTGCTCAGGTTGGCGACCATTTTTTGCAGCGCGTCATTTACGCTCGATTGATCGGAAGAGCTGTTGGTGTTCTGCTCCCGACCGGCCTGCAGGGCTGCCTTGAGTTCATCACTGCTGACGCCACCGCTGCTGTCGCTGTCCAGCGCCTTGAGCAGCGCGGTGCTGGTGTCGGTGCTGGTCGACGAGTTGCTGTTGCTGGCCTGTAACGCGCTGCTCAGTTCATCGCTGCTGATGGTGCCATCGCCGTCGGCGTCCAGCGCGCTGATCAATGCGTTAGCGAGGTCGGTGTTGGGGGCTTCATCGCCTGGCGGAGGCGGCGGGGGAGCCATCACGGCCATTTCTTCGCCGCTCAGGCTGCCACTGCCATCACTGTCGAGGTCGGTGAAATTCTTGCTCAGGTTGACCAGTAAACCGTCGTCGGTTTGCTGCGACAAAACACTCTTGAGTTCATTTTGATCGACCGTGCCATCGCTATTGCTGTCGAGTTTGGCCAACAGGTCTTTCTGCAATTGCTGGTTGCGGGTGCTATTGGATGTGGTGCTGCTGGTGTAATTCGAGTAATTGCTGCTGATGCTGCCGATCATCGGGCTCACTCCTTGGAAAGATAAACCGGTGGTGTACCGGCTTATGCAGACTCAAGGGGCGAGTTGTCGCGGATATGTGGAGTTTGTACCGAGTGGTACACATGGCTGTCAGCCTCGCCAATATCCCTGTGGGAGCGGGCTTGCTCGCGAAGAGGGAGTGTCAGTCGACGAAAATGTTGTCTGGCACACCGCATTCGTCGGAACGCCGCCCGGAGCAAGCCCGCTCCCACAATGGACCGGTGTGGCTTTCAGGTCCGGGGCAGGCGAATCACCGCCGTCAGGCCGCCGCCCGGAGTTTCTTCCAGTGTCAGCTGCCCGCCCATCCGTTGCGCGGCCTCCCGGGCAATGGTCATGCCCAGGCCAACGCCGCCGGAATTGCGATTGCGCGAGCCTTCAAGGCGAAAGAAGGGTTCGAACACTGCTTCACGTTGTTCCGGGGCGATGCCCGGGCCATGGTCGATGACCCGAATCTCCAGCTGTTCACGATGGTCTTGCAGGGTAATCAACGCCTGTCCGGCATAGCGCAGGGCATTGTCCATCAGGTTGTTGATGCAGGAGCGCAAGGCTATCGGCTGAACTTGCAGGGGGGCGCAGTGGCCGCTGGCCTGGACGTTCGCGCCCTGGTCCTGGGCATTTTCGCTCAGGGATTCCACCAGCGCTTGCACGTCCATCCACTGCGGAGCTTCGCTGGTGCGTTGTTCATGCAGATAGGTGAGGGTGGCGTCGAGCATGCTGATCATGTCGTCGAGGTCTTGGCGCATCTGACCTTGCAGCTTTTCGTCGTCGATTTTCTCCAGCCGCAGCTTGAGCCGCGACAGCGGCGTGCGCAAGTCGTGGGACACGGCGCCAAGCATGCGCGAACGCTGCTTGACCTGTTCCAGGATGCGGCGCTGCATTTTGTTGAACGTGTGCGCTGCTTGCCGTGCTTCCCGTGGTCCCGACTCTTCCAGTGGCGGGCTGTCGAGGTCTTCGCTCAAACGCTCGGCCGCGTCGCTCAGGCGCTGGATCGGCCGGCTCAGCAGTTTGGCGCCGTACCAGGCGGCAATGATCAGTGAGACCAATTGAAACGTCAGGGGTACCAGGGGGCCGCCGAACCACGGCCGTGGTGGCCGTTTTTCGAGGTTTGGGTCCAGTGGTGGGCGTGGCCCGTCCAGGCCCTCGGAAAACTCCGGTGGAGGCGGCGGTGGCGGCGGGCCGTAATGATGAAACCAGGCAAAGGCCAGCAGGTGCGCGAGGATAATCGCCAGCAACAGCACGCCAAACAGGCGGCCGAACAGCGTATCGAAGCGCCCGCGCATCAGCCGATGTCTCGGGCATCGAACAGGTAACCCTCGCCGCGAACGGTCTTGATCAACTGCGGAGCCTTGGGGTCGTCGCCGAGTTTCTGGCGCAGGCGCGACACCAGCAGGTCGATGCTGCGATCAAAGGCTTCGATCGAACGACCACGAGCGGCGTCAAGCAGTTGTTCCCGGCTGAGCACGCGGCGCGGACGTTCGATAAACACCCAGAGCAGGCGGAATTCGGCGTTGGACAGCGGCACCACCAGGCCATCGTCGGCAATCAGTTGCCGCAGCACACTGTTCAGGCGCCAATTGTCGAAACGAATGTTCGCCCGCTGTTCGCTGCGGTCATCGCGCACCCTGCGCAGGATAGTCTGGATCCGCGCCACCAGTTCGCGAGGCTCGAACGGCTTGGCCATGTAGTCGTCGGCGCCCAGTTCGAGGCCGATGATCCGGTCGGTGGGTTCGCAGCGGGCCGTGAGCATCAGGATCGGGATGGCTGACTCGGCGCGCAGCCAGCGGCACAGCGACAGGCCGTCCTCACCGGGCAGCATCAGATCGAGCACCACCACGTCGAAATGCTCCGCCTGCAACGCCAGGCGCATCGCGGCACCATCGGTGACGCCGCTGGCGTGAATGTTGAACCGGGCCAGGTAGTCGATCATCAATTCGCGGATCGGGACGTCATCGTCGACGATCAGGGCACGAATGCTCCAGCGTTTGTCGTCACCGGGCGTTTTTTGGTCGTCGTTCACGGGTGCTGGGGTGTTGTGCATGCGTGCGTTCATCTGCCAGGTAGGCTGCCAACCACAAAGATAGGCTGCGAGGTTGTGGTTCCAGCATAGGCGTCCGGCCCTGAGGCGGGAAGCGCTGTTGCAGGGACCTGTTGCGGTTGCCGAGGGTAGCGGGCCTGGGTGTTGCGGGCGTGTCGTGTGTGTATCGAACTCGACACAATGGCCTCAAGGGCTAGTCTTGCCTGAGCCGTCGCGACGATTTACCGATCATCGGGTCCCGCAGCGGCGCTGGTTCCGCTACAATGCGCGCCGATTTCGACTTGCCTGAGAGCCCACTCATGTCCGCCTGCCAGACTCCCATCATCGTCGCCCTGGATTTCCCTACCCGTGACGCCGCACTGAAGCTGGCCGATCAGTTGGACCCGAAGCTGTGCCGGGTCAAAGTCGGCAAGGAACTGTTCACCAGCTGCGCCTCGGAAATCGTCGGCACCCTGCGCGACAAGGGTTTCGAAGTGTTCCTGGACCTCAAGTTCCACGACATCCCGAACACCACCGCGATGGCCGTCAAGGCGGCGGCGGAAATGGGCGTGTGGATGGTTAACGTGCATTGCTCCGGCGGCCTGCGCATGATGGCTGCGTGCCGTGAAGTGCTGGATCAGCGCACCGGTCCTAAACCACTGCTGATCGGCGTGACCGTCTTGACCAGCATGGAGCGTGAAGACCTGGCGGGCATCGGCCTGGACATCGAGCCACAGGAGCAGGTGCTGCGCCTGGCCGCCCTGGCGGAAAAAGCCGGGATGGACGGCCTGGTGTGCTCGGCCCTCGAAGCCCAGGCACTGAAAGCGGCGCACCCGTCGCTGCAACTGGTGACCCCGGGGATTCGTCCGGCGGGCAGCGCCCAGGACGATCAGCGCCGCATTCTGACGCCACGTCAGGCGCTGGATGCCGGTTCCGACTATCTGGTGATCGGCCGTCCGATCAGCCAGGCGGCGGATCCAGCGAAGGCACTGGCTTCGGTTGTGGCTGAACTGGCCTAAACACCGCTAAACCTGTGGGAGCGAGCAAGCTCGCTCCCACAGTGGTTTTTGGGTGAGTCTAAATATCGGGTTAGACCTTCAACACCAACTTCCCGAAATTCTCCCCGCTGAACAATTTCATCAGCGTCTCCGGGAAAGTCTCCAGTCCTTCGACAATATCTTCCTTGCTCTTGAGCTGCCCATTGGCCATCCAGCCGGCCATTTCCTGGGCGGCGCTGGCGTATTGGGCGGCGTAGTCCATCACCACAAACCCTTCCATGCGCGCGCGGTTGACCAGCAGTGACAGGTAATTGGCCGGTCCCTTGACCGCTTCCTTGTTGTTGTACTGGCTGATGGCACCGCAAATCACCACCCGCGCCTTCATGTTCAGGCGGCTCAACACCGCGTCGAGAATGTCGCCACCCACGTTATCGAAATACACGTCGACGCCCTTCGGGCACTCGCGCTTGAGGCCGGCGAGGACGTCTTCGCTCTTGTAGTCGATAGCGCCATCGAAACCCAGTTCATCGATCAGGAACTTGCACTTGTCGGCGCCACCGGCGATGCCAACCACCCGGCACCCTTTGATCTTGGCGATCTGCCCGGCAATGCTGCCCACGGCGCCCGCCGCGCCCGACAGCACCACGGTGTCACCGGCCTTCGGAGCGCCGACGTCGAGCAGGGCGAAGTACGCCGTCATCCCGGTCATGCCCAGCGCGGACAAGTAACGTGGCAGCGGTGCCAGTTTCGGATCGACCTTGTAGAAGCCTCGCGGTTCGCCGAGGAAGAAGTCCTGCACACCCAGGGCGCCGTTGACGTAATCCCCGACCGCGAACCCCGGGTTGTTCGACGCAATGACTTTGCCCACACCCAAGGCGCGCATGACTTCGCCGAGCCCGACCGGCGGGATGTAGGACTTGCCCTCGTTCATCCATCCACGCATGGCCGGATCCAGGGACAGGTATTGGTTTTCGACCAGTATCTGACCCGCCGCAGGCTCGCCGACCGGTACTTCCTGGTAGGTGAATGTCTCGCGGGTCGCCGCGCCAACCGGACGTTTGGCGAGCAGGAATTGGCGATTGGTCTGGGAGGTCATGGCAGGCACTCAAGTTGAATGAAGCTTTGTTGATAGCCGGTCAGCGACGATGCTGCAAGTTCGGCTGATGCGGCGAATGCAGGTTGATCCAGTGCAGTGATAGTTGGTACGGCAGTTCCATCACTGCAACTCATGGGCGCCCAACCGGAGCCTTGATAGTGCTGCCGTGTTCAAGACCTCCATGGCTAGACTGGTCCTACGCGATTCCCCGCATTCTTCTTTTTGAGGACATAACAAAATGAGCATGACGTTTTCTGGCCAAGTGGTCGTGGTGACAGGCGGGGCGGCCGGTATTGGCCGCGCGACCGCCCAGGCATTTGCCGCCGAGGGCCTGAAGGTAGTAGTGGCCGATATGGACGTGGCAGGCGGCGAGGGCACGGTGGCGCTGATTCGTACCGCCGGTGGCGAAGCGACCTTCGTGCGCTGCAACGTTACCCTGGAAAACGATGTAAAAAATCTGATGGGGGAGGTGGTCAATACTTACGGTCGCCTCGACTATGCCTTCAACAATGCCGGCATCGAAATCGAGAAGGGCAAGTTGGCCGAAGGTACCCTCGACGAGTTCGACGCGATCATGGGCGTCAACGTCAAAGGTGTCTGGCTGTGCATGAAATACCAGTTGCCGCTGCTGCTGGCGCAAGGGGGCGGCGCGATCGTCAATACGGCATCGGTGGCCGGCCTTGGGGCGGCGCCGAAAATGAGCATCTACGCAGCCTCTAAACATGCGGTGATCGGCCTGACCAAGTCAGCGGCCATCGAATATGCCAAGAAGAAAATCCGGGTCAACGCCGTGTGTCCGGCGGTGATCGACACGGATATGTTCCGCCGCGCTTATGAAGCCGACCCGAAAAAAGGCGAGTTCGCCAACGCCATGCATCCGGTCGGTCGCATCGGCAAGGTCGAAGAGATCGCCAGCGCGGTGCTGTACCTGTGCAGCGATGGCGCGGCATTCACCACGGGGCACTCATTGGCCGTGGACGGTGGCGTTACCGCGTTTTAACTCGACATACCAATACCAGACACACTGCGAACCTGTGGGAGCAAGCTTGCTCGCGATGACGGAGTGTCAGTCGACATCTATGTTGGCTGGCTCCGTGCCATCGCGAGCAAGCTCGCTCCCGCAGGTTTTTTTTGGGTTCCGCTAAAGGGCCAGGCAATGTGTTTCAAATGATTAGATCGAATGGTTTTGGCGGCGTTGTCGCACAAGTCTTCGAACACGCCTGTGATTAACTGCTAATCGCAAAATCAACAGGGGTTTGCTTGCTCATGGAATTGAGAATCGACCGACAGGCGCTGGTGCCCGTCGTACAGCAAATTGTTGACGCGCTGACCTGCTGGCTTCATTCCAGCGGGGTATCGCCCGGTACGCGCCTGCCTTCGGTGCGACAGATCGCGCGGATCAATTTGCTCAGTCAGTTAAGCGTCGCTCAGGCTTGTGAACGCCTGGTGACACAGGGAATGCTGGTGTCAGGTCATGGAGCCGGCTATGCGGTTGCCGATCCGGCATTGGCCACAGGTACAAAGCACGAGCCGGTGTGGTTCGAGGGGGCGGAGCCCGATCACGGGACTTTTTCGAGTGAGTTGAGGCTTGGCTGTGGTGGGCTGCCTGAAAGCTGGCGCGAGACAGACGATCTGACTTACGCGATTCGGCAAGTCAGTCGTACCGACACGGCCAGCCTGTTCAACTACAGCACGCCGTTGGGTTTGCCAGCCTTGCGACAACAGATCCTCAAGCACCTCAGGCAGCTGGATATCCGGGCAAAGGACAACCGGATCATGACCACGGCGGGTGCCAGTCAGGGGCTCGACCTGATTGTGCGGACGCTGTTCAAGGCCGGTGACTGTGTGGTCGTGGAGAGTCCCGGTTATCCGGTGCTGTTCGATCTGCTCAGGCTGCACGGCATCCACATGGTCGAGATACCGCGAACACCGCGCGGGCCGGACGTGGAGGTGCTCGAGTCGGTGCTGGTCAAACACCGGCCCCAAGGGCTGTTCATCAATAGCTTCTATCACAACCCGACCGGCAGCAGCCTTGCACCGGTGGTGGCGCGCCGCCTGCTGCAACTGGCCAGGGCCTTCGGTGTGCAGGTGATCGAAGACGACGTTTATGCGGATTTGCACAGCGGTTCCGGTATGCGACTGGCTGCGCTGGACGACGATGTGATCTACGTGGGCAGCTTTTCCAAGACCCTCAGCAGTTCCTTGAGGGTCGGTTTCGTGGTGGCCGATGCCGAAGTCATTACACGTCTGGCCGAGGTCAAGATGATCAGTGGCATGGGCGCTTCGCGATTTTGTGAATCGGTGCTGGCGTGCCTGTTGGCTAACGGTGCCTACCGCAAACTGGTACAGCGTCAGCGCCAACGCTTGAGCAGCGACCGGCTGGTGGTGCTGCAATTGCTCGAAGATGCCGAGTGGGAAGTTTTCGGCAAGCCGGCGGGAGGCCTGTTCATCTGGGCGCGATCACGAATGTCCGACTACGATCAGCTGCGAACCCAGGCACGGCGCCTGGGTGTACTGCTGTCATCGAAGACCGCCTTCAACCCCTCGGGTGAGGCCAGTGACTGGCAGCGTATCAACGTGACATATGCCTGCGATCCGCGTGCCCGGGCGTTCTTTCAGGCCACTGCCCGGGATCGACCTCAAGCGTTCTGAAAACGACGTTGACGTAGCTTTTTGCCATTATTCCGGAGCCAGAGCCTTGTGTTGCCACTGGCCCGTTGCGAATCTGCGTCTACAGACTTTGGCAGGGGACTAAGTGCAATGAAATCGGCCGTGCAAGGACGTTTTGCCAACCTCGGTATGGCGAAAAAACTGGGTGTCGGGTTTGTCCTGGTGCTGTTGTTGACTGCGCTGGTGGCGGGCATTGGCGTTTGGTCCCTGCAAACCATCAGCCAGCGCTTCGATGGGCTCAAGCAAATGTCATCGCTCAACAGCGGTTTGCTCAAGGTGCGGCTACTGGAGCAGGAGTACGCCTTGCACGGCAATCCGAAAACCGTCGATGCCCTGCACGAGGGCGTCGATGGCTTGATCGCCCTGGCCGGCCAGCTCAAGGCCGCGTCTGCGGCCAACGTGCCGGTGATGAATGATGTCGAACAGTCCCTGGGAGCCTATCGCAAGGCCTTCGACGAGTTTGTCTCGCTCAGCCAGGCCAAGGACCTGGCGCTGGAAATGGCCAGTTGGTCGGTGTCCAGCGTGGCCAATAACCTTGATGTATTGCAATCCGGGCTCACCGATGACGGCGCCTATACGCTGAAAGACTCCGAAGGCAAGGACGGTGCGCAATTCATCGAGCAGGCCAGTCAGGTCAGCCAGGTTTCACGCTTGATGCTGCAAGCCATGAATGAAGCGCGCGTGCGTCTGGATCAAAGCCGCAAAGGCGACGACAGCGCCGGGCAGGGCAAGATCGAACAGGCCAGCCAGGCATTGGCCCAGGCCGAACAGCTCAAGACTACGGTCAAGGACGAGGGTTACCAGACCGTCCTCAATGAGGTGATGGGTCATATCGTCAGTTTCAGTGACAAGCTCGCCGAGTACACCGGCCTGCTGGAACAGGAAAAAACCGTCTATCAACAATTACACCAGCGCGCAGCCCAAGTGGTCGAGCGGGTGGATCAGGCTTATGTCGCGCAAGACCTGGCGATGCAGGCTGAACTGAAAAAGAACTCGCTGCTGATCATTGGCTCTTCCGCCCTGGCCTTGCTGGTTGGGTTGGTTGCCGCGTGGTTCATCACCCGGTTGATCGTGGCACCGCTGCGCCGTGTGATTCAGGTGGCGCAGCAGATTGCCTCAGGGGATTTGAGTGCGACCATTGACGTGACCCGCCGTGACGAAATCGGCCAGTTGATGCAGGCAATGCAACAAATGGGCGCGGGGCTCAGCCATATAGTCAGCGGCTTGCAATCGGGTATCGAGCAGTTGGCGACTTCCGCCCAGTCGTTGTCGGCGGTGACTGAACAGACCAATCTCGAAGTCAGCACGCAGAAGGAGGAAACCGAACAGGTCGCCACCGCAATGAATCAGATGACGGCCACGGTGCATGACGTCGCGCGTAATGCAGAGGAAGCTGCGCTGGCCGCGCAAACCGCTGACGGCAAGGTTGAAAGTGGTCAGCAGGTGGTGCGCCAGAGCATGGCGCGGATCGAGCAGTTGGCGGACTCGGCCACCTCGGCCAGTTCGAGCATCGAAAGCCTGAGTGCGGAAATACAGAACATCGGCACGGTTTTGAGTGTGATCAAAAGCGTGGCGGAGCAAACCAATCTGCTGGCGTTGAACGCGGCGATCGAGGCAGCCCGGGCCGGCGAGCAGGGCAGGGGCTTTGCAGTGGTGGCCGATGAAGTGCGTGCGCTGGCCAAGCGAACCCAGCAATCGACCGAGGAAATCGAACGCCTGGTCAGCGCTTTGCGCTCGGCGGCGCAGTCGTCGGTGCAGCAGATCCAGAGCAGTGGCGAGTTGGTGAAGCTGGCGGTCAGCGATGCCTTGCAGACCGAGAGTGCGCTGGGAAGCATTGCGGCGGCGGTATCGTTGATCCAGCAGATGAACCAGCAGATCGCCGCGGCAGCCGAGGAACAGAGCTCGGTGGCCGAGGAGATCAACCGCAGTGTCACCAGTATTCGCGCCAGTGCCGATCAGTCATCGCTGGCGATGCAGGGCAATGCCGCGTCGAGTATTCAGCTGGCGCAACTGGGGGTTGAACTGAAGGGGATGGTGGGGCATTTCAGGCTTTGAAATGATCTTCGGCCAGGCTAAAAAAGCCACCTCTCGGTTAATGCTCATCAGTTAACACACTAAACCTGTGGGAGCGAGCTTGCTCGCGATGGCGGACTGTCAGGCACCCCTTGTGTGACTGTCCAACCGTCATCGCGAGCAAGCTCGCTCCCACAGGGTGGCGGTGTTCAAATCGTTGACTGATTGGCATTAACCTCTAGGTGGCTTTTCCATTTTCGCTGATCAGTCGTAGATCGCTTTCTTCTTCCAGTCTGCGTCAACCTCGACGTCCTTGAGGCCTTCGGTCAACTGGTTGACCTCGCCTTCGACCGGAGCGATGCGATCCATGACCTGGTCGTTGGCCCTGGCCAGGAGTTTTTCCAGGTATTCCAGTTGCTCGGCATAGACCTGTGGTTCCTGCTGTTTGCGCAGGTATTGCACGCCACGCTCGAATGCCAGGCGGGCCTGCCCGGGCTGGTTCTGTTGCAGGGAGTGCTGGCCGAGGTTGTTGAAGAACTCGATGTGCAGCAGCACCAGGATGTGGCGCACTTCACGAATCCAGCGCTTGGCTTCGTTGGGGGGCAGGAAGCCGTCCTGTGCCGCGCGGGTAACCTGGCCGTGCAGGGCTTCGAGCAGGAAGCGTACATCCTTGGCCTTGGCTTCAGTCTGGATCGGTGCCGGCGGATTGTTGACCGGGATGGATTCACCCTGGCCGACAAGGGTTTCCAGTTCGGCGATCCGTGCCTTGAGGTTGGCGCTGGATTTTTCCAGGTTAAGCAGGCGCTGACAGACGTTCAGTTCCAGGCGGGCCAACAGCAGCTTGAGGGCCGGGGTCATCAGCTGGCCGGGGAACGTCTCGGTGATTTCGCCGCAGCGTCGCAGGCGATCGTTGAGCTCAATCTTGGTACGGGCCTTTTCCAGCTTGTTGTTTTCCACCACATGGTTCATGTAGCCAATGGCGATCAACAGTGCGATCCCGGCTACGACTAGCAGGGTGATCATGAGTGGCGTCACCGGTAAGACCTCTTTATAGGTTACGCATGCGGGTTGAGTGGCTTGGCATTTGAGCCCCCAGGCCCGCACGACGGGTTGGATCGGACATGCTTGTTCTTGTATCGGCCGGAGCAACGCTTCTATGAATGATGGCACTCGATACTCAGATTGCCATCATCGGGTGGACTATAACGTCTTGGCGGGTGCCAGAATATAGGCGTCAAACGCCGGGCAGCGGAAAAACCGCAATGGCTCCCAAAAGCAGGGCGAAGTCATTGATTTAAATAAATTTATATCAGGGGGTTGACGACCTCTCAATCCATCCATAGAATGCGCGCCACTTGCAGCGTAAAGCACACAGCGAAACGAAGCAGGGAGTGAATGTTGTACGTGTGTCCCCTTCGTCTAGTGGCCTAGGACACCGCCCTTTCACGGCGGTAACAGGGGTTCGAGTCCCCTAGGGGACGC